>CAZPMU010000010.1:0-51771 GCA_964587795.1 uncultured Dehalococcoidia bacterium | reverse complement strand
GAGGCCACCAACCGGTTTCCCCAGGAAATGAAGGCCGGGTTCCAGGGCATCCACGTTGAGATTGAGGGCATCCACGACCGCATCGGACAGAGTGAAAACCTTGCAGAAGAGCGATTTCGCAGACATGAAGAAATGATTCGGCACAATGAGGAACTGATTCGGTCCGATGGCGCCAGGACCCGAGATCAAATCAGGAACCTTCACCAGTCCATTATGTCCCATTCCCACGACGAGGACGGAAGTATTATTTTTCGAATCCCTCCTCCAGAACCCGATGAATAGCGCTCGTCCTGGCCCTGGTATCCTGGAAGTTTGATGGAACGGGAAGAACTCAGGCCAATTCTCCGTCGGAAATTCCCCCCGCAACGCACCTACCTGTTGCCTGCCCTGCACTTCCTCCAGGAAGAATTGGGGCACCTGCCCGAGTGGGCGTTGCAGGTCGTGGCCTGGCACCTGCGCACACCGGCCAGCGTGGTCTACGGCGCCGCCACCAGCTACTCCGAGCTTCGCATTCAGGCCCCCACCCAGCGCCTGGTCCGCGTCTGCGCCGGCCTTAGCTGCTGGCACAGCGGCGGGCGGGAACTGCTGGCGGAACTTTCCCAGGCCCTGGGGGTGGCGGCCGGTGAGGCAACCGGGAACGGCCGGGCAGCCCTGGAAGAAACTCCCTGTGCCTATCGCTGTCCCCTGGCTCCCCTGGCTGAGGTTGACGGGACCTGGCTCGGCCGCGCCGGCGCTGACCAGGTCCTTTCCCATCTGGAGGAACTCTGACCCATGACCTACGCGGAATTGAGGAACAGGGCTCGTCAGCGGCGCGCGGGCGTCGCGTCCGGCAGAACGCGGGTGATGGTTCAGCTTGGACAGTGCAGCCAGGCCGTGGGCGCGGAGGAAGTGGCCCAGTGCCTCGCTGATGCCCTGGAATCTCATGACGAGGCTTACCTGGTGTCCACCGGTTGCGACGGCGCCTGTTTCGCCGCGCCCCAGGTCGTGGTCAACGAACCCGATGGCCGCACCCGTCACTACAGCAATGTAAACGTCAGCGACGTGCCGGCCATAGTCGCGGCCCTGGGACACGGCGACGTGCTGCGGCCAGACCGGGCCCTTGAGGATTTCTTCACTCCCCAGCACTTGCAGGTAATGTCCTGGTGCGGCCAGCTTGACCCTGCCGATGTGGACGACTACGTAATCGTCGGAGGCTATGCCAGCCTGGCTGATGCCCTGTCTTCTTCATCTGAAGACGTCATCGACCGCGTGCTGGAATCGGGCCTGCAGGGACGGGGCGGCGCCTACTTTCCCCCGGCCCGCAAGTGGCAGGGGGCCCGTTACTTTCCAGGTCCCCGAGTCCTGGTGGTCAACGCCGAGGAGGGTGAGCCGGGCCTGTTCAAGGACCGGCACATCATGGAGGGACTGCCCCACCGCCTCCTGGAGGGATCGCTGATAGCCGCCTTCGCCACCGGCGCTTCCCGCTGCTACCTCTACATCAACGCCGAGGCTCACCTTGCTGCGGAAAGAACTGAAGCAGCCCTGGAACAGGCAAGAAGCAGCGGCCTGGTGGGCGACAACATCCTCGATTCCGGCTTTTCCTGCGAAATCGAGGTCCGGCGGGGCGCGGGCGGTTACGTCTGCGGCGAGGAGACCACCCTGCTCAACACCATAGAAGGCCGGCGGCGTGAACCCAGGCTCCGGCCGCCCTTCCCCGTGGAATCGGGGCTTTTCCGCCAACCCACGGTCATCAACAACGTGGAAACCCTGGCCAACGTGCCTTACATCCTGCAGCGCGGCCCTGCCCGCTACGGCCAGGTGGGCCTGGAATCTGCCCCTGGCACCAAGCTTATCTGCCTCAGTGGGTCCGTACGCCGACCCGGCCTGGCAGAAGTCCCCATGGGAACCACCCTGCGCCAGGTAATCTACGGCATCGGCGGCGGCCCCCCCGACGGAGCGGAACTCGGTTTAGTTGCCGTTGGCGGCCCGTCCAGCGGCGTACTGCCTCCCACGGAACTGGACCTGGAACTGAAGCCCGGCATGCTCCATCCCTCCGGCGTGGTCATGGGCGCCGGTGGGGTGATGGTCATGGACTCGTCCGTGTCGGCCCTGGACGTGGCCCGCCGCCTGGCAGCCTACAACGCCGCCGAGTCCTGCGGCAAATGCACTCCCTGTCGCGAGGGTACGCCCCGCATCGCCGCGGCCCTGGACCGTGCAGCGTCGGGCAACCTTTCAGCCAGCGAAGTGGAGGAACTGCGGTACCTGGCTGAGATAGTGGGGGCCGCCTCCCTGTGCGGCCTGGGCCAGATGGCAGGGGGGCCGGTAAACAGTCTGCTCCACTTCTTCGGGGATGAGCTTTCTCGAGCGCCGATGACTCCTCTTTAGAGGCTACTCCACCCAGGGTCCCACTCCCCCATATCTCTTCTAGCCCACTCCCCCAGCCATTCGTAAGATGCCGCGGCCAGCCGATTGGCTGGAATCAGAAGCTGATTGATGATGCTGAAAGCTTCATGGCAACTCGTGTAAGACTCAACAAACCTTGCCACCTCGTGGTCGGCACGATGCTGAATGTTGTGCATCTGAAGAAGACGGCCCCACAGTGTACGCAATTCTAAGGTCGGAGATCTTGGAGCTATCGTGTGCGTAATGTATGAAGTGATTTCCCTCGAGTTGCCTGAAGGGATCCGTCGATCTTCTTGAATCATAAGGGAAGAACCGATATCGACGGCGGCTGACCATATCATCATCGCAATGCTGCAACGGGCCATGAGCGACCGCAGGTCGTTGTTGGTATGACATTGAGGGTGTTGCCGCATCAAGAACTCGGCTGACTCCAGCCGGGCTTGGGAGAGGCTGCTGTATATCGCCCCCAGGTCCGGTTCAGATGCCATATTCTCTTGTCATGCGTACTATGTCCTGGGCAACACCAACATCAACCGCCCATTCCAGCGAGTCCGGGAAGAAACCTCCTTCCGCATCTTCGTGCAAGTATTCCATCAACCCATGCGCCGACTCCAGCAACATCAGCTTCCTGTCTTTTTCGCTTCTTTGTTCCCGCGCTTTCTTGATGGATTCCTTGGCGTCAGGCATTTTTTCCCGGAGCTTTCTTGTCCCCTCATACAATAGCGCCACCGCCCCCGCCGGATCTGTTTTGTACAGCTCGTTGGCTTCTTCTATGAAGGCGGGCATGGACTCGATCGTCATGGTCTGCTCCTGCTCACTCTTATGGCTTGAGAATATTGAAATGGGCCCCGGCTTGTCAATTTCGGCCGGTAAGGTGAGCTGACTCGCATTCGTGTATACTGCCAGACACTCTACTCGCCCTGGGCCAGTTACCGGCAGGCAATGACTGAATCACCCAACCATGTCCGAATCGTCGGCATGATCGGCGTCGCCCGCGAGGCGGCGGCCACTTCCGGCGCGACCCTCAGCGTTTTTGGCGGGGGCATCAACCCCGGCGCCGAGGTGCCGGCCGGCGTGGACGGCGACTACATCCTGGAATTCGCCCGAGTCCACGAAGACGCCGGCTTCGACATGGTGCTGACCGGCTACTCCTCCAGCACTCCCGACGGCTTCGAGGTGGCCGGATATGCCGCCGCCCACACCACCAGTCTGGGCTATCTCATCGCCCACCGGCCCGGCTTCGTGGCGCCCACCCTGGCGGCCCGCAAGGCCGCTACCCTGGACCAGTTGACCGGCGGCCGCATTGCCCTCCACATCATATCCGGCGGCAGCGACGTGGAGCAGGAGCGGGACGGCGATTTCCTGGATCACGACTCCCGGTACCGTCGTACCAGCGAGTACATGGACATTCTCCGCCGCACCTGGACTGCCTCCGAACCCTTCGATTACGAGGGCGAGTTCTACCGCCTGAAGGGGGCCAGCAGCCAGGTCCATTGTCGCCAGCGGCCCCACCTGCCTCTCTTCTTCGGTGGAGCGTCGGACATAGCCCTGGACGTGGGTAGCCGTCGCGCCGACGTTTTTGCCCTTTGGGGCGAGCCCAGGGCGGCCATACGGGAGAGGGTCGCGGACATTCGCAGCCGGGCCGCGGGCGTGGACCGGGACATCCGGTTCAGCCTGTCGGTGCGGCCCATACTGGGAGAAACGGAAGACCAGGCGTGGAGTCGGGCCGAGGAAATCCTGACCAGGGTACGGGCGACAACCAGGGGTACTATTGTGCCGGGCCAGCCGGCCCGCCTGCAATCGGAAGGGTCTCGAAGGTTACTGAAATTCGCGGCCGAGGGTGACATTCACGATGAGCGGCTGTGGATGCCGGTGGCTGCGGCCAGTGGCGCCGCCGGCAGTACCACCTGCCTGGTGGGCACCCCCCAACAGGTGGCCGAGTCCCTGCTGGCCTACTACGACCTCGGCTGCACCACCTTCATCATTCGGGGCTTCGACCCGCTGAACGATGCCCGAGAATACGGCCGGGAACTCATCCCCCGCCTGCGGGAAATGGTCTCCGGCCGCACATCCAGCGTCAGCTAGGCACGAAAATGGGTCCCTGCCAGCCATTGGCTGGGCACGGTCCCCGGTCTGCTACTCGTCTTCCAGCGCCACCACAATGTAGTAACGGGGCTCATCGCTGATAACCCGGGTGATGTGGCCCTGGCCCGTCAGGTCTTCCGCCAGCAGCACGTCCCCGGGACCCACCTCCCGCTTGGTGCCGTCGCCCACCTCCACCTCGGCCCTGCCGGCCAGGGTTATTGTGTACTGGCGGCGGGGAGCGCAGTGCCACTCCAGCAAATAGCCGGGCTGGGCAATGCGGATGGTCATCCCGTTGGCGCCCTCCATGGGCGTTCCCTCACCGTAAGCCCCCTCCGTATCAACAAAAGACTGGAAGGGCGGGTTCAGGTCTTCCAGGTGAGACTGGCCGTCGGCGCCGGTATAGCATCGTACAAAGTTAGGCATGGTAGCTCCTTGAAGTTTTTCGCCGTGGTTTGTGATGTTCCTATTCTCTATAGGCCGGGGGATGGCGTCAAGGTTGGCAGGAAGAAGGCAAAGGGTTCAGAGTTGGTGAGTGGCAGCCCCCGGTATGACGGGTTGGGCAGGCTGGGAAAACCCGTCTCCTCTGAGCAGTTACAGAGGTGGTACAGAAAGCCCTTTTAGCCGCTTGACGCGAGAACCCTGGGCGCGAATCTTTACCCTGTCTAACATAAACGTCCGGGTGATAGAATAAGGAACAGCGAAAGCTACGCATTTCGAGACCAGAGGGCAGATTGGGCGGGGGTGCCGTCGGAATGTCCATCTCCATAACCATCAACAACAACACAGTCCACGTGCCGGCGGGCGCATCCGTCCTCGACGCCGTCAATGCCTCCAACACCTACCTGTCCCAGCTTTGCAAGGACCCGGACATGAAGGCCATTGGCGCCTGCCGCACCTGCCTGGTACAGGTTGAGGGCATGCGTGGTTTTCCCGCCTCCTGTTCCGTTCCCGCCGTTGACGGCATGGTGGTCCGCACCGACACTCCCGAGGTGGAACGCATCCGCTCCGGAGTCCTGGAACTTACCCTGGCCATGCTCCCGTCGAATTCCCCTGCCCAGCCGGCCGTACCATCTCCCATCCGAGGCGAGGGCGAGTACGGCCAGCTTACCCGGGCCGCCCGGCATTACGGCATTGACGGGTCCCGCTGGCAGCCTCGTCCCCGCGGGGAAACCGACGCCAGCAACCCTGTCTTCAGCATCGGCATGGAGGCCTGCATCCTCTGCGCCCGCTGCGTCAACGCCTGCCAGGAAGAGCATCAATTCATCGGGGCCATCGACTTCCTGGGCGCCGGAGAGAGCGGGCGTATTGGTACATTTATGGACAAGCCCCTGGCCGAGTCCATCTGCACCACCTGCGGCCAGTGTCTGTCCGTCTGTCCCACCGGCGCCATCCAGGCCAGGTCCACAATTGCGCGCTCCCTGTCCCTGGACATTCAACCGGCGCCGTCGCCGGTCCAGGAAGACAACGGACCGGAGGTAGCAGTCGAAAAGAGTGTCTCCACCACCTGCCCCTACTGCGGCGTGGGCTGTGGCATCAGGATGCAGGTCAGCGGCGACGATGAAATCGTGGCGGTGGAGGACGACCCGGACAACCTTTCCAGCGTGGGTATGCTGTGCGTCAAGGGCCGGTTCGGCGCTTCCTTCGTCCACCACCCCGACCGGCTGACCACGCCGCTGATACGGGAGGACGGCGGGTTCCGCGAAGCCACCTGGGACGAGGCCCTGGACCTGATTGCCGACCGGTTGTGCAACTACCGCGACGATAACTTCGGTACCCTCTGCTCGGCCAAAGCCACCAACGAGGACGGTTACATCCAGCAGAAATTCGCCCGCCTGCTGATGCAGACCAACAACATCGACCACTGCACCCGCCTGTGCCACTCGCCGTCGGTGGAGGCCATGCTGGCCACCCTGGGCAGCGGCGCAACCAGCAACTCCTACACCGACTACGAGGACGCCGGCTGCCTGGTGGTCATTGGCTGCGACCCCACCTCCAACCATCCGGTGGCAGCCTCCAGGATGCGCCGGGCCGTGGTGGAACGAGGGGGGAAGCTCATTGTCATCAACCCCCGCCGCATAGATATGTGCGACTACGCCGACCTGTGGCTGCGCCCCTACCCAGGCACCGACGTGGCCCTGCTCAACGGCATGGCCTGGGTAATCCTGGACGAAGGACTGGTGGACGAAGATTTCGTCGCCAACCGCACCGAGGGCTTTGAGGACTGGAAGCGGGTAGTTGAGAACTACCATCCCGAATGGGTGGAAGAAATCACCGGCGTCTCAGAGGCTGACCTGCGCAGGGCGGCCCGGATATACGCCCAGCCGCCAATTCCAGACCGGCATGTGGGCGGCGCGAACGGCAAACCCTACGCCGGTTCCTGCCTAATCTGGGGCATGGGCATCACCCAGCACACCAACGGCACCCCCAACGCCCACGGCCTGCTGAACCTGGCCCTGGTTACGGGACAACTGGGTCGTCCCGGTTCAGGCGTGTCGCCCCTGCGGGGTCAGAATAACGTCCAGGGCTGCGGCGATGCCGGCTGCATTCCCGACAACATGCCGGGCTACCAGGGCTACCGCCAGGTGGTGATGGAGAAATTTGAAGATGCCTGGGGCGGGGTGTCCCTGCCCGGGGTCCGGGGCCTGGTTATCACCCAGATCGTCCAGTCCATCGCCGAGGACTTTGGCGTCAAGGCCATGTACATCACCGGCGAAAACCCCTTGCTCAGCGAACCGGACCTGAACGAGGCCGCCGAACTGTTCAACAGCCTGGAGTTCCTGGTGGTGCAGGACATCTTCCTGCATGAGACCGCCCAGATTGCCGACGTGGTCCTGCCCGCCACCAGCTTTGCCGAGAAAGACGGTACCTTCACCAACAGCGAGCGCCGGGTGCAGCGCATCCGCAAGGCGGTGGAACCCCGGGGCCAAAGCCGCCCCGACTGGGAGATAATCTGCGACCTGGGCCGCCGTATGTGTCGCAAGCTCGGCCTGCCCCTGGAGGACCAGTTCACCTACAGCCACCCGTCTCAAATCTTCGACGAAATGGCCCGCCTGACGCCCATTCTGTCGGGCATCAGCTACGACCGCCTGGAAAAGGATGGCGGGATTCAATGGCCCTGTCCTGCTCCCGACCACCCGGGCACTCCCTACCTGTACGCCGACTCCTTCCCCCGGGGCCCCCGCGCCCGGTTCATCGCCTACGAGCAGGGCCCCTTCTCCGACGAACGCCCCAGCCGCCGGTATCCCCTGATTCTCAACACCGGCCGCGTCCTGTACCACTGGCACGGCGGAACCATCACCCGCCGGGTATCGGGCCTGCTGGCCCGGGCGCCGGAACTGGAGGTCTCCATCAACCCCGCCGACGGCGACAGGTACGGCATCGCCGACGGCCAGCCCGTCCGGGTCACCTCCCGCCGGGGCGAACTCACCGGCAAGGCCCTCTTCACCGACCGTATGCGGGCCGGCGAAATCTTCATCCCCTTCGTCAAGCTCTCGGAGTCCGCCGCCAACTTCCTCACCAACTCGGCCTACGACCCGGACACCATGATTCCGGAGTACAAGGTATGCGCCGTGCGGGTCGAGGCGGTGGAGTAGCAATACTTTGGACTATTTCGTCGCCTACCACGCCGCCGACCAGGAATGGGCCGAGTGGGTCGGCCAGCGCCTGGAGGAAGCGGGCTACACGGTGGAACTGCAATCCTACGACTACTGGGCCCGCTCCAGCATGATCCTCGAAATGTTCGCCGTCTCCGCCATCGCCGATGCCACCATCGCCCTAATCTCCCCTGACTTCCTGGCCGAAAGCCTGGACCGCCCCGAATGGCAGGCCGCCCACGCCCAGGACCCCACCGGCGCCCTGGGCATATTGGTACCCGTGCGCGTGCGGGAATGCGACGTTGAAAGTGCGCTCCCGGGTGTGGAGTATGTTGACCTGGTAGGGCTTGGGGAGGAAGCGGCGGGGGCAGCAATGTTGGCGCAAATAAGGACGCCGGGCCAAGGGGCATAACCACAGGCGGCCCCAATTGGAGGGCTTGTCGGCGGAATACCACCCGGTCCCCCAAAGTCTGTCATTCTGAACGGAGTGAAGAATCCCAACCTGAATGAGCGATCAAGTCTCCAGCCCGTCAACGCCGACACCAATTCGCTCTATCCGTACCATCCCCTGGACAGGTCCACCCAACGTGGGTTTATTGACTCAATTAGCTCAACCTTCCCCTTTCTCAACCAGCCCCTAGCCCCCTTCCCTTTCCTCTTCCTTCGCCAGGCGCAGCCCCAGGGTAATCAGCCACACCACGTAAATGACGTACATACCCCGTCCGAGGGAGGAAGCCGAATCCAGCATGCTTGAATCGAAAATTGCCACGGTCCAGCCAATCACGCCAACCAGGCCGGCAAGGGCCGCCAGCCAGGTCAGGATGTTGAACACGGTGCCCCGGGAATCTATCAGCACGCTCAGGGCGAACAGCAGAAGCCCCAGGCTGACGGCCACGCCGCCGGACAGTAACAGGGAAATGCGGATAATGTAGATTGCGTTCCACGGCGTGGAAAGGACATCCCCCTGCGCTGCGCCCACCTGGGAAGGGAACGTGCTGGCCATGGTCGCTGCCAGGGACTGGACCGCCAACCACGCAATTACTCCCACGGAAATCAGCGCCAGGCCGGCCATGTTCAGCCCGTCGCCCCTGCTTCCCCGGTGCGCAACGTGCACCTCGTACATGCCGAAAGCCATCAACGCCAGTCCCAGCATTATCAGGCCGGCGGTAATTTTAACCATGGCCGCATTGGCCTGCCACGCTCCTACAAGTCCCGAGGGATCCGACAGGGGCGCTGAATCGAGGAGAAGGCCGCCGGGCTGAATCAGGAACATGACGAACGCCAGCGTCGGTCCCACCACCAGGGAAATGGCTCCGAGCTTGTTGGTGGAAAGAAAGTTCATCTCACGCCTCCTTTCGCTTGTCAACTTACGAACCGTAGGTTCCAGGCCCCGGGCATTATCCGGCTGTTTGACCTCCGGGCGCTGAGAATCAACGGGAGGTCTAATCCCCCGCCGCCCCCGAAAACTCCGCCGAGGCGGCCTCGGCCATCTCCTCAGGCGTCATGTCCTTCACGTGGGTGGCCAGGCCCCAGTGGTGGCCGTAGGGGTCCCGCACCATGCCGTAGCGGTCTCCCCAGAAGGCATCCATGGGTTCCATCACCGCCTCGCACCCGGAATCCAGGGCCCGCCGGTACAGGGCGTCCACGTCTTCGGTATAGACATGCAGCGCCACCGTGGTCCCACCGGCAGAGGTGGGTGACAGGGCATCGGCGCAGAACTCCGGCGGAAACTCGTCTGCCACCATGATGAAGGAATCGCCTATCTGCAGCAGGCCGTGGGCCAGCAGGTCCATGCCCGGCATGGGGAACCGGGTAATCTCCACCGCGCCAAAGGCCTTGACGTAGTAGTCCATGGCCTCGCCGGCGTTCTTGATTGTCATGTGGGGGGTTACCGTGCGAAATCCCGGTGGAATGGGTGATACGGAAGTCATCAGAACTCTCCTGTAAGAATGAATTGGGACGGCTATGGGGTTGCCGTCCCAATAATCATACCCCGGAGCGATGATTTTATGGTGTAGCAACTGTCAGTGGATTAGCGGAATTTTATCTGGCAGCGCAGACTGCCAGGTCCCCGTCAACTGCTCTGCTGCTGCGCTTCCTGCTCCATGCGCCGCCGTTCCCGGGTGGTGATGGCCCGCACCGCCTCGTCCGCTCCCATGCGGCCCACCGGTCCCGATGCGTACATGGCGCCCAGCACCACGCCGCCCCGGCCCAGCAGAAACTCCGCCGGCTGGATGTATCCATCATGGTCATCCGACCACCAGCCGCCAATCTTGTCGCACTCCTCCGTGGTCGCGCCATAGCCAACCGGGAAGGTCAGCCCCTTGCCCACTACTTCAGTGGCCTGCTCCAGCGTGTCGCAGCTTACGGCGTATATGGATGCCTCCAGTCCCTCCAGTTCGGCCTTCTTCTCTTCCCACGCGGCCAACTGCCGCATGCAGTAGGGTCACCAGTGGCCCCGGTAGAACAGCACCGCCGCGTAGCGCCCCGGCACATCCTCCGGAATGCGCACCTGACCGCCGCCCACCAGGTTGAGCGTCAAAGACGGGAACCGGTCTCCCTGTTGCAGTTTCTCCATGGTAAACCTCCTCTAATTCAACCCTCCCTCCAGTGCCCTCTCCCTGGTCACCAGCGATTCCGTCGCCGGTTCGTCCTCCGCCACTCCCTCGGGCCACCAGGGGTCGTTGTATTCGCTCCAGATGTCCTTGACGTGAGGCATAACCTCTTTGGCGAACAGTTCCGTGTTCTTCAGGGTCAGTTCTTTGGGCATCGTGCCGATGTGGAGCAGGCACATCAGGTGTCCCACCCGCAACAGTTCGATGGCCTCTGTCAGCCGCTGCCGCACAGTTTCGGGACTGCCGGCGATTACGTGGCCCTGCTCGACGTAGTCTTCCCACTCCAGCTCTCCGGCCGCCTTCTGCGCCTCCTCGCCAATCTGGGGCCTTACCGATTCCCGTACAGACGCGATGGACCGGTAGCCCGGGGCCTCGGCGAAGGGGGCGTGGATGCGCAGCATCTTCTGGTAAAAGTACTTGACGTGGTCCTGGTACTCCTCCTTGGCGGACTCGTCGGTTTCCGACACGCAAATCAACTGCAGAAAGCCCAGGCGGTAGGGATTGTCGTCAATGCCCCGCTCCGCCACCCGGTTCCAGAAGCCGTCCACCACCCGCTTGCCCCGCAGGTAGCCGAAGTAGCTCAGGTAGCAGTAAACGTAATCCCGGTCCAGTACCCAGTCCCAGGTCTCCAGGCTGCCGCTGCCCGGAATCCACACCGGCGGATGGGGCTGCTGCAGGGGCCGGGGCCAGATGCTGACGTACCGTAGCTTGTTGTACTTGCCGTTGAAGATGAAGGGCTCCCGTTCCGACCACGCCTTCATAATCAGGTCGTGGGCCTCGGTGTGTTTCTCCCGCAGGGTGATGGGCACCTGGCCGTAGGAGAAAGTGGTGTCCATGGAGGTGCCTACCGGAAAGCCCGCCACCAGCCTGCCGCCGCTCATCAGGTCCAGCATCGCCATCTCTTCCGCCACTCTCAGCGGCGGCTGGTACAGGGCCAGGCTGTTGCCCAGCACCACCAGCGCGGCCCGGGAGGTGGAGCGGGACAGCACCGAGGCGATCAGGTTGGGCGAGGGCATGATGCCGTAGGCGTTGTTATGATGCTCGTTGACGCACACTCCGTCAAAACCCATCTTGTCGGCGTACTGCAGTTCGTCCAGGTAGTCGGTGTAGTGCTGGCTGCCCAATTCCGGGTCAAAGTTCTCGTTGGGCAGGTCCACCCACGCGCTGTGGTGCTTCGACTCAAAGTCCTGGGGCAAATGCTGGTAGGGCATCAGGTGGAAGAAGGAGACTTTCATTGCGTTCACCCGCGGCAAAGTTTGGGGGAATGATAGCACATACTTAATCCCCGCCAAACCGGGAGCAGTCCGATGTACGGGGCAAGCGCATTTTGATTCAAACGGTCCGGTTTACCTTTCGTTGTTGCATTTTATTTCTCACCACGGCGGCACAGGGAACCTGCTGGAAACCCGAAATTCTCCGTGCAACTCTGCCTTGTCTGTGCCTCTTTGGTTAGGGGAAACCTCTGAGCGTCATTGCCCTGGCCGGTGTAACAGTTCAGAGTCAAAGGGAACTCATTGCCCTGTAACCGTCATCCCCGGTTGGGCGGGAACCTTAACGCAGAAACCTCCCACCCCCTTGCCAACCTGCATAACCCATCTCCACCATAAGATAGTAACCCAATCAAACCGGACCCATCCCATCTTCGGGCCCCTTCGCGCCCTTCATGGATAAATCCCCCAAAATGGGCCAAAATGGGCCAAAATGGGCCAAAATGGAACCAAATGGAACGATTATTAAAAAATCCCGATTCTGACCACCTGAACCAGGGCAATCGAGTCTTAATTTCGCTGGCCACTCAATCAGGAGGTCAACGTCGGCCTGAACCGACCGAAGGGCCTGGAGTCCTTCGCCCAAGGCGCGGTTGCGGGTCCGAAAGTTGGCTTGCAGGCAGAATTTTAGATTCTTCATCGGCCTCAGGTGGATTCAGAAAGAAGTTTATGTAGTTGTGAATGGAAAGCTGCTAAAACGCGATTGGCCTGCCACCTGAACAACTATAGTGGCGCGCACCATTGCCAGATGCTAAACTGCCAACGATAAACGTAGCCTTCGCGAAGAAGTTTCGCGATATTACGGCACAGAAGCCCAAATGAGCCTATGCTATGCGGGCATGGCAAGGGAGGAGATGATGGTAGATCAAGCAACGGCGCTGGAGCATCTCGGCCTGGTGGTGGGTTCGCCCGACATCAAGTCGGTTGGCCCCCTGGCCTTCGGTCCCGAGGGAGTCCTGTTCGTGGGTGACAATGTCGGGGCCGCAATTTTTGCCATTGACGTGGGCGACTCCGCAATGGCGGGAGCCTCAACGGCCATTGACCTGGAGAGTCTGGACAGTTCCCTGGCGGCCTATCTGGGCTGTTCCAGGGAGGATGTCGAAATTCGTGACCTGGCGGTCCATCCCCATTCCCGGAATGCCTACCTGTCGGTGATGCGGGGCAGCGGCGACGCGGCCGTCCCAGTCATAGCGCGCATAGACGCCGGTGGCGCCATTTCCGACGTGGATCTGGAGAACATCGCCTTCTCCAAGTCGGAAATCGAGGACGCGGCGGACGAGGACGACCCTCGCGAGGTAACCCGGGTGAAGCTGCGCACGGTAACCGTCACCGATATGTCCTACGTGGACGGCCTGCTGGTGGTGGCCGGTACCTCCAACGAGGAGTTTTCCTCCACCCTGCGGCGCATTCCCTTCCCTTTCACCGGGGATACCAACGCCAACTCCCTGGAGATTTTCCACGTTTCCCACGGCCGCTATGAAACTGCGGCGCCCATCCGCGCCTTTGTTCCCTACCAGGGCAACAACAGCATCCTGGCCAGCTACACCTGCACGCCGGTGGTGCAGTTCACGGTCAGCGACTTCGCCCCCGGTGAACTGGCCCACGGCAAGACCGTCGCCGAACTGGGCGCCCACAACCGGCCGCTGGACCTGGTCTCCTTTGAGCAGGGGGATGAGGAATACCTGCTGGTGGCCAACGACCGGCACCCGCTGATCAAGATTGCCTGCGTGGATATCGACCGGCAGGGGCCGCTGACGGTGCCCGACGACTCCCTGGATAGCAGTCCCGCCGACCCGGTTACGCCCGGGGTGGGAGTTCCACGGCAACTGCTGCCCCACGAGGGTGTCCGCAGGATGGCCAACCTGGACGGCGACAACGTGCTGATGCTGCAACAGGACCCGGAGGGCAACGTTCACCTGCATACCTACGGCGTGGGAGACCTGTGAGCCAGGGTTCCCAGGAGCAGCCATCCGCCGGCATTACCCTGGCCTGGTGTGAGCGCAACGGCAGGGTAGCGCTGAAAATCGAAGGCTGGGACCGCCTGGTCCCAGCCGACCCGGAAGGGCTGGACACCGGCGAACTCGGCCGGCGGTTCTCCCTTCTGACCACCGAGGCGCTAAAATCGGGACTGGCAACGGGAAAGAACGTTAACTCCGTCCCTTCCGTTGCCGGCCGCTTCCAGGTGGCCGGCGACGCCCTTTACTTTATTCCCCGCTTTCCTTTCGCGGCCGGGGCAGGCTACTCCCTGGTGGCCCGCCCATATCCAGCAGGCGGGCCGGATGTTGCTCCCGCCATCTACCATATCCGGCGTCCGGTCCCAGAAGCCGAACCCACCGCCTTCGTGGCCGCCATCTACCCCGACGTTGCTGTGGTGCCGGTCAACCTGTTGAAGTTCTACGTGCAGTTCTCCGCGCCCATGAGCGAAGGCCGGGCGCAGCGTGCCATCCGGGTATGCCGGGACGATACGGGTGAACCGCTGCAAGACGTCCTCGTTCCCATGGACCCCGAGTTATGGGACCCGGCAAGGCATCGGATGACCCTGCTGCTGGACCCGGCCCGTATCAAGCACGGCCTGGTACCCAATATGGAGGCGGGCTACCCGCTCATCGAGGGTGTCCCGTTCCGGCTGTTCATCGACCCCGCCCTTCGCGACGCCAGGGGCAGCCCGCTACGGGTTGGGGCCGAACGCCGGTACGAGGTGGGACCCGAGGTGCGGCAGCGCATTGACCCGCGCAAATGGCCATTGACCGTTCCCTCCCCGGGTTCTCTCGATCCCCTGCAGGTGGAGTTTGAGCGTCCGCTGGACTACGCCCTGCTCCGGCGCTGCCTCTGGGTCAAGGGGCCAAAGGGCGCAAAATTGGCCGGCCAGGGCCAAAGCGGACGCGGCGAAGCAAGCTGGAGTTTCACTCCCGCGGAACCCTGGGCGGAGGGAGCGCATCAACTGGTTATACATCGGCAACTGGAGGACCTGGCCGGCAACTCCCCGGTGCGGGTCTTCGACCGGGACATGACGGAACCTGACGATGGCCCGCCTCTGACCGGCGACGTGGTGGTGGACTTCGTCTGCAAGGTCGAGTAACGGTCAGGAGATTCCAGGCCAGGGCATCCAGCCGGACGGTACGACGAATGTAGGGGCAGCCCTTGTGGCTGCCCTGATTCCAGCAATTTGTGAAGGCCATCGGGAGCAAGTCCGGAAAGTAATACACTTCCTCTCCCATTTCCAGGGTTTTGTACCCAAAGAAAGGCGGCCACAAGGGCCGCCCCTGCGATAGCCTCACCGCTGGCAAAATCGACGGCTAACCCAGGAACCGCCGCAGCTGCCCCGCCTCGCCCACGTAGTGGGATATGTCAACGTGGGTGTGGCTGTCAATGCCGGCTCGGATGGCGCTGGTCAGGCCCTCGTGGACCCGGTCTATTTCGTCGGTGTACCGGCTTACCTGGGCCAGGTATTCGTCGCCCAGCAGTTCCTTCACGTGGCGTTCGTTGCTGAATCGCAGGGCCGCCCGCAGATCCCCGTCCAGGCCTGGGTACACCTCTCGCAGGAAGGCCATGTCATCCTGGTCCAGGGCCGTCAAACCCAGCAGCTCGGGCGGGATGCCTATCGAGTACATCGACGCGGCGAACCCAATGGCCCGGGGCAGGGTTACCTCGTCGCCTACACCGTCCAGGGTGCGGCCGTAACCAAAGAGGCCGACGTGGAGCTTGCGGTCCCGGCGACGGGGCACATAGCGGGACGCGGCGCTGATGATGGTGATTAACCGGCGCACCTGCGCCTGGTATTC
Organism: uncultured Dehalococcoidia bacterium; assembly: GCA_964587795.1. Classification (GTDB taxonomy): domain Bacteria; phylum Chloroflexota; class Dehalococcoidia; order Lucifugimonadales; family UBA3495; genus Bin22. The sequence goes on along the minus strand of CAZPMU010000010.1, from coordinate 36,046 downwards.
GGCGGTAGTCTTGTCGATGATTGCCCGGGCCCGCTCCTGGTCGATGGGAATGGGTTCGCTCCGTTGGTGGGCGCGCAGTTGGGCGATGCCGTCGCGAACCGTCTCCTTGTCGTAGTCGTACTTGAATGCCGACTGGACGGTGAAGGTGTGGGCGCTGGGGTACTCCTTCAGGGCCCGCTCGATGTTCACCGGCGTCAGGTGGCCCCGGAAGGGTACGGAACCGGCGCCGATGATGGGATAGAGAGGTATGCCCAGCCGCTTTTCCAAGTCATACAGGCGGGACAGGCCTGCCTTCAGTATCAACTCGGCGCCCACAATGCCATAGTTGAGAGCCGGGTCGCTGCGGGCCAGGAAGACCCGCTGGGCCGGCAGGTCGCGGCCCTGGAGGTACTCCTCAACGATGAGGTCGCAGTAGAAAAGGTGCTCCATGTCCTCGATGAGGGGGATAACCCGCACCTGCTTGGGGAAGAACTCGCCCACCCAGTCCTTCACCAGGCGGTCGCCCAGCAGGGTGTGGGCCTCCTGCCCCACAATGACGTGGCGGTAGTAGGCCTCCACCAGGGCCAGTTCCTCCGCCGAGGTGGTGAAGGGCAGGATGACTTCCTGGATGGGCGCGGTGCTGTCGTCGCCGTCCCCGTAGAAGTTGCGGGCCATGTCCCAGGCCGAGGGCACGCTCTGCAAGGCTTCCACCATGGACTTGCGCATGTCCCGCTCGATGCCCGGGTTGGGCACCCGCAGGGTCAGCACCACGTCCTTGCCCAGGCGGCGTTGCTCCTGGAAGAACTCGGGGTATCCGGTGAGCAGCTTGCGGACTACCTGGTTGTCCGCTTCCTTGCCCTCCGAGTCCCACATCTGCTCGTTGCAGCCCAGGGCGAATATGTCGGCGGCCTCGTGCACCTCGCCGTCGCCCCGGATGACGCCGGCCGCGTCGGCAAAGGGCGACGGCGTGGCGTTGTCCGGGTGCTGGGTACTCATAACCTTGGGTACAAAAAACATGGTCAGCCTCGAATGCGGTGAAAAGAAGTAGGAGCGGGAAATCACTTCCCACTCCTATTGTAGCGTCAGATGCCAGCTACCTTGTCAAGATATACACAAAGGTTTAACCCAGGAACCCCTTGATTGCCGCGATGAAGTCGGTGGGGTTGTCCTCGAACACCATGTGGCCGGCCTGCTCGATTTCCACCATGCGCGAGTCGGGCAGCGTCTCCAGCATCCGCTCCGCCACGTCGGAGGCCAGGATGTCGGTATGTACGCCCCGCACGATGAGGGTGGGGCAGGTAATATTGGGCAGGGAGGGCCACAGGTCGTCGGAAGGCGGCACCGTGTTGTTGCGGCGCTGTTCCCGAATGAGAAGGTCGTACTTCCAGCCAATCTTGCCGTTGGGCAGTTCCCTGGTCGAGTACTGGACACGGCGGCGCATCACCTCTTCCGAGGCGAAGCGGTTCTGGGCGTTCTGGTAGTTGAATACATCCTCGAAGGAGTCAAACTCCTCGGGGACGTTGCGGATTTCTTCGGAGATGCGGTTGCTGCCCCGGCTGTCCAGGGCCGGCCCCACGTCCACGATGACCAGACGTTCCAGCTTGTCCGGGTACTTGCCGCCGAAGGCCATGCTGTTGCGGCCACCCATGGAATGGCCCACCAGGATGAACTTTTCCAGGCCCAGGGCTTCGCAGAAACCGGCCAGGTCGGCCACGTAAGCGTTGGTGGTGTAGTCGCCGTCCTTGGCCCAGTCGCTATCGCCCCTGCCCCGCTGGTCCAGGGCCAGCACGTGGAAGTCGTCGCACAGGGCCGCCGAAACGTCGTCCCAGGAATGGGCGTGGCCGCGCAGTCCGTGCACCAGCAGCGCCACGGGCTTGCCCACGTTGCCCCAGTCCAGGTAATGCAGGGTATGCCCGTTGGCGGATACGGTCTTGCTCTGGGGTTGAACCTGCGTAGTCATATACATGGCCTCCAAATTTAACCTGTTCAGCCTGAGTTTTTACCTTTACCGTCGCGGCCAAGTTTACCACAGGGGTACGTCAGGCCGGATAGATGCTCATGGTTAACCGTCTAACGGGTGGCGTTCTTCGCCTTGTAACTGGCCCACCAGCCCGCCGAGAGCCGTACCGGCAGCGCAATCAACCGGAACGGCAACTTGAACAACAGTCCCAGCGAAACTGCAATCTCGGAGGTGAGGCCACCTTTCATTCTGCTCGCATGTTCCCGTTGATGAAGAGATTCCGCGGTCGAGTGGCTGTGGTGATATTCCGGATTCACAGGGGGCTCTGGCGGCGGTAAAAACATGCTCTTGTCTCCGGACCTTCTGGTTCAGGCTGCTCTTGCTTTCGCGAGTGTACAGGCTCAGGTATCTAATGTAGGTGAAGTCTATCACACCGAAGGCGGCAAAGTACCTCGGAATGCTGCTTATTCCCTTCTGTGGGCGCCGCTATAATCGAGTTCCAGAAAGAACCAAGTTTGTAATCGGTGAACATAAAGCCGGACCCTTTGATTCCAATTGACAGCGGCGCTGATGATTCCGGTTAGCACCGGTAGAGAGGGTTGGTTCCTTGTCTTGTTCCTGGCCCAGTAAGTGGCCGGACTGGGGGCATTGGCAGCCCTGTCGGAATCTATGAACTCACGGCACTGGATTCAGTGCGGTTGGTGGCCCCGCTCATCATCACCGCCGCGGCCAACGCAATTCTACTGGTTGAGGGCATTCCCATGGTATCCGAACAGTTCCTGAAGAGAAGCGAGGCACGGGGCGAGGCACGCGGCAGGAAAGAGACCTAAAAGCGCTGGGAAGACTGGAACCGGCGTCGCCTGGGGGCCGAAAGGAAGGGCGAAGAATTCAGCGAACCATCTCTTGGGAACGGGTAGGTCCCTTGGGCGTGCCGGGGCATCCATTACGCCAAGTGCTGGGCGTACCTCGGAATCCTGCTTATTCGTACCGCCAGCAACTGCTATGAACTTGCCACAACCTTTGGGGGACAATTATGGGGCGGACTGAAGTTAACGCGGTGATAATCGGCCCGCAGGCAGAACGCGAGTTCAAGCTTCTGGTGGACTCCGGTTCAACAATTATGTGACTGCCGGAGCCGGGCATCTTGGAACTGGGTCTGACGCCTATTCCAAATAGCAGGGTTCGTGTCCGTACAACTACGGGAATCGTGGAAAGAGACGCTTTCAATGCTCTTGGCCGTCTGGAAGGACAGGGGTTCAGCACAATGGTCATCGCTTCGCCGATACCCTTGATTGGCTACGAACTGTTGGAGACTATGCGGTTCAGGGTCAACCCAGTAACGGAGACTCTCTCGAACGGGCAGGAGATGAAGAGATGGGTCCACCTTGCGCGTTGGAGTATCCAGGGCTGCCTGGCGGCAAAAGGATGGAAGGACGAAAAACGCCCTGTCCATCCATGTTCTCTTCCCCTACTTCCCCTGCCAGTTGGGCCTGCGCTTTTCGGCAAAGGCCCGCGGCCCCTCCTTGGAGTCCTCCGTGGTTAGCAGCCGGTCATACATGTGGTAGGTCAGCGACGAAATGTCCTGGGTGGACATGTTCAGTCCCCGGTAGGCCAGTTCCTTGAAGTACTGCACTGCCAGGGGCGCATTCTCGGCAATCTGGGCCGCCATGGTCATGGTCTCCTCCATCAACTGGTCCCCGGGCACCACCTTGTTCAGGAAGCCCATGTCATAGGCTCGCTGGGCGGTTACCGGCTGGGCGGTCAGACACAGTTCCAGGGTGGCGGCCAGGCCTATCTGCTTGGGTAATATGGTACCGAAGGGGGGCATCAGGCTCCACTTGGTTTCGGTGATGCCCAGCTTTGCGTCCTCCGAGGCGATGCGCAGGTCGCACATCTGGGCTATTGACCAGCCGCCGGCCAGGGCAAACCCGTTGATTGCGGCTATCAGGGGCTTCCAGGTCTGGGGCCACATGTAGGGTCGGTCCGGGTACATGCTGTCGGCTGCCCGGGCCTGCCGCCCCTCGGCGTTGTCGCTGGCTCGTTCCTTCAGGTCCCGCCCCGCGCAGAAGGCCCGCCCCGCGCCGGTAACGATGGCCACCCGGGCGTCCGAGTCTCCGTCAAAGGTCGTGATGGCTTCGGACAAGTCCGCCCGCAACTGCCGGTTGATGGAGTTCAGGGAATCGGGCCGGTTCAGGGTGATGGTTACGATGTTCTCGGTCTTTTCGTAGAGGACGGTTTCTGCCATTGTGCCGATGCTCCTTAAATTTCTGCGATAGTCCGCTTTTCTGCGTCTCTCCGTCGGAAAAGGCTTTTTCACAAAGAGACGCAGAGAAGCGGAGTTGCTCGGATGCAGGTTTATGCGTAATGCCCCAGATATGCTCCACCGATGATGTGGATGTGGCCGTGGCTCTGGCTTTGCAGGCCGTCGTAGCCGAAGTTAGACAGGATGCGGAAGCCGTTGGGACAGAACATACACCCCAGATCCACGGCGATGGTGCCCAACCTCTCCATTATGCCGCTGCTCCACATATCCAACTGGCTCATGTGCCGCTTGGGCATGGCCAGCAACATCACCGGCACCCAGGTCAGGCGGTTGACGATGACTATAATTTCCTCATCTACATATCGGATGCGGGCAGGTTCGCGGCCTGCCACGATTTCACAGAAGACGCAATAGGGAGCGGAACTGGTCAAAGGTTCACCTCGGGTTCGGGAAGCAATACGTCGGGGTTATTCGATTTTCTCCGGCGCCAGTGTCAATCGGCCATCGTGGTTGCGGGTTACCCGTCCTGCCACAGTGTCCACTCCATGGCCGAACACCAGCAGCCAGTTATCCTTCTCCGCCTCTTCCAGCAGTCTCCGTTTGGCTGTCACCGAATCCTGGGGATAAAGGTCAAAGGAGGTGATGTAATTTAGCGGCAGGTGGTTGGGTGTGGGCAGAACGTCCCCGAGGCAGGCGGCCCGCTCCCCATCCGATTCCAGGAGAATACACTGGTGGCCGGAGGTGTGGCCGCCGGACTGCCGGGCCCACAGTCCAGGCAGAACTTCCGTGTCGCCGTCCAGCAGTTCCAGTTGCCCCGACTGCTCCAGGGGCAAAAAGTCTTGCGGATTGTAGGCGGCGCGGGTCCGTTCGTTGGTTGCGCTGGCTTCTTCCCAGTCGGCCCGCTGCACCAGGTGGGTGGCCTTGGAAAAAACGGGAGTGGGCTCCGACCCGCCGCGGCCGTAACGAGTGCAGCCTCCGGCATGGTCGAAATGCAAGTGGGTTAGAATTACCAGGTCAACGTCTTCCGGACTCACCCCATGAAAGGCCAGATTTTCCACCAGCTTGCCTGCCCGCATCCGGTAATTTGCGCGGGTGTTCCGATCTGGCTTGGTGCCTATACCGGTGTCCACCAATATGCGCTTGTCCCCCGACCGGACCAGCAGGCAATTGAGGCCTAACTCGACGCGGTTCTTGCGATCGGGCTGGCGCAAAGTGCTCCAGATGGCCTTAGGCACTACCCCGAAAACGGCGCCGCCATCCACCCGAAACACCCCGTCGCTGACGACGGTTATTTCCGCGTTCCCTATCCGCATGGTGTCTGAATTATAGAGTAGCCATTAACCTTGTCAACGGCGAAGGTTCTACAGCAGCCACCATCCTGTAACCCATTCCTTCCCCAAACCGCCGGGCCACCGAGGCGTTCAATTGGCTCAGGGCAGGGAGCGGCTGACCCCGGCTCTCTAACAGCCGGGCCATTGAGGTTACCTGACGGTCGGTGATGCCGCAGGGGACAATCTGGGCAAACTTGGAGAGGTCGGGGTTGACGTTGATGGCAAAGCCGTGGTGGGCCACTCCCCGGCTGATTTTAACCCCGATGGCGGCGATCTTGGCGTCTTCCACCCAAACTCCCGTGCGGCCCGGTTCCACGCCGGCCTCAATTCCGAAGTCGGCCAGGGAGTTGACAATCACCTGCTCCAGGGTGCGCACGTACTTCAAGGGGCCGCCCCATTCCCTGAGGCTGACGATAGGGTAGGCCACGAGCTGTCCCGGGCCGTGATAGGTAACCTGTCCGCCCCGGTCGGTTTCCACCACGTCAATGCCCTGTTCGCCCAGTTGCCGGTCCGTAAGGGGAATATGTTCGGGCCTGGAAAGCCTGCCTCGGGTGTAGACGTGAGGGTGCTCCAGCAACAGCAGGGTGTTCGGCTGGCTGCCATTGTGAAAGGCGTTGACCAGGTCCGTCTGCAACTGCCAGGCGCGGCGATATTCCACCGTGCCGAGGGATATTACCTGGCAGCAGGGCTTTTCAGGCATGACGATTCTGAGGGTGGGAGACTTTGGCTCTGGTGCATATCTCGATAAGGAGATTTTTATCTCTCGATTTCCTGGACTACTCCGTTCAGCCGGTTTAATGGACTATCCAAAGAGTTAGTTGTTCACCGACCCCAGGTCCGCATCAACCTCAAGGCTGCACTGCGCGGGGATCGAGGGATAGTTCGGCATAGCGCCCTGACTGTAACCACTCGGCCGAAAAAGTTCAACCGGCAAGTTTGGGATGTCAGGGCAAGCGCATTCTCCCGCCTGGCGGGATTCCCGAAGGTTAAATATGAGCTGCAAAATCACTCGCCCCGTTCGAGGTTCCCGCCTTCCCGCCGGATGCGGACGTGCCGGCGTGGTAACAACGGACTTACCCATAATTAGAGTGTGTTGGCCCTGTTTGGGATGTTCCCGCCTGCCTTGTCCACCTTCAGTGCGTGATATAGTATGGAGCGAAACTGGCACGTATGTTTCGTCGGGGGCGGACATACGGCACGCCAGAGAAAGACCAACAAGGAACGGGGAATATGACCCAACGCATTAACCTGAAAGTTAACGGCGAGGACCGCCAGGTGGAGGCTCCGGCCCGCCGCCTGCTGGTGGACTTGCTGCGCTACGACTTGGGACTTACGGGCACCAAGGAGGGATGCAGCGTCGGCGTTTGCGGCGCCTGCACCGTCCTGGTGGACGGGGAAATGGTGGCTTCCTGCATTACCCTGGCCGCCGCCGTGGAGGGCTCCGAAGTCACCACCATCGAGGGGTTGGCCGAAGATGGCCGGCTCCATCCCGTGCAGCAGGCATTCATCGATTACGGCGGCTTCCAGTGTGGAATCTGCACCCCCGGCCAGGTAATGGCCGCCAAGGCCCTGTTGGACGAGAACCCGCGGCCTACCCAGGACGACGTGCGGGACTGGATGATGGGCAACCTTTGCCGCTGCACCGGCTACTACAAAATCCTGGAGTCGGTGGTGGCCGCCATGAGCCCCGCAGCATCGCATGAAGGGGGCGCTGATAACTGATGATTGACTTCGAGTTTCACCAGGCAACCAGCCTGGACCATGCCTTCAGCCTGCTGGCCGACTACGGCGACGACGTCCGCCTGATGTCCGGCGGCACCGCCCTGGTCCTCCAGATGAAACAGCGCTTCTCACAGCCGGGCCACGTCATCGGACTGCGGCGCATCCCCGGCCTTGGCGCTGTCGAGGAAACGGAAGACGGCAGCATCCATATCGGCGGACTCTGCACCCAGCGCCAGGTGGAGAACCATCCCCTGGTGACCGAGCGCATACCAATGGTGGCAGGCGCTTACCGCCACGTGGCAACGCCACGCATCCGCAACATGGCCACAGTGGGTGGCGGCCTGGCCCACGGCGACCCCAACCAGGACCCGCCTCCGTCCCTGATAGCCATGGGAGCCTCGGTAGTACTGTCCTCGGCCAGCGGCGGGGAGCGTGTTGTTGCTGCCGAGGAACTATTCGTGGACTACTTTGAGACCGACGTCCGCCCCGGCGAGATTATCACTGGTCTGGTTGTGCCACCCGCTCCGGAGGGTTCAGGCGCAGCCTACCTTAAATTCCTGCCCCGCACCGCTGACGACTATGCCACGGTGTCAGTGGCCGCCGTGGTAACTGCCGATGACTCAGGTAACTGCGGCGACGTCCGCATTGTGTTGGGCTCGGTGGGCCTGACACCCATCCGCGCCACCGCCGCTGAGGATGCCTTGCGCGGCCAGCCCCTGACCGATGAGACCATTCGCGCGGCGGCCGCGACGGTGCAGGATGCCGTGGACCCGCTGGAGGACCACCGGGGTTCGGCGGAGTACAAGCGGGAAATGGCCGAGGTGTTTACCCGCAGGGCCGTCCGACAGGCCGCCGCCGCTTTTATCCACGAATAGGCACCAATTTCCACAAATTGGATAGCATTAATAATCATTAGTGATTATTAATGCCTATCCGTGGATTAGAAGGAGTTATAGGTTGAGGCTGGAGAATCGGTGCCTGGTGCCCGCCGACAGGGACACGACGTGGGAATTGGTGATGGACCTGCCCCGGGTGGCGCCCTGCGTCCCCGGCCTGTCCGAGTTGGAGTCGGATGGCGAGGACGGCTACAAGGGAGTTCTGCAGGCGCAGGCCGGCCCCATGCGGGTGAACCTGGCCGGGTCTGTCAAAGTGGTTTCCCAGGACGCGACAAAAGGCGAAGCCCAGTTTCTGCTGGAAGCTGCCGACCGCCGCATTGGCGGTTCGGTCAAGACCTCCATGACCCTGCAACTGGCCCCCACTGATGATGGGAAAACCGAATTGACCATCAACACCGACACCGCCTTCATGGGAGCCCTGGGCACCCTGGGCCAGCCCATAATCCGCCGCAAAGCCGCCGCCACGGTGGAGGAGTTTGCGAAGAATTTGGCGGGGATGGTGGAGAGTACGGGGTAGAGAGATGGAACCGGCAAGCAAGATCGAGTCCATCAAAATTCAGGGTTTCCGTTCACTGGCCGACGTGGAGCTTACCGACCTGCCCAACGCCGCAGTGCTGATAGGGCCGAACGGTTCGGGGAAGTCCAACATTTTCCTGTTCCTGGAAATGCTGCAGCAGATGCTGCGATACAGGAGGCTGCGAGAGTTTGTAGCACGGCACGGCGGCGCGGACGACCAGCTGTTTGGGGGAAGTGCGAGGACGCCGGAAATATTCACATCCATCAATCTCAATATTGGAAATGATCACCACGTCTATAGTGTGACTCTTCAATTCGCACAAACAAACATGTTTGTTTGTAGCGGAGAGCAGCTAGTCAGTAATAGGGACGATTTCGCAATGCAGATGCGGAATTTAGTACGTCCAGGTGGGGGAAACGAAAGTGGACTAATGTCGATGAAGCACGATGAGATTGAGGACGAATTTGTGGGAAGCGTAACGTCTAATCCATATCTAGACTCCTTTTTCCGTTCTAGATCCGCCTTCAGAGACCTGTTCGGTGAACTTGCCTTTCACCAATTCCACAACACCGACTTCAACTCCAGCATCAAGAAGAGCTGCGACATAACGGACAATGTTCGCATACGGCACGACGGCGGGAACCTGGCTGCCGTCTTGTACCGGCTGGAACAGGAAGACCCCAAGCGGTACGACTACATCTGCGGTCACATCCAACGCATTTTGCCCACCTTTGACCGGTTTGATTTGGAAGAAAGCTATGGCAAGGTCATGTTGCGGTGGAAAGCCCTGGGCTCCGAAAAGACCATGGGCGCCCACCTGACGTCTGACGGTTCCCTGCGCGCTTTCTGCCTGGTGACGCTGCTGAACCTGCCTGAAGAGATGCTGCCCAGCGTTATTTTGCTGGATGAACCGGAACTTGGCCTGCACCCGTCGGCCGTTGGGTTGATAGGGGCGATGATCAGGGTGATGTCCAGGCACCGACAGGTTATTGTGGCTACCCAGTCGCCGCTGCTGTTGGATGAGTTCGAACTTGGAGAGGTTTACGTCTTTGATCTGAAGGATGGACAAACCAGAGTACACCGACCGGATGAAGAAGGTCTAAAGAACTGGGTGAAGAAATACTCTACGGGCGAGATATGGCTTACTAATCTCCTGGGCGGTCGGCCGTGGTCCGTCTCGCCGTAGCGGTTGAGGGTCTTACCGAAGTAGCATTCGTGGACCAACTTTTCGCAACACATCTCCTCGATTACGGGGTATATGCTACGCCAACGTCGCTTGGGGGAAGGATTACAGTGGAGCGGCTGGCCACTCGAATGGCAGAACTGTTCTGGAGCTTTGATGTAGTGACTTCTCTGGTCGATTACTATGGGTTCGAGAACAAAGGAGACGATTCTGTCGGCGAATTGGAGGAGAGGATTCGTACGGCAGTTCTTTCGGAAATTGGTCGCCCCTTCGAAGAATCCAGGATTGTTCCCTATGTTCAGCGGCACGAATTTGAGGGGCTACTCTTTTCGCAGGTAAGCGGTTTTATTGACGTACCTGGCGCGGACCAAGCAGATCTTCAGAAGTTGCAAAACATTCGGGCTCAGTTCGCCACTCCCGAAGATATCAACGAAAACCCCAATACCGCGCCCAGCAAACGCATTTCATGGGTCTTGCCTGACTATAACAAGCGCGTTAACGGGCCACAGGTAGCCCAGGCCATTGGCCTTGCCACAATCCGTCGCGAATGCCCCCGCTTTAACCAATGGCTGACCAGGCTAGAGTCGCTGGCGACCTAATCTCCACCAGCAAAAAAGTACGCCCGGCGGTTCAAACGCCGGGCGTTTCATATCAGTCCTTTTCGCCAGAGCTAAATCCGTATCATTCCCACCAGGTCACCGTCCTGTTCCTCGATGGAGATTTCGGTGCCGAAGGGTTTGGAGACTTCCTGCAGCCAGGTCAGGGTTTCCCGGGCCAGGGGTTCTTCGGCCAGGACGGGTCGACCGCGCTGAGGGATGGGGCGTCCGAAGCCCATGTCTATGGGGTAGAGAATTACCTCGCGCAGTTCGCCGCCGGCATAGTTGCAGACTGCCACCACGCTTTGCCAGAAGACCGGGTCTGCGGCAAAGGCGCGGGTGCCGCCGCCGGAACGGGTGTCCAGGTAGTCGCCGGGGGTGTGGCTGGCGTCCAGGCCAAAGCGGCGGTAGGCCTCGTGGGGCAGCCACAGGACGCTTTCATTCTGGAAGATGAAGTTGCCCAGGCTGTAGAAGATGGGTCGGTTCTTGTAGATTTCGATGCCCCGCAGGAAGTGGGGGCCGTGTCCCACGAAGGCGGCGCAGCCCTGGTCAATGGTCCAGCGGGCGAAGTCCGTAAGGAAGTGGGGCGGGGACAGGCGGGAGTGGCCGTGGAAGTCGCCGTCGGGGCCGCTTTCGTGGCAGTGGACGCCGTACACCTGCCAGTCCGACTGCTTCTGCGTCCCCCGAATCCAGTTGCCGATGCCCAGCCGGTCCTCTTCGTTCAGGGCGGTGCGGATGGCGTACTCCTCGTCGAGGATGAACTTGTTGTCGAGGAAGTCGATTTCGGTGCTGTGGTCTGTAGCGTCCTCGTTGCCCCGGAAGCCGAAGTGGCGGTGGAAGGCGTGTTCTTCCTCGTAACCCAGTTCCAGGTTGGCCTTGCGCAGGGCGTCAAACACATCCTGCTGAACGTGGTGGGTGATGTCGTGGCGGAGGGCGTTGACCCCGGGACGGCCGCGGAAGTCGGGGCGGCCTGAGCCGGCGCGGGACTGTTCGCTGTAAGTGCTGGTGGCCCCCATTACGGCCACCCTTCCCCGGGCCGAGTCCACGTAGGCGGGAGCGCGGGCCTCGTCCAGATCGCGGCCACCGCCGGCATAGGGCAGGTCAATCTCCCTGCAGTGCTCCAGGGTGGTAAGGAAGCCGCCCTCGGAGTAGTCGAAGGAGTGGTTGTTGGCGGCGGTAACGGCGTTGATGCCCATCCACTTCAGTTCGTCCAGATTATGGGGGTCGGAGCGGGTGTAGGTGGCGCTGCTCCACTGCCAACTGCTTTCGAAGTCGTGAAACAGCATCTCCAGGTTGACCAAAGACACATCAGCTCCGCGCAGGATGTCCACAAGCTTGAGAAAGCGGGGCTCCTGGAAGGCCCTCATCCGGCGGGTAATCATGGCGTCGCCGCCCAGGGCTATGGAAATATCGCGGCGTTCAGCATCGTAAATCGTAGTCATACTGCCTCCTGACGGTGTTGGGACAGGCGTGGTTTGGGTGGGGGCATTTTAGCAGATTTGAGGCGGGGATTGGCTACGGCGGATGGATGGTGAAGCAGACCGCCGTGTAAAGCTCTGCCTGTGCCAACGGCGCCGTTAAGGGATGCACCTGCTGGCCAATTTGGGGAGGCAATCAGAAATCGGTGGCGCCAACCCCTGCGTCCATGTGCGCCTCCGTCAGTTGACCCTGACTAGCCCTCTCCCGCCAGGACAGGCAGGATTTCCGTTCAATCCTTGCCCGCTGGTGTCCATTCGCGGATTTCGATCCGTTGACGCTCTTTTCCACTGCCTTTACACTGCCCCAAGACCAAATCAACCGCGCCGGAGGGGCAGCATGAGTCTTCCAGAGTTTGACGTTACCGGGCAGAAGGTACTAATCACCGGCGCGGGCCGTGGCATTGGCAAGGGTATTGCGCTGGCCTTCGCCGAAGCGGGCGCCGACGTGGCCATCACCGGCCTTACCGATACAGGGGTCAATGCCGTGGCCAGCGAGGTGCGCGCCCTGGGCCGCACCGCATTACCCCTTACCGGCGACGCCACCCGGGCCGAGGACATGGACCGCATTGCCGAACAGGCCCTGGCCGAGTTCGGCCACCTGGACACCCTGGTAACCTGCGTTGGCGACGCCATCCGCAAGCCCGTGGTCAAGCTCCCCGGTATCAGCGTTGACGGCATGAGCGAGGAGGAGTGGCACTTCATCGTCGATGTCAACCTCACCGAGGCCTTCCAGGGCTGCCGGGCCTTCGGCGCTCACCTGCTGGAGCGGCGTCAGGGTTCCGTCATCAATATCTCCGGCTGGGCCGCCTTCCGGGGCCGCCAGGGTTCCGCCGCCTACGATGCAGCCAAGGCCGGCGTAATGCGCTTCACCGAGTCCCTGGCCCAGGAATGGGCCCCCTACGGCGTACGGGTCAACTCCGTGGCCCCGGGCAGCTTCCCCGACCCCGACCAGATGTCCGCCGAAGCCTACCAGGCCCGCCAGAACGCCGCCAAAGAACAGGTTCCCCTGGGTCGGGTGGGTTACCTGAAGGAAATCGGCTACCTCTCCGTGTTCCTGGCCTCCCCCGCCGCCGCCTACGTAACCGGCCAGACCTGGGCCGTGGACGGCGGGGTCAGCATAAAGAGCGGATAAACTCCGGGTGGCTCAACCACCGGGAACGGGGCGTGTACGCGCCGGGCGATTAGCCTGGCAAGGGAAACCGGGATGTCCGAAAGGGAAGGATGGAATGGCGAGGCTCTGTGGGACTTCGCCAAAGGCCGCGAGATTGGCCGGCGCCAGTTCCTGTGGCTGATGGCGTCGGGAGGCGCCTCTGCCGTCGTGGCCGCCTGAGGAATAACTGATAAACTCCAGGCGCCCCGTGATTTGGCCCCTTAATCGGACAGCGCTTCGTTGTTTAAAGACCCGTCTCCCCTTATCGCCCACTATGACGTCAAGAGTCTCGAAGCCCGGCTGGAAAACACCCGGGGACTGGTAACTGCCAACGATCATTTCTTTGTCCGCAACAACTCCACCAGCCTGGACCTGGAGACCGGAAGTTGGCGGCTCCCGGGGGGAGGAGACGCCAACCAACCCGCTGGACCTTACCTATCACGACATATTGGATCTGCCCCTCGCGTGCTGATGTGCTACCTGGAGTGCCCCGGTACCACCGCGCCATGTTCGACCGGGTCCACGGAGTATCCTGGAACGATGCCGAACTGCCCGGGCCGCAACCCCAACATTCCTGGGCCCGCTTCTCTTTCACCTGAGAAGCTGGACCGGGTGACTATGTGATAATGACCCGGGCTACCGATGAGACGGGCAACAGCCAGCCCGACCGGGTTCCCTTCAACGAGAAGGGCTACCTGTTCAATCAGCCTCTGCCCCTCCCCGTGCGGGTGACATGCGGGAACCCGGGCGCATCAGAAAAACCTGCGTAGGCACCGGAAATAGCGTAAAATAGGCAGCGAAATCTCCGGCATTTCGTTAACTTGCCCTGAATTGTCTGTTGCCATGCCGGCAATAGTGAACATCCGCGCCTGTTCGTGGATAAATCCCTTGGTGAATCTTCGTGCCCCTTCGTGGATGGATTGCTGAGGAGGCTCGGCCATGACCATGCATTACCCCTTGCTGGTGTCCGGCATCCTGAACCGGGCCCGCACCGCCTTTCCCAACAAGGAAATCATCACCCGCGTGGATGGTATTGAAGGCACGGAAGGCGGCGTACATCGCTACACCTATCGCGACATGGGCGCCCGGGTCAACAGGCTCTGCAACGCCCTCTCTGCCCTTGGCGTAAAGCAGGGCGACCGGGTGGGCACGTTCGCCTGGAACACCTACCGCCACCTGGAGGCCTACTTTGCCTCCCCGGTCATGGGCGCCGTCAACCACACCATCAACATCCGTCTCTTCCCCGACGATCTGGTTTACATAGTCAATCACGCCCAGGACAAGGTGATTTTCGTCGACCCCGACCTGTGTCCCGTCCTGGAAGCCCTGGCCCCCCGGCTTGAGTCCGTGGAACATTTCATCGTCCTTACCGACAATCCTGAACCGGCCACCACCCTGCCCAACGCCATAAGCTATGAAAGTCTGCTGGGCCAGGCTTCAGACCAGTTCACTCCGCCGGATATGGATGAGTGGGACCCGGCCGGACTGTGTTACACCTCGGCCACCACCGGGCGGCCCAAGGGGGTAACCTACTCGCACCGCGCCCTTTACCTTCATTCCATGGCCGAGTGCATGGCCGATACCGCGGCTTTCAGCGAGCGGGACACCACCATGGCCGTGGTGCCCATGTTCCACGCCAACTGCTGGGGCTTCCCTTACTCCAGCGCCATGGTGGGGGCCAACCAGGTAATGCCGGGCATCCGGCCCGACCCGCAGGCCATCTGCGAGCTTATAGACCGGCACAGTGTGACCATCACCGCCGGTGTCCCCACCATCTGGGTGGGGGTGCTGGACTACCTGGAACGGTCGGGCCAGAGTTACGACTTCTCATCCCTCCGGGCCGTCATTAGCGGCGGTTCCGCCGTGCCCGTCAGCGTTATTCGGGCCTACAAGGAACGGCTGGGAGTCGACCTGGTCCACGCCTACGGCATGACCGAAGCCACCCCCATCGTTACCTACAACCGGGTCAAGACTCACCTGGAGGACCTGCCCGAGGACGACAAGTACGAACTGGCCGGCAGCCAGGGCCTGGTGGTGGCGGGCCTGGAGATGCGGCTGGTGGACGAGGAGGGCAACGACCTGCCCTGGGATGGGGAGCAGCGGGGCGAACTGCTGTTCAGGGGCCCCTGGATTTCCCGGGAGTATTACAATGATGAGCGTACCGCCGAGACCTACATCGACGGCTGGTACCACAGCGGCGACATTGCCTCGGTGGACCCGGAGGGGTACGTCCAGATAGGCGACCGGGTCAAGGACATGGTCAAGAGCGGCGGCGAATGGATTTCCTCGGTGGACCTGGAAACGGCCATCATCGCCCACCCGGACGTGCTGGAGGCGGCGGTTATCGCCATTCCCCATCCCACTTGGGTGGAACGGCCCCTGGCCTGCGTGGTGCCCCGGGAGGGCGCCCGGGACAGCCTGGACAAGGCCCAGGTGCTGGACTTCATCCGCGACCGGTTCGCCCGGTGGTGGCTGCCCGACGACGTGGTGTTCATCGAAGAAATTCCCAAGACCAGCGTGGGCAAGTTCGACAAGAAGGTGCTGCGGGAGAGATACCAGGACTGGGTGGTGGGAGGTTAGGGAGGTGTACCTCAGGGACCGACGCAAGCCGGAACTTTCTGCATTCTCCCCGGAACCGGAACCGAAAATTGAAGGTCCTGGAGACATAATGGTTGAGGAAGCTTACGAATTTGACCAGCAGCCCGGAGGCAATATTTTTGGCACGACGCCTCCCTCCACGGGCATCGTGTACGTTCTCAGCAACGTCGCCATGCCGGGATACATCAAGATTGGCTATACCAGCGGCAACAGCGCCAAGGATATCGAGGACCGGATGCGGCAACTGGACAGCACCGGGGTTCCCCGCTCCTTTGACTGCGAATACGCCGCCTTGGTGAGCAACTGTTCCCAGGTGGAGAAGGCTATCCATACCGCCTTCGGAGACTTCCGGGTCCGGCAGAACCGCGAGTTCTTCGAGGGGGTGGAACCCTTCCGGGTCAAGGCCATTCTTCAACTCCTGGCCATTGAGGAAGTAACCCCCAACGGGCACAAGAACCACAAGGCCGAAACCGGATTCCGGGACATGGAGAGTGAGCAGCCGATAAGGCGGCGGGAGGCCTTTACCTTTGCCATGGTGGAAGTGCCCAGGGGCGCTACCCTGGAGTGGGGCGACGAACCGGAGGTAAAGTGCCAGGTTGCCAACGACAGCACCGGGGTGGTGTTCGACGGGGAATATTACTCGCTGACCGAGCTGACGTCCAGGCTCAAGAAGTGGAAGCACACTCCCACCCCCGTAAGGTACTGGCTCTACCAGGGTGAAACCCTGCTCCAGCGCCGCGACCGGCTGGAGCAGGAGTTGCTGGGGCTGGAGGACTACTAGCCGCCAACGGCCTTTCCGGAAGGTCCCCCCATGCCCTGGCCTGGCCCAGGACAGGATGACGGGCCGGGAAACCTTGCAGCAGTGGCAGCGTCGGCAGACGGTTGCTTACACAATCGTCCCGCCAGCGAAATCAACCGACCATTACATATTTGAACCCGGAAAACGGACTGGATTAAAGTTCTGCCTGCCCGGGCCTGTTCCCTGGAACTCGAAGGCCCATTCGCCTATAACGAACTTTTAATGGAGCAACCATGCTTACCCAAACCAACCTTGCCAACCATTTCCCCCGCACCGACGGGCGGGTTTCCTTGCCGGGCCTTGCCGCCCCGGCCGAAATATACCGCGACGCCTGGGGCATACCCCACGCCCGGGCCGCCAGCGAGGTGGATGCCTTCTACGTCCAGGGCTTCTTTACCGCCCAGGACCGCCTGTGGCAGATGGAATTCGACCGGCGGCGGGGCAGCGGCCGCTGGGCCGAGGTGGTGGGCAAGGCCGCCCTGGACCAGGACGTGATGATGCGCCGCTTCCGCCTGGTGGACAGCGCCCAGGCTGACTA
Organism: uncultured Dehalococcoidia bacterium; assembly: GCA_964587795.1. Taxonomy (GTDB): domain Bacteria; phylum Chloroflexota; class Dehalococcoidia; order Lucifugimonadales; family UBA3495; genus Bin22. The sequence continues at coordinate 19,036 of CAZPMU010000010.1, read as the reverse complement.
CGGAGCCGTGACCGAACATACCAGCAAGCTGATGGACGCCTATGCTTCCGGTGTCAACGCCTGGATTGAGACGGCCGCCGCCGAAGGCTGCCTTCCCGTGGAGTACTCCATTTCCGGCATTGAACCCGAGCCCTGGCAGCCCTGGGACGGCCTGGTGGTATTCAAGGTCCGCCATATCCTCATGGGCGTCTTCGAGTCCAAGACCTGGCGCGCCCAGATGGTGCGGGAACTGGGACCGGAAAGAGCCTCCCTTCTGGGCCCCGGCTACCAGCCGGGTCAGCTTCAAATCCTGCCGCCGGGCAGCCGCTACGAGGGCGAGCTGGACTACTACCTGGCCGAACTGATGGCCGGCGCCGGAGCCGTAAACCTGCTCAACGAGACCGACAGCGGCAGCAACAGCTGGGCACTGTCCGGCGACCGCACTGCCACCGGTAAGCCCCTGCTGGCCGGCGACTCCCACCGCGCCCTGGACACCCCCAACGTCTACTACCAGAGCCACGTCGCCTGCCCTGAGTGGGATGTCATCGGCCTGGCCATCCCCGGCGTGCCGGGTTTCCCACACTTTGGTCATAACGATAAGGTGGCCTGGTGCATCACCCACCTGAGCGGCGACTACCAGGACCTGTATATCGAGGAATTCAACGGCGCCGGCCTTTACCGCCTGCCCGACATCAACCAGGAAGGGAGTTCCCGCTGGACCGACTTCCACGCCAGCCACCGGCGTCCCGCCGATTCTCGGGAGGAAACAATCAGGGTCCGGGACGGGGACGACCATCACATTACCACTTGGGCAACCCGCCATGGTCCCATCATCGCCGGTGGCCCCCCGGGCAAGTACGGCCTGGCCCTGAAGTACACCGCCACCGACGGCCCCAAGTCCTGGCCGGACATTATCCCAACCATGCTGCGGGCGCGAGACAGCCACGAACTGGCCGATTCCATGCGCGGCTGGGTGGACCCCGCCAACAATTTCCTTTTCGCCGACGTGGACGGCAACATCGGCTACCTGAGCCGGGGAGAAATTCCCATCCGCTCCGGGCAGAACGCCCGCCTGCCCGTCCCCGGCTGGACCGGCGACCACGAGTGGCAGGGCAACATCCCTTTCGAGGAAATGCCCCGCTCAATCAATCCGCCCGAGGGCTACATCGTAACCGCCAACAACAAGCCCGTGGACGACGACTACCCGTATTATATTTCCTCCGAGTTCACCCCAGGCTTCCGCGCCGAGCGGGTGCGGGAGGCATTGCTGGCCCTGGACAAGCCCACTGCCGCCGACATGGCAAAAGTCCACAACGAGCGCGTCGCTGTCCCAGCCCTGGCCTACATCGAGTACCTGAAAGCCAACAGGACCGAGATTCGGACCGATGACAGTCTGACCGCCAGGGCCCTCCAGATTCTCCTGGGCTGGTCCGGCAGCTTGGACGCTGGAGACGTGGCCCCCACCATCTACAGCGCCTTCCGCGACGCCCTGCTCCACAGCATCTACCGCCATAACCTGGGCGAGAGGCTGACTGCAGAGGCCTGGAATCCCGCCAACCGGGGCACCGGCGCCTTCATGGCCCGGGTCAAGACCCAGCTTATCTACATGTTCCCCGAAGACGACCGCCGCCTGCTCCCCGAGGGCGAGACCTGGCCCTCCATGATGTCCGCCGCCCTGGCCGAGGCAGTGGAGACCCTGCGCAACATCCTGGGAGATGAGGTGGCGGAGTGGAACTGGGACCGCCTCCACCAGGCCCGCCCGACGCACACCCTTTCCGAGGCCTTCCCTGAAATGGCCGACCTGCTGGACCCGCCGCCGATCCCCATGTCCGGCGACGGCGACACTCCCCTGGCCGGGGCCTACTCTCCCGCCGAACCGGCCACCGTGGGCGGCCTTTCCGTGGCCCGCTATTCATACGATCTGGCCGACTGGGAGAACTCCCTGTGGGCTATACCCCTGGGCGCCTCGGGCAACCCGGGCAGCCCCCACTACCACGACCAGTCGGAAACGTGGCGCCAGGTGCAGATGATTCCCATGGAGTACGGCTGGGACGGCATTGCCGCCCGCAGTCGGTCGCACCAGACCCTGGACCCGGCGTAGGGGGCCGCCGTGAATATGTTTGACTGGTACCAGCGCGCCCGCGTCCGGGCGGAGCAGTTCCTTCCTGACCTGGACCCCGAGTTGGAGGTGGACGTAGACGAGGACTACATCAACCCTTACGACGGCGGGGAGAGCTACGAAACCTTTGTCCTGGTCTTTTTCCACCCTACCAACCCGCAACTGAACTGGACCATGGCCGTCAAACCCGAAGAGGAATTTATAGAGACCGAACTGGAAAAGGTGGTGAGGCGGATATATTTCGAGCGGGTGGAATAACCGGCCAACGAGTGACATGGCCCCTTCTCCCATTGAGGGGGAAGGTTGGGATGGGGGGTGACGGCGCGCGCATAGTCACCGCTACCCGCAAGGGCAGACTTTGTGGCTGCCTGCCCCGCAGAGAATTAATTAGTGAACATTCGTGCCCATTCCTGGACAGTAGCAGAAAGAAGGAAGAGTGAAACCATGCAGAACCAGTCCGAAGGCTTCAACGGCAAGGTAGCCATCGTTACCGGCGCCGGCACCGGCATCGGCCGCAGCGCGTCCCTGGCCCTGGCCGCCGAAGGCTATGCCGTAGCAGTGGCCGGACGCCGTGCCCAGCTCCTGGAGGAGACCATTTCCATGGCCGGCGATGCCGCCGGGCGGATGCTGGCCGTCCCCGGGGACATCGGCAAGCCCGATGGAGTATCCAACCTTTTCACCGCTACCAGGGAGCATTTTGGCCGCCTGGACTTGCTCTTCAACAACGCCGGCATCAGCGCGCCGCCCGTTCCCCTGGAAGACCTGACCTACGAGCAGTGGCAGGCGGTGGTGGACGTCAACATCACCGGCGCCTTCCTCTGCACCCAGGAGGCCTTCCGCATGATGAAGGAACAAGACCCCATGGGCGGTCGCATTATCAACAACGGCTCCATTTCCGCCTACGTGCCCCGGCCCAACTCGGCCCCCTACACCGCCACCAAGCACGCCATCACCGGCCTCACCCGTTCCACCTCCCTGGACGGCCGCAAGTACGATATCGCCTGCGGCCAGATCGACATCGGCAACGCCGACACGGAGATGGCATCCGTCTTCAAGACGGGCGTGCCCCAGCCCTATGGGGAGATAGCCGTGGAACCCACCATGGCCGTGGAAAACGTCTCCCGGGCTGTGGTCTACATGGCCAGCCTTCCCTTGGACGCCAACGTCCAGTTCATGACGGTCATGGCCACCAAGATGCCCTTCATCGGCCGGGGGTAAGAAGGGCGCCGGCGGCTGTTCCGGCCCCGGTTTTCGAAATTCCCGAGAATTGTGGTTGACAGATCGGTTAACCCCGACTATCTGTATATGCCTGACCCGCCCCGGCTTAAACGAACGGCGAATCTGGCCAGATTTCGCGAATCCTGGAAAATTGCCCTCAAAAGGGTTGACAGAGAAACAAGTATTGACTAAACTATTATAGTTAGCTCTCAATATCAATAAGAGCATTGCTTTGTGCAAGGGCATATTGCCTTCCTCTTGCGAGTGCGCTTCCAAGCGCCGGGCCTTTAGCCCCCTTTAGATCGTCCGAATGGACGCCGGGACTTAGTTCCCCCTTTGATTTAGCGCCGTAGTGCGCCGGGCGTTTAGCCCCCTTTTAGATCGTCCGAATGGACGCCGGGACTTAGTTCCCCCCTTTATTTAGCGCCGTAGTGCGCCGGGCGTTTAGCCCCCTTTTAGATCGTCCTAATGGACGCCGGGACTTAGTTCCCCCTTTGATTTAGCGCCGTAGTGCGCCGGGCGTTTAGCCCCCTTCAGTAGAGGCCCAGTGTGGGCCACCCACGTTTAACGTGTTTCGGTATTCCAGGTTCTTACCCTGGTCCCTTTGTGCCGGTGAATCACCACGCCGGCATATCCGCGTCCGTGCGGCTCGGCTGCGCCGGCCATTGCCAGGCGCAGCCAACGCCCGCCGGCGCGAGGGGACCTGTACGTACACGCCCTGATAGCTGTGAACACCCCAGGCGAAAATACAACTGAAGGAGCAAGAACTTGAAAAACTTGCAATCTCAAAAGCCTGATATTACCGACGATGCGGCGACCATCGGAAGGGATCTCCAGCGGTTCTTCCTGATCAATACCGAGCGGCATTACCAGCTTCTCAGGAAACTCGTCATTGAGGAAAATCCTGGCAGGACTGAAGATGCATGGATTACCTCGGAAGTGGTCCGGGCGTTGGTGGTCAACATTGCCAAAAGCGAACCGGTTGTACGGGAGATCCAAGATTTCCTGGGCCAGCCTGAAGCTCCCACCTTGTCCGAAATTGCCGGCGCTTCACCCCTGACGAAGGCGCTGGTGGGTAGCGTTGACCGCTTGCTGGTCTTCAGGGTCTCCGACGTGCTGGACCAAGAGGAGGATTTTGCCTTCCAGTTTCTGGCCTTTCTTCAGCTGAACATCGCCACCCTTCCCCAGGAACTGGTGGACGATTTCGGCCATTTCCGGCTGGAGGAACTGCGGGAACAACTGGACACCATACCCATGGATCTGAAGCTGATCGAGCGGGCACCTATTTACGAGAAGAGCCTTAAAGACCTGGAACGGATAGGGAGCCACTGCCGGCGCCGGTTGATCGCCGACTATCAGCCACTGGTTTGGAGTATAGCCTTCCAGCGTTGGGATAAACTCATAGCCCGACTACGACGGGAGAGTTCGATTACGCTTGACGACCTGGTCCAGCAGGGACAGATTGGTCTCATTTCTGCCATAGAGGGGTTCAATATCAGGCGGCGGGTCAGCTTCGCGTCTTACGCCCGGCCCGCCATCGAGCACGAAATCTCCGACTTTGTTCGGCGCAACCTGCATCCCACAGTAATGCCCAAGGATGTAGCTGCTCAACGCCGCCGAATAGCGGAGGTCGAAGCTCAACTGCGCAATGAGTTGTGGAAGGACGACGTGGAAGGGGAGCTTTACGATGCTCTGGGACTTCCCTGGGAGAAATACGTAAGCGTCCGGTATCCCTTTATGCAGGGCAGAAGCCTTGACGAACCTGTTGGTGATGACGACAGCGATCTCACCTTGGGCGATACCATCGCCGACCCGTCCCCCGGTCCCGAAGAGATAGCTTGCGCCAAAATGATGGGCGAAAAGCTGCACGAAGCGTTGCAGACACTGCCCGAGCGCGACCGCTGCGTTTTGGAAATGCGCTTCGGCCTGGGCGGCAATCGCGAACTTCCTCTGGTGGATGTGGGCCGAAAGCTCGGCATTTCCCGACAGGCCGTCCACAAGATTGAGGCCCGTGCCCTGAAAAAGCTGCGCGACCCCCGCCTGGGTATTGTTTCCGGCGGGGAGTGGGAGTAAGGGGCTGAGGTGGACTAACCTGCGGGATAATTCGAGCCTATTGCTGGGGTACATTTTCAGTTTGGGCGTACAAGCCTCTAATGCGGAAATGCAAGCTCAACCACTCAAAAGGAGAAGATGTAATGGTAACTCAAAGACAGCGGTACCGCTCACTGGGACCCGGCCAACCTCCGCAGCGGCGGGTAAGCAACCGCCGGGCGCCAGGATACTGTATCTGGTGCGGAAGCGGGGTGACCCGGTTTGCCCCTCAGCGTCCGATGTGTATAGGCTGCTGGAGTGATGATTATCAATGCCTTCCCATACAAGATTTCAGGGATTTTTCGATGCGATTCTGTCACCAGTGCGGGAACAGAGAGCAAACTACCTACGGGGCCCCGGTGTGCCTGGCCTGTGAACAGCAATCGAGCCTTGCTGCGGCTTAAAACCAGGGAGAGTGGGAATGCTCCGGTTACTTTCGCACAGCCCTAAGGATGGTAACCCACCCAAGTGCGTCTTCCCCTAAAGGGGGAATTTCGCTTCAGGTACTCGACAAGGTTGAATCCCGTGGTCCCTCTGCTCACCGGAGGCCTGAAGTCGACTACTTGCCGGATTCCTGAAGGGACCAAAATGTCTCACTTCGGCCCCATTTGTCCCGGTCCTGTATCTGGCGAATGAAGAAATTGCTATCACCGGAACTCCATTAGCCCTGTGCCGCCAGATACAAAAACTGGCAAAAATGGGCCGAAATGGGCCCAAATGGAACGGAAAAATTTGGGGATGAAACGCGGGTCTGGCACTATGTTCACCGGGGCCGGCCTGTGTGTCTGCACAACGCTTTCCGGCGCGCAGGTTTGCTCCTGCGGCCCCGCGTTGTAATATGTCAGGGCCTTGAATCGGCAACTACATCCTGAAGGCAACCGTGGAGGACTCGCATTTATGGGCGACTGTCGCTACTGTGGTCAGAATGCCGGGTTCCTGCGTAAGCAGCACGGGGAGTGCCGCGACCGTCACCATGCAGGCATCGAGGAGATGGTACAGCTTGTTGCCCAGTCCGCCGGCGCCGCCAGCTTCAACGAAGCGGCCCTGCGCCAGACCCTGAGCGCTATTGCCGCCCGCGCCTACGCCAGCGAGGACGACATTGGGGCTGCCCTGGCCACCGGGTGGACCCGGGGCATCACCCACGCTATGGCCGACGGCATTCTCACCCGGGACGAGGAAACTCGTCTGCGGGAGTTTCGCGACCGCATGGCCCTGGACGAGGACTCCCAGACCGAACAGGGCGAGGCCACCCTGGACCGGGCCGCCACCGACCGCCTGACCCTGGACGCCCGCCTGGCTGCCCTGGCCACCGACCCCGGCGACGCTCACCTGCAGGAACTGTCCGCCGCCATCCAGCAGGCGGGGCTTACCTCCCCCGAAGCTCGCCAGCTTCTCGTCCGCGCCTGGGAAGCGGCGGTGGAAGGCTCCCTGGAGGATGGCATCTTCACCCTGGACGAGGAGAACGCCCTGGCCAGGTATCTGGACCACTTCGGCCTGACCAGCAGGGACGTCAATGGCAACGGAGCCCACACCAGTCTTATCCAGGCCGCTGTCATCCGCGATGTGGCCAACGGCATCATCCCCCAGCGCCAGCAGGTTCAAGGCAACCTGCCCTTCAACTTGATGAAGTCCGAGCAACTGGTCTGGGTGATTGATGGGGTGGATTACCTGGAGACTGTGACCCGGCGGGAGCGGCGGGGTACGTCTCACGGTGTCAGTATCCGCGTGGCTCGGGGGCTCTACTATCGCCCCAGCACCTTCCGCAGCCGCGCCGTGGAATGGGAGGAAACCCAGCGGGTGGACAATGGACTGCTGGGCCTGACCACCAAGCACATCTACTTTGCCGGCTCCAGGAAACGGTTTCGCGTCCGTTATGATCGCATCGTTACCTTCGAACCCTACAGCGACGGTCTGGGCATCATGCGCGACGCCCAGACCGCCAAGCCCCAGAGCTTCATCACCGGCGACGGCTGGTTCGTCTACAACCTGGCCACTAACCTGGCGCAAATGTAGAGGTGCGAGGATACTCCATTGAACGGCGGCCGATGCCGCACTATAATCCCACCGCTTCTCTCTCAGAGATCACTTTCTATCAAGGAGACATCATGCAATTCGGCGTATCCCTTTCCGGCATGGGCCAGCAGCCCATGGAAGCCGATATGCGGCAGAGCTTCCAGGAAATCGTGGAGTACATCCGCGCCTCCCGCCAGTTGGGCTTCGATTTCCTTTACCAGGGCCAGCACTACCTCACGCCCCCCTACCAGCAGCTTCAGACGGTACCCCTGCTGGCTCGCCTGGCCGCCGAGGCCGAGGGCATGGGTATGGTGGCTACCCTGCTGGTGCCCCTGCACCATCCCGTGGACCTGGCGGAACGGGTGACTACCATGGACATCATCACCAACGGCCGCTTCCACCTGAGCGCCGCCCTGGGCTACCGCGACGAGGAGTACGATGCTTTTGCCGTTCCCCGCAACCGCCGCGTCTCCCGCTACCTGGAGTGCCTGGACGTGATGCGCCAGCTTTGGACCCAGGACGAGGTAACCCACCACGGTGAGCACTTCCACCTGGAGGGCGCCCGGATGACCCTGCGTCCCATCCAGCAGCCCCACCCGCCCATCTGGGTGGCGGCCAACGGTGACGCCGCCATCAAGCGGGCCGCCCGCCGGGGCTACACCTGGTACGTTAACCCTCACGCCACCTACACCGCTATCAAGCGCCAGATTGAGCTTTACCACGAAACGGCGGAAGCCGCCGGCTCCAATGCTCCCAGCGATCTGCCCATTGCCCGCGAATTATACGTGGGGGAGACCCGTGAGCAGGCCTGGGCCGACGCCGCTCCCTTCCTGGGCGGCAAGTACGCCGCCTACGCCCAGTGGGGACAGGACAAGGCCATGGACGAGGAGTTCAGCACGGCCTTCTCCGAACTGGCCGAAGACCGCTTCATCATCGGCGACCCGGAGGACTGCATCGGGGAAATAGAAAAGCTGCGGGAACTGGGCATGTCCCACGGCAGCTTTCGCATGATGTGGCCTGGCATGGACCTGCGCCGCGGCCTGCGCAACCTGGAACTGTTTGCCGACCGGGTGATGCCGCACTTTCGGGGGTAGGGGGCTAACCGCAGGTCAGAATATCGTAGTGCAGTTGCTTCCCACCAATTGGTGTCTGCCCCACTCCCTGTGCCCGGGAGTCGGAGTTAGTCCTGACTGGCGGACATTCAAGGAGGTTGTGCCTCGATTGGCTGACGCCGATTCAGGCGGGTGAAGCTAACCCCCGCCCCCCACTATCTCCACCAGAGTGGCGCTGAAGCGGCCTTTGTTCAGGGTTTGCTGCGCGCCAAGGGCCGCCGCCCGTTCCAGGGACGCCGTATCCTCGTGGGGGCCGAAGGCAACGATTCGGGGGCCGCTTCCGGTGCCGGCGGCGGTCCGCTCTCCCAGGTCCGCCATGACGGCGTTCCAAGTAGCGGCATCGCCTTCCAGGTCCACCAATACCAGTTTCGTTTCATCATCGGCGTAGCAATCCCAGAAGTCGGCGGCGGTGTGGGCCTGGCGGACCGAGTAGCCCAGGGGTTCGGCCACCGTTTCAACCCGGGCCTGGAAGAACAGGTTCTGGCCCAAGAGAATTATCCGGCTCTTGTTGGTCATATCAACCACCCTGACCTTCCTTCAGCCGTTCGCCCAGCAGGTCGATGGCTGCCTGGGCCGCCGCACGCTTGTTGCCGTCACGGTCGCTGTCGAACACCCGGTGGATGGCCACGTCGTTGCCGTTGGCGTCGGCCAGGCCAATGTAGAAGGTGCCGATGGGGAAGGACGAACGCCCCTGGCCCGGGCCGGTTACGCCGGTGGTGGAGACGGCGTAGTCGGTGCCAGTCAGTTCCAGGACGCCCCGCGCCATGGCAATGGCCATCTCCTCGCAGACACTGCCCTTGGTGTCGTAAAGCTCATCGGAAACGCCCAGGATGCTCTGCTTCAGCCCGCCGGTGTAGGCAATCACGCCCCCGGGGAAGTACTGGGAACTGCCGGGGATGGTGCCCAACAGGTAGCCGATCAGCCCGGCGGTATCCGCCTCGGCCACCGATACCCGTTTGCCCTGGGCCATCAACATCTCCGCTACTTCGCTAACGTCCATAGGTTTCCTCCTGCTTTAGTGCTGCTGTTCGGCGGTGATGTCTCGCACCACTGAACACTGGGTCAAGTTAAGGTCTGTAGCTGGTATCTTACCACCCTCTCCAACCCCCTGGGGAACGCTCTGCTCTGCTCCGCGCAAAGCGTGAAGCAGACCATGGAATTACCAAAGGCTTAGCGTTCGGCCAGAACTTTCAGGGCTCTCTCGTCCAGTTCTATTCCCAGTCCCGGGCCGGTGGGCACGGCCAGGTAGCCGTCTATTACATCCAGCGGTTCCTTCAGGACGGGAACCTCGTCCCGGATGGTTACGGGCTCGATGTTGTACTCCTGGGCATAGGGCACAATGGGGTAGGCGGCGCAGAAGTGCAGGTGGGCTACCGTGCTGATTGTGGGCTGGGTATTGTGCACCGTTATGGGTTTGCCGAAGGTCTCGCAAAGGGCGGCAATCTTCTGGAACTCGGTGAAGCCGGGCGCCTTCACAATGTCGGGCTGGATAATGTCCACCCTGCCCTTCAGGATAAGGTCACGGTACTCGTAGCGGGTATAGATCATCTCGCCCCACGCTATGGGTATGTCCAGGGCGTCCGCTACGGCGGCCAGGCCCTCCAGGTCATAGTGCGGCCGGGGTTCCTCAAAGTGGAACGCCCCCAGCGATTCCAGGGCCTTGCCAACCTCAATGGCGCGGTGCACCGAGTAGGCCCCGTTGACGTCGATCAGAATATCTATGTCGTCGCCTACCGCCTTCCGTACTTCAGTGACGGTGGCGATGGTATGGTCTGCGGTTTCGTCCATCGCCCCGGGCACGGCGCTGTGCAGCTTGTAGGCGGTGTAGCCCTGCTCGACGAAGGAAGCGGCGCGACGGGCTTCCTCCAGCGGAGTCATATCCCGGCGCATGGAACTGGCGTACATTCTTATCCTGTCCCGTCCCATGCCGCCCAGCAGATTGGCGATGGGCTGTCCGACCGCTTTGCCTTTTATGTCCTACAGGGCAATGTCGATCCCCGCGATGGCGCACCAGATGGAGCCCCCCATTTCCAGGGCTGACCCTGCCCTCCACATATCGTTGAAGCGCAGGGTTGTCTCCGTCGGGTCTTTGCCCACCAGGGCCGGCTTGAGCAGTTCGTCAATGGTCGCCTTGACGATGCCGGGCTGCCGCCGGAAGCACTCACCAATTCCCACGATGCCCTCGTCGGTATAGACGCGCACGAAGGGAAAACTGCGGTCCAGGACAAGGCATTCGACGTCTGTAATCTTCATATTGCCTGTTCCGGTCAGGATTGTGGTTCCCCTAGTTATCGGGTGGCCTGCCCCGTACTCTGCCTGCGGAACCGGGAACGAGTGAACCGGGCAATCAGCACGCCGGCCACCAGACCGCAAAGGTGACCCTCCCAGGAAATGTAGGGCGCGGTGGGCAGCAGACCGAGAAAGATACCGGAGCCAAACACCACTATTACCAGCGCAGCCACGATGATGGCAAGGAAGCTGTGCTCGTACCAGCCCCTGGCCACCAAGTAACCGAAGTAGCCGAACACCAGCCCGCTGGCACCTACGTGAACCACGTGCTGTACGTTATCCCATGGCCAGGGACGGCCCACGCACCAGACGGCCAGGCCACCGATGAAAACTATGAACAGGGTTACGCCAACGAAGTTGGCCTGACCCCGGGCCGCCACCAGGCCGCCCAGGATGAGCAGGGGAAATGTGTTGGATATCAGGTGGCCGAATCCGCCGTGCAGGAAGGGACTAAGCGGTATGCCCCGAAGCCCTTCGATGGTGCGGGGTATCAGGCCGTACTGGTTCAGGCTGTAGTCCATGAGTATGTTGACCACCTGCACTACCCACGATATAGCAATCAAGGCGATCAGCAGTGACAGGCTGGCGAGGCGGTCTCGGGCCATGCCTATTTCCCCACTTTCGGCGTAGGAGTCCCCGGCTTTTGCAGCAGCAGAAAGAACTCCCGGTTTCCCTTGTCTCCCAGAATTGGTGACTGGCACATGCCCCGGAGCCGGAGTCTTTGCTCCGTTGCCCGGATTACCGTTCGCCCCAGCACGGCGGCATGCACCTTCGGGTCCTTGATGATGCCTCCTCGCCCCACTTGCTCCCGGGGGGCCTCGAACTGGGGCTTTACCAGGGCGACGATGTGTCCGCCGGCCCGTAAGTGTTCCAGGGCCGGCGGAATTACCAGGTTCAAAGAGATGAAGGAAACGTCAATTACCACCAGGTCCACAAGTTCCGGCAGGTGGTAGTTATGACGGGCGTTGGTCTTTTCCATCACCGTGACCCTGTCGTCCCGGGTCAGCCTGTAATGCAGTTGCCCGTGGCCCACGTCCACCGCGTAGACGTGCCGGACGCCCCGCTGCAGCAGGCAGTCGGTGAAACCTCCGGTGGAAGCTCCCACGTCCAGGGCAATCTGTCCTTCCACCGCCAGTGCAAAGATGTCCAGGGCCCCGGCCAGCTTCAGCCCTCCCCGGCTGACGTAGGCCAGACGGCCGCGCACTTCCAGGTGAGCGTCCTCAGGCAGGGCGGAACTGGCCTTGGCCACCCTTCCCGACAGCGCGAAGACCAGGCCCTCCATTATCATTACCTGGGCCTGTTCCCGGCTGTCGGCCAACCCCCGTTCCGCCAGCAGCACGTCAGCCCGTCTTTTCCGTACTTTCGCCGCCATATTTTTCTCTTATCCACGAATAGACACGAATGTTCACCAATGTTAATTGGGTATGTCTATCTTGGGGCCCAGCGCCCCTGTTGATTCTGTATCAATCCATTAGCAAGAATTCGTGCCAATTAGTGGAATACTCTACTCCCCGGTGAAGTTGGGGGCGCGCTTTTCCAGGAAGGCGTGGTATCCCTCCTGGTAGTCCCTGGTATCGAACTGGGCCAGGGGAATGTTGGCCTCCTCCGGGGTCAGGTTGTCCAGCGCCGGCTTTGCCAGCACCTGGTTTAAGGTCTGCTTGTTTGCCGCGTGGGACAGGGGGGCGAGGGAGGCGATGTCGCGGGCCAGCCGGTAGGTAACTTCCTCCAGGTCCTCGGGCTTGGTCACCTGGTTCACCAGGCCCATGCGCAGTGCCTCATCCGCGTCCACCAGACGACCGGAAAGCAGGATGTAGAGGGCGTTACCCTTGCCCACAAGGTTGACCAGTCCCCGCATCTCCCGGTGGCCGATGCTGATTCCCAGGCGTGCCGCCGGAATGCCCAGCCGGCTGCCCTCGGCGGCAATGCGCAGATCCGTGGCCACTGCCAGTTCGCACCCGCCACCGGCGGCAAAGCCCCGTATCATGGAAATGGTTGGGGTGTTCATAGCTGCCAGGGTGTCCAGCAGGCGATCAACCGCGTCGTTATACACCCTGCCCTTGGCGGAGTCGGCGCGATATTCGTCGAAATCGGCGATGTCGGCGCCGGCGGAGAAGGCCACGTCGCCGGCGCCGGTAATTACAACTACTCGAACTTCCCGATCCTGGTCCAGCTTCGACAGGTGGTCTGCCAGTTCCCCCCACATTCGGTAATTGATGGCATTGCGCTGCCTGGGCCGGTTGATGGTGATGGTAACGATGGGAGATTGACGTTCTACCAGTATTTGGTCCTGGGTGGTAGTGGCCACGGGATCCTCCAGGTGCAGTCGGGTACATTAGCTGGGGCTTTTGGGGTAGCCTACAGTGAAGCCGGAAAAAGTGTCAACCGGAAAAATCCAATCCATGACGGATTATGTTCAATAAATATCCGACTCAAAATTATCTATCGGGTCAGTTTGCCCCATATTTATTCATAACATGACGAAATCCTTATACAATCTTCATATACTATAGATTGTATTATGACTTACGGCTTGCCCCAGGTCGGGGCAACCCGATAAGATAATTGCGATCCTCTGACCAGCAAAGAAATGCCCTTGAGTATGTGGCCTCTTTTGGTATGCACTGGATCGTGCGGCCCATTCCAGAGAAACTCTAGCTAATGAAATAAGGAGGGAGCGGCAAAGCATGAGAGCAGCCAGAATTGTGGCGCCCAAACAGTTTGACTTTGTGGATCTGGACATACCCCAGGCCGGCGATGGTGAGTGCCTGATCAAGCTGGAACGGGTTTCCGTCTGTGGCAGCGATATCCGGCATGGGTACGGACCCATTGAGCCAGAAGAACACTATCCTATGATGCCAGGGCGCCCCTGCCACGAACTGGCTGGCGTGATTACTGAAAGCCGAACCGATGATTTCCATGAAGGACAGCGGGTAATAGTCATTCCGGACCGGGGTGCCGGCGGCCTGATGGAGTATATTGTCTCTCGTCCAGGCCGTATGATCTTGCTGCCCGACCAGGGGCCGCTGGATGAGTGGGTGATGTGCCAGCCCCCTGGAACCGTCCTGTATTCCTGCAAGCGTATGGACACGCTGTTGCAGAAGAACGTGCTGGTCCTGGGCCAGGGCAGCATTGGCCTGAGCTTCACCATGCTCACGTCCCGCATGGGCGCCCGTAACGTAATTACGGTGGATCCTCTGGATTACCGCCTGGAAAAGTCGGTGCAGATGGGCGCTACCCACACTGTTAATCCGGACAAAGACAACCTGACGGAAGCGGTTCAGGAAATTACGCGGGGTGCCGGGCCCGACATTGTGGTGGAAGCGGCCGGCTACCCGGACACCTTTAACGAAGCTTTCCGGCAGGTGCGCCAGTTTGGCACCGTAATTCTGTTCGGCATCCAGAGCGACGACTTTGTTCCCCTGGAACACAACCTGCTGATGGAAAAGCAGCCCACCATCTTCCCCACTACCGGCGCCCGCAGCAGCGACCCCATCAGCCAGATACAGGATCTGGTGAGCCTGCGCGAGCGGGGCTGGTGTGAACCCGCCGACCTCATTACCCACCGACTCCCCTTCTCCGAAGTCCAGCAGGCGTATGACATGTACGAGCAGCGCCAGGACAACATAATCAAAGTGGTAATGGACATTAACCAGTAGGTTAAGGAAAAAACCGGATTCCCCCTGCCCCATTGGCGCAGGGGGATTTTATTGTCAGGAGAGGGCTTACCTATCGGCCTGCCACGATTGAGGAGGTGGAGAAGTGGGGCCAGCAGCGATTAACATTCAGATGGTACGAGAGAACCTGGCGCTGTCCATCGCCTTCTGGGCGGCGGCACAGAGGGGTGTCATCACATCCGCCAGTGTCCCGGCCAAAACCGCCTTCAAGTCCATTACCAACGACTTTCTTGAAGTGGATACTCCCCTGGAACTGGCGGACAACCGGGACCTGGTGCGCTGCGTGAGCAACCAGATTCGAAGCGCCTTTGCCTTCTCCGCCATTCAGACATACCGGTCCCTGGAGACTACTTACCGTGGGGCTCCACTGCAGGAACCCGACCCCGACCTTCGGGCGGCCCGTTGCAGCTTTTACGTGCTGAACAAGACGGTGGCCCATAACCTCCTTTCCCCCGTTTGGGTCTGCCCGCCGGACTACCGCTCCAGGTTTGAGGTCCGGGATATTCCTTTCTCCCTGGACGCCCAGGGACTGGACGGCAAGGAGGTGTTCTGGGACGACTTCGGTGGTTTACAGAATTACCTAGCTCTGCTGGAATACTGTTGCCTCCGAGTGGCCGAAGATACTTCGGCGTCGACCAACGATGCCGTCAGTTTGGAGACGGAACCCCAGACCAGGGAGGTACCTTCCCGCAACGGGATCATTTCGTCAGTGGCCGACGTTGTCACCTATATACTGGAACGCTGCCAGGTGGGGGAAGAACACAAGGTCATCGCCAAGGGAATTTATCAGGACTACGCCAGTTGGTGCCACCTGCGCGGCGAAGAACCCCTGGCCCAGCGCAGCTTTGGAATGCAGCTTACGGCCCAGGGATTTCAGCGCCAGCGTCGCGGGAAGGGCCGCCACTGGTGGATGGGACTGGGCCTCAGACCCCAGGAACCGACCTACTCTGACAATGGCAACAGTCCCTTCCTGCATGGCAGATAGGACCGGGCAAAATACCAGGCAGTCCCCATAGTTCCCGGCATGGCAATGCGCGCATTGACTGCGGCACTCTCGCCAGATGGGGAGCTGCCCTCCTTCATTGTCTTCCACCTTCCCTTGTCTGTGTGCCAGCCCAATTCTCGCCCCAGAGGCGCGGAGTTCGTGGAGTTACACAGAGATTCTCCGTGCTCCTTTGCGCCTCTTGGGTAGGGAGAATCCTTCAAGTGAGATAATCGGGGGGTGCCGGTGAGACCGTTGCCCATGTGGTACAATACCCGCAATCTGACCTGCAAGAATATATAAAGGTATATTTATATCAAGCAAGTGGCCGAAAAGTCCGGCGCCGGTCGCCAGGGCTTGCGGCGGGACCCGTGAGGACCAGCCATCGTGAAGATAAGAGAGATACTCCAGAAGAAGCGCACCGTATCCTGCGAGTTCTTCCCGCCCCGGGAGGAGGACGGGATTCCGGCGGTGTTCCGGGCTATTGACCGGGTCCGGGCCTATAGTCCGGACTTCATATCGGTTACCTATGGGGCCGGAGGCTCTACCCGGGCATTCACCGAGCGGATTACCATGCAGGTGAAGCAGGAGACGGACCTGGAAGTGATGGCCCACCTGACCTGCGTAGCCCAGACCAGGAAGGAAGTGAACAGTGTCCTGGAAAGGCTTGAAGGCGCCGGGGTGGAGAACGTCATCGCGCTGAGGGGAGACCCGCCCAGGGGCCAGGAGAACTTTGTTCCCGTGGACGGCGGCTTCGGTCATGCGACGGAGTTGATTGACCACATCCGGTCTAACTTCGACTTCGGGCTGGCCGCCGCGTGCTACCCTGAAGGGCACACGGAGGCTCCCGACCTGGACTTCGACATCAGCTATGCCAGGGAGAAGGTGGACCGGGGCGCCGACTTCCTGATCTCTCAGCTCTTCTACGATAACCGGTACTTCTTCGAGTTCATGGACCGGGCACACAAGGCCGGCATCGACGTACCCGTTATCCCCGGGGTGCTGCCCATTCTGAACACGGCGCAGATTCGCCGGTTCACCTCCCTGTGCGGGGCCACCATCCCGCCGGACCTGGACAGCAAGCTGGAACAGTACGCGGAAGACGACAACGCGGTGCGGGAACTGGGCGTGGAGTACGCGACCCGCCAGGTTGAAGAGTTGTGGGAGAATGGCGTACCCGGCATCCACTTCTACGTCCTGAACCGCAGTTACTCGGTGTCCCGCATTCTGGCCAACCTGAACCTCCCCGGACATACCGTGCCCGACTAGCCATTGAATGTGTATGGATGGACAGGATGCCTTGGCTGAACGTCAGCCCTATCCTGTACATCCTGTCTATCCTTGTTTGAGTTGGCCCGGTTAGCTATGAGCAGCCTGACCACCGGCGTTGACATCATCGAGATACCCCGCATTGCCCGGGTGCTGGAGCGGTACGGGCAGCGCTTCCTGCGGCGCATCTTCACGCCGGGGGAGATCGCATACTGCCGGGAACGGCCGCCCAACCTGGCAGCCCGCTTTGCCGCCAAGGAAGCCACCATGAAAGCCCTGGGCACCGGCGTCCGGGGCGTGGCCTGGAAGGACATCGAGGTGGTCCGGGCCCCCAGCGGCGCGCCATCCATCCTGCTCCACGGTCGGGCCAAGGTCCGGGCCCAACGCCTGGGCGTACAGGACATCTCTCTCAGCATCTCCCACTCCCGCGAGTATGCCGTGGCCTTCGTGGTGACGCAGTGCCAACCGCCAACCTGAAGGTGGTAACCGCCGCCCAGATGACTGCCCTGGAGCAGGAATCGGAGCGGCAGGGCGCCAGCCTTGACACCCTGATGGAAAACGCCGGTCTGGCCGTCGCCGAGTACGCCCGCAGTCGCCTGGGCCGCGTCGCCGGCTCCAGGGTGATCATCCTGGTGGGGCCAGGCAACAACGGCGCCGACGGGCTGGTGGCGGCCCGCCACCTGCGCCGCTGGGGGGCCGAGGTTACCGCCTGCCTGCTGACCCGCCGTCCCGAAATGGACCCCAAGCTGGACCTGGCCCGCGACTACGGGGTGAACGTGCTGGACCTGGCCGGCGGCGAAGACCTGGCCGCTTATGAAAGGCTCCTGTCGCGCAGTAACCTGGTCATAGACGCGGTGCTGGGAACGGGCCGCTCCCGTCCCCTGCGGGGCGTGGTGCGGGATGCCCTGCTGCGGACAGCGGCGGCACGGGAAGGGGGCCGATACCCGCTGCTGGTGGCCCTGGACCTGCCCACCGGCCTGGACTCGGACACCGGCGCGGTGGACGAGGCCACTCCAGCAATGGATGCCACCCTGGCCCTGGGCTTTCCCAAGGCCGGCCTGCTGGCCTTCCCCGGCGCGGAACGGGCGGGGGAACTGGCGATTCTGGGCATTGGCCTGCCCGACGGCGTGGGCCAGGACGATATTACGCTGGAATTGATGACACCCGAGTGGGTGGCGTCGCGGCTGCCACCCCGCCCCCGGGATTCCCACAAAGGCACCTACGGCCACCTGCTGGTGGTGGCGGGGTCGCGCAACTACGTGGGCGCGGCCTGCCTGGTTGCCCGCGCCGCCCACCGAACCGGCGCCGGGCTGGTAACCCTGGCCACGCCCGAAAGTGTCTATCCCATGGTAGCGGCCCAGCTTACCGAGACCATTCACCTGCCGCTACCCGAGGATGAATACGGCCGCATCGAGCCTGATGCCGCCCAGGTATTGGCAGGGTTGCTGCCCCGCTACGACGCCATGGTCGTGGGCAGCGGCATGGGCCAGTCTGACGGCGTTACGGACTTCGTGGAACGCCTGCTGCTGAACGGGCTTACGGCCAACCTGCCCGTACTGGCGGATGCCGACGGGTTGAACAGCCTGGCCAGATTGCCCGGCTGGTGGCGCCGGCGCTCCGGCCCGCTGGTGTTGACGCCCCACCCGGGCGAAATGGCCACCCTGACCGGCCTGTCCACGGCGGAGGTGCAGCGGGACCGGGTGGGCGCGGCCCGTGAATGGGCAGCCCAATGGGAGGCGGTGGTGGCGCTCAAAGGCGCCTTTACCGCCATAGCCGAGCCGGGGTTGCCAGCCACCGGCCTATCCAACGGTGGCCCGCAGCGCGACGGCCTGGTGCGTTTGTGTCCCTTTGTGAACCCCGGCCTGGCGTCCGGCGGCACCGGCGACGTGCTGACGGGAATAGCAGGCAGCCTGCTGGCCCAGGGCATGACTCCCTTCGACGCGGCCGGCTGCGGTGTGTACCTGCACGGCCTGGCGGCAGAACAGGTTACTGCCGGCACGGGCACGGTGGGGCTGCTGGCCTCGGAAGTGGCCGACGCCGTGCCGGGGGCCATAGGCAGCCTGCCGGGATAGGCAGTCTCCAGGGCCGGTGGGTGGGGTTTGTCCACTAATGTTCACTAATGGGAATTTTTTTATTATCGTTCCATTTGGTTCCATTTTGGCCCATTTTGGGGGTTATCCACGAATGGGCACTAATGTTCACTAATGGGATTTTTTTGATAATGGTTCCATTTGGTTCCGTTTTGGCCCATTTCTGGTTATCCACGAAGGGCACGAAGGGACACGAAGGT
>CAZPMU010000009.1:23272-70908 GCA_964587795.1 uncultured Dehalococcoidia bacterium | reverse complement strand
GAGAGGGTTGGCTATGTCCAATATCGTTCTGTCAAACACTGATTACAGCGTGGTTGGAACCCGCCCCGTCCGCCACGACGGTACCGACAAGGTAACCGGTCGGGCCAAGTACGGCGGCGACTTCCAAATGTCGGGTCTGTTGCACGGCAAGGTCCTCCGCAGTCCCCACGCCCACGCCCGCATCAAGTCCATCGACACCAGCAAGGCCGCGGCTTACCCCGGCGTTAAGGCTGTCATTACCGGCAAAGACCTCCCCGTGGCCAGCATGGAAAACCCGGGCCGGGGCGTGCGCTTCTCCAGCGAGAATATTCTGGCCCAGAACAAGGCTCTCTACCGAGGGCATGCCGTTGCGGCCGTAGCCGCCTCCAACCCCCATGTGGCCGAGATAGCCGTCGGACTCATTGAGGTGGAGTATGAAGTGCTCCCTCCTGTAATCAACGTCACCCAGGCTATGGAAGACAGCGCCCCCCTGGTGATTGAAGACTTGACCACGACGGAACTCGGCGAAAGAACCGATAAGCTCAGCAATGTCGCCTCCCACTTCCGCTACGAAATGGGAGACCTGGAAAAGGGCTTTGCCGAGGCTGATGTTGTCGTTGAGAGGGCCTTCCGGACCAGCACCGTCCACCAGGGCTACATCGAGCCCCAAAACGCGGCTGCTCTGTGGAATGCCGACGGCAAACTGACTGTTTGGACCAGTACCCAGGGCGCCTTCGCAGTACGCGATTCCATGGCCCAGATACTGGATATGCCCGTTTCTGAAATAAAGGTAGTCCCCATGGAAATCGGCGGTGGGTTCGGCGGCAAGATTCCCGTTTACCTGGAACCCATGGCCGCCATCCTCTCGAAGAAAACCGGCCAGCCCGTGAAGATGCTCATGTCCCGCACCGATGTCTTTGAAAGCACTGGCCCCACTTCCGGTTCCACGGTATGGGTCAAGGTTGGCGCCACCAGGGACGGCAAAATTACCGCTGCCGATGCAACCCTGGCCCTGGAAGCCGGCGCTTTCCCCGGTTCTCCGGTAACCATGGGCGCTCAGTGCATGTTTGCTCCCTACGACATCGAGAATGTCCGCGCAGAAGGCTACGACGTGGTGGTCAATAAGCCCAAAGTGGCCCCCTACCGAGCCCCCGGCGCTCCCATCGGCGCCTTCGGTGGCGAACAGGTGATGGATGAAATTGCCCGGGAAATCGGGATGGATCCCATCGAGTTCCGCCTGCGCAACGCCTCAAAGGAAGGCACCCGCCGAGTGGACGGGCCGGAGTTCCCGGTAATAGGCAATGTCGAGGTTGTGGAAGCTGCCAAGGCAACTGAACACTACAACACTCCCCTGACTGGTCCCAACCAGGGTCGGGGCATAGCCTCCGGTTTCTGGTTCAACATTGGTATGCAGTCCAGTTGCAGCATCGGCGTGGCCGCTGACGGCACCATCAGCCTGGTGGAAGGCTCGACCGACATCGGCGGTACCCGAGCGTCCATCGCCATGCAGGCAGCCGAGGTTCTGGGCATACCCGCCGAGGACGTCCGCCCCAGCGTGGCCGACACTGACTCCGTTGGCTACACCTTCCTGACCGGCGGAAGCCGCACCACCTTCGCCAGCGGTTGGGCTGCCTACGAGTGCGCCCAGGACATCAAGAACCAGATGATCGAGCGAGCGGCCACCATCTGGGAGGTTTCCGCCGAAGACGTGGAACTGGTGGCCGGCGTCTTCCAGCACAAGTCCGACTCCGACTTGAAGATGACCTTTAAGGAGCTGGCCTCCCAGTTGAACGGTAGTGGCGGCCCCATCTCCAGCCAGGTCAGCGTTGACCCCCGCGGAGCCGGCGGTGCCTTCTCCACCCATATAGTGGATGTGGAAGTTGACCCGGACACCGGCAAGGTGGACATTCTCCGCTACACGACCGTTCAGGATGCCGGCAAGGCCATCCACCCCAGCTATGTGGAGGGCCAGATGCAGGGCGGAGTCGTCCAGGGCATCGGTTGGGCCCTGAACGAAGAGTACTACTTCAGCGACGACGGCCAGATGGTCAACTCCAGCTTCCTGGACTATCGTATGCCCATTAGCCTGGACCTGCCCATGATCGACACGGTAATTGTCGAGGTGGCCAACCCCGGCCATCCTTACGGCGTCCGGGGTGTGGGTGAGGTGCCCATAGTACCCCCCATGGCTGCCATCGCCAACGCCATCCACGACGCCATCGGAGTCCGCATGGAGAAGTTGCCCATGTCCCCCGGCGCCATTTTGGAGGCCCTGTGGGAGAAAAACGGGGAGAACGTGCAGCAGGCAGCCGACTAAAGCATCTCGGTGAGAGACCACGAAGAGCATTAACGCTTTGGCATCCCCAGTCTTTCTGGGGGTGCCATCAAGTGGTTTTATGGTCTCTTAACTACCGGATATGCGTATTTGACCGTAGCCAACACTGTAAGCATAGTCTCAGGCTTGGACTCTCCGGAGAAGCTGCAAATCCAGGCTGTACCTACTGAGCAACTTGTCCAGGGTGACGCAGCGTCACTTATGCTGGCTTATTCCCCCTTGCCGAGGGAGTAGGTTTGGTCATATCAGCAATTCTACGTGAACGAAATCGGCAAAAACCGGGCTGCGTTGAGGAAGGCTAGGGAGCAAACTCTCGAAGAAGGTCGCGAAGAAGGCCGAATCGTAGTGCAGTCGAAAAGGGCTGCTTGGAACCGCCGGCGCATGGAAACCTAAAAGAGGGGAGAGACCTCTACCCAACCACCCCCGGGAAGCTGAATGTAACTGTCGCAGGAGTCCCTTCGCCATGTGGTAGGTGAAGGTTAATACGAGCGTGAAGGCGCTGATTTCGTAGCCGGCGATGAAGATTAACCCAACTATATGCCAACCTTGCCGCTACGGTCATGTCCTCGCCCCGGTCTTCAAAGAAACAACAATTAGGAGATAACGCTATGGCACGTGTGCCTTTCGCATCAAGGGAAAACATGGACGCCGCCGGCCAGGCGGTGTGGGACGATATCCAGACCAGCCGCGGCGGAGTGCAGCGCAATTATGCCGCCCTGCTGAACAATCCCCAGGCGGCTGCCGCCTTCGCCGGTCTGGGCGGATACGTGCGCTTCGAAACGCCCCTGGACCCCCGAGTTAAGGCTGTAGCAATCTTGACGGCCGCCCGGGAAGCCGGTGGCCACTATGTCTGGACGGTCAACCAGCGGGGCGCCAAAGAAGCAAATCTCGGCGACGACCTGATCGCCGCCATTCGCGAGTTCCGCGCTCCCAGCGGCCTTGACGCAGACGATGCCACAGTGGTCCAGTTTGTCCTTGAACTGCTTCGCCACCACCGCATCTCTGACACAACCTTTGAGGCCATGCGATCACTGGTGGGCGACGCCGGCATCGTAGACGTGCTGGTCGTGGTAGCCTATTACCACGGCCTGGCCCACAGCCTGCAGGCCCTTCAGGTGGAACTGCCCGAAGGGGTGGAATCGGACCTGACTTATTAGACCAAACTGACGGGTCCGGTAACATTGAAAAGTCCGCATCTCTATTCAACGAGTGCGGACCTTTGGCGCTGGTGTCAGGCTAATGCTATCTGCAAGAAAGGAGCGACCGGGAGCCGCTGAAGGAGCGGCTCACTGTTGGTCGCTGAGCCTTAAGTCTATTACTGGCTGGCTGTATCCGTCAATACCGCCATCTGCACGGATGGCGTTTCCGTTCAGGTGGTACAAGCGCGAGAATGGTGGGGGCAGACCTGTCTGTCTCTGCCCTGGCCCCAAGGCTATACCACCTGCATTGGAACGCAGCCTCCGCGCCCGCAACATCGCCAATGAAGTTGTCCTAGTGGCCCTGACCTATGTGTGTGCCTCTTTCCGAAGGCAACGCGACACTTCCACTCGAATCGAAACGCTCCCACCGCCGCCAAAACAATCTCTGAGAGGTGACTGAACTATGGCCGACTACATCTACCTGGTGCAAATGGACGTACCCGAAGAACTGGAAGCGGACTTCAACCGCATTTACGATACCCAGCACATCCCTAACATCGTCAAGGCCCCCGGCGTACATAGCTGCACCCGTTACCGGCTCGAATCGTCCGACGTACAAGGCACCGCCCGGTACGCCGCCGTTTACGAAATTGATTCCCCCGAAGTGCCCTTTACCGATGCCTGGGTCGCCGCTTCCGATACCGGCGAGTGGGCTCCCATGATTCGCCCCCACACCAGCAACCGCTCCCACATCGTCTACCGCAAGCTGTAGCAACATCTGGCAAACTCTCCCCCCATCGAGGGGACGGAACCCCCGCCGTGGTCGAAAGGTCAGGATGGGAATGCGGTCCCTGGGAAACTCCCTTGCCCTTTACGGTGAAAGGTCAGGATGGGGTGGCGGCGACAACCGGGTCCCACCACTGCATTCCTCTATGGTCTCGACTAGCTGGGAATACAAGCGGTGGTTGTAATCTCCACCAGGTTGTCCGGCTGCCCGAACTGAACTATTATCGTCGTCCGCGCCGGATAATCGCTGGGGAAAAACTCTGCGTAGGCCTCGTTGAATCCCGGCAGGTCCTCTCTCTTCGTAACGTAACAGGTATTGGTCAGCACGTTATCCAGGGATGATCCTGCATGCTCCAGGATCATTTTGATCCGCTCCAGCGCAAACCGAGTCTGCTCCCGGATGTCCGAACCATTCTCCCCTGTAGTAGGGTGCCTGCCCGTACAGCCCTGAACGAATACCATATCGCCAAATCTCGTGGCCTGCGACAGTGGATTGCTCCCCTGGGCAATCTGCGGGTGACTGATTATTTCCTTTTGAGGCATCTCTTCCTTCCTGTGTTTCAATTTGGCATCAGCCATGCTGGGATACTAATTAACCTTGGGCCGACCTGTCAATTGACACCTTTCCAACAGAGTAGTAACCTGCCCACAGTACCGGATGTATTTGGAAACTATCTCAAGAGTTCCTTCTCCTGCCAAAAGGGAGGGGCTGGAAGTAGCGTGGCAATTGCCGGGCCACCTTGGCCCGGAGCAGTCACCAGTCCTGTCCATGGTTGTGAGATATTCTCTGGAAGATATTATCCGGTCCAACAGGAAGGACACTAACAAATACTGCTGGAGGAAAACGTATGCCTTACGAAGGGCTGATTGCCGAAACAGTCAATATTCACGGCCATAACGGCGACCTGATTGACGCCTATCTGGCGCGCCCCCTGGGCCCTGGTCCCCACCCCGGCGTGGTAATGATTCACCACATGCCCGGCTGGGACGAGGCCACCAAGGAAATGGCCCGCAAGCTGGCCCACAACGGCTTTGTTTGCATCTCCCCCAACCTGCACTTCCGCGAAGGCAAGGGCGACCCCACCGCCAACAGCGCCAGCGTTCGCGAGGCCGGCGGCATGCCCGATGACCGCACTCTCGGCGACGTAGCCGGCGCCCGCGACTATCTGCGCACCCTGGCCTATCACAACGGCAAGGTCGGCGTGATCGGCTTCTGCTCCGGCGGTCGCCAGACTTACCTGGTTGCCTGCCGCCTGGACGGCATCGACGCTGCCGTCAACTGCTGGGGTGGCGGCGTAACCACCGTCCCTGAAGGTGACCTGGAGCGCTCGCGCCAGCCCGTGGCCCCCGTGGACTACACCGCCGACCTGAATTGTCCCCTCCTGGGACTCTTCGGTAATGAAGACGCCAGGCCGTCGCCGCAGGACGTCAACGACCTGGAAGATGCGCTGAAGGCAGCCGGTAAGGGCTACGAGTTCTTCCGCTACGACAACGCCGGTCACGGCTTCTTCGCCGTTGACCGTCCCAGCTACCGCCAGGAAGCGGCCGTGGACGGCTGGGCGCAGGTTCTCCGCTTCTACAACACCCACCTCAGCACCGGCTCCCGCGAAATGGCCGGCGTGGCAGATAACGACTAGGTCGCATCCTAAAAACCATCCTCTTTTGTGAGGAGGGTCGGTAGGCCGAAAGGGACCGAAGAGGGGGCGCATGGCCATGCGCCCCCTCTTCTTGGAACACCCCTTACCTGCGGGCAGACCCCTGTGCTTGCCCCTGTTTCACACACATACCTTTTTTGGTCCCCCCGCAAATTTCCTTGAATTGGAACGCAACCCTTGCCATCCCCAGGCTAACCGCATTTTAATGCTGGTCTTAAAATGAGAGGCGCACAGGATGCGGACACTTGAAGAGGTTCTCCGTGCGCCTCTGCAGCCTCTGTGTTAAGAGGATTCTTGCGTTGAAGCAAGTAAATCGGAAGGCGCAATCGCCATACTCTGCAAATAAAGCAGTTGACATCCTATTCCGCACTGTGATATTTTGCACGAAATAAAGGCTATGATGGAGACGAGTAGCCAGGGCCCGGCGCTCAGCGAGCCTGGTTTGGTGTGAGCAGGTACGCCCACCCTGTCGAAAATCCCTCCGGAGCTGCCAGCAGAACCGCGACACCACTACTCAGTGGTCGCCCAGTAAGCCAGGCCGAGGTTCGTCGCTCGTTACCCGTGACGGGGCATGTTGGTGCCTGCTAAGAGAGGTCCGGCTCGCCGGATAAATAGGGTGGTACCGCGGGAATACTATTATCCCGTCCCTATGGGGGACGGGCTTTTTTTGTTGGCTGCGGGCAGCCTTCCCGATACCTTTCTCGGCGGCAGTAAGCAATAGTATTGGAGGCTGCTGTGAAACTCAAAGGTTCGGAAATCATCTGCGAAAGTCTGCTCCAGGAAGGCGTGGACGTTATATTTGGCCATCCCGGCGGCGCCATTCTTCCCTTTTATGATGCCCTGTGGGGCTACCCGCAGTTGCGCCATATCCTTGTTCGCCACGAACAGTCCGCTTCCCACGCCGCCGATGGATATTCGCGCGTTACCGGTAAGGTCGGTGTCTGTGTTGCCACGTCCGGTCCCGGCGCCACCAACCTGGTAACCGGCCTGATGGGGGCGAAAGCCGATTCCGTCCCCATAGTAGCCATCACCGGCCAGGTCGCCCGAACGGCCCTCGGTTCCGAGGCTTTCCAGGAATGCGACATCTGTTCCATCGCTTCGGTCTGCACCAAGCGTACTTACCTTGTCATGTCCGCCGCCGACCTTAGCCATACCATCCGCGAGGCCTTTAAGGTTGCCCAGGAGGGCCGCCCGGGCCCCGTCCTGATTGACGTTCCGCGGGACGTGCAGCTGGAGTTGGCGGAGTTCGATTATCCCGATATTCCCCTGCCCGAGCGGGAACCGCTTTCGGATGAGACGACGGCGGCGCTGCAGCGGGCTGCACGTCTCATCAACGAGGCGGAGCGTCCGGTCCTCATCGCCGGCCACGGTATCCTGGCCTCCCATGCTTGGGACGAGCTGGTCGGATTGGCCGAGGCTACGGGTATCCCGGTGATCAATACCCTTCTCGGCCTCAGCAGTTTCCCGCGCAATCATCCCCTCAGCCTGGGCATGCTGGGAATGCACGGCATGTACTGGTCCAATATAGTGGTTGACCAGGCGGACCTGGTAGTAGGCCTTGGAATGCGCTTCGACGACCGGGTCACCGGCCGGGCATCTACCTTCGCCCCCCATGCCAGGATCATTCACCTGGATATCGAGCCCAGCCAGGTGGGGCGAAACGTTCCGGTTGAAGTTCCCCTGGTGGGGGATGCCAAGGTCGTTTTGCAGTCTTTGATTCCCCTGGTCAAGCGGGTGGACCGTCCTCAATGGATGGCTTACATCGAACAGTTGAAAGCCGATCATCCCTCCCTGGCCATCCCCAAGACCAACACCCTGCTGGCACAGCACGTAATGTCGGAAATTAACCATCTGATCCAGGAGAATCCGGATACCGTGGTGGTCACGGGCGTGGGTCAGCACCAGATGTGGGCGGCCCAGTTCCTGTTCTTCAACGGCTACAACACTTTCGTGTCATCCGGTGGCCTGGGAGCAATGGGATTCGAGCTTCCCGCGGCCATGGGCGCCCAGGTGGGGCAGCCGGGAGTACCGGTCTGGAGCATCGCCGGCGATGGCGGCATCCAGATGACCTCCCAGGAGTTGGCCACCGTGGCCCAGGAAAAACTGCCGGTCAAGATTGCGCTGATTAACAACGGCTATCTTGGTATGGTGCGCCAGTGGCAGGAAATGTTCTTCGAGAATCACCTGAAGGAAGTTCCTATTCCCGGCCCTGAGTTTGTTAAGCTCTCCGAGGCCTATGGCATCCCTGCTGTTCGCGTTACCGAGCAGGAGGACGTGATGCCCGCCCTGCGCGAGGCCCAGGCTCATGATGGCCCCTACCTGATAGAGTTCGTGGTTGACCCGTCGGTTAACCTCTTTCCCATGGTGCCGCCGGGCGGCTCCCTGGGTGAAACTATGGAAGACCCCTTGACGGCGGGCGTAACTGCAGGCTAGGGTGTGAAACAGGTTCGATACGGTCCTTTCCTCGCGACGGGGAAGTCTGCGACGGCGAAGATGGCGTTTCCTTCCCCCTTGACGGGAGCGGAACGTTCGCCCTTGGCGGTAAGGTCAGGATGGGGTTACGGCGAAGATGGCGCCCCCTTCACTGGCTACGACATCATCGCTTAACTCTAGGGGGCAGTTTTGGAAGAAGTTACCATACAGGAAGCATCGCGCCGGTTGAATGTCTCCCAGGACGTAATCCGGCGCTATATTCGAGAGGGGCGCCTGAACGCCCGCCGGCAGTCGGGCGAAGAAGGCCGGTCCTGGGTGGTCCAGTTGCCCGAGGACGGGTGGCAGGACGACCACAAGGACCACATTAATGGTTTGGCCAGGCAGCTCACTCCCTGGTGGTGGCCCAATCCCCAGCAACGTGGCGAAGTCCATTACGTTGACAGCCTGGGGATTGAAGAAGTCGAACCGGTCTATCTCTGTGGCCTTACATCAGAGGACTTTTGGCCGGCGGTGGGCCATTCAGTTGAACAGCGCTGTCCAATTTGCATGGACCAGGTCCGGCTCCGTGGCCTCCCCATGGAAACCAGGGAGTAAGCCCGCAGCACCTTTAGGAGTGTAGAGACTTAACGGCATCCCCTGGGGAATTGGGAGCAAGTCCTTCGCGCCAAAAAGATTGGGGCCCCACTCTTGCCCACTTAGTTGGGAATGAGGGGGCCCCACTTAATTAGCCTGGAAATCCGGAGAACGATTTAGCTGACCTGGAACACCCAAACCTGGTGCATAACTTCCGGCTCCCCCTTGGGAAGGGGCTGGTAAGCTTCAGAGACTTCAACCAGCTTCCATAGACCCGCCGATTCTAGGGCGTCCATTTTGTCCTTGAACCCGTTCTCCAGGTAGGTATCGGTCCGCAGGCTGAAAATTATGTGCCCGCCGCCCTTTACCACTCTCACCAGTTCGTCTATGGAACTGGCCGGTGCGTGCCCCTGGGTGAATACACCAACGATAACCGAAGCGTCGAACTGGCCCGTCTCGTAGCCCAGGGTCTCGCCCATGGTCATCTGGTCCAACGCCCGGTAAATGCTCTTTCGGCGGGCTACCTCCAGCATCCCAACGGAAAGATCCATGGCCGTCATGTTGCTGAATCCCATCTCGTGGAGGCACTCGCCCACCAGCCCGGTGCCGGCGCCGGCGTCCAGCACGGAACCATCCCTAGCCACATGCTTCGCCACATACTCCGACGTCCGCTGGGGCGAAATCCAGCCGTAATCTGCTTCCAGATCGGCGTCATACTCCTCCGCCCACTGGTCGTAGCGCTCTTCCAGTTCTTGTTCATTCTGGGAAGAGTACACCCAGCGGACCCGATCATTTTGCGTCATAGCGCACCTCTAGTTTCGTTTACCATCAGGACAGCCCGTTCAAGCTTTGAAGATGGCTACTTTCGGCAAACAAACATGGCCCAGCCTACTTCCTTCCGGTCCACGGCGGCCGCAGTCTCCCGGTAGGCCTCCGCCAGGTAAGCAAAACGTTCCCGGTGTTCTTCGTTGCCCTGGGCCGCCGCATTGCTTAGCATAAGGTAGCTGGTCTTCAGGTGCCGCGAAATATCCTCGGCCTCAATAATCTCGAATCCCGTCGCCTTCAGGGCTTCCTGGTACGACTCAAAGCTGAAGTCCGTGTCAAAGAGCAGCCGCTCGTACACGAACTTTACCGCGTTCTCGCTTATATTGGGCTGGGGCTTGATCAGGTCGTCAAAAACAAAGATGCCCCCGGGCTTCAACACCCGGTAGACTTCCTCCAGCACCTTTACCTTGTCGGGCACATGGTAAATGGTGGCCTGGCTCCATGCCCGGTCAAAAGACTCCCCTTCAATGGGCAGGTCGGTGGCGGAACCTTTCTTGAAGCTCACCTTAGTCCGCACGTCTTCCGGCTGCTCTTCCAGTGAATCTATGGCGTTCGCAATCCGCACGCCACTCAGGTCAACGCCGGTTACCTGGCAGCCTACCGCCTTGCACAGGGCAATGGCGGTGGTTCCGCTGCCGCAACCCACGTCAATGACGACGGAGTCGGGCTCAATCTGACCCCGCTGGGACATTACCTTGTTAAGGTTGGCGCCGGCCTCCAGGAACGACATGTTTGCGCCGTCTTCGAACAGCCCCCAGTGGACGCTGCCATCCTTGTCCCAAAGGGCCCGATATACGGCATCCTCGTGGTCGTAGTACTGTTCGGTTTCGGATTCGCTAAACTGCAACTGCATTTTCGATCTCCGTCAGATAATAGTCGAATTCGTTATCTTCGGTGACCAGGATTGCTTTCGGTCGAACCGGTACGTCCGTAACCTCAAATGCCATGATGATTACCTTGTGACCGGGGTTGGTCAGCTTGGCTGCTGCTCCCTGGACGGATATGATTCCGCTCCCCCGTTCGCCGGAAATGGCATAGGTCTCGAATCGCGCGCCGTTATCCACGTCGCAGATCAGGACTTTCTCGTACTCCCAGATATCCGACTTGTCCATCAAGTCCTGGTCAATCACGATGCTGCCGATGTAGTCTTCGTCGCAGTTGGTAACGGTGGCCCGGTGTATCTTCGACCTCATGAGTTGTCGCATGTATTTTCCTCCTGGTTCTTCCTATTTTTGTATCCCTTGGGGGTAATGCTCAAAAAAACGCGCAAGTCTCTACTGCCTGGGCTCTAAGAGCTACCCGGTAGAGTCAATCCACACCTGTTGAATACGTTGCGCTGTTGTTCTAGCGACTAAGTATCAGCCCCCTCCACCCAACTAAGACTCTATCTTGTTGGCGTCGAAGGCAGCTAAGGCTCGCAGGGGAGTTGGCGGCTCGGGAGAGAGGCGGTATTTCCGAAGTAACTGAAAAAGCGCCGGGTTCCAATATCCGGCTGGGCGCCGGAAGGAATACTGTTCTGCCCCACGGGCTCCGTAGAGTAAGGTATGTAGATGCACTGTCGTGCTAAACTTACACGCATCCTCAGATACCCCCTTTTGGTTAGGGTGCGATGTAGGCGCATAATACTTTCATCCAATCGCAATGTCAAACGTTTAATCCTTCATAACCTTCAGCAAATGCTATGTTTCCACCGTGTTTTGCAGATGTCATTCCTATGTGATAAAGAAATCGTATTATGTGCCGTCAGTTTCAACGAATACAGTCGAAAATTTAAACGTTCTATCGGGGAGAATCCGCATGTTTGACCTTTTGATCGACCGGGGGCGCATCATAGACGGCACCGGGCAGACATGGTTTCGGGGAAGTGTGGGGATAAATGGCGATACCGTAGCTGTCTTGAGAGGTGATACCACGTCGGTGGCCGCAGATAGGGTCATTGACGCCGCTGACCGGGTTATCTGCCCCGGTTTCATAGACATGCACTCCCATTCAGACCTGATGCTGCTTTCGGACCCGGCCAACGAAGCCAAGTTGCGCCAGGGTGTAACCACCGATGCCCTGGGCATGGACGGTCTCTCCTACGCCCCCACTTCTGCCGCGCATCTCGAGGAGTTGCTTGCCTACCTGGCCGCCCTGAATGGCACCCCACCGCCCGACGTCCGCTGGGGTCGCGTCAGCGAGTTCCTGGACCTTCTGGACGGCCGTATTGCCTGCAACGTAGTCTATTTTGTTCCTCATGCGGCCATCCGCGTCGAGGCCATGGGTTGGGCAGACCGCCTTCCCACCAACACCGAACTGGCCCGCATGCAGGAACTGGCCCGGCAGGGTATGCGGGACGGGGCCTTCGGCTTTACCACGGGCCTCACCTATCCACCCGGCGCCTACAGCGACACCGACGAACTGGTGGCCGTCTGTGAAGCCATCAAGGACTTCGGCGGTTTCTATATGACCCACGCCCGGTACAACCTGGGCGACCGTTTGCTCGATCCCTTCAGAGAGGCGATCAATATTGGACAACGCAGCGGCATTCCCGTTCACATTTCCCACTACCACAGCCCCGTGGAAGGCTTGGGCCGCAGGATGGTCGCCCTGGTTGACGAGGGTCGGAATTCCGGCATCGATGTTACCTTCGACCAGTACCCTTACCCGGCAGCCAGCACAGTGCTCCACTCCCTCTTGCCTTATTGGGTTCACGCGGGAGGGCCGGCCCTGCTTTACCGTCGCATTCACGAACAGAGCATTCGGGACGAAATTGGCGACACCGTCGAACCCCAGTGGGGGCTGAGCCTGGATCACTATATCTTCAGCCATATCGGATCGGACAGGAACAAGGAGTGGGAAGGTCGTTCCCTGGTGGACCTGGCCGAACACCAGGGCAAACGGATGGTGGACGCCATCTGCGACCTGCTGATAGAGGAGAATTTGGAAGTAGCCTTCGTGGCCAGAACCGGTAACCTCGAGAATATTCGCACCATCGCCCGGCACCCGGCTCAGATGGTGGGTTCCGACGGACTGCTGACCGGCAACCATCCCAATCCCCGTACCTACGGCACCTTCCCCTACGTCTTGGGCCAGTTCGTCCGGGAAGAAGGCCTGTTCCCCCTGGAAGAGGGCATTCGCAAGATGACGTCCTACCCCGCCCAGCGGCTGGGACTGAAGGACCGGGGAATCATCCGCGACGGAATGAAGGCGGACATTGTTATTCTCGACCCGGAAAAAGTGGAGGCCACCGCCACCTTCGAAGAGCCCATGCAATACCCGGTTGGCATAGATTACGTCATCGTCAACGGCCGGGTGGTCATCGACAACGGCGTTCACACCGGCGCTATGCCCGGCAAGGCCCTCCGCTCCCAGTAGCAACAGGTTCGGGGAAAATGCGGAGGGCGCGAGGGAACTCAGTCCCTCGCGCCTCCCCTGAAAGCTTGTTTTACTGAAGGAACTATCGTCCCTGCCACACCGGTGCCCGCTTCTCCGCGAAGGCCCTGACTCCTTCCTTGGCGTCTTCCGTTTCCAGCACCTCATCGCGCTTCTGCTGGGCCAGAGCCACCCGTTCCTCCATCCCCATCTCCGAACCCTTGATGGACACTTCCTTGATGGCGGCCAGGGACAGGGGAGCATTGGCGGTAATCATCCGCGCCATCTCCTCGGCCCGGGGCATAACCTCCTCCGGCTCGACCACGTAGTTCACCAGCATCAGGTCCAGCGCCCGCTGGGAGTCCACGAACTCCCCGGTGAACAGGAACTCAAAGGCAATGTTCCGGGGCACCACCTGGGACAACAGGGCCGGCCCGCTCACCGACGAAATGCCCCGTTTGGCCTGGGGCCACCCAAATCGCGCCTCCGTGGAGGCGATGCGAATGTCGCTGCCCAGCGCAATTCCGCACCCCTGGGCCAGGCAGATGCCGTTGATGGCGGAAATAATGGGCTTGTAAATCTTGGACTGCTCCACGTACAGGTCGCCCGTGGTAACGCCCTCGTTGGCCTGGTCATTAGCCATGGCCACCAGGTCATGTCCGGTGGAAAAGGCCCTACCCCTGCCGGTCACAATGGCGCACCGCACCTCCGGGTTGGTCTTCACGTCCTGGAAGGCCTCCCAAAGCAGTTGCCGCATATTCGGGTCAATGGCGTTCAGCTTTTCCGGGCGGTTCATCGTGATGTACGCGATGCCGTCCTTTATTTCGTATAGCGCTTCCGGTTCAGTCTGGGTCGTCAATTTGGTTCCTCCTTAAATTCAGGGGGCGCCGGAGGCTGTATTCACCTGTTGACTTGCGGCAGCCCCAATCTTGCCAATTCCCTTGCTCGCCTAGATTATCCGCGACCCGGTAGGTTTGGTCCCGATTACCCCGCCGTTCTCCAGGCCGTCAATCTCATCGCCGGCCAGGCCAAGCAACTCACTGTAAATCTGGCGGTTGTGCTGCCCCAGGGTGGGCGCCGGCCAGTGTATCTGCCCCGGCGTCTTCGACATTCGCCATGCGAATCCCTGGTACCACTTGGGCCCCACTCGCGGGTGGTCCACGTAATTGAAGGTGCCCCGGTCCACGTAATGCTCGTTTTCCAGCAAGTCGGGACCCCGCAGAACCGGCCCAGCGGGAACGCCCTTCTCCTGAAGCAGTCGCGTAACGTCCCACATTTCTTTGTCCGCCACCCATGGGCCAATAATCTGGTCCAGTTCCCGGCGGTGTTGCATCCGGTCGTCATTGGTGCGAAAACGCGGGTCCACGGCCAGTTCCGGCATCCCCATCGCCGCGACCAGTCCGTGCCACTGCTCGTCGTTGGTCGCTGCGATGGTCACCCACCGGTCGTCCCCGGCGCAGGGGTAGGCATTGTGGGGCGCGTACCAGGGTGAATGGTTCCCCATCCTTTCCGGTTCCTCGCCGCTGATCTGGTACCCCAATACCTCTCCCCCGATCAGGGCCACCGCCGACTCCTGCTGCGAAACATCCACGAACATCCCCTTACCCGTGCGTCTCCGGTAGCGCAGGGCCGCCAGCAGCACCCCCGCTGCGTGGGAGCCGGTAATGGGGTCGCCGTGGTTGATGCCCGATTTCATTGGGCCGTCGTTGACATAACCGGTCATGTGCGCCATACCCGATAGCTGCTCCTGCCCGATGCCGTAGGCCACGTAATTCTGCCACGGCCCGCTGTTGCCAAAGGCAGGCATGGACGCGTAAATCAGGTCTGGCCGGATTTGCCGCAGATTCTCGTAGTCGTAACCCAGCCGCTCCAGGCTGCCCTGCCTGAAGTTCTCCACTACCACGTCGCTGATGGATACCAGTTCCTCGAAAACCTGGCGCCCCTGGGCTTCAGTCAGTTCCAGGGTTATGCCGTACTTACTCATGTGCAGGCAGTTGAACCACCCGTTCCGGTTCCAGGCCTCATCGCCCGGGTCCGAATCCGGATAGGCCGCGATCCCCGGCGCGGGACTCACCGGTCCCCGGTGCGAGTCGTACACCCGCATGGACTCCATCTTGATAACTTCGGCCCCCATGTCAGCCAGTAGCTTCGTGCAGTAGGGCCCCGCCCAGATGCGGGACAGGTCCAGTATTCGGAAGTTCTTCAGTGGCTGTGCCGCGCTCAACTAGATCACTCCTTCGGCAAATAGCTGTTCCACACCCTGGCTGTCGTAACCCAGTTCGCCCAGCACCGCCAGGTTGTGCTCGGCCAGCAGCGGGGCTCGCCGGTAAACCCACGGCTCCACTACGTTCCGGTCGGGACTGATGGGCGGCCCCGGGTAGCGCAGCGTTCCCGCGATGGGGTGCTCCAGCTCCACGAAATAGTCTCGCGCCACCAGTTGCTCCATCTCCAGGATGTCCTGCATTCCGGCCACAAAGGAAAACCCCAGGCCGTGGTCCTGCCCTGCCTTGAAGATGTCCACCTTGTCGTGCTCCAGCAGCCAGGGCAGCATTAGGGCGTCCACTTCGTCGGCGTTCAGCAGCCGGCCCTGGCGCGACGCGAACCTGGGGTCCGCCAGTTCTTCGCTTTCCATAATCTTGGCAACTTCCGGCCAGTTCTGGTCCGGCCCGGCGATAATGCCTACGAACCCGTCCTGGCAGGGATATATGCCCCAGGCGGCGCGGCCGTAACCCCGGTTGCCCACCCGGGTGAACTCCACCCCCGAGTAGCTGTACTGCATCAGGGCGTTCTCCAGCACATTGGTGGCATACTCGGCGATGGCCAGGTCAATATGCTGCCCCTCGCCTGTTTCTTCGGCGTTAAACAGGGCGGTCATGGTGGCGACGAAGGCATTCTGCCCCGCGCCCAGCTGGGCCAGGGGCGCCCCTTCCTTCAGTGGCGGCTGTTCCGGCTCTCCCGTAATATTCATCAGGCCGCCGGTAGCGTAGAGGTTGATTTCCGACGCCTTCCAGTCCCGGTAAGGCCCGGTCTGCCCGTAGTTGGAAATAGACGTCATCACCAGGGCGGGATTCACCTTGCTGATGGTGTCATATCCCAATCCCAGCCGTTCCATTACGCCGGGCGCAAAGTTCTCCACCGCTATGTCCGCGCTTTCCAGCAGCTTCAGGACGATTTCCCGACCTTTTCCGGACTTCAGGTCCAGCGTCACGCTCTTCTTGGAGGTGTTCAGGTACAGGAACCAGGCCCCGCTCTCTCCAGTCAGTCGGTTGCTGGCAAAGGGCGGAATGTTCCTTATTGGGTCACCTCTTCCGGGCCGCTCAATCTTGATGACGTCCGCGCCCAGGGTGGCCAGCAGTTTGGTGCAGTAGGGGCCAGCGAAGTAGTGGGAGAAGTCTATTACCTTTACGCCTTCTAGCAGTCCGGGCATGGATGTGGTCTCCATATTCGCCTTTTGGCCGGCGAAAATCAGTCTGCATTGTTGCATCGTACTGCCGGAAATGCAAGGGCGGCGCAGCAAGAACTCACGCTTGGGGAGATTCCGAGGCCGAATCCGTCATATTATTGACGAAACCCATCAATCCCACCCTGCTACTTAGCTGGCGCTCTTACCTTCCTGGATTTCGGAGAATGCCGAATCGCCCGTTTTGGGGCAACCTGCTTCTTGAATTCAAGGGTTGCTCCCCCTTGCCGCTCCGCATAACCCATCTCCCCCAAAAACCATAATCCATCTTCGTGCTCCTTCGTGCCCTTCGTGGAAAACCACCCCCAAGTGGAACCGAAAATAGCACAACTCCCTTTAGTGAACATTCGTTTCCATTCGTGGATAACTCAAGAGTGGGGCCAAATGGGACTAAATGGAACCACGGCAAAGAAAACTGCCAACCTGGTGCGCCCTTCGTGGATAAGCCCGAGAAAGTATTGCCGCTCCCATGCCGCCACGTAATCCAGGCTATTGCCATCCCTTCCTTTATGCTATTCTGCCTGTGAAATTCCATTCATGTAAGGAAGAAACAATGGAGCGACCTATATTCCAACCCGTTGGTACACCCGTGGAGGAGCTGGACACCCCGGCACTGGTCGTGGATATCGATGTCCTCCATCAGAACATAGATACAGTCCACGGGATTTTTCGGAAGTTGAGGCCCGACGGCGTTACTCCCGAAGTGGGTTCCCTGGTGCGCCCGCATGTTTCCTGTCACGGTTGCCCGCAGATTGCCCAGTTGCAGGTGTCCGCTGACCCCGCCTTTACTGACGAGCCCCTCAGTTGCTCGGGAGCCATTGCTGTCAACACCGTTGGTGAGGCGGAAGTATTTGCCGCTGCAGGGTTCGACGACATCCTGATATCCGGTCGGGTGGTGACCCGCTCCAAGATCCGGCGGGTAATGACTCTCTCCCGCCACATTTGGGTGTTCCAGTCGGTGGACAACCTTCGCAATGTCCAGGACCTTTCTCTGGCCGCGGAGGCCGAGGACGTCGTCCTGGGTGTGGTGGTGGACATAGACTCCGGTTATGGCCACGGCGGTGTCGCCCCGGGTGACGAGGCGGTAAGGCTGGCCCAGGCGGTAGAGGATGCGCCGGGCCTGGCGCTAATGGGCGTTACCACTTACGAGGGCCCTTTGCCGCTTCCCAATTTCACCGAACTGCGAACGCAGACCCGCAACCGTGTCCGGCCGGTTCTGGAAACCGTGCAGCAAATGGAACGCGACGGACTCGAGGTGCCCGTCGTGAGCGCCGGCAGCACCTACAACTATGACGTAGTGGCTCGCATGACCGGCGTCAGCGAGGTCCTCGCCGGTGTCTATCCCCTCATGGACGCCCAGACTCACTCGGTCCGTCCCGAGTTGCAGCCTGCTGCCAAAGTCCTGGCTACTGTTATCAGCCATCCCGTGCCGGAGAGGGCCGTAGTTGACGCCGGCCATAAGACCACGGGCCCGGATTTTGGTGTGGCCGTGCTTGATGGCGTCCCCGGCGCTACCGCCACCCGGTTCAGCGCCGAGCATGGAATCCTGGAACTGGAGGGTGAAGCCACCGGCCAGCTCAGGCCCAACGACAAGGTGTGGCTGGTCCCCTACAACTTGTCCCTTTGCGTCAACCAGTTCGACTACTTCCGCGCCGTCCAGGACGGAAGGCTGGTTGGCTACTGGCCCATCGCCGGCCGGGGACGGCTGGACTGACCCGTTTTTTGCAGCCACACTCGATATGAAAGAGAAGCTTTACCCGGAGGTCAACTCATGCGAGACCTGTATCGCCCGCAGCCTGGCACTCCCCTTGAGGATTTGGATACTCCCTGTTTAGTTCTTGACATGGATGCCCTTGACCACAACATGGACGTGATGGCCGATTACTACGAAGGGCGCCACAGCAAGCTGCGCGGCCATAGCAAGAATCACAAGACGCCGGCCATAGCCTTGCGCCAGATTCGCCGGGGCGGTACCGTCGGCGGTGTCTGTGCGGCCAAGGTTTCAGAAGCCGAGGTGATGGTGCATGGGGGTGTGCCCAGCGTTTTCGTTACCAGCGAGGTTGTGGGCCCCGCCAAGATTGAACGTCTTTGCGCTTTGGCCCGCGAGGCCGAGATTCTCGTGGCCTGCGATACCCAGGAGAACGCCCGAGACCTTTCTCACGCCGCCGCCGCCCTGGGTGTCAATGTCGGGGTCGTAATCGAACAGGAAACCGGCCTGGTCCGCTGCGGCGTCCAGGAAGTCGAGGCCGGTGTCGCCCTCGCCAGGCTCATCGACAGCTTGCCGGGCCTGTCCTTCAAGGGCGTTATGAGCCACCAGATGATGGCTGAACCCTCTTCCGACCGGGAAGACCGGGTAACCGAGGCCCACCGCCTGATTCAACCGGTGCTGGACCTTCGGGAAGCGGTCCTCGCCGCCGGACTTTCCGTGGAGATCATATCCACCGGTGAGACCTGGAGCTACGACGTGGCCGGCGATATGCCTGAAGTCACTGAAATTCAGGGTGGCAGCTACCTGGTGATGGAGACGGGCTACGAATATATGCCCGACTTTCACTTCGCCGGCAAGGTCATCACCACCATCATCAGCGTTCCTCGGCCCGGTGTGGCCGTGGCGGATGCTGGCGCCAAGGCCCTGGGTGGCCTGAAAGGACTGCCCCGGGTGGAGGGAAATGGAGGTATCCAGGCGGTAGATATGGACGCCGACCGGATCGTGTTCCAGGTGGACGATGGCGTATCCTTGGAAATTGGCGACCAGCTAACCCTGATCCCTGGCCAGCAGGATGCCATGGTCAGCCGCTGGGACCGTTTTATCGGTGTCAGGAACGGGGTAGTCGAAGTGGTATGGGATATCCAGGCCCGGGGCTGTCATAATTGATAGCAACTAAACAGGAGTTAAACAAGGAAGGACCCGGCTTGCATGCTGCAGCCGGGTCCTTGTGTATTGATTAGTCGTTCAGCCCGGGCCCGACTGGTATGGATAGCAGTTCCTTCAGCTTGTTGGCGCTGCTGTGCGGACCCGACAGGATGGGCACCCGGCAAACCGCCTGCAGTCTGTTGAAGGCAGTGGCCATGGAAAACTGTCCCAGCAGTACCGCGTCCACTCTTTCCGAAAGGTCCACCACCAGTTCTTCCAGGCGGGCATTGAAGGCGTCCTCGCCCTGGCTGCGGTAAAGGGGAATCAACTCTTCAGCGAAGCACAGTTCCGTTTCAATTTCCCGCCCCTGTTCCTGGGCTGCCCGGTACAGGTAAAACTCCGAATCCCGCAGGGTGGCCCCCACCGAGGCAATTATGCCAATCCTGCGTCCTGACCGCACCGCTTCCTCCATGACCGGACTGTAGGAGGAGACCAGCGGCACGTCCACCAGGTCCTTCGCCGTTTCCACGACTGGGGCATAAACCGAACACGCCAGGCCAATGGCATCGGCGCCATATTCTTCGCAATAACAGATCAGTTGGCTCATCCGGCGCCGAAGCTGGGGCGTAATCTGCCCCTTAAAGTCGATGAACAGCGCCTCATCCATCAGATTGATTAGCTCCGCTTCCGGAAAAACCTCGCCAAAAGCTACCTTTACGGGAGGCACCGACTCCGCCAGAGCATGAATCATAACAACGCGCATTTAACTTCCTTGCCCCGGCTTGTATGGGGCTGACTTTGGATTCAATATTGATAGGTGTCATTCATTCTAGCAGAACCGAAGCCCTGTTATCTACGAAGAACCCACAAAGTACAGCGTCTCCCTTTAGGTGGTCCAAACGCAGGAATAATAGGGGCAGGCCTGTGTGTCTGCCCTGGCGCCAAGGCAAGACCACCTGAATCGGAACGCTGCTCCCGTGAAGCTACTCTGCCCTGGACAGCATCTCCCGCAACTCCTCCCTGGCCTTGCGTATCTCCGCCACCTTGGCCGAAATTGCGTCAAAGAGGGGTTCCCGTGACTTTATGCCCTCGGAAATCAGGTATGCGGCGGCTTCGGAGCGGCTGCCGGCCAATTCCGCTTCCACCAGTTCGTCCATCTTGCTCAGGCTGTCAGCGTCCACCCGCACCATGACCACATTGTCCCTGGTGGCCCGCTCTGGGCCGGTCTTGCTCTTGATGGTTTCCTTGATGTTCTCCGCCACATTGACGGCCTCGTCCGTGCTGCGAACCACGGCATCGGTTACCGTCTGGCCCACATTCCGGATCACCCTCTCGCGGCGGCTGGTATCACTTTCAGACATGGCTTACCTCTCATTAAGTAATCGTATTATTGATTACGTGTAAGTCTAACAGTTGCGTTATCTGATGTCCACCCTCAAGTTCATGAACATCAGCCACCCGTCATAAAGTAATGCCCCGGCGCCGTCGGGCGTCGGGGCAAGTGACTCTAAAGTGATTATGCGATCTTTGCGGTCTCTACAGTCCGGTTATTTCACCTTCGGCAGTGACGTCCATGTCCATTGCTCTTGGCCGGGTGGGAAGGCCCGGCAGTGTCTCAATGCGGCCGGCCAGCGCGTAAAGGAACCCCGCGCCTACCGACGCCCGAATGTCGGCAATGGGGAACGCGTACCCGGACGGGCTGCCCCGCAAGGTGGGATCGTGGGAAGTGGAAAGGTGGGTTTTGGCCATGCAGATGGGCAGCCCGCCCCAGCCTTGAGCCTCAAACCGCCGCAAACTCCGCCGGGCTTCGGCGCTCCAGGTCACGCTGTCGGCATGGTAAACCTGCCGTGCCAGGGCCAGGACCTTATCCTCCACCGGCGCTTCCAGCGGGTAGGCGTAGGCGACGTCCGGCTCGCCAGCGGCCGCATTAACCACCGCCTCTGCCAGTTCCGTCATGCCGTCCCCGCCCCGCGCAAACCCGTCAGCTTCTACCGCGGCATCCGCACCGGCTTCCATGGCGACGGCCCGCACCGCATCCAGTTCCTCGGCGCTGTCGGTGCCAAACCGGTTGATGGCGACCAAGCAGGGCAATCCGAAGCCTTTCACGATGCCGACGTGGTGGGCCAGGTTGGGGCCGCCGGCGGTTACCGCTTCGGGATTGGGAGTGGCCAGGTCTCGGCGATTGGCCCCGCCATGCCACTTCAGCGCCCTGACCGACGCCACCAGCACCGCGGCATTGGGCTGCAGGCCGCTCTGCCGGGTCTTGATGTGCATGAACTTCTCGAAACCCAGGTCGGAACCAAATCCCGCTTCCGTTATTACATAGTCGCTGTAGGCCAGGGCCACCTTGTCGCCAATGATGGAACTGCACCCGTGGGCAATATTTCCAAAGGGGCCGGCGTGGATGAGAGATGGCTGGCCTTCCAGCGTCTGCACCATATTGGGCATGGTCGTGTGCCGCAGCAAGGTCATTAGCGACCCGGCAACGCCCAGGTCTTCCACGGAAACCGGCTCACCAGAATCAGTGAAGCCCACCACCAACCGGTCCAACCGGTTCCGCAGGTCTTCCGGGTCTGCAGCCAGGGCCAGGATGGCCATAATTTCAGATGCGGACACGATATCGAACCGGGTTTCCCGCAGGGGGCTGTTGTTGCTGCCGCCCACGCCAGCAATGATGTTGCGCAGGGACCGGTCCGAAGCGTCCGTAACCCGAGACCATTGAATGCCATTAGGATGGAACCCTGGTATCTGCCCTCGAAACACGGCGTTGTCCACCAGGGCGGCCAGCAGGTTATGGGCCGAAGCCACCGCGTGGGCGTCACCCGTAAAATGGATGTTTATCTCGTCCTCCGGGACAACTCGGGCCATGCCGCCGCCGGTTCCCCCGCCCTTGATGCCGAAAATAGGACCCAGGGTGGGCTCTCGCAGGGTCACCACCGCCTTGTGGCCCAGCTTGCCCATTCCCTGGGTAAGCCCCACCGATGTGGTTGTTTTGCCTTCGCCTGCTGGCGTAGGGGTTATGCCGGTAACTACCACCAGTTTCCCTTGCTGCCCCTCCCTGCCCTTCAAGGCATCCAGGGAAATCTTGGCCTTGTGGTAGCCGTAGGGGATCAGGTGTTCGCTGGGGATTCCCAGTTGCTCGGCGACTTGGGTTATGGGTTGCATGTTGGCTCCTTGTTGGGTGAGCGGAATCTGGTTTCAAGTGAAAGGGCCCCAGTGTTACCCGGGGCCCTGTAATTGGAGAGTCCAAACGGGTGCTCGCAATTATTATAAGCTCTTGGCGGAGGCCTCCGCCTCCAGCTTTTCAATATCCCTCTCATCCAGGTTGAAGTACTTCGCCTCCGGGTGGTGGAACACCAGTGCCGACACGGAACCCTCCGGGTCCATCATGCAACCCTCGGTAAGCTCCACGCCGATGTTGGCCGTAACGTCCAGCAGTCGGAACAGCTGCTCCTGGTCCTCCAGGCGCGGGCAGGCCGGGTAGCCAAAGGAGTAACGGCGGCCCCGGTACTGGGTGCGAAACAAGTCCTGGTAGGTAAGCCCTGCAGGGTCGCCAATCC
This sequence comes from uncultured Dehalococcoidia bacterium, assembly GCA_964587795.1. Classification (GTDB taxonomy): domain Bacteria; phylum Chloroflexota; class Dehalococcoidia; order Lucifugimonadales; family UBA3495; genus Bin22. Next base: position 47,955 of record CAZPMU010000009.1, on the reverse strand, counting down.
CCCACATCTGCCGTATCTGCTTGTGCAGCAACTCGGCAAAGGCTTCCGCCGATTCCAGGGCCAGCACCTGGATGATATGGCAATTCAGGAACTCTCCTCGCTCCCGCATCTCGTCGGCCAGCGCTCGCACACCAGGGCCGACGGTGGTCGTAAACATGGCCACGTAGTCAGGCTGACCTGGACCTGCCGGGCGTGCGTAGTCCGCCAGGCACAGGCCCTCGCGCTGGGACTGGCGCCCAAAGTAAAACCTCTCCAGAACCGTCTCACCGTCCGGGGCGTATATCAACAGCGACTGCCCGTCCGAATGGCAGGGGAAGAACTTGAAGACGGCGTTGGCCTGTATGTCCGGCCGTGCCAGCATGATGTCCTCCACCCGCCGCACCTGGTCTCGCAGCTCCAGGGCATCCGATTCTTCCTGCTCCAGCGCCTCGGCAAACCGTCCCTTGTAGCCCAGGTGCCTCACGTACAGCATCTGCGGGTTGATGTAGGGGAATATCTCCGTGAGATCGTGGTTGCGAACAACGTGCAGCCGCAGGTCCGGTGGGTTGGGCACGTCAGCGTCGTGCTTCACTTGAGCCGGCGCTACTGTCACGGGCGGATTCGTCGCCTCCGAAGCTTCCCTCGCCTGGGCTGAACTTATCAGTTCATCAGTCTCAGCTTCTATGTTGGCCGCCAGCTTCTGCCGCTCGTCGGCGTCCTGGATGGTATTGGCCAGGGCCAGCCCGCTCATGGCGTCCTGGGCGTAGGCCACCAGTCCGTCGTATTCCGGCGCGATTCTCAGGCGGGTGAAGCGGTTGGACAGGGCCGCGCCGCCCACCAGGATGGGCGGTTCCACGCCGGCCTGCCGGAAATCCCGTACCGTTTCCACCATCATCTGGGCCGACTTCACCAGCAGTCCCGACAGCCCGACAATATCCGGGTTGTGTTCGTTGCACGCCGCAATCAGGTCCTGGGGAGGCACCTTGATGCCCAGATTGATAACCTGGTAGCCGTTGTTGGACAGAATGATGTCAACCAGGTTCTTTCCTATGTCGTGGACGTCGCCCTTGACCGTAGCCAAAATTACCTTCCCTTTGGCTGCCGAATCGGCCCGTTCCATGTGGGGTTCCAGGTGGGCCACGGCAAACTTCATCGCCTCTGCGGATTGCAGCACTTCCGCCACAATAAGCTGGTTGGCGTTGAACTGGCGCCCAACTTCATCCATGCCCGCCATCAGCGGACCGTTTATCACTTCCAGCGGCGCCCGCCCAAGCAGGGCCTCGTCCAGGTCACCGGCCAGCCCTTCCTTGGAGCCTTCAATGATGGCCAGGGACAGCCTCTCGTCCAGGGGAAGGTTGCGACGCTCTTCCGTGGTTGACTTGGGCGCCTTGTCCCGGAAGTGGGCGGCGAAAGCGGCCACCGGGTCTTCGCCCCGGTTCCAGATCAGGTCCTCGGAAAGCACCCGTTCCTCCTCTGGAATGGACGTATAACGTTGCATCATTTCCGAGTTGACGATGGCCATATCCAGCCCGGCCTGAACGCAGTGGTACAGGAACACCGAATTGAACACTTCCCGGCCGGCCGGAGGTAGACCGAAGGACACGTTGGAGATGCCCAGCACCGTCTTGGTATTGGGCAGAGCCTCCTTGATAAGCCGCACGCCTTCGATGGTCTCTGCGGCCGAACCCACGTAGTTTTCGTCGCCAGTACCGGCCGGAAAAACCAGCGGGTCGAATATCAGGTCTTCTTCGGGAATGCCGTACTTCTCCGTAAGCAGTTTATGGGAACGCTGGGCAATTTCCAGCTTGCGTTCCCGGGTTATGGCCTGGGCTTGCTCCTTGTCGTCGTCAATGCAGCCCACCACCAGCGCCGCGCCATAGGCCCGGGCCAAAGGGGTTACAGCCTGGAAGCGGGCCTCTCCGTCCTCCAGGTTCACCGAATTTATGATTGACTTGCCCTGCAATCGCTTCAGGGACTCCTCGATAACGGCGGCGTCGGTGGAGTCCACCATAATGGGACTTTTGACTTTCTTGGTTACCAGGTCGAGAAAGTCTATGATGTCTGCCATCTCGTCCCGGTCGGGGTCCTGAAGACAAATGTCCAGAACGTGGGCACCATTTCTCACCTGGCGACGACCGATTTCTGCGGCTTCTTCAAAGGATCCCTGGCCTATCAGCCGGCGGAAGCGGCGGCTGCCCAGCACGTTGGTGCGCTCGCCCACTATGGCTGGTCGGGTGTCTTCATCTACCACCAAAGCTTCAATACCCGAAACGCGTGACTCCGTCGATTGCACCGGTGTTCTTGGGGCAGCCCCTGCCGCCCTCTCCGTCAGCAACCGGATGTGCTCCGGTCCCGTTCCGCAGCAGCCGCCAATGACGTTCAGCCATCCGTTCTGTATGAAGCGCCCCATAGCCGCAGACAACATTTCGGGAGTTTCGTTGTACTTGCCGTCTTCGTCAGGCAACCCGGCGTTGGGCAGGCAGGCCACCGGAAATCGGGCAAGTCCCGACAGTGTACGGATATGGTCTGTCATAAAATCCGGCCCGGTGGCACAGTTAAACCCGATCCACAGCAGGTCCCGGTGGGCCAGCGACGTATAAAACGCTTCCGCGTCCTGCCCTGCCAGCAGCGTGCCCATGGGTTCGATGGTGCCCTGGATGGCTACCGGAATCTCATAGCCCAAATGGGCAAAGGCCTGGTCTATGCCGATAAGCCCCGCCTTTACATTGATGGTGTCCTGGGTTGTCTCCAGCAGCAGCACGTCCACGCCGCCTTCCACCAGGCCCTGGGCCTGCTCCCGGTACGCCTCGGAAAGCTCGTCAAAAGTAATGCCGCCAGTTACCGAAATGGTCTTGGTGGTGGGACCCATGGACCCCGCCACAAAACGGGGCTTATCCGGAGTAGACAGGGCATCGGCCACATCCCTGGCCAACTCGGCCGCAACCCGGTTGATTCGGAGGGCCTCGTGGCCCAGGTCGTACTCCGCCAGCACCACCGAGGTCGCGCCAAAGGTGTTAGTCTCAAGAATATCCGCGCCGGCTTCAAGATAATCTCGGTGAATGTCTGAGATGACGTCGGGCCTGGTAATCACCAGGTACTCGTTGCAACCTTCGTAGTCGGCGCCGCCAAAGTCATCCGGCCCCAGGTCCTTGCCCTGGATGGACGTTCCCATCGCGCCGTCCACTACAAGAATCCGTTGACTTAATAACGATTTCAGTTGATTAATACGGTCAAAGTTATGCATTATTTCACTTAGTTTAATCGGATTAGTTTGGCCCAAGCCTAAAGGCCGGGACGGGGGACTGTCAAATTATCAATGGCCTGGCATCCTGCATTAGAATGGCCTTCATATTGACGGATTAGGGGATATTCCCTGGGTGGAGCGCCTCTTTTCTCCTACTCTCGGGCTGTTCGGAGGTGACTTGAGATGGCCTGTGATTCTCCAATCGCCGAAGCTCATCACATTACTCGTATGTTGTCAGGTGCGTCCCATACGGCACCACCAAACAGGGACCGTGTTCTGGGATCCATGCTCGGTCTGGCGGTGGGTAATATTCTCGGCCTTCCCGTGGAAGGTTGGTCCCACCTGCAAATTGTCGACAGATACCCGGATGGAGTTACGGAAATTGATCCCCTGGAGAAGGGCCGACCCATGGACGATGACCTGGCCCAGGCAGTGGACTTGGCCGAATCACTATTGCTGGGTGGGGATTTCGTCGCCGACTTTACCCAGCGCCTGGTGCGGTGGCGGAACGAAAATGGCCGGGGCATAGGGTCTACGACAGCTGCAGTAATTGATCTGCTTGAGGAGGGCCATCACCCCCTGGAGGCAGCTCGGATCATCTACGAGGAGCGGAATTTCATTGCTCCCAACGGCGGGCTGATGCGATGCGCTCCTGTAGCGCTGGCCTGCCATTCCAACCCTGAAAGGCTGGTTAGTGAAAGTGCAGGCGCCTGTGCGGTTACCCACTACGCTCCCTTCTGCCAGTGGTCTTGCATATTGATTAATGCGGCCATTTTTTTGCTCTTGAAGGGCAAGCAACCAGGCATCGGAGAACTGGTATCCGCCGCCAGAGCCGACGGCGCCCCCTCAGCGGTCGGTGATTGGGCGTCGAGGGTCGGGCACGAAGTTGGCGAGATGACCTTAGACCAGGGCTTAATTGGACATACCCTGCGTTGTATGCAGGCAGGGCTGTGGGCATTAATTACTCCATTAGATCTGGAGTCTGCCTTGGTACGGGTCGTCAGCGCCGGTGGCGACACCGATACCAACGGCGCAGTGGCTGGCGCAGTCCTGGGCGCCCGCTTCGGCGCCGCCGCCATACCCCGGCGGTGGCTGGACTGTATCCCACAGCGGGAGCGGCTTGAAGAGTTGGCCCTGAAATTGGTGAACGCTGCCCCGTAGCGGCAGCGTTCAGTCTAACATACCGTTCCCGATCCACCTGAAGGTCGTCTAACCTGAAGGCACGGAAAGAAGGTCAGGGAATGTGGTCAAGCAAACCTGGCGGCCAGCGCTTCCCGGTTCAACTCCAGCCATCGCGAGTTAAGCCTGACACGTTCCAGCGCCTGGCGTATGGTGCGGTCGGCGGCGGGAGCCGGGTGCTCCTGGAAGAAGGCCTCCACTTCATCGATCTTGCCTGCATCGGCAAAATTGCCGCAAACGGAAACCAGGCGCATCAGGCCGAACCCGCCCGACCCGTAACGCCGGTCAAACTCGGCCCAGTTGTCCTGCACGAATTGCCAGGCCAGATTCCGGCCCTTCAGGTTAGCGGCCACGGCAGTCACTACTGAAATGGTGTCCTGGGATCGCACGTCGTCGGTCAGGGTGCGGCTCAGGGTCTCTTGCAGCAATTCTGGCTGCGTAAACCGGGCAACAGCCAGCAGCAGCCTTATCTTCTCTTCCTGCAATTCCGCCTTGCGCTCCAGGTCCCAAAGCTGGTCGTAGGTCTTTTCGTCGCCCGCCTGCGCTGCCAGGCTGAAGACTACGCCCCTCAGGTCCGGCGGTAGGCTGGAGGAGTCGGCCAGGTATCCCTGGAAACGCTCCGCTGCCTGCCCCAACAGTTCTTCATCGCCGTAACCGCCGGCCTGGCTCAACACCGTGGAGCGCAGTAGCGCGTCCAGGTGTCCCTCTCCCTCGCCTGCGTCCCATCCAACTCGGCGAGCCGCAGGTCCAAACAGCTTCCGGGCAAATGCGCGAAAGTTCTCATGGCAGGGTTCTTCGGCCACCAGCAGTTCAATGTCCCGCAGGTTGCTGGCCAAATCGCTCCACACCGAGGCATCGGTCTCGTTCTCGTAAGCTGCCGCTATGTCCAGGCACTGGGTAATGGGCAGAAGCCCCGCCCTGGAGAGGGCATAGGCGTCGTTCTGTATTCCCAGCCGGTCCGTAGCCGGCAATGTCAGCGCCCTGATACCCGGGATTAGTCGCTGCCAGTCTTCCTCCGAATAGTTCACCCGGAAAAAACCGGTCTGCGACGGGTTCACCTTGAACCAGGAATCTCCGCCCGCAGCCCGGGGCAGTTGCACCCTGGCCTGAGTGTCATTCATCACCAGGGACTCGGCTCCCCCGCTGTGGGAAATCCCCACCGGCACCTGCCAGACCAGGTTTTCCGGTTCCGATTCACCCAGAAGGTTGTCGTATACAAAGCGTTCCTGGCTCAGGGCCAGTTCCAGGTGCTCTCCTGATTCCCTTGCTTCCACTTTCAGGACGGGATAACCCATCTGGCCCGTCCAGGTGTTCATTATGGCAGTAACCGGAAGCTGGGAAGCCTCCTCCAGGGCTGCCCACAAGTCCTCGGTGCGGGCGTTGGCGTACTGGTTGGCGGTCAGATACTGGTGCAGGCCCTGCCGGAAGACCTCAGGCGTCAGGAACTGCTCAAGCATGCGGATCACTGAAGCGCCTTTGCTGTAGCTGATGGCATCAAACAGCTGGCTGATTTCAGCCGGATCCTTGACCTCCTGCTCGATGGGGTGAGAGTTTTTCAACCCGTCCAGGCTCAGGGCACGGTTTGTGTCCATATTTACGAACTGGGTCCACATTTCCCAATCTGGGAAGGCCCAGTCGGTGGCTTTGGTGCCCATCCACGAGGCGAAGCTCTCGTTGAGCCACAGGTCATCCCACCATTCCATAGTGACCAGGTCGCCGAACCACATGTGGGCCATTTCGTGGGCTACGACTTCCGCCACCCGCTGCCTGGTGCCGGCCGACGAGTTTTCGGGGTCTACCAGCAGGGCCGTCTCGCGGTAAGTTATGCAGCCCCAGTTCTCCATTGCTCCAGCGGCAAAGTCAGGGATGGCTACATGGTCCAGCTTTTCCAGCGGGTAGGGGATGCCGAAGTAGTCGTTGAAGAACTCCAGCATTCGCGCGCTGGTTTCCAGGGCGAACCGACCCTGCTCTTCCTTGCCCCGGGTCGTCCAGACGCCGACCGTGGTATTGTTGACGGATTCCTGCTCAATGTAGCTCAGGTCTCCCACCACGAAGGCCATGAGATACGTGGACATAATCGGTGTGCGGTGAAACATAACCGACTTGAACCCGGCGTCCAGCCCCGCCTGCTCGAGAATGGGCGTGTTGGAAACAGCCACCAGGTTGGCGGGAATGTTCAGGGTAAGCTGGAAGGTGGCCTTGCATACGGGTTCGTCCCAGCAGGGGAACGCTCGGCGGGCGTCGGTCGCCTCGAATTGAGTGGTTGCCAGGTAACTTACCTCGCCTTCGGGGTTAATGTACTGGCTCCGATAAAAGCCTCGCAGCTTGTCGTTAAGTTCGCCGGCAAACCGAAGGTCTAGTTGAGCGGGACCCGCCTCGATGGTTTCGGGGAAGGATATAGTTACCGTCTCCGATTCTTCGTCCTGGTTTATGGAGGATGCCCGGATCCACCGGCCATCCTTAATGACCATTGCCGCGGAAACCCTCAGTTCCGCGGCGTTCAGGGTGATTTCGTTGGTCGCTTCCCTGACCTCAATGTCGATAACCTCCAGCCCGTCAAAGGTGAATTTGTCCATGTAGGGCTGCAGGTTGATCTGGTAGTGCAAGGGGCGCACGTTGGTGGGCAATACTACTGCATCGGCGCTGGGCATTTTCTAGCTCCTGTAAATCTGTTGCGAAAGACCCGCAGAGGTTCTCTCTGCGTTGTAATGGTCGACTGTGTTTCGTCCATAGCAATGATAAGGGCATAAAAGTAACGGTTCAACCGGGTATTCTCGCCGCTCAGATTTCTCCATCTGGCGGTCCATCGGGACCAACAGACCCATGGGGCTCGGTATGCTCAACTGCATCAGCGGTTTCCGCCAGTTCCCTGTAGACCCTGATGGCGGCAGCCCTGGTAAGCGACCAATGAGTAACCGGGCCGAGGACCGCGGCGAGAACAATGGAGGTCAGGAAGGGCTGCCAGGTAAGCATTTCCAGCCGCGATGATAGTTGGAAGTCTCCCGGCAAATCCGCCAGCCGTGGCAGAAGTTCCAGGAAAACCAGGCTTGTCCTGAACGCGAAGATACCAACGAACCATAGAATGGTGAGCAAAACCATGGAAAGGAAATCGCTTGCGTCCAGACCCAGTTCTATGTAATAACCTCCAATTCGCATTCCTGCCTCCCGACATCTCCCGTCATGATTCCAGCCAAGCCCTTGTCAATTCATGACTGGACTATCTGGTAAAAGCCCACTGCTGTCAACCGCAAGGCGGGATGCTATAATGGCCCGAATGTGAAGACCCCTTTTCTGATGGTTTTCTGATGATTGAATCCGAAGCCAACTAGACATTCCGGGAGAGAATTTACCTATGCCACCACGGACGATGTTCGAGAAAATCTGGGATGCCCACGTAGTCCACGAGGAACCGGGGCAGCCTTCAATTCTTTACGTAGATCTCCACTTGATTCACGAGGTAACCACCCCGCAGGCCTTTGAGGGTTTAAGAATGGCCGGCCGCGGTGTGCGTCGTCCTGACCTCACGGTAGCGACTGTCGACCACAACACGCCCACCTGGGACCTTTCCCTGCCCATTACCGACGAGATATCCAAGGGTCAGCTTGATGCCATGATCGAAAACACTCGGGAGTTTGGCATTCCTCTCTATGACCGGTACAGCCCGTACCAGGGTATTGTTCACGTAATCGGGCCAGACCTGGGCTACACTCTTCCTGGCAAAACGGTAGTATGTGGAGACAGCCACACCTCGACTCACGGGGCTCTGGGGTGCTTTGCTCTGGGCATCGGCACTTCAGAGGTAGAACATGTGCTGGCTACCCAGACGCTCCGCCAGTTCAAGCCCCGAACTATGGAAGTCAGGGTCAACGGGCAACTGCCTGCGGGTGTGGTGGCAAAGGATGTCATTCTTGGCATCATTGGTCACATAGGCATCGGTGGTGGTGTGGGCCACGTAATCGAGTACACGGGTGAAGCCATTCGTTCCCTGTCCATGGACGGTCGTATGACCGTATGCAACATGAGCATCGAGGGAGGCGCCAGAGCGGGCATGATTGCGCCCGATGAGACTACCTTTGATTACGTATCTGGTCGGCAGTACGCCCCCAAGGGCAGGGACCTGGAAAGAGCCATCGAAGAATGGCGCCAGCTTCCCACCGATGCCGGCGCCACCTTCGACAAACTGGTGGAAATTGACGCCGCAAGCCTGGAACCCTTCGTAACCTGGGGCACCAATCCCGGCATGGTCGCCAGGGTAACCGACCGAGTGCCAGACCCGGCATCCTTCGACAACCCGGGCCAGCAGGAGGCCGCCGGAAGGGCGCTAACCTACATGGGGTTGGAACCTGATACGCCCATTTCCGACATTAAGCTGGACCGGGTTTTCATCGGCGCCTGCACCAACTCCAGGCTTGAGGACCTTCGAGCGGCCGCCGAAGTGGTCAAGGGCCGAAAGGTCCACCCCGATGTTTACGCCATGGTTGTGCCCGGTTCTGCCTTGGTAAAGGTGCAGGCCGAGACCGAGGGCCTGGACCGCATTTTCATGGATGCTGGCTTCGACTGGCGCGTGGCCGGCTGCTCCATGTGCCTGGGAATGAATCCTGACATTCTTTCCCCTGGCCAGCGGTGCGCTTCCACCTCCAACCGGAACTTTGAAGGTCGCCAGGGCAAGGGCGGTCGCACTCACCTGGTAAGCCCCCCCATGGCCGCCGCCGCCGCCATAGCCGGTCACTTCGTTGACATAAGGGAATGGTAGGGTTGGCGCCCCCTGGCCAACGGGGCCTGAAACGAGTTAAAACCCATGAGTTTGGATTCAATCTGATTAGTCCGATTCTTGGAAACCTACGCAATGCAGCCAGCAGTTGAGAACATCGCAACAAACCTGACTGAAGCGGAGGCAGACTCCGCGCGGGCGTGGGCCGGCATCCCCTGCCCCTTGTTGCTGGACTTGAGCTGCCTGGAGTTGACAGACGATCAACTGGAGCGGATAAGCATCGACAATAGCAGCCTGCAGTTGGAGCTAACGGCGAAAGGGGAACTCATCGTAATGCCGCTCGCAGGGTACCCGGGTTGGGACAAGGAGATGGAGTTGGCCCGCCAATTCGCCAATTGGGCCAAAGAAGACGGGACGGGCATTGTGTCGGGACCATCCGGCGGGTTCCGCCTGCCAAACGAGGCTCTGTATGCTCCCGTTGCCTCCTGGACATTGCGAACCAGGAGAGATGAATGGCAATCTCAGCAGGATAATTCATCGCCCGGCAGGCTAGGTGGCTTTCCGCCGCTGTGCCCCGATTTTGTCCTGGAATTGCGTTCATCGGGGGAGAGGTTAACAAGCCTGCAGCGCAAAATGCAGGAGTACCTGGAGAATGGCGCCCGGCTGGGCTGGATCATTGACCCCATCAACGAACAGGCGTACATCTATCGCCCTGGGGAGGCCGTGGAGGTCCTGGATGAGCCGGAGACTCTGCCCGGTGACCCGGTGCTACCAGGCTTCGTCCTGCAGCTTCAAGAAATCTGGTGATCGTGAGGAGACAATGGAACCTTTTGTAAAAATCAACGGCGTGGCCGCCCCCCTGGACCGGGTCAACGTTGACACCGACGCCATCATTCCGGCCATACACCTTAAGAGCATCCGCCGCACCGGTTACGGCCAGTTCCTGTTTGAGCGGTGGCGGTTCAACGAGGACGGTACAACAAGGCCCGAATTCGTGCTGAACCAGCCCAGCTATGCCAACGCCAGCATATTGATTGCCGGCAACAACTTCGGTTGTGGGTCGTCGCGGGAACATGCTCCCTGGGCCCTGGGGGAATACGGCATTCGCTGCGTTATTGCACCCAGCTTTGCGGACATTTTCTTCAACAACTGTTTCCAGAACGGCCTGTTGCCCATCGTGCTGCCCGAGGCCACTGTCCGGCAGTTCATGGACCTGGCCCTGGAAAACCCGGGAATTGAGCTGCACGTGGACCTGGAAGGCCAGCGCATCTGGGACGAAAACGAGGAAATAGTTGCGGAGTTTGACGTAGATTCCTTCCGCCGCTATTGCCTGCTTAACGGGCTCGACGACATTGGCTTGACACTGCAGCAGGAAGACAAGATAGTCGCCTTCGAGGCTGGTCGCAGCTAGGGTCTCTTGTCCGGCGGGTCTAGCTGGTCGAAAAATAGACATATCAAGGGGTGAGCAATTGAACACTATTGAAGCCATATCCGAGATTCTCAAGCGGGAAGGCGTGGAATATCTCAGTTGCTTTCCCACTACTCCCGTAATTGAAGCTGCCGCCGCTGCCGGAATCCGTCCTATAGTCTGTCGCCAGGAACGCGTGGGCGTAGGCATCGCCGACGGTTTCAGTCGGGTAACCGATGGCGAAGTGCCGGGTGTGTTTGCCATGCAGTACGGCCCCGGCGCCGAAAACGCCTACCCTGGAGTGGCCACTGCCTATTCCGACTCCACTCCTGTACTCCTTCTGCCCCTCGGTGAACCCCGCGATCGACAGGGCATCAGCCCGCACTTCAATTCGGTTACCAACTATGCCGGCGTAACCAGGTACGTGGAACAAATCAATACCCCCTCCAGGACCGCCCAGATAATGCGGCGGGCCTTTGCCAGCCTGCACCAGGGCAGGATGGGACCAGTAATGGTGGAAATTCCCTCGGACATTGCGCTGGAAGAAGTTGATGAGTCTGCCTTCTTCTGGAGCGGTCGGGTCCGCCCCCTGGCCTCGCAGGGAAACCCTTCTGACGTGGAGGCCGCGGCCCGTGCCCTTTGCGGCGCCCGCTATCCGGTAATCCACGCCGGCCAGGGAGTTCTCTACGCCAAGGCCTACGATGAACTCATTGAACTGGCGGAACTGCTCCAGGTCCCGGTTATGACCACGCTGCTGGGCAAGAGCGCCTTCCCCGAAACCCATCCCCTGGCCCTGGGCAGCGGCTCCGGAGTAATGTCCGGCCCGGTCTACCATTTTGTCCGACGTTCGGACGTCATTTTCGGCATTGGCTGCAGCTTCACCAAGCACGGCATGTCCATGAACATTCCCCCAGGCAAGAGTATCATCCACTCCACCAATGACCCCAGGGACATAAACAAGGACTACGACGTCGACTACCCCATAGTGGGCGACGCCAGGCTGGTCCTGCGCCAGATGATTGAGGCTTGCCGGGACATCGTTGGCGACAGCCGGAAGAATGATGCTGGCACGGCAATCGAAATACGCTCCGAAAGGGACGCCTGGCTCAACGACTGGGTGGGTAAACTCAACGATTCCAGCTCTCCAATAAATCCATACCGGATTATTAAGGACTTCATGCAGACCGTCCCTCCTGGCGAGGCGATAGTAACCCATGACTCGGGAAGCCCGAGGGACCAGATTATGCCTTTCTACCGGACCGAAGGGCCGCGTAGCTACCTGGGCTGGGGCAAGTCTCACGGGCTGGGAACAGGCTTGGGGTTGGTAATGGGCGCCAAGCTGGCCAAGCCCGAAAAGGTTTGCGTCAACTTTATGGGAGACGCCGCCTTCGGCATGACCGGGCTGGATTTCGAGACGGCTGCCCGCTGCGGCATTCCCATCATTACCGTGGTCCTTAACAACTCGACCATGGCTGTCGAAACCAACGCAATGGCCACCTCTCATGCCCTGTACGGAACCCGCGACCTGGGTGGCAACTATGCGGATATGGGTCGGGCCATGGGCGGTTACGCCGAACGCATTGAAGACCCCTCGGACGTATCGGCTGCTTTCCGGCGCGCCCGCCAGCAAACCGAAGAGGGCCGCGCGGTGCTGCTGGAGTTCATCACTTCCGCCGAGACCCAGACGTCCCACAGGCGTGCCTTCTAGCGGATGCGCCGTCAAGGTGGGCGGTGAATCTTAGAAACTTGTGGCCAACACGGGGCGGGAGCAAGACCCGCCCTGTTATTTTTTTCGGAGGAATGGAAAATGCCCCCACGTTCCCGTTACCTGTTTATTGCCAGCATGGATGTCGAGCCGGACAAGGAAGCGCGCTTCAACGAAGTCTACAACACCGAGCATTGCCCCCTCCTCTCCCAGGTCCCCGGCGTAATCTCTGTCGCTCGTTTCGAAACCCAGGAGTTGGTGATGGCCATGGGAGGCGAGACCCGGCGCATTATCATCGAGGGTGAACCAAAGCACCACGCCATGTACGAGCTTGAGTCGCCAGATGTGCTGACCGGCGCCGGCTGGAGCGAGGCGGTGGATGCCGGAAGCTGGCCCCAGGAAGTTCGTCCATTCACCCTGAACCGCCGCCACACCCTGCTCAAGCTCACCTACCCGGAAAGCTAAAGGCGGGCTATTTCAGCCCGCCCGCATAAGCCCGGCAATATGGAAGGGTAACGACTATCCCTGGTTGGCCAGGGGAATGGTGGCCGTAACGCACGGCGCGTCCCCGTAGGTGGCGGTGGTGTGACCCTGGCCGGTAGTGTCGGCCACCAGGCGCGCGTCGCCGGGGCCGAATACGTGCTTGGACCCGTCACCCAGGCCAATTTCCAGCTGCCCCGACAGGATAATCACGTACTGGGCCCGGGGCGCCGGGTGCCAGTCCTGGAAGCGGCCCGCCGGAGCCTCCCTGAAAGTGATAGTGGTAGCTTCCTGGGGGTTGGTCCAGTCCGGGGTATTATCCAGGTCAATGGTCTCAATGTGCGTTTGTCCGTCGTCGCCGGTGTACATCCTGTAAGTTCCCATAACAGTCCTCCTCGTTTGAATCGTAAGTTAGATGGTCATGACGACTTTTACTATGCCGTCTTCCTGGTTCTCGTACATCTCGAAGGCGCGTTGCACCTCCTCAAAGGGCAGGCGGTGTGTCAGCATCTCGCCCGGGTTGCACCAGCCCCGGTGTTTCAGGTCCACCATCGTGCGTATGGGCGCCATGGGTTCCCGCAGCCGGCCGCCAGTGGTAGGGACCAGTTCCGGCTGCCTTTCCATCAGCAAGTTGTGCTCCACGGGGATGAACTCATCTCCCTGGATTCCAAACACCATCACCTTGCCGAACTGGGCCACCAGCCTGAGCGCTGTGTTAAAGCTGTCCGGGTAGCCGGCAGCCTCCACTACCACGTCGGCCCCGCGGCCGCCGGTAAGTTCCTCCACCGCCTCAATCACATTGACCTGGTCCGGGTTGAAGGTGTGGGTCGCGCCCATCTTCTTCGACCAGTCCAGCCGGTAATCTATGGGGTCGATGCCAACCACCCGGTACGCGCCCAGCTTGGCGCACAGCATGGTGAAAGACAGGCCGATAACGCCCTGCCCCACGACTACAACGTCCCTGCCCAGCAGGCTGCCCATTTGCTGAACGGAGTATAAAACTGTGCCCGACGGCTGGCATAGCACCCATTCCGCCAGGTCTCCCTCATCCGGCAGGGCGCACATCCATTCCGGGCCGGAAGCGATGTATTCCACCAGCCCGCCCGAGTTGACGCCCCTACCTGGGTAGATGATCACCCTTTGCCCTTCCCTGTAGTCCTGGCAGCGGCTCTCCACCACCACCCCGGCGCACTCGTGCCCGGGCACCCCGATGCGGCCGGGATAATGGTCTTCCGGAAACAGGTGGCTGTATTCGTGGCGGATATCACTGCCGCAAACGGAAATCTTCTCCAGCTTGATCAGGCACTGCCCGTCTGCGGCAGTGGGCATCTCCGCGTCAACAATCTCAAACTGCCGGGGTCCAACCAGCCTGGCTGCTTTCATTCAAGGGTTCCCTCCGTGCGAAATTCAATTCTGGATGAACCGGAGCACTGGATGAATGGGATTTAGTTCGACCTTCAGTGGAATAGCTTCCCATTTGCCGCCTTATTCCTGTAGATTACGTTGGATTAACCCTCGGAATTTCCCTGGCCCAGTTCCTGCTCAATTCGCAAGGCCCAGGGCTTCAGGATGCCGTAAAGGGTGTCGTTGATGGGCGTGGGCACACCGTACTCCCGCCCCATGCGGACGGCGGTACCGGTCAGGCCGTCCAGTTCCACGGGTCTCCCTTCCAGGAAGTCCTTGCCCAGAGACGACATGCCGGTGGCCGGGAAGTTGTCCAGGGAAGTCAGGCACCACTCCAGAGAGTCTTCCATGATAGGCGCGCCGGAAGCCCGGCCGACCTCCAGGATTTCCTCTATGGCCCCCTGGATTACGGCGCGGGTTTCAGGGATGGATCTCATTTCCCCGAACAGCGTTCGCGTTGCCGCGCCCACCGCCGCCGAGCCAGCCAGGTAGGAAAACTTCTTCCACAGCATCCCCTGCATGTTCTCCTCCAGGTCCACCCGCCAGTTGGCCTCCTGGAAAACCGCCAGTAGCCTCTCGCAGCGCTCGGTAATGCCCGGTTCCAATTCCCCAAAGGAAGCCCGGCCAGGCCCTCCCTGGGTTACCACACCGGGTTCCTTGATCCTCCCCTCCAGGTAGCAGGAACCGATTAGCACCCGTTCCCGACCTAGGGCGTCCACCAGTTGCTGGCCGTTGTCGATGCCGTTCTGCAGGGTCAGCACCAGGGAGTCGGGGCCCAGCATGGGTTGTACCGCGTCGATGGCGTCCGAGTTGTGGTACATCTTCACGGTGAACAGCACCAACTCCTGGACGCCCGCCTGCGAAGTATCCTCCACCGCCTGGCCGTGGACGGTAAAGTTTCCGTCGTTGGCGCTTTCGACCTTCAGTCCGTTGGCCCGGATGGCTTCCAGGTGGGCGCCGCGTGCCACGAAAGTTACCTCGTTGCCCGCCCGTGCCAGCAAGCCGCCAAAATATCCACCCACACCACCGGTTCCCATGACTGCGATTTTCATTGCTTCTTTCCTCTAGACCATACCCAGGCTGTCGGGCTAGTATTAAACAGGGGACTCTACTGTCCGATAGGATAACCGTACTCTTCGCGCAAGTCCCGCTTCATTACCTTGCCCATTACGTTTCGGGGAAGCTCTTCTACGAAGACTACGGAACGGGGCCGTTTGAAACTGGCCAGGTGCTGCGAGCAGTGGTCGATAAGGGCCGATTCGTCAATGTTGTCCGTTCTCCGCACCACCAGGGCTCGCACTTCCTCACCCCACTCCAGGTCCGGAATGCCGATGATTGCCGCCTCTTCCACCTGTGGATGGGACATCAAAACCTGCTCTACTTCTTCCGGAGAGATCATCTCTCCGCCACGCTTTATAAAGTCCCTGGCTCGGCCGGCCAGGTAAATGTACTCGTCCTCGTCCTGGTAGGCCAGGTCGCCGGTATATACCCACCCGCCCTTAATTGTGTCCACGGTGGCGTCCTGCTGCTGCCAGTAGCCCTTCATCATGCGCGCGCCCCGGGCCACAATTTCACCCACCTCACCAACCGCGACGGGCTGTCCCTCTTCGTCCACAATCATAACCTCTACGTCATCCAGCGGCTTGCCGATGGATGATAGACGGCGCAGTTTTTTCTCTACCTCGTCCGCATCGCCCTCCAGCACATGGTCCTCGGGCGGCAGCATGGTTATGGTTGACGCGGTTTCCGTCTGCCCAAAAGCGTTAATGAAGCGGACCCGGGGAAATTCTTCGATGGCCTGCCTTATGACCGGCACCGGCATGGGCGCCGCCCCGTAGGTGATTACCTGCAGGGACGAAAGGTCATAGTCCTTGAATTCCGGGAAATCCATCAGCCGCTTCAACATCGTGGGCACCAGCATGGCCCGGTTCACCCGGCAGTTTTGGGCCAGTTTCAGCCACTCTTGCGGCTCGAACTGGCGCATTATGGCCAGGGTACGGCCCCCGTAAATGGCCGCCAGCGCTCCCTGCAGCCCGGCAATGTGATAGAGAGGAACGGTAAGCAAGTTGGTTTCCACCACGTCCGGGTCAGCGGGTTCCACCGTAGCCAGCAGGTAGGACGCAAAACTGTCGTGGGTCAGTTGCACCCCTTTAGGCACGCTGGTAGTTCCTGAAGTGAACATAATGACCGTCGTGTCGTCCTCGTCCCATTCCGGGAAATGAAGTTCGTCAGGAGGGGCCTGCAGCATCTCATCGTAGGAATGCTGTCCAAGGCTAGGTGGACAATCCATCGTAACTACCTGCTCTGGATTCAACCAGTCGAGCCCTTCAATCAACGGCAGATACCGCTGGCCGATGAACAGCATCCTGGGGCCTGCGATTTCCAGCATTTGGGCCAGTTCCTCGGACTTGGCCCTGAAATTCAAGGGAACGTATATGGCGTCCAGCAGGGCGGTTGCGAAATACAGTTCGATGTTCTGGTGAGTGTTCACCTGCATGGTGGCAATTCGGTCGCCCGACTCCACCCCCAGTTCCGCCAGGGCGTTGGCCAGGCGATTTACCCGCTCCTGCAACTGGCTGTAGGTGAATTCCTGTCCCTCAAACAGCAGCGCCGGCCGGTCGGGCACAATTGCACTGGCTATTAAAAGAAACTCTGAAGTGTTCATTTGGTCACCGTGTTTTGTTTATCCACTTGGGCATAGATATGGTTCCACCGCGGGCTAGTCCTGGCAGGCCAGTTGCGCCAGCCTCCATTCCAGTTCCAGTCCCTCATTTAGAGCCAGGTTCTGCCCCTGTCGGACAGCCCGTTTCATAAATTTCATCGTCTCGATTGGGAACTCGGCTAATTCCATGGCCAACTTTCCTGCGGCTTCCTGTAACTCGTCCGGTGGCGCGATTCGGGTTATCAGGCCCCATCCCAAGGCTTCCGTTGCCCCCATTCTCCTGCCCGTCAAGAGCAGGTCCAGGGCTGCGGATGCGCCGCAGTTCCGGGGAAGAGTCTGGCTCCCTCCGGCGGCGGGAATCATGCCCAGGTGCGTCTCCGGCATGGCGAATACCGTATCGTCGGCGGCTATCCGCAGGTCGCATAGCAGCATTATTTCCACGCCCGAACCAATGCAATGCCCGTGAACCGCCGCTATGACGGGAACCGGCAGGTCATTCAATTGCCCCCAAACGTCTCGCTGCCAGCGTACCCTGCGGGCCACTGCCTGTGATGGCGCCGTGCCAAACTCCGTAAGGTCGGCGCCGGCGCAGAATGCCCTGCCCTGGCCCGATATTATAAGGACTTTGACCTCGTCGTCACATCGGACCGCGGTCAAAGCCTCGGAGAAGTCGTCCCGCATCAGAACATTGTACGCGTTCAGAGAGGCGGGGCGGTTCAGGGAGAGGTGGGCAATTGCCCCCCGTTTGCAATAAAGGACGGTGTCGCTCTCGGGCACGTCGGTTAACCCTGCCACCTTTCGCGGGGCATGGCGCGCCGGTAGAGTTCATCCAGTTCCACTTCGGTGTATCGGATGCCAACATTTTCCAGTACGTGGGCGTCGCTGACTTTGACAGTCATCAGCGAATGGGAGTCCGCCACCTCCTGTACCAACGGCTTCCGGATGTGCCAGTTGTGCAGGTGGTTGTCTATCTCGATGGCGTGGACATCTTCCTCAACTATGATATTGGGCGAGTAGTATCCGGGGTGGCAGTAGATGCGAAAGACTCCGCCCTCCGGCAGCAAAAGCTCGGCCACCTGGTATTCGTCGAATGGATTCTGCGGCGGGCGGATTTCGATTTCCCAACCGGGGATAATGATAACTTCGCCGGGGAAGTGCTCCTCTACCAACTCCCGCAACTCCATTCCCCACTTCCAGTTGTGGTGGTCGGTAATGCCAACCCCGTCAATGCCCCTTTCCTTGATCTGGGCAATAAGTTTCTCGGCAATGGATAGTGACGGAGGCTGGAAATTGAAGGCTTCCCAGATGTGTGTGTGCAGGTCCAGCTTTACTTTCAAAGTGGTTTCCTCTGTTTCCGGCCTAAGTGCCGGTGAAATTGGGCTGTCGCCTTTCTTTGAAGGCATTTATACCCTCCGCGCGGTCTGTGGTGCTCTGCAGAATAATGCTCAAGTCGGCTTCCAGTTTCAGCCCCTGTTCCAGGGACAGATCCATGCCCTTTCCCACCGCCTCCTTGGCGTAAAGGGCGGCAATGGGTGCGGCGGCCAGCGCCTGTTCCACCAGTTTTCTGGCTGCTTTTTCCAGTTCGCCCGCCGGCGCCACTCGGTTGACCAGGCCAATGCTCAGCGCTTCCGTGGCGTCCACCTTACGACCCGTCAAAGCCATATCCAGCGCCCATGCCGGCCCAACCAGCCGGGGCAGCCGTTGGGTGCCGCCGTCCCATGCCATGGCCGGCTGCCCCGATTCCCATAGGCCAAGGCTGGCCTCCTCGGAGCAGATCCGTAGGTCTCCGGCCAACGCCAGTTCCAGCCCTTGACCCATGGCATCACCGTTCAAAACTATCAACACCGGTATTTGCAATGCTGCCAGAAAGTCCGCAACCTTGAGCCGTTCTGAACGGTCCTCAGGCAGCCCCCCTAAACCCTTAACTTCCGCGCGTCCGGCAGAAAAGCACCCTCCTGAGCCCGTAACAGTCAACAGCCTGCACTCCTCCTCTTCACCAATGCGAAGGCAGGCGTCACGAATCTCTTCGGCCATGCTTTCATCAATGCAGTTCCTGGCCTCTGGCCTCTTCAGGCAAATGGCCGCCGTCTTCCACTGACCAATGGTCTCGTACTGTAAAGAGATATGGCTGTAGGAAATTGCGGATTCCTTCATGGCGACACCCAAATGGAGTGGCTAAATACTAAGTGGCGGACTATATCTTGACAAGTGCTAATACCTTTATTACGATGATTTAGCAGTCTCACGACGAGACTGCTAAACTGGTGTAAACGCACGATTAAAGTAGAAAAGGAGGACAGAGTACGCACCATGTCTAATTTTGCTCCACTAGGGGAGCGGATAATAATCAAGCCCATCGAGCAGGAACAGACCACCCGCGGCGGGATATTCCTGCCGGACACCGCGAAGGAAAAGCCCCAGGAAGGCGAGGTCATCGCCGTTGGCCCCGGCCGGGCCACCGATGAGGGATCCCGCATTCCCATGGAACTCAGTGTTGGTGACCGGGTAATTTACTCCAAGTTTGCCGGCACCGAGTACAAGGACGGCGACGACGAGTATCTGATCATGCGCGAAAGCGACGTGCTGGCCAAGATCTCATAGTCCAGGACGCATCTGATCGCTGGCCGGCCGTTTGACCGGGCAGCGCTTGTTCGGATAAATCAAAGAAAGAAAGCTAGATTCAACGCAGGAGGATTAGGATGCCCGCAAAGAAGATGGCTTACTCGGAAGAGGCTCGCAAGACGCTTCGAGTAGGTATTGACACCCTGGCCGAATCCGTCAAGGTTACCCTGGGCCCCAAGGGCCGCAACGTGGTCCTCGACAAGAAGTTCGGTCCCCCCCTGGTTTGCAGCGACGGCGTTACCATCGCCAAGGAAATTGAACTTCCTGACGCCTTTGAGAACATGGGCGCACAGCTGCTCAAGGAAGCTGCCACCAAGACCAACGATGCTGCCGGCGACGGCACCACCACTTCCATCGTCCTGGCCCAGAGCCTGATCAACGAAGGGTTCAAGAACGTAACCGCCGGCGCCAACCCCATGGCCATCAAGCGCGGTATCGAACAGGCTGTCGCATCCGTCGTGGAAGAACTCCGCGGCATGGCCCAGCCCGTTGAGACCCGTGATCGAATCGGTCAGGTTGCCAGCCTCTCCGCCCACGAAGATGCCATCGGCGAGACCATCGCCGAAGCCATGGAAAAGGTAGGCAAGGACGGCGTAATCACCGTCGAAGAGTCCAAGGGCCTGTCCGACGAGATTGAGTACGTGGAAGGTATGCAGATCGACCGCGGCTACATCTCTCCCTACTTCATCACCAATTCCGACCGCATGGAAGCCGTCATTGAAGACGCCGCCCTGATTATCACCGACAAGAAGGTCTCCGCCGTTGCCGACCTGCTGCCCGCCCTGGAAAAGCTGCTCCAGGTGGGTCGCAAGAACGTGGTCGTGATCAGTGAAGACGTGGACGGCGAAGCTCTGGCCACCCTGGTGGTCAACAAGCTGCGCGGTACCCTGAACATTTTGGCCGTCAAGGCCCCCGGTTTCGGCGACCGCCGGAAGGCCATGCTGGAAGACATCGCCATCCTGACCGGCGGCACCGTCGTCAGTGAAGAGACCGGCCGCAAGCTGGACTCCGCCGTTGTCGAGGACTTTGGCCAGGCCCGCCGGGTTAGCTCCACCAAGGACGAGACCACCATCGTCGAGGGTCGCGGTTCCGAGGAAGCTATACAGGCCCGCATCAACCAGATCAAAACCCAGATCGAAGAGACCACCTCCGAGTTTGACCGCGAAAAGCTGCAGGAGCGCATGGCCAAGCTGTCCGGCGGCGTCGCCGTCATCAAGGTCGGTGCAGCCACTGAGATCGAGCTCAAGGAGCGCAAGGCCCGTGTGGAAGACGCCCTGTCCGCCACCCGCTCCGCCGTCGAAGAGGGCATAGTCCCCGGTGGCGGTGTTGCCCTGGTTCGCGCCCAGCGCGCACTGGACAGCCTGAGCGGCCTTTCCGATGACGAAGAGGTCGGCGTCAACATTATCCGCCGTTCCCTCGAGCAGCCCCTGAAGCTGATCGTTGAAAACGCCGGATCCGAAGGCGCCGTCGTCCTCAACCAGGTCAAGCAGCAGGCCGACGACTACGGTTACGACGCCGACATCGGCGAGTTCGGCCCCATGATGGAGCGCGGTATCGTCGACCCGGTTAAGGTTACCCGCTACGCCCTGCAGAATGCTGCCAGCGTGGCCGCCATGGTCCTGACCACCGAGTCCATGATTACCGAGATTCCCGAGCCCACCCCTGCCGCTCCGGCCATGCCCCCAATGGACTACTAGGCCAGTCGCTACGGCATTCGGGAATACAGTCCTTCACTCGACCGCCCCGGGCAACCGGGGCGGTCTTTTCTTTTCCCGATTTTCCTTCTTCACCCAGAATTGGTTTGCTGGTAGAATTGGCACAAAATTCAGGGAGAACAGATTTGCCGCAGGGAAAGGTATACGCTACCCCACAGGCTGCCCTGGCCGACGTTGGCGACGGCTCATCGGTCCTGGTTTCTGGATTTGCCGGACTTGGAGTTGCCGACAGCCTCTTGGCCGTGCTGATTGAGGGCGGCAGTAAGGATCTGACCTTGATCTACCAGGACGGCCCCTACGCCGAAACTGGTTCCGGCCCATTTCCAGCCATAGAGCGCCTCGTTGCCAACGGACAGGTCTCGAAGTTGATCTCCCCCTTGCCTTTTTCACCGGGCGGTGGCGGCGAGATTGAGGCCCGCTGGCAGGCCGGACAACTGGACATTGAAATAGTTCCCCTGGGTATCCTGGTAGAGCGGCTGAGGGCCGGAGGCGCCGGCATCGGCGGCGTCTTCCTTCCCACCGCCGTGGGAACCAGGTTTGAAACGGGCAAGGAGAAACGCTCATTTGGTGGGGGAGAAGCCGTCCTGGAAATGCCCCTCAAGGCCGACTACGCGCTCATCCGGGTTGCCGCATCCGACACCCTGGGGAACGCCATCTATAACGGCGCCAGCCGCAACTGGGCTCCCATCATGGCTATGGCCGCCAGGATTACCGTTGCCCAGGCTGACCGAATAGTCGAGCCGGGCGAGTTGGACCCAGAAGCCATCATCTCCCCCGGCATTTTCGTAAACCGGATCGTAGAGGCGCCGTAAGCGGCAGCCCCATCTGCAACAAGGATTGGTATGCCCCACAGATTAGACGAACTTGCGATGGCGCGTCGGGCGGCGTCGGAACTGCGGCCAGGCCAGGTGGTAGCCTTGGGTTCAGGGCTGCCTATCAGGATTGCTGAAGTCTTGCCCTCGCAAGCCCCGGTACAGTTGCTGTCCGACGGGGGCGGCCTGGGTTACGCTCCTGCTCCCGATCGCGCTGACCCCGGAGCTCCCTCAGTGTGTGGGCCCAACGGCGGGCCGGTTGCCCTGCAGTCGGGCGGTTCCGTGGTGGGAACGGTCGATTGGGCTGGAATGTTGCGGGGCGGTCACGTAGATGTTGCTGTAGTGCAGCCCGCGCGGGTTTCCGGGTCAGGAGACCTCTTGGGCTGGACAACCGCGGCTACCCCCGGCCTTTTTGCTCCTGGCCGGACTGTGGACCTGGCTGCGGGAGGCCGCCAGGTTATCGCGGTTCTTCCCCATACTGGCAGCGACGGTAAGCCCAATATTGTCGCAGAGTCCACTCCCGTAGCGGATGGTCGCGGCTGCGTAGATCTGGTGTTTACCGATATCGCTGCATTGCGTTTGGAGGATGGTGGGCTGGTACTGTTCGAGGTAGCCCCGGGCTGGAGCTTTGACGATGTCGCTGCCCTGACCGGCGCCGGTCTGTCAGTTGCCAGCGATCTGAAGGAAATGGTGCCCAATCTGGAAGCACTGCGCGCCGGACGTGCCAGCAAACTCTACCCCGATGGACCCTCTGCCATTGCTGACCTGCACGACGGCGCGACGGTGATGATTGACGGCTTTGGCGGTCCCGGCGGTATGGCCCACCACCTGCTGGTTTCCCTGCGCGACCGCGGAACCAAGGGCCTGACCATTATCAGCAACACCATCGGAATCGCCCGCATCGTTAATTTCGGCACACCCGCCGGTCAACTGGCCATCGACCACTCGATACTGGTAGAGAACGGCCAGGTTGCCAAGGCCATCGCATCCTACCCCGTTTCTCCCTCCGCCTCTCGCCCCAGCACCTTTGAACTGGCCTACCGCCGCGGGGAGGTGGAACTGGAGCTTGTGCCTCAGGGCACCCTGGCGGAACGCTTGCGAGCCGGTGGGGCGGGCATTCCCGCCTTCTACACCCCCACCGGGGCCGGCACCCTCATCGCGGAGGGCAAGGAGTCCCGGGTCATAGACGGCAAGGAGTATATCCTGGAACAGGCGCTTACGGCGGATTTTTGCCTTATTCGCGGTCACAAGGCCGACACCCTGGGTAACGTGGTTTACAAGGGAACATCCAGGAACTTCAACGCCGTAATGGCCCCATCTGCCCGTATTACCATCGTAGAGGTGGATGAGGTTGTCGAGGCGGGCCAACTGGACCCTGAATTGATTGTAACCCCTGGCGTCTACGTTGACCGTCTGGTGGTCAGGCCCGAGGGATTCTCACCCTACGAATAGGCGCCGGTCTGCGCCAAACTCGCGAGGCAATACCATGGTCGAAGAAAAGGAACGTCTGCCCCGGGAAGTGGTCGCCATGCGGGTGGCCAGGGAGTTGCCAGACGGCGGGTTCGTCAACCTGGGCATTGGCATACCCACCCTGGTTTCCAACTTCATTCCCGACGGAAGCGTTGTTTTCTACCACAGCGAAAGCGGCGTCCTCAACTGCGGTCCATTGGCAGAAGAGGATGAGCAGGACATTGACCTGATAAACGCCGGGGGACAGTTTCTCCAGATGGTTCCCGGCATGGCCTTCTTCAGTACGGTGGACGGATTCGCCATGATTCGCGGCGGCCATGTGGACGTCACTGTCCTGGGCGCACACCAGGTTTCCGCCACCGGCGACCTGGCTAACTGGATGCTCCCCGAGCGGGGCGTTGGCAATATCGGCGGGGCCATGGACCTGGCCGCCGGAGCCAGGCAGGTTATCGTTGCCATGGAGCACACCGACCGCAGTGACGGGCCCAAGGTGGTCCAGGAATGTACCTACCCTGTGACTGGCAAGGGCTGCGTGTCACTGATAGTTACCGACCTTGCCGTGATGCAGCCTACCCCCGAAGGTCTGGTCCTGAAGGAAGTGGCCCCGGGATGGACCGCGCAGGAAGTCCAGGAACTGACAGGAGCGCAGTTGATCGTCGCGCCTGATCTCAAGGAATACGAGCTGTGACTTTGCGCTCCGAATGCAACCGGACCCGCTTCCCCGCCTGTTAGCAAGTGCGCCACCCCTTGGTGCCGCTTAACACCCCGGCGGGTAGCTCCGGCGCGACACCAGTTCCCCTGAAGGGTTGAACAGGCCCGCCGTATCCGGCTCAGTGTTATGCCATATTGAACTTCCCCTGCCGAAGGAGTATCCGCCCCATTCGGGATGAGTCTGGTTGGTGTAAACCCGCACCCGCTGCCCTTCACCAAGCGAGTGAGATTCTTCAAACTCAAACTCCTGCCGACGGTCGCCCAGATCCGCCAACCTCCACCCCCGTAGATCAACTTCGCTCGGGCCCCGGTTAAGCAGCTGTACATATTCGTCTGCTTCCGACCTGGGCACCTCCCCGTCGAAAAGAATGCACTCGATTACCAGGTTGCCCCGGGCCGAGGACGGTATCGGCGTGTGGGTTGGTGTAGGGGAAGCAGTAGGCGCCGGAGTGGGGGTAGGAGTAGGCGCCGGAGTGGGGGTAGGAGTGGGAACGGGAGTAGAAGTGGGCCCGGGTGTAGCGGTTGGGGCGATGGTAGGCGTGGGCCTGGGCGTAGCGGTTGGGGCGATGGTAGGCGTGGGC
>CAZPMU010000009.1:0-23172 GCA_964587795.1 uncultured Dehalococcoidia bacterium | reverse complement strand
GTAGCGGTTGGGGCGATGGTAGGCGTGGGCGCCGCCGTAGCCGTTGGCTCGGGCATGGGTGTAGGCGTGAAAGTGACCGTGACCGTGGGTGTGGCTGTTGCCGTTGCCGTATGCGCCAATGTGGGAAGAGCAGTTGAGGTAGCCGCAGGAACGAGGGGAACTGTGCCAGCAAGGGGTGGACTAGTTTCACGGACCTGCGCAACCGCATCTGCGGGTTCAACAACAATTGAGTCGGGCGGGACTTCTTCCGGCACGGAGCGGGGAGTGGGCAGCAGTTCGCCGCCGTCTCTCTTGCTTGCCGCCGCTGGGGTTTCGGTGTTTGGGCCTTCTTCGGCTTCCCCGGGGGAAACACTGGTAGTTGGGCCTGGGTCGGGCGTCAATGTGGGGGTCTTCTTTGCCTCCGTTGTATTTGACAGGACTGGCGAGGGTATTATGGTCAAAGACCCTGCATCTGTGGCCGAATTGCCCTGCGATGGCAGCAGTAATGGAGTAGGAATCGGCGACGGAACCAGTGAAATCTGCGGCGCTCCATTCCTTCTGGCATCGGAAATGGGAACGGCAGTCCCCACTTCCTGCCTTGCCTTGGCGCCAGGAAGGCCCGTACCGCCCTCTCCATTCCGCAATACCAGGAATGCCAGCATCGCTTCCAGCGTAAGCAGGACGCAAAGCAACCCGATCACTAGCCATCTACCCACTGTCATAAACGGGAATGTAATGGCAGTATCGTTGCAGCGCAATCCCTAGCTATCGGAGGTATTACGCAAAAGCTCAGGGTAGGCCGGATTTCCCAACCGGCACAACCCTTCATACCCTCGAAAGCCGGTATCCAGAAATGCACCCTTTCAGCAAGTCGCCGGCGCATTTACCTGCCTGTATTCCAGCTTTCGCCGGAATGGCCACGGTCTTGAGGAGGCCACATGAGAGGACAGATATGACGAGCGCCTCGACTCCATCCTGGCCTTTTCCCGTCAAGGGGAAGGGACTATTGGTCCCTGTTTTCATGGTAAAGATGACCACGGGGTGCTCACCTGTTCCCCCAAACTCTGAACTGTCACGCATTACCCTTTTGTTTCATGCAACTGCCTGCCAGCCACACTCCTGGACGATTGCAGAATCGAGCCAAGTGTTCCTTCTCTCTTGGTGTGCTTGTTACACGACATCTTTGGGTCAGAGAGGCGAATAAAGGAATCAGGGTCTGTAACGTGCCAATGCAGGGGAAAAACCAGGGGAAAAGAACTGGATGTCAGGTGGGGTCTGGCGGGCTTCAAACGCGCCTCTGCACGATGCAAGCCGCCAAGAATTGCTAGGTAGTAAGCCCACCAGCGGCGAGAAAACTCTGCAATTATCCTGGAACCCCACTCATGGCCAAGGCGTTCTAATTGCGGGAAAGTCCGTCGTTCCCTTGAAGCCGGAAACCTCCAACGTACGAGTGATTTCGCAGGTCTCATTTAACCATCGGTAATCCCACCAAGTGGGATAATGGGTTTGACCTGGAACTGCATTCCCCTGAATTTGCCAAATGTTTCCCCCGTGCTATAATCTGGATTACCAAGAGAGCGAGCCTGTGTGGTCGGCTGTTGGGATGGGCAGCGACAGGCGTTGTCGTTTCAATGCCGACATCGGATGAAGTGGGGATGGTGTTTCGGCCCGCAAGGTTCGACCCAGATATTAGGGTCGAT
Organism: uncultured Dehalococcoidia bacterium; assembly: GCA_964587795.1. GTDB lineage: Bacteria > Chloroflexota > Dehalococcoidia > Lucifugimonadales > UBA3495 > Bin22. Next base: position 21,493 of record CAZPMU010000009.1, on the reverse strand, counting down.
GGATATCCGGCGAACCCCAACATCAGGACACTTCAATATTGTAGGAGGAGTACCGTGGACAAAGGAAGTGAACTCTTCAATGCTGGTGCAGTGGACATTACCCTGGAATATCGCGAACTCATGCCCGACCAGGGCCTGTGCGTACAGGTCTTCGGTGAAGTCGATGGCCAGGACGTTGAAATCCTGCGTTTCGATTGCTTCGACCAGATGCCTCACTACCATTATGGCCCTGCCAACCACAATATCCGGCTGAACATGGACAAGACCACAGTCGGCAATCCCTTCGGCTGGACCATGGGCCACCTGCGGACCAAGCTGCCCGAAATGATTCGCCGCTCCGGCTACGACGCCCTTGCCGACGCCGTGGAGGGCAACCCCGTTTCCGCCGAGACCCTTGACGCCGTGGAGGCCAAGGGCCGTGAAATGTCCATAAGCAAGCGCCGTACCGTAACCCACATGTTTGAGCGCATGCTGGAGGACGACGTGTTCACCGTAGGCAACCTGCGCATCGGCCTCGAATACCGGATTCTCCCCCAGATCAACAGCGAGGGTCTGGCCATTCATGTCCTGTCCGACGTGGCCGGGCAGAACGTGGAACTGCTGGCTTTTGACTGCTTCAACAGCGGCCCCCACTACCACTATGGCCCACGCAACCAGGACATCCGCATTTACTGGGACACCACCACCTCCGGGGACACCCTCCGCTGGACGCTGGACCAGTTCTACGCCGGCAACATGAAGAAGATGATCGACCGCGCCGGCTACCCCACCATCGCCAACGATGTTGATGAGCAGTTGCTCCAGGCCACTATGCCTGCCATCGAGAAGCGGGCCCTCGCGCTGGTCGAAGAGAACAAGAACCGGGATGACAACGACCCCAAGGCCGCCCTGCTCAAGGAGATCGAGACCCTCCGTGAGCGCGTCGCCGCCCTGTAAACCCGGTCAACGCCCCAGGTAACCCGGAAAGCAAGGACGGCCCGGCTATTTTGCCGGGCCGTCTCTTATGTATCCGTAGCCAGGGTGCCGGGGCGATCCCCAAGGGCAGTAATTCTACATCATTGTGTAACCCCCGCTGACGCTCAGCGTCTGCCCCGTAATAAAGCTGGCCGCATCCGATGCCAGAAAGACCACCGCGTTGGCAATCTCGCTGCCCTTGCCCATCCGTCGCAGTACGTACGCCCGTTCAACCCTCTCCAGCACCTCATCGGTGAATATGTCCCGCATCTGGTTCCACATGCTTTCAGGACTGATCTCCTCCTCGTCCGGCGGTACTATCAGGCCCGGGCACACTACGTTCAGGCGCAGCCCGTACCGCCCCGTCTCCCGCGCGATGGCCTTGCTCAGGGCGATAACGCCCCCCTTACACGCCGAATAAACAGCTTCCCGGTATTCCCCCATTCGCCCGGCATCCGAACTGATACTCACAATGGAGCCGGCTTGGCGCTCAATCATGTGGGGCAACACCGCATGAATGCAGTTGATGGGACTCCAAAGGTTGACTGCCACCTCTTTCTCGTGTTCCTCCCGCGGCTTGTCCAGAAACAGGCGGTCAACAGTCCATCCTACGTTATTGACCAGCACGTCCACGCTGCCAAACTCGGCAATAGATGCTTCAACCATCGCCTCTACCTGGGCGCGGTCGGTCACGTCGGTTTGCACTACCTTCACCCTGCACCCCGTACCCAACTTGGCTACCTCGGCGGCTACCAACTCGCCCTGGGCCACCGAAAGCTCGGCAATGGTAATATTGGACCCCTCTTTGGCGAAGGCATGAACTATGGCTCGGCCTATGTTCGATCCGCCACCGGTTACGATTACGTTCTTTCCCTTCAGGCCCAGTTCCATGTTTATCTCCTTCGGTTGTGCCGACAGACCCCTTTAGCAATTTACCCGGTTTTCAACACTCCACTGGGCGGCGAAGTGTCTCGCCAGAATGAACTACGGTCCCGGTACCTGTGGTATGCCGCCCAACCTGAGCCTCAGAAGCCCTTTTATGTCCTCCATGGCCGTTGACGTGATGTTGACGGTGCTGGTCGGGTCATCGTCCCACTTTACCGGAATGGACTTGATTGAATAGCCGCGTTTGGCGGCGATGATCAGCAGTTCCGTGTCAAAAAACCAGTTGTTGTTCTCTATGCTGGGTATGATGGCATGGGCGGCCTGCCGGCTGATGGCCTTGAACCCGCATTGAGCGTCCGGAAAGGGAGTCAAGAACATGGACCTGATGAGCAGGTTGTAGCTGCGGGAAATGAACTCTCGCTTGAAAGCGCGGGTAACCTGGGAGTCTTTACTTAGTCTGCTGCCCACTGCCACATGAAACCCCGATTCCAGGGCTTCTACAAGTTGCGGAAAATGACTGAGGTCAGTGGAAAGGTCCACATCCATGTAACTTACAATATCCGCGTCGCTGTCCAGCCACGCGGCCCGCAATGCCCGACCCCTGCCCTTCTGGGGCAAATAATGGTAGTGGACGTTGGGATGACTTTCCGATAGTTGCATGGAAACGGCCCTGGTCCCGTCGATGGAAGCATTGTCGGCAATCGTAATCCGCCAGGGGTTGGGAAGGCAATTGGCGAGGAATCCTGTCAGTCTCTCGATGCTGCTGGGCAGGGCCGACTCCTCGTTGTAGACCGGCACTACCACCTCCACGGAAGCGGGCATCAGCGGCATCCTCCTCGGTTGGTCGGCGCTTCGGTGACCAGGTGAAGCGCTGGGGACACTTTGCCCTGGCAACATAAAGGCTGCCAGGGCAGGTAAACGAGGTGTAAATTGGAAAGGGACCTGGCAATAAGCATCAGTGACGGAAATGGCGGACGCCGGTGAAGACCATGGCTATGCCGTGCTTGTTGGCTGCCTGTATTACCTCGTCATCACGGATAGAACCGCCTGGTTGGATTATTGCGGTTACTCCGGCTTCCGCTGCCAGTTCAATGTTGTCCGGGAAAGGGAAGAAGGCGTCTGATGCCAGCACGCATCCCTGGGCCTTATCTCCGGCTATGCGCTGGGAAAGGTGCACGCTTACCACACGGTTGGGCTGGCCCGCTCCCATTCCCACCAGCGTCCGGTTTTTCGCGAAAACTATGGCGTTGGACTTTATATGCTTGCACGCCACCCATGCGAAGGCCAGGTCATCCATTTCCGTATCAGTGGGGACCCGCTCGGTAGCTGGCTTCCAGTCTCCGGCGCTCTCATGGATGTTGTCCGGCGTTTGCACCAGCACGCCGCCGGATATGGGGCGAATGTCCAGCGAAATTCCGGCCAACTCCGACCCCCCGACTCCTGCTTCCAGAATTCGCAGGTTTCTCTTTCGTTGCAGTATCTCCAGCGCGTCCGGTTCGTAACCGGGCGCCACCACCACTTCGTAAAAGACAGGATTCATAGCCTGAGCGGTCGCGGCGTCCACCGTACGATTGAAGCCGACAATCCCGCCAAAGGCGGAAACCGTATCCCCTTCATAGGCCTGCAGGTAGGCCTGCTCCAGGACTGCGTTGCTGGAAAGCCCGCAGGGGTTGGCATGCTTGATCACGGCAGACGTTGGCTCGGTAAAGTCACTGACTGTCCGCCAGGCGGCATCGGCGTCCATCAAGTTGTTATAAGAAAGCTCGCGACCATGAATCTGCCGCGCGCTGGCAATTCCGCCCGTGACCTTGCCGGCGGGAACGTAAAGCCCCCCCTGCTGGTGTGGATTCTCACCGTACCGGAGGGTAGTTACCTGGTCAAAAGTCAGGCTTAGTTTTTCGGGAAGGTTAGCTTCGCCTTCACCATGGGCCAGGTATCCCGCTACTGTGGCATCGTACTCGGCAACGTGCTGGAACGCCTTTGCCGCCAGCCCGCGCCGTTCCTCGTCTGAAAGTCCCTCGCCGGACAACTTGCCTGCTACCCAGTCGTAATCTGCAGGATCGACGACTACGGCTACCGAGCCAAAGTTCTTGGCGGCGGCCCGCAGCATTGTAGGGCCGCCAATATCAATGTTCTCCAGGGCGTCATCCAGGGTGACATCGGCCTTGCTGATGGTCTCCACAAAGGGGTACAGGTTTCCAACTACCAGGTCAATGGCACTGATTCCGTGCTCTTCCAGTTCATCCAGGTGCGCCTCCAGGTCCCGCCGGGCCAGGATGCCCCCGTGAATAACGGGATGCAGGGTCTTGACTCTGCCGTCCAGAATTTCCGGTGACCCGGTAACATCTGAGACCTGCTTTACCGCCAATCCGCCCTCTTCCGCCAGGGTTCGATGGGTTCCGCCGGTGCTCACCAGCTCGAACCCCGCCCCGGCCAGCTTCTTCGCGAACTCCACTATTCCGGTCTTGTCAAATACGCTGATTAATGCAATCAAGGGTCAATTCCTTCCCTGCGCCTTCGGTGCGGTCGCAATTCTTGAAAAATCTATAGGCCTGCCCACGGCCGGAAACTGAAGGAGTTAGCCGGCGAAGACTACCTGGTCTTCCCCTGTTCTTTCCATCACACTTCCTACAATCACCGAGTCCGGGGCTGCCGCAAGGACGTTATCCACTTGAGCCTCCTCGCAGACGGCAACCATACCCAGCCCCATGTTAAACACCCGGAACATCTCCTCTTCCGATATATTCCCCTCACGCTGAATCAGGGAAAATATCGGCGGAATTTCCCACGATCCTTTTCTTAGACTGGCGGCCACGTTAGCGGGCAGAATTCCAGGCAGCTTGCCGGGTAAGCCCCCACCGGTAACGTGAGCGAGACCCTTCATTGAGACCAGGGCCGGGCTGAGTTCAGGATAGTAGCAACGGTGACGGGCCAGCAGTTCCTCGCCCAGGCGGTGGTTCAGGTCACCATATTGTCGGTGGAGCGCCGAGGGGTCGCCGTCCGTGTTAAAGACCCGACGCACCAGGGAGAATCCGTTGGTATGGAGGCCGCTGGAAGGAATGCCGATCAGTATGTCCCCGGGTACTATACTCTCGTTTTGGAGCAGCCCGTCCTTCTCCGCCACTCCTACCAGGAAACCCGCCAGGTCGAAATCATCATCTGAATAAAGACCAGGCATCTGGGCCGTTTCGCCGCCGATGAGAGCGCAATTCACCTCGCGGCAGCCCCAGGTTATGCCCCGCATCAGCGTTTCCATGCGCTGCTGGTCCAGGTGACTGAAGGATACATAGTCCAGGAAGAAGAGGGGCTTGGCTCCCTTGGTCAGAATGTCGTTAACATTCAGGGTTACCAAATCCTGGCCGATGGACTCAAAATGGCCCAGCTGTGCGGCAATCTTCAGCTTTGTGCCCACCCCATCGGCGCTGGCCACCAGCACGGGTTCGCGGTAGCCGCTCAACTGGAAGAGCCCGGCGAAACCACCCCCGGAAGAAAGCACGTCCGACCCGTGTGTCATCGATGCGAAGGCTTTAATTCGGTCTTTCAGGTCTTCCATGGCATCCAGCTGGACGCCCGAACCCGAGTAGGTCTCACCGGTCAATTGAAAGATACTCCAGTTTACTGGTTCCGAGAACGGGCCCGCGCGGCCGGCATCTCACCATTGTGCTTGTGCATCGGTTGTCGCCAGGCTAATATTCTGATTCCAGCATCAGCTTGCCCAGGTGTAATTGGACGGGCACCGGGTAGTTTCCGGTGAAGCATGCATCGCAAAATCCGCCCTGGTCTCCCCTGGACACCTTCAGCAACCCCTCGATGCTCAGATATCCCAACGAGTCCGCATTGGCCAGTTCGCGGATTTCCTCCACGGTCTTGTTGGCTGCTATCAGTTCATCCTGGTCTGCCATGTCCACGCCCATGTAGCAAGGGAACTTTATGGGGGGCGCACAGACACGGATGTGGATTTCTCGGGCGCCGGCTCGGCGCAATACCCGAATGACGTGCGGTGTGGTGGTTCCCCGGACAATACTGTCATCCACTACCACCAGGCGTTGTCCCCGAATTACTTCCGTCAGGGGATTGAACTTCTGCCTGACCCCCAGGTCTCTGAGTCGCTGTTCCGGTTCAATGAAAGTCCTGCCGACGTATCGGTTTTTGATCAGCCCGTCACTGTAGGGAATTCCTGACTCCCTGGCATAGCCCACGGCCGCAGCAGTTGAAGAATCGGGGATGCCTATGACCAGGTCTGCGTCCACCGGATGTTCTCGGGCCAGTTGCGCCCCCATTTCCTGCCTGGCCGAGTAGACGAGAGTACCATCCAGTACGCTGTCAGGCCTGGCAAAATAAATGTGCTCGAAAATGCACATGGCGCGAGTCCGCTTGTCATCTTCCCTGATAGCGGAGCGCATACCGTTTCGGTCCAGGATCAGCACCTCACCGGGTAGCACCTCTCGCAGGAATTCGGCGCCCAGATGGTCCAGGGCGCAGGTCTCGGAGGCGACAATCCAGCCCTCCCCAAGGGTTCCCACGCACAGCGGCCTGATGCCGAGGGGGTCTCTGGCGGCCATCACGGTGTCTTCAGTCATGGCAACCAAAGAGAAGGCTCCGTCGAGGGTCTTCATGCAGTGGAATAACCGCTCTTCCCAGCTGCCGCCCGGGGCGTTGACCAGCAGGTGGGCAATCACCTCGGAATCCGTTGTGGTGCGAAAACTGCAGCCCCACTGCTCCTGAAGTTGTTTCTTGAGATGAGAGGCGTTGATGATGTTGCCGTTGTGGGCCAGCGCCACCTTCCCGGCAGCGCCCTCGACAACCAGGGGCTGGGCGTTACAGATTTGGCTGGTGCCGGTTGTGGAATACCGTGTGTGTCCTATGGCAAATTCACCGGACAATGGAAGAAAGTCCCGTTCCCTGAAGATCTGGGTAACGAGACCCATGTCGGTGTGGACGTTAATATTGTGGCCGTCTGCGGCGGCAATACCGGCGCTTTCCTGCCCCCGGTGTTGTAGAGCGAACAGGCCGAAGAAAGCGACCCGGCTGGCCTCGGCGCCCGGAATATATGCGCCTACTACCCCACACTCTTCACGAGGATGGTCAAAGGGGAACCGAGGGTAATGTACTTCCTCAATATCCACGGGCTTATTTTACGTTCCCTAAACAGGGTGGTCAACGACACTGCTCGTATTTGTGAGGAATCCGATGCAAGCCGCCGGTATATTGCCGCAGGGAGTGCGCGGAAATCCAGGGACTAGCCAGCGTGCAAACTCCCCGGTTTTGGGCTAACGCTTGGGGAAAATGGAGACCTTCCGTTCTTCGCCGAAGCCCACACTCTCCGTACTTACGTCGTCCCGGTCTGCCAGGGACAGGTGGATAATTCGGCGGTCGGCCGCCGTCATCGGTTCCAGGGTGATGCCCCTGCCGGTTTGTGTGACCCTTTCGGCAACCTTGGTTGCCATGTCCCGCAGCGAGGCCTCCCGGCGCTGTCGGTACCGCTCCACGTCCAGCACTACCCGGACACTCTCACCAAACTCTCTCCTGACTATGAGGTTCACGATGAACTGCAGCGACTGCAGCGATTGTCCCCGGCGCCCTATAAGGAGGCCGGAATCATCACCGGAAATATCTATGATTGGACCGCCCACTTCAGGATCATTGGCAGTGCGCACAATGCAGGAAACGTTGACGCCCGATGTGGAGAGAATATTGTTGAGCGCCACCAGGGCCAGGCCGGCGACTGTCCCCTCTTCTGTGCCGGCAACCGACGCAGGTGGCGATGCGCCAGGTTCATCAGCTTGCTCGTGGTCTTCTTCGGACTCCAGGTTTGGTATCGTCCGTGCTACTTCCCCTGGCCCCAGGCGGGTAACGCGGACACGGGCCACCTCCGCGCCTATACCTAGGAAACCGGCTTTTCCTCTACTTAGTACTTCTACCTCTACCTCGCTGCGGTCGGCGCCTAGCTCCTTCAGTGCCAGTTCTTCGGCCTCTTCTACGGTTCTGGCGGTTCGTTCGACGGATTCCATCGCTCTCATTCTCCTCGGATGCCGTGTCGTCTACGGCGGACTGGGTCGGCCGGCTTGCTGCCGGAGCCGATCTGGGGATCAGTGGGAACAACGGCCCCCAACCGGTGATGAAATACTGGATGCCCACGCCGATAACATTGGATACAATCCAGTAGAGGGGAAGACCGCTGGGCCACTGCAGGGAGAAGAACCCCAGGAAAATGGGAATCATCCACAGCATCATGTTTTGACTGGATTGCTGGCGCGGATCCGGAGAGGGGGTCATTGTCATCTTTTGCTGCACGAAGGTGGTTGCGGCCACCAGGATGGGCAGCACAATGGGAGAAGGATCCGGTTCTCCCAGTTTCAGCCACAAGAAGTTGTCGCTCAAGGGGGCGGCAGAGTGGATTGGAACAAATGTAATCCAGGGGTACAGCTTCTGTGAAAGGTCCACCAGGTCTTCCGGCTTGGTGAACAGGGTCTGAATCAACACCCGGAACAGACCAATCAGAATTGGAAGCTGCACAACCAGGGGACCCAGGCAGCCAATCGGACTTACGCCTGACTCGCGGTAGAGCTTCATTGTTTCCTGGGAAACGCGGGCCCGGTCGCCACTGTGTCGTTCCTGAATTTCCCGCATGCGGGGCTGAAGTTCGCTCATGCGCCGCATCTGGCGAACTTGCTTCAATGTCAGTGGCAGGGTTACCAACCGCACCAGGATGGTGAAGGCGATGATGGCTAACCCCATGTTGTTGAAGCAAATTACGTACAACACCATCAGGGTGTTGAGCATGGGGCGGATAATTGCTTCGTTCCAAATGAGGAAGAAAAATTCCAAAGGGACTCCTAGTTGACCGGTCCTGCCGGATGGAGGGAGTTATTCCTGTCGTTTAGTTGCATTGGCGGTGAATCGAACTGTCGAAGCACCAAATGGACTCCTTGTCCTGCCCTTCGGTAACGGAAATTCTTCGCACTATTCCGTTGTCGCCCGCCACGAATACGGAATAACGCTGGATGACTGACAGACTGTCCAATTCTGTGCCAAGAGATGGATTTGGTGGCGCCCCGGCAACCAGGGGAGCCTTGATTTCCCCCTCTTCCAGGGTTGGCAGGTTACTGACCACTTCGCCGTCCAGCAGGTTGGAAGGGCTGGTACTCAAAAGCCTCATTTTGCCGTCAACGGAAGCTACTACCAATCCCAGCGGGACCAGGGCCGGCGTGGCAACAATGGGACTTTCCATATTGTGGCGCCACAGAGACTCTTTCGGTTCTCCAGAGGCGGGATTCTGCGGGGATAAAGCGTAAACGTACCCGTCCATGGAAGGCGCGAAGATAGATTCGCCATCTGTGACCGGTTGGGCCCAGAACCAGTTTTCGCTTTCAAAAGCCCATTCCAGTTCGCCATCATCGGCATCGAGGGCGTGCAGTTTTCGATCAAAGGAGCCAACAAAGAGCTTTCCGGCCAACAGCAGGGGGGAGCCAACCACTGCTCCGCCAGTCTCATACCGCCACAGCTCCCGCCCGTCTCTCAAGTCCAACGCATAAACGAAGTGATCATGGGAGCCAAAATAGGCAACCCCGTTCTGGATAACGGGCGTGGACCAGATTTTGTCTCCGGTCCTAAACGGCGACCACGCCAGCTCGTCGCCGGTGGCGGCGTTGAATGCGTAGAGGTTTCCATCCTCCGAAACAACCACGAGGATTGTTGAAGGGCCGGTTTCGCTGTTGACCAGTTCCGTAAGGACCGGCGCACCTACCAACGGTTGCGGCTCCAGAGATGGATCATTTCGGATGGCGCGTTTCCAGCCCCGCGAGTCTTCCCCCGTTTCCGCGCTAAGAGCATAGACCTGGCCGTCCACGCCGCCCACAAAGACTAATCCCAGTTCCTCACTTACCGCCGGCGGTCCAAAGGCTCCTTCCAGCCCCGTTCCACTGCCCAGTGGCGGGTAGGTCCATACGACGCGGGGCGAGCCTGAACCAAAGTCCTCGAGGGCTCGCACCTTCACCTGGCTTTCATCGTCTCCCAGGTCCTGACTCACCAGGGTACCCAGGTCATCCAGGTCGCCACCCATCGGCGAAACTACATAAACCCTGGTGGCTTCTCCGACTTCCTGGGGAAATGAAGCTGACAAGGGCGCCCAGCCCACGTTGTCGCCGCCAAGGTTGGGTGTGCAGGCGGTAGCCAATAAAGTCAGGGTGAGTATCATTAATCCCCAGGCCCGACTAAACGGCAACTCGATCAGAGGGGACTGCGGCCGCACAGAGAGCAGGCCAGACTGGAGGTGAAGGCGAAAAAAGTTTGGGAGGAACGACACCAAAGAATATAAGGACATCTTTTAAGGTACCGGATCGTACCCTTTACCTCCCCCTGGGCGACAGTTCAGAATTCGTCTGACGCTAAGTGCGCTACCCCGCAAAAGTCCATGACGTGCAATTGCCTGGGCGGCATAGTTTGAACAAGACGGGGTGAATCGACAAACGGAAGGGAGGTAGGGTGAGATAGCCGCCTGGTAAAATCGGATCAATCCCAAGGCGACAAATGTCATAGGCTGATTATTGATCATGAAATGGGGGACTCTGGAACAATTTTGTCCGCCGCAATAAATTACTGATGGCTTGTTTCAACTGTACAAACTCGGCACTGGCGGCGCCTCTTCGGGCGATAAACACCGCGTCCCACCCATTCTCTATTTCGTTCTGTATTACTACTTCCCTTAGTCTGCGCTTGACAAGGTTTCTGGTTACCGCATTTCCAATTCGCTTGCTGACCACAAAACCAAACCGACTGCGGTCAAGCCCATTTGGCAGCGCCCGTAAAACGACCAAATTGTTGGCGGCGCTGATTCCTGTTTGGTGAATCTCGGCAAAACGCCTGCTTTCGGTCAGGCGATGGCGTCGCTGCATAGTTCAGGCAACCTGTCAGACTGTCAGGCGATGCCGTCCCTTGAATCTTCGGCGACGCAAGACCGCCCGCCCGTCGGAAGTTCGGGATCGAGCCCTAAACCCGTGCACACGAGCCCGGCGGCGCTTCTTTGGTTGGTAAGTTCGTTTAGGCATATTTAGGACACACTCCAGGATAAGAATTATATGTTTGCCCTTCCATTTGAGTCAAGGAAATCGCTCCACAGGATGGTGTTTCCGTTCAGGCGGTCCCTCCGCGAGAACGGTAGGGGCAGACCTGTGTGTCTGCCCTGATCCCATAGCAAGACCACCTGAATCGGAACGCTGCCCAAGGAAATTGCTCCACAGCAGCAGTTCTGGGTTGGTGAGCGGCAGGGTCCCGCAAATTGCCAATGCGGCAAAAGCCCGAATCCAGAAGGGCTTATTCGGAGTACAAGCCACTGGCGGGGCGAATTTCTGGATACCCGGTGGAGCCGGTACGATGGGTCAGGCCGGTCAGAATATCCCGTCCGCCCTGAGATGGTACTTCAGTGAACTATTGCTGAATGCCGGAGTAAGCGGTGCTATAATAACTGCACTCTTCTGCTCTCCGGGCCAATGCCCTGAGAACATCTTAGGCCGAAGTGGCGGAATGGTAGACGCGCCGGTCTCAAAAACCGGTGGGAGCAATCCCGTGTCGGTTCGAGTCCGACCTTCGGCACCACTCTTATGCTACACAGAGCCAGATCGAATACGCCTCAAGATTGAACGCCCTCGATTTGTGAGGCTGTTCCGGCTATTTCTCCTTCCTTTACCCAGCAGCAACAGTCGACTTGTCCAAAGTGTTACCAGGCCTGGGCCCTTGACTCTGGCGCCGTCCGAAAATCATGGCTTCTCCTACCCTCATCCCAAGGGTGGGCGAAGGGTTTGGGGTCTGCTGGCCTCCAGCGCCTTGGCTACCTGCAGCACCTTTAACTCTTCGAAGTGACGGCCCACCACCTGCACGCCTATGGGTAGTCCGTCGGAACTGAAACCGTAAGGCACGGAAATTGCCGGGGACCCCGTAAGGTCCCAGGGCAGGGTGATGCGCAGCGTGTGCCTGCCCGCCAGGTCCCGGCCTTCGATGTGAAACTCGTTCTGGCCGTGGGGAAAAGCCGGCATAGGCACCGTGGGACACAGGAAAATATCGTAGCGGCTGAAGTACGCCTTTACCGCTGCACGCAGCTTCTCCCATTCGTCGGCCGCTCCCAAATACTCATCCATTGTGAAGTTGCTGCCTTCCACGAATCGGCTTCTGAACAATGGCGTCAGTTCCGATTCCCTGCCCGCGATGGTGGGCGCCGAATAACGCCGGGCCTCCATCGTATAGATAATCGTGGAAATGGCCGAAGCGTTATTTTCGGTCAACGCCGGTATTTCCACTGGCTCAACGTTCACGCCGCCTTCGCCCAGAGCCGCCGCGGCTTCCGCCACCGAACGCTGCACCTCCGGCTCCACCGGTACTCCGGTAGTGGGGCTCCAGCCGACCCTCAGTCCACGCAGGTCAACCTCGAGGGGAGTGTAGTCCGGCACAGAAACCGGCGGCGCGTACAGGTCCGCCTCGTCGGCTCCCGCCAGTACGGACATACCCAGAGCCACGTCGCCCACCGTGCGTGCAATCGGCCCAACGTGAATGGCGCGCAATATGGTTTGCGGCTGAATTCCCGTATAGGGAATACGACCCAGGGTAGGCTTCAGGCCTACGACGCCGCACAGGCTGGCCGGGGCGCGGATGGACCCGCCCAGGTCCGTTCCCAGTCCGAAGGGTGAAAGCCCCGCGGCAATGGCGGCCACCTCTCCCCCGCTGGATCCACCGGCCGTTCGTTCGAGGTTCCAGGGATTGCGCGTTACGCCGAACACGTCATTGTTGGTTTCCCACCACAGGGCGAATTCCGGCATATTGGTCTTGCCCAACAGGATGCCGCCGGCCGACTTCAGGCGGGTGTATACCACTGCGTCCTGCTGGGAAATGTAGCCATCGTAAATTTTCGACCCCAGGGACATTCGTATCCCTGCTGTTTCGATGCAGTCCTTTAGTGTATAGGGTACGCCGTGGAAAGGGCCAAGGGCGTCGCCCCGCATTACCGACGCCTCCGCTTCCCTGGCCTGCTCCAGGGGGTTGTCGGAAAAGAACACCAGGGCATTCAGCGTTGGGTTGAGCTGCTCAATGCGGTCCAGGTGAGCCTGGACCACCTCAACAGGAGACAGTGCTTTCTCCCGTATTTTGGCTGCCAATTCCATGGCGGGAGCGTAGTAGATTTCTTCGCTCATGTAACTCCTCCACTGGACAGGTGTCAGGGTCAGCAACCGGTGGCCACGACTGTCCCACCCTCAGATCAATGTCATGCTGGGCGAAGCTGAAGCATCCGGTTCCCGTTCCATGAAACCGCCATGAAACCGCCATGAAACCAGCAGCCAGGCAGCCAAAGAGATCCAGTCCTTCGCAATGCTCAGAGTGTTATGGCTTCCGGCTTGTGGAAATGGCGACCATTAAAACGTGATTTCACCGCTGCCGCCTGCTCTATAATCCGGGTCCTCCCTTTCTGGGCCCCCAGCCTTACCGCTTCTGACCTCGCCCTTGCCTCAAGCGGCAAAAACGGCCCCTGTCTTACTGACCCTGCAGGTCTCCTCCTGGACATGGGGAAATGCCTATAGCGGAGTAACCGGCCGGGCTGGCCGGTCCCCTCAGCATTAAGCGAACGCCGCTATTCAGCAGGCAGCGGCCGGACCCGCCGGCCGGGACCCCCGGCTCCCTCGCGAATGTCCTGGGCCGTCGCCTCGTCGACTCCCCGGGGCCAGCGACGCTTGAGAGGGTCGCTAACCGTGAAGTGGAACCCGCCAACGCCTTCAACGGCTACCTCAATGGTATCGCCGTCCTGCATGGCGCCCAGCCCCTGGTGATTGGTGCCCATGAAGAGGACATCGCCGGGGCTGACTTCCTCGATGGCCGTCACGTATTCAATAGACTCTGCTATGGTATGGGCCAGGTCGTCGGTATTGTAGTTGACGCGCAATTCGTCATCGACACTCAAGGTAATTTGCAGCTTCTCCGGGTCTGCGATTTCGTCCTTGGTCACGACGCAGGGGCCCAGGGGGCAAAAGGTGGGATGCGACTTGTGCTCAGCGATGGGCAGGGTATTGGGCACCCGCCCTCCGCTACCCGCCGGCATGCGCGCCGAGACGTCAACACCCGCAGTGTAACCAAAAATATAGTCCATGGCCTCCGCCGCCGGAATATCCTTTCCGCCCCTGCCAAAGACCAGCACCAGTTCCGCCTCGTGGTGAAAAATGTTGGCGTCTATGTCAGGCAGAACAACGGTGCCTCCCGGGCTCAGTATGCTGTGGAGCCTCTTGATGAAGCCCCACATCGGTGACGGCTCCCGGGCGCCAAACTCGCGAAAGTTGCCGCCCATGCAGAGAATCTTGTTGGGCCTGGGCAGCGGCGCCTGCAATTGCGCTCCATCGACCACTCTGCCCTCGACTGCCCGTGACTCAAGTCGGTCCTTCAGGTCCTCGTAGTTGGTGATGAGGTGGACCATAGCATCCTGACCCCCGCCGGGGCAAAGGTCGCCAACGTCAATCACTCCCCCGTCGGTCAGGATGCCCGGCCGATTGTCGTTGTACATTACCAGCTTCATAGTTTCCTCCTGGATGATTCTCCGGGGTCTCGACCAGCCATTGCCTTAAGGTGTAAGAGGCTAACGGCAAGCTCGTATCGGTATCAGGTTCAGTCAGTGGCAGCCGGCAGACTGTGATGCGTGACTGCCGATAGCGCTGTTTGGAAAGTCATGCCCATCCATTTCGCCCGGGCGGCTACCTCACCGGGGGCCACATAATCCACCCCCGGCGCCCCGTGTTGCGCAGTCGCAGCAGGTGGCCCTGGCCGGTGGTGACGTACAGGCTGCTCTGGTCGGAGTCACCAAAACAGCAGTTGGTTGGGCCGTCCACCCCCACGGGCATGGGGTAGGTCTCCAGCACGCGGCCCTGGGGCGTCCACACGTAAATCATGGGACCGGGGCCGCTGATTGTGTTCCCGGCAGCCGCCACGATGTTCCCCTCCGAATCCAGGCACATGCCGTCGATACCCCGCTGGGGACCCCGGTGGTCTCGGCCGAACTGGTGCAGCACAATGTACTCGCCCAGGGAGCCATCGGCATTGATGGGGTAGGAGCGAAGTTCCCGCACCCCCTCCGGCGAAGGGTCGGTCTGGATGATGTAGAGGCTGCGTTCATCGGGCGAAACCAGCAGGCCGTTGGTGCCGGTCGTATCGTAGGTCATTCTCTGGCAGGTGTAGCTGCCGTCGGGCTGAGGGTCGGCACGCAGAATGTCCCGGTTCATGTTTTCCTGCCGCTCGCTGGGGTCGATATTCCCTTCGTTCCACGGGTTGCTGAACCAGATCCGCCCCCGCCGGTCTATGGCCAGGTCGTTGGGCGTGTTAAGGCGCTGCCCGTCCAGCCCGTCAACTATGGTGGTTGTACCTCCATCCGGCTCGAAGCGCACGATCGATCGCCCTCCGGAACAGCAACCATAGAGGCGGCCCTCGGCGTCAAAGGCCAGGCCATTGGTGTGGTTAGTATTCTCCCGAAATACACTGCACTCGCCGGTGTCCGGATCGTAGGCCATGATTCGGCTGGCCGGAATGTACGTGAACAATAGCCGCCGCCCGTCCCAGGCCGGCCCCTCGGTCAAACGGCTGAATGGTCCCGCAACTTGCTCCCACTGCAATGCCATGTTTTCCCCCTAAGATTGGATGTTAGACAGCCAATTCACCCAATATTGCTTATGGATTTAGGGTCTCCCACCGCTTTTGGGTGGAAGACGATCTCTGTGGCTTCTCCTTCGTCGTTATTGCGGCGAAAGCCGGAATCCGGAATGCAATGGCGCGGATACGAAGACACGCCCTGATTTGCCGTAAAGTGGGCCACTTGCCATGCAACACAAAGGTCCAGGGAACCTCTGGTTAAATCCCTTCCTTCTGGACACAGGAAGGTCAGGACGGGAGTGATAGCTTGCCGCCAGAAATGCCCCCTTGCCCTAATCCGCTCCCGCATGGGGAGTGTTGACTTCCTCTGGTGTTCCCTAAGTCTCCGGTTTGGCGGGCCCCGGCTAATCCAGCGAGAAGAACGCCATAATCGGGCCAAAAGCCTCGGGTTCGGTCAGGGTGGGCGCGTGCCCCACGCCCGGTACTTCTACCATGCGACAGTCCTGCAAATCCGCCACCATGCGTTGGGCCGTCTCCGGAGACAGCAGATCGCTGTCCCCGCCCCGGACCAGCAGGACCGGGCCGGGAATATTCAGGGCCAGTTTCCATGAGACTTCCGGGTCGGGACGGCGCGGGTCGGTGCGGACCGCCGGGTCCATCTTCCAGGTATAGCCGCCGCCGGGCAGGCTTTTAACCGCATAGCCGGCGACTATCTCCTGATCGGCCTCGCTCAGGGCGCTGAAGCCCACGCGCTGCTCGCGGTGCCAGGCTATGACTTCTTCCATGGTCCGAAAGCTGGTCACCGCATCCCTGGTGGTATTGGCGATGCGCGCTCCGCCCCGAGGGTCTATTTCGGGGCCGATGTCGTTAAGGACCGCACGCTCTACCCTGTCCGGATAAGTACCGGCATAGGTCATGGATATGCGGCCGCCCAGGGAGGTGCCGACCAGCGACATGCGCTCGAAACCCAAAGCCTGCCGCAGCCCTTCCAGGTCGGCGACGTAGGCGTCGTTGGAATAGTCGGAGTCGGGCGCCCAGTCGCTGTCGCCGCGTCCCCGAACGTCCACCGATATGACGTGGTAGCGGGGCGCAAAGTGGGGCGCCAGGTTGTCGAAATTATGGGCGTTACCGCTGAGGCCGTGAACCATGATGACCGGCGGCGCGCCGGCTTCGCCCCACTCCAGGTAGTGCAAGTTCAGGTCGCCCACCCTGACGAAACGGTCTACTGCGTTGGTAGTTTCTGTAGTCATGGGGCCTCCTCAAATTAGGGAAGTGAGAATTAGCGTTCTGGCCCGGTTCTCTAACCGATAGCCGCCGAGGCAATCTCTTCCATCGCCCTCAGCGCATCCTCTCCTGCATCGGCGGGCAGGCCAATGGTAACCCGGTCAGCGCCGGCCGCCTCAAGCCGGCCGATGAGGTCCGCGTCTGCCGGCACGTTGCACACCATCAGCCGGATGGACCCGGGGTCGCGGCCCGCCGCTTCCGCCAGTTCGTCCAGCGTAGCCCGCCCCATGCGGACCTGTTCCTCGTCCACCCGCACGGGCATCCAGCCATCCCCATACTCCACCACCCGCTTGAGAACATTGGCGGCGAACCCGCCCAGGTAAACCGGGGGATGAGGGCTTTGCGCCGGCTTGGGCGAACAGCGAACCGGGGGAAAGTCAACAAAGCTGCCGTGGAACTCGGCTTCTTCCTGGGTCCAAAGCTGTTTCATCGCCAGGATGTGCTCCCGAGTCTGGCCCCACCTGCGCCGGAAGTCGCCGCCCATTATCTCGGTCTCTTCCTGCAGCCAGCCGGCGCCTATGCCGAACAGGAACCGGCCGTTGGAAAGCCGGTCCAGCGTGGCGATCTGCTTGGCGTGGAGGAGGGGGTTGTGCTCCGGCACCAGGCTGATGGCGGTGCCCAGCTTGATTGAACCGGTGGCCGCTGAAGCGCGGGCCAGGCCAATCAACGGGTCTCCGATGTCCGCCATGGATGCGGGAATGGAACCGTCGGCGGTGCCCCCGTACCGGGAGGTGGTGTTGACCGGGAGGATGGGATGCTCCGGCAGCCAGAAAGACTCGAAGCCCAGTTCTTCCGCCCGCTTCGCCAGGATCGCCGGGTCCACCGAGTTGGACGAAACCCGGGCCGTGATTCCAATGTCCATGTCATCGTCACCTCTACATCGGCTGGCTTGATTCTACCATCCCTTGCAGGTGTCAAGCGCATCAGCGCATGCAGAGGGTCAAGATATCAATCGTTGCCTGGATAGTCACGGCCCGGAAATTGGTAGGGCGACCTGGCTGCCTGCCGCCAGCTTTGTGTGAGCCGCCATTGACCAAACCACGCAGCCCACTGGAGCCGGCCCCTGTCTTGTATACTGTGCCTTCATCAGGGTTGCTGATGGGAAACCCGGCGATGATGCCAGGCGCTTCTGCCGGGAACTCCGGCAGCGTGAGCAGAGGAAGAGTCGCGGTAGATTGCTGGGCCGGTGCGCCAGGGGCTAAGCGCCACGAACCAACCGACCAGGGGGCATGTAGAATGACAACCCAATCTCTGGAACGGGTCAAGTTCCTTACCTTCGACATATTCGGTACCGTCATGGACCTTACGGGGAGTCTGGCCGGGCCGGCGGGGGACTTCCTGGCGGCCAATGGATCGGATGTGTCCGGCCAGGCTTTCTATGGGGACTGGCGGGAACGCCAGCGCATCGAGCAGTACCAGGACAACCTGTTGATGCTGGGGCACAGCGGCTACCTGGAGACCTGCCGCCGGGCCTTCGTCTACTGCCTCAAGAAGCATAGCGTTAACTACACGGCCGAGGCGGTGCGGGAGTTCATGCAGGTGTACATGGGTTTGCAGCCCTATCCCGACGCCATAGAGGGCTTGCGGTCGCTGGGGTCGAGGTACAAGCTCGTGGCCCTGTCCAACGGGGAGCAGTGGTACCTGGAACGGCTGCTGGCAAGCAACGTGCCGGTGGAGTTCGACGCCATCATATCGGTGGACCAGGTGGGGGCATTCAAGCCCTCCCCGGGCATATACCGGAAAGCGGTTCAGCGGCTGAAGTGCGAACCGGGGGAGATAATGATGGTGGCGGCCCATGCCTTCGACATACTGGGGGCACAGGCCTGCGGCTTCAGGGCCGCCTACGTCAACCGCTACAATCTGCCCACGGAGGACTCGGAGTACCAGCCCGAAGTTATCGTAGACGACTTTGTACAGCTGGCCGAGCGGCTCCTGGCATGAAATCGCCGGCGCCGGCTGGCGCGGTCACCTTCCGGTAAGGCCGCTGCTTCTTAAAGGCCGTTGTCCTTGAAGAGCCTGGCGCGCTCTACCAGGTGATTTGCCGTTCGCTTCATCATGGCAATCTGGTCTTCGTTCACTTCCTGCTTGACTGTGCCGGGTACGCCGGTGAAGAAGGAGCGGTCGGGGACGTGGATGCCGGAGCGTACCACCGAGTTGGCGGCGATAAGGCACTCTTTCCCAATGGAAGAGCGGTTCAGGAAGGTGCAGTTGTTGCCCAGCAGTGAGCCGGTGCCAATGCGCGTTCCGTGAACGACGACGGCATGGCCCACGGTTACGTAGTCTTCGATAACCATTCCGTTGCCGTGGATGACGGCTCCTTCCTGCACGTTGACATAATTGCCGATGGTTACTTTCTCTTCGCCGTCGGCCCGGATGGTTACTCCCGGCCAGATACTGCTGTATTCGCCAATCTCGACGTCGCCGACCACGTAGGCGAATTCACTGACCCATGCCGTTTCGGCTATCCTGGGGGTTTTGTCTCCGAGGCTCCTGATCAAGTTCATTCCTCCTGGTTCGGCCCGCTTCCCTGTCAGAGTATGTTGGCGCTGGCGGCATTTCAATGGCGGGCACCGGCCGGCAGGGATTATACCCCAACCGGGTAAGGGTCCGATTGGTTGGTAGGGAGAACCACCAAGGCAATCGCGTTTTGAATTCGCTGTCCACTCAATCAGGAAGTCAATGCCGGCCTGAACTTGCCGAAGGGCCTAAAGTCCTACCCGAAAGCTCGGTTGCTGGTCCGGAAGTTGGACTGGGTGAGGGAGTTCAGATTCTTCACTCCGTTCAGAATGACAGTCTTGGCAGTTCGAGAAAATGGTCCGTTAAAACGGGATTGCCCTGGGAGAACCGCGAGTTTACCTTACCGCTCGCATGGCCTGGCGGGCGGCCATGTCCATTTCCCGGTCTCGGATGGCGCGGCGCTTGTCGAACTGCCGCTTGCCCCTGGCCAGGCCCAGTTCCACCTTGGCGACGTGGTTCCTGATGTAGAGACGCAGGGCCACGATGGTCAATCCCTTCTGGGATACCTCGTCATTGAGCCTGGCAATCTCCTCCTTGTGGAGCAGCAGTTTGCGCGGCCGCCTGGGTTCGTGGTTGAAAATGCTGGCCGGGTCGTACTGGGCAATGTGGGAATTGAGAAGCCATAGCTCGCCGTTCTGGGGCCGGGCGTAGGCATCCCGCAAGTCCACTTTCCCGGCGCGTATGGACTTTATCTCGGTGCCCGTCAGGGCCAGGCCGGCTTCGAACCGGTCCAGGATTTCATAGTTGAAGGTAGCCTGGCGGTTGAAGGTAATGGTGCGGTTATTGGGTTGCTCTTTGGTTGCCGTCTTCTTCTTTCTGCTGGGCATTTCACTACTGTCTTCCGGTTAGGATTCGGTTAGAACTGGGGCCTGGCTGAGTCTGTCGGCTGGACGCCCAACAGTTCCAGCGCCTTGTCCAACTGGGGGTCGGCGCCCGAATCCGGGTCGGCTTCCACCACAATTGTCGGGGATATTCCCGAGCCTTCGATCAAAGTACCTGCCGGCGTGTACCACCGGGCGATAGTGTAATAGATTCCTGAACCGTCGGACAGGCGATGACGAGTATTTACGCTGCCCTTACCGAAAGTTGCCTCTCCCACAACGGGAGCGCGGTCGTGGTCGATAATGGCCCCGGCAAACACCTCGCTGGCGCTGGCGCTGTACTGGTTGACCAGCACCACCATGGGAATGTCCCTGCCATTTCCCCCGGAGGAAACCTTCCATTCCCGCCGGTTGCCCAGCCCGTCCAGTTCATAAGTAACCAAGCCGTCTTCCAGGAACTGGCTGGTAACGTCGACCACCACCCCCAGCAGGCCGCCGGGGTTGTAGCGGAGGTCCACTATCAGGCCGCGTCCGTTGCTCTCCCGGAACTCCTGCAGCGCCTCGGTGACGTGGCCGTTGGTAGTTGTGGCAAAGCTTGAAATCTGGAGGTGGCCGATGCCGTCCTCCAGCATGGTAAAGCGCACCGTCTCCAGGGGAATCTTGCCCCGGGTAATAGGAATCAGGACCGGGTTGGCCTCATTGGAGTGAAGCACCAGCAATTCCACGATGGTGCCCTGGCGGCCCCTGATGCGGGACACGGCTTCCTGGAGACTAAGGTTTTCCGTTGGCTCGCCGTCCACTTCCAAAATGACGTCGCCGGCGCGGATGCCGGCCCTTTCGGCGGGAGTGTCGGGCAGGGGAGCTATGACGGTCAGCAGCTCCTCCCTGATGCCCACCTGGGCGCCGATTCCCTCGAACACACCCTGAATCTTGGACTCCTCCTCCCCGAATCGCTGCGGGTCCAGGTAAGAGGCATAGGGGTCGTCGAGGGCTTCCAGCATACCTCGAATGGCCCCCCGACTCAGTTGGGTGGCGTCGATGGTGCTGCGGTCAATGTGCTCCCGTTCCAGCAGGTCCCAGGCTTCTCCGAGGCGTCCGAATTCGGGAGGCAGTTGAGAGGAGGAAGCCGTCACCGGTTCAGGGTTCTCAAAGGCCCCCTGCAGGCCGTAGTTCACCGCCAGGGCCAGGGCGGCCCCGACCACCATAACAACCAGGTATGTACCGAATAGCCTGATATTGTTCACCGTGAACCCGTTCCAGTCGCTAGCAGCCGCCCGTTCAAATTCAGATAAGTAATGAAAATTGTAACATAGCGGCAGTCAGGGTCCTTTATCCACGAAGGGGCACGAAGGGGCACGAAGGTGGGATTTTTTGATAATGGTTCCATTTGGTTCCGTTTTGGCCCATTTTGGGGGATTATC
>CAZPMU010000008.1:0-71201 GCA_964587795.1 uncultured Dehalococcoidia bacterium | reverse complement strand
AACTGTTCGGCCAGGAAGTGCTGCCGCGGTTCGGCTGAACCTTAACGGGATCAGATCATTCCCGCGCTGCAGTTGAACCCACCCATTGACCGGTCATACCGGCGAAAACCGGCGGAGTGGTGTGTGTCCAATGTCTGCGTCTGTGCCATCTACCGGTTGGGGAAGGTCAGCACGGTTACGCCCCGGTCTTTGGCCAGGGATTCCTGTGAGCCGTGCAGCCGGTCTGTTGCCATTACTCCCACGGCCTGGACGCCCGAGGCCAGACTCATAATCCGCGCCCGTCGTTCCGCACGCATAATGTCATCGTTGTCAGCCGCAATCGAGACCTCGACCACTGCGTGTCCGCCGCCCTCCTGGTTGGTGATAATGATATCGGCTTCCTGCAGGTCGGCGATTTCGTCTTGGCGGACCAGGCCTTCCTGGCGGGCCCGCCGGAACAGCCGGTTTATCTCCGGGGCAATCAGACCCTCCTGGTGAAAAACGATAGCCGGGTCCTCCAGTCCGAAGGTCTGCATCAGTCGCAACAGGATACGGGTGCGAACCCGGCGTTCATACACAGCCCGATCGAAGTTTCCCGTGCGCCCTTCCAACCGATCCAGTTGCTGGTACATCAGCCTGTTTTGTTTTTGTATCTCCCGGATCTGTTCCTGTACCTGCTGGATTAGTTCCCGGTTCTGCCGGAAATTCTCTTCCGTAGCTTCAACGAACCGGGCCACCTGTTGGGGCAGGTTCAGCAACTCTTCGCCCACAACCAGATTGCGCACGGCCGCCAGCCAATCAGGGCGTTCCTGCAGGACTCGTACCGGTCGCTTATGTCATTGATGGTAGTCATTCAGCGTAGTTGAGGAATTATACGGCATGGGGGGACTGGCAACTACCAGTCACTTAATCCCCTTCCCCTTCCCCCGCCAGGGCCTGCTGCGCCCGGGCCAGGTTGTTGCGGCTGGCCTGGGTGCTGGGGTGGTCTTCCCCCAATATCTTCTCCCTTAGGGCCAGGGTCTCCCGGTGCAGTTGGACCGCCGTCTCGTAGTCGCCCATGGCGTGGCAGCAGTTACCCAGGCTGCCACGGCTGCGCAGGGTGTCGGGGTGTTCGGGGCCCAGGGCACGGGAACGCCGCTCCAGGGTGTCGCGGAACAGGGCCAGGGCCTCGTCGTAGTGGCCGGCGGCATAGAAGCTGTTGGCCAGGCCCGTGCTGCTGCGCAGGGTATCGGGATGATCGGGGCCCAGCGTCCTTCGCCGGTCCATCAGGCCTCGATAGTGGTGGTGGATGGCCTGGCCGTAGCGGCGGGAGACCCGGTGGAAGCGGGCCAGGTGGTAGTCTACGTTGAAGGCGCCGGGCTGTTCGGTGATCATGTCTTTCAATCCACGAAGGGGCACAAAGTTCCCGAAGGTTCAGGGCCGTCCTTAGACATGCTCGGGATGAGTGGAATCACCCCCATTCTAACCTTCCCGCCAAAGGCGGACGTTCCGCCCCCGTCAAGGGTGAAGGGGCTTTTGAGACTGAGGGCTAATAGCCGGTGGCCAGGGATATGAGCAATTCCACGACGGGCCATATAATGGTCCGGAGGATGCCCCAGCCCAGCAGGTAGTCGGCCATGATTATGCCCATCAGGACCAGGGGACCGAACTGCTCGTAGCGGGCGTAACTTCGGGCCATGCTGTCGGGGAGCAGGCCGCCGACCACCCGGGAGCCGTCCAGGGGCGCCAGGGGAATCAGGTTGAAGACCGCCAGCAGCACATTGAAAAGGATAACCATGCCCGCAATGTCGGACAGGGCTTCGCGCATACCCCCGGACAGGACATGAGTGGCGCGATAAATGTTCGGGGCGCTCCAGGCCAGCAGGCCCAGCTTGACGGGAACGGCCACCAGGAAGGCCAGAGCCAGGTTGGACAGGGGCCCGGCGGCGGCCACCAGCGTTATGCCCAGGGGGCCCCGCAGTTGCTGGTAGTTCACCGGCACCGGCTTGCCCCAGCCGAAGCCCACCACCAGCATCATCACCGTGCCGCTGGGGTCCAGGTGGCGCATGGGGTTCAGGGACAGGCGGCCCAGGCCCCGGGAGGTTCCGTCGCCCAGCACCGTGGCAATCAGGGAGTGGCTGAATTCGTGGATGGTGATGGCCGTCAGCAGGGCGAACATCACCAGGACGGTCAGGCGGATGAAGCTGGCGGGGTCGTACAGCAGCAGGTCGAATGAACTAATCAGCATCTCGGGTCTATGTATGTGGTTCCCGCCCGGGCGGGAACCACAGGTTGCAGCGAACGGGTCTTATTCATCGTCGTAGTCGTCGTCGTGGCCGCCATCGTCATCGTCGCGGGATGGAGCGGGAGCCAAGGCGAAGCCGGCTGCGGGGGCGGTGGCCCGGCTGCGGTCACGGCGACGGCGTGTCCGGGGCATTTCCAGCAGGGCGTTCCTCAGACCGGCAAGAGCGTCGGCGCTGACGCCGGCCAGGTCCAGTACCAGGCCGCTGGCGCCTATATCCCGAAGGGCTGCCAGGTCTTCGCTGGCGGGAATAGCCGATATCTGCACCAGGACGTACTTGTCGGTGCGGCGGGACAGGCTGCCCACGGTTACCAGGTCCTGCAGAGTCCAGGGGCCGGTCAGGGAGGTCATATCCAGGGTAAAACAGTCCACCGGCAGGGCGGACACGGCCCGCAGTTGGCGGTCGCTCAGGTCGGTACTAACGGCGAGGACACGGCCCAGGTCGTCCTCACCCGCCACGGCGGCCGCGGCGCTGTCCAGCCCGAAGGCCAGCAGGTCGGCGCCGGCCCCGGCACACGCCCTGGCGTCCTCGCGGGACAGGGCGGGATCGCATACGCCCCAGGGGACGCTGCCGGCCGACTCGGCCAGGCTCTCCATAGCGCCGGAACCACTGACGCCGGATGCCAGCACCGCGTCCAGGCCGGCCTGGGCGGCGGCGGCAACACCGGCCTGGTGGTCGGAGGAGATGAGGCCCACCAGGGCCATGCCCGGCAGGTTGGTGGCGCGGGCCGCACCGAAACCCAGGGGAACCGGCGACCCGTCGCTGATTCGTTGCAGAAGATCCAGCAGTTTGCTCATTGTTACTCGCTTGCGGGGTAATGGGTTCAGCCGATTATACCTTATGCGGGCTGTTTTGTCGGTAAATGGGTGGCGGGGGCCATTGTTCAGAAGGGGGCCATTGTTCAGAAAGGGTGGGAAGGCACGGCCCGAAGGTCGTCGTTCCTGGGGGCAACCCGTTCCCCTTAACTCTGAACAATCGTCAACCTCTGCCGTGTTGCCCCCATACCCCCGCCCCTGATATAATTCCTCCACCCCTTCCCGTGGGCCTGTAGCTCAGGTGGTTAGAGCGCGGTCCTGATAAGACCGAGGTCGTTGGTTCGAGTCCATCCAGGCCCACCAGATCGTACCGTATTCATAACTTCCCCGTTCAGGGCTATTTCCGAGGCATCCGCTCCCCCTATGGGGCTGTCCTCCGGCGTAGGGATGGTGTAGATGATGGCGGCCTTGCCGGGCCTCACCAGCACCTCCTTGACGAATGACTGCACGAAGGCCCTGGTCTCGGTCAACTCGCTGGTCTTCAGGAACTCGCTCATTTCCTCGGCGAAGGGGGCGATAGTGTCGGCGCTGTCCAGCAACTCCCTCCTCTGAGTCAACGTTTCCCGGGCTTCCTCGGCGGCGGCTTCAAGTTGCTCCCGGCGGTGGCGGTGTTCCAGGATGCGCTCCGATGCGTCGGCCATGTCCAGGTCGGTGCTCTCGACGAAGTGCCAAATGCGGTCCAGCTTCCGCTTCACCTCTGCCAGTTCCGCCTCGATGGTTTCCAGATTCTGCCGCTGCTCCCGTGCCACGCCGTCCATCTCCTCGTCCACCAGCTTCACCAGGTCGCGGATGTTGCTCTCGGTGAGGATGTTGTCCCGAATCTGCTCGACGATCATCCCCTCGAACTTCCTGGCGTTGAGCCTGGGAGCATCGCAGGCCCCGCTGCCCTGCTTCATCAAAGGCTGGCAGACGTAGTAGGCGAACTGGCCGCTCTTGGACTCCTGGCCGGAGAGGGCCTTGCCGCAGGTCCGGCACTTGACGATGCCGCTGAGCAGGTAGGAACTGGCGGAGCGGCGGGGATGGGAATGGATGGGCGCCCGCGATTCCAGCAGGGAGACCACGCGGTTGAACACGGGCCTGGACACCAGGGCCGGGAAGGCGTCCTCGACCCGGACCGGCGGAGCCTTGTCCTTGGACTGGGTGCCCCAGACCATCGTGCCGGTGTAGACCTCGTTGGTCAGCAGTTTGTAGATGGTGGTCTTGCGCCAGCTCTTCCCCGTAGGGCTGGCGATGCCCTCCTGGTTCAGGGTCTTGGTGATGTCCAGCAGGGTATTGCCGCTGTCGGCCATCTGGAACATCCGGCGTACCAGGGTGGCCTCGGCCTCGTTGACCTCCAGCATGGGGCGCTTCTTGGCCCCGTCCTGGACCATGACCCGGTTGTAGCCGTAGGGAGCACGGCTGGAAATCCAGAAGCCCCGGGAGGCGGCCTCGCGCATTCCTCGCATAACCTCCTGGGCCAAATTTTCCGAGTAAAATTCGTCCACGCTCTCGATGATGGCCTCCATCAGCTTGCCGGTGGGGGAGTCGTCGGCGTGCTCGGTGATGGACACCACGCGGATGCCCCGCCTGCGGAGCATGGACTTGAAGGCCACGGCGTGCTCCCGCTTGCGGGTGAAGCGCGAAAATTTCCAGACCAAAATCTCCTGGAAAGGCGCCTCCGGCTTGCCGGCCTCGTCCAGCATCCTTCGGAACTGGGGCCGGTCGGCGATGCGGCCGCTCTCAGCCTCGTCGATGTATTCGCGAGCGACGACGTAGCCGTTCTTCTCGGCGTAGTCCCGAAGCGCCCTGAGCTGGGCGGCCACGGACAGGTCCACGTCCTGGCGGTCGCTGGATACCCTGGCGTAGAGGGCCGCCGGGGTGAGTGTCATTACCTGGTTCATATTGGTTGCCTCCTATATCCGCATTCCTGCAACGGGCTGAACGGCCGGGCTGTCACCTACGGCCTGCGGCTTCTTGGTAGATGTCTCGAGTGGTCGGGCGGTTTCGTTGCACCGCAGACTATCTCTTGTTTGAAACGATTGGGGGCATGTCACCAATGGTGGCGGCCCATATTCTCTTCAAGCTTCTGGGCGAAAAACCCAGGATCATCCCGTTTCAGGTCTGCCACGACGGGGTCAGTGTCGCCTAGGTGACGAGTGTCCCCAAGGAAATACAGTAGCCACCTGCGTCCGTTCGTGAAAACGGCGAGGCCCTCGTCCATGCTGGGCTCTGCGTCTAGGTAGCCCTGGAGTTGCTTGATGTCGTCTTTCCAAATTGCCTGGCCGTATTCTCCCCTGGGCTGGTCTGGCCGGTACAGCGATTTGGCCTCAATAACGATGGCGGGGACTGCCAGCCCATCGAGCAGGTCCTGGACTTCGCTGCGTGGGAACAGTGCGTAGTCAACGCGGTGGTTCTTGATGCGCCATTCGGGGTAGCACACTTTGGGGTCTGCGGTATCCCAGCCCAGGGCGCGGAGTATCGGGTCGATCAGGGCGTAGCGGGTCTGGGTTTCGCCCAACGATGGTTGATCGAACCGATACCACTCCTGGTAGGTACTGTACGCCTTTTCGACTGCGGTTCTTAGCATCCCAGCGGTTGTTTCCATATCCATAGTCTCCAACTAAGCGTGATCTCCGTGTTCCTCGATGGGAATAACCTGAAGCCGGAATCCCAGGGAGCGCAGCACCTTGAGCACTGTGTTGAATTCCGGGCTGGCCCCGGCGCGCATGGACTTATAGAGGCTCTCCCTCCCCAAGCCGGTCTCCTGGGCTACCCGTCGCATCCTGTGAGTCCGGGCCATCTGCCCGAGAGTTCCCATTATCAGGTCCAGGTCGCACGCTGCCAGATCGGCGTTCAGGTCGGCAGTCAGGTCGTCTCTGGTCCTGGCATCGGCTTCTCTCATAGCCGCCTCTCAGTTCTGGCAATATCCCGTCATCGTATAATTGTATCTCTACGGATACCCAGTACGCAAGGAGCAACTGTCAGCAATTGGCCGATAGGCCGCCGAGTAAATGGAGAGGAGTCTTCAACAATAGGCTGGGATGGGTAAGCGCACCCAGCTTGGTTATGCTTTTTGTGGTTGCAGCCTGACCCCGATAGTTCCTTGGGAGAAAAGCACACCTAATACAGTGGTGCGTTGCGGTTGCCACCCTGTTATAAAGTGGAGAAGTACCTGGCTCCCAGGTAACCAAGGTAATCCAGATACTCTGGTTCATCCAAATCGGTCGTAAGCAACCGGCTGTAAACATCCTGGTATGTTGACGCCCTGAATCCAATCTCTTCCCCAACCCTGCTGGCGAAGGTCTGGATTTCCTGCCGGTGAGCCTCCGATCTGTCGCCAGGAAAATCGTAGAACAGGTAGCGCAGGCTGAACCGGTTGCCAAGGTTGTTCGCCAGTCCCAGCGCGTGCTTGAGAAGCTGCCACGGGTCCAAGAACTCAAACCGATGCCGCTGGTCATGCAACTCTTCCGCAAGCGTTTGACATCTTGGCAATCCCACGTTCGTCCACATACCTCCGGAAGCGGGAAAATACGACGCTTCAAACCTGGATTTTCCAACGGTTGAACGGTCCAAATGCTCGGTGAACTTGCTCTCCACACCGATTACCACCCCGGACTTCAGACCCAATGCCACGTCAAGATGGGGCGGTGTCCCACCCAGGCTCGTAGGAAACTGCGCCTCGAAGTCCAGTGACCCGGCTCCACCGGCGTCGACCTCCAGGGCTGCCAACAGGGGGGCGCTATCCCTTTTCGTCCAATAGTCGAAGAAGTTCACCACCAGCGCCGAGGACGAATGCAAAGCCTTCATGTGCCCGGAAAGTTCCGACCCGGCCCCTCGTCCGAATCCCTGCCTGGCGCGAGCTGACAGGGGCCTCCAGAGGTTGGCTTCAACATCCGGCACGTACCCTTTGAGGTCGACGGACAGCCCCCTCGATTCCGCCCAGGCTTTCTGCAATAGCCTTATTCTCTGGTTCGGGTTCATTCAGTTGCCCTTAGCCCGAGATCGAACCGTCAGTTTCCCGTCCGTGGCGTACGGGAGGAAGCCGTGGCGGTCCCTTCCGGGGACTCTGAAGCCTTTCCCAGTCGCCAGCGGAGTCCAAATTGCCCCTTAAGGGGTTTAGAACGCTGTGGGGACTAAAGGGGACCGTACCCGTGGGCAGTCCCCAGACCTCGCGCTGACAGATTTGGCTACCCCAGTTCGCAACTTGAACGCCGGGTCAACGCCAGCTGCGGCGCCCAAGACGACGGCTCAGCGTTTGGGCTGCTTGCTGGGGCTGGCATTTGACATTTGCCGTGTCTTCATCGTCGAGCTTCCGGAGCAGCCCGCCCCGGGGTCCCACCGTGTATAACCGCCACTCTATCCCGTTGGTCAAGACGGCGACTCCTCCCGTCATGCGAGGGTAGGCTTTGGTGTACTCCCTGAGCTTGTCGAAGTGTTCATCCAAGTACGTGCCGAGTTTCTTGGCCTCAACAATGATGCAAGGCGGTGGCATGTCTCCTTCTCGGAGCTGGGCCATCTCCAAGCGGGCGAAGAACGCATAATCAACCCGGTCCCCGTTCTCACCGCGCGGGTACTCTGGATGGCATTCCTTTGGCTCAGACGTGTCCCATCCTAGGGCGCGAATTATGGGGTCAATAATTCCATACCTGGTATGCTCCTCACGCCAGTCAGGGAGTCCGACCTCCTCCCACTCAGCAATCTTCCTGTTGACTTCCCGAATCGCGCTCGCGACGGTTGCCACGCTCAACGTAATCCCTCCAATAGCCCCTGGCGATCGGGATTGTTCCTATTGTCCCAACGGTCGACGGCGGCAGGCTGAAAAGTTGCAGGCCGGGCAAGCACCACATGCTCGTCCTCCAAGGAACAACCATTAGCCCTGAGCCGAACTATAGGGCGGGTTCTGAGGATAATCCTCTGGCCTACCGGTGTCTCCCGGCTGGATGATGAAGTCTCGCCGGTCCCTGTACAGACGAGCGCGATTTATCACGTAGTCGCCCTCATCGTTGTAGGCGTCGATGTCATTGTAATCGGTCATCAGCCAGTATTTGTGATCGCCAATGAACAGGTAGGTGTTCTCCATCCGAAAAAACCGGCAGGCGACGCCTTCGCCGGCTCTAAACCTGCTGCAAATGGCGTCCAGCAGTTCGCGCTGGTTGTCCTTCTCCGTGAGGACATATTCATGGGGCCAGGTGTCGCGGTAGGTCACCGCTTCCCGCCAGGGAGCGCGACCGATCAATTCAATCAGTGCCGGGGCCATTCTTCCCCTCCGTTCTATGCTCGATCCTCCAGAAACCAGGAACCGGACGGCTATTGTGTTTGTTCAAAGCGTTAGACACAGGAAAACTCAGAGGATTGACTGCCTGCAGGCGGATTATTCGCCCGTGGGCGGGTATCCAGCAACCGACCAGGAGAACTACACCCACCCGTATGGTATGAAACCTACTTTCAGATGCTGTCCCTGTGGTTCTTCAGGTTCTTCCTACTCCTGTGTAGCTTCCAGTTCCGAACCACGCTCAAGGTCGGGCGTTGAAACGGGATAACCATTGGCCTCGCGGTAAGCGTCGGCCAAGGCGTCGATGAAGCCGTCGGGCAACTCCCAAACCGTACTTGACGGGGTAATAGTCCCATTCAAGACCTGCTCCAACCGTTGCTTTGACCTGGGCGCGCGGCTGTCGAAAAGACGGGCGCTCCCAAACTTCAGGTAACCCCATCCCGATTCATTCTTGAAGACATTGAAGAAACCCCGGTCGCTGCGTGGCAACCGGACCCGTAGAACGGTGTTGTATGACCCGGAGTTCGTAGAGAGTTCCGCCAGCCCTTCCTTCTCCAAGGTGACCGCCAGGTCAAGAAGCGCGGCCAACCTGGGTTTCTGCAACTGTTGGGCCGTCTCCAAGGACTTCCTGAACGCGTTGGAACCTGGTGAAGTTTCCGTCAGGGAAGTCTCCTGCTGTTGCTGTTGGGCTTCCTCCTCTCTGTTTCTCAGCCGGACCTGATAATCCTCCGCTTCCGGTATCGGAATGATGCGACTGCTTTCCAGGAACAAGGAACCATGCCCTTTGTATGGTTGCAGTCTTACGCAAGTAATGTCCATTCCCGTCCGGTTCAGCCACAAGACGCTGGTGGTTAATTCCTTGGAAAAACTGGACGAAACCAGGATGATCCTGGGCTCACCGGAGTCCAAGCTAATGTCACCGTTTTCGCGGGTGAGCCGTGCTCTAACAATATCCTCGGCTTCCCCTTCGTCCCTGCCTCGGTTTCGAAGATAATTTCTGTGAGCGATTACGGCATGTTCTAGGGTCATATCGGCCACCATAGCCGCGTACCTGATGGCCTGCAGGTCCATCAAACTGTCCGAATCGCTGCGCTTGAGCTCGATTACAGTGAGCCGTCCCTGGCTGTCGAGGGCCAGCAAATCTATACGTCGATTGGATTCTTCCCAGTCTCCGTACTCCTCCGCAAGGATGAAAAGCCCAGCCTCCAAAACATCGGGCTGGTCTCGCAACCTGCGTTGAATGTCATTTCGTTCGTACAATCGCTCTGCCTCGAACGAGGTCTCAGCTAGGGGTTTGAACTCTTGGCTCGTAACCTGGTAAACGGGCATCCAAACACCTCTTGCTCTTTTTGATTAGCTCTCCTTCATTGTGGCTGCCGGGGTGCAGGTGGTCAATCGCTTGCCGTCGAGTTAGGCCCGTGCAAAAACAATGGGCCGGTACGAAATCCGACCCATCGCAACAAACTGAGACGAATTGCGGAATAGCTAGAAACCCACCTGCTCCTCCATGACACATCCTGTTGCCTTCAGGTCATCCTGAATGCTGGCCGGCAGAGTTGGCCATGGATCCACAGCCGGCATCTCGCCACTATCCATCTTCTCAAACGTAAACAGCACAACCACTGCCAGAAGGTCATCCTCCACCAGGACTGTCCCTTCGGTGATGTCCAGCGGAACACCCTCCAGGTTCACTGCTTGGTAGGCGTAGACGACCATATCCATCAGGTCGCCAAATCCCTTAGTCGTGAAGTCGTGATAAGCCTGTAGCTCCGGAGGCGGGTCCACAGACTCGTAGGCCCTCTGCGTGGCCCCTATCAACACCTGGAACTCTCCCCACGTTGCCTCGCCTGAGCCAGAGAGGATGGTGGCCAGGTCCTCCTGGGTTTCACTACACCAAATCGCGTACTCCTGGACGGGTGTCAGCACCACCGCCGCGGGTTCAGGTTCCTGGACGGAACCCGGCGTGGGTACGGCAATCACGGGGACAGCCGTGGGATCAGGTGCTGGGGTAGGCGTGGGTGCAGGTTCAGAAGACACGCTGGGAACTGACGTTGGGATCGGGATCTGTGTAGGATTAGGAAGGAGTTCTGCCGTAGGTCTCGATATAGTTAGTGGTGTGCTGGTCAGTGGTGTGAATGTGGGTGGTTGCGTCGGTTCCACTTGGGGCTGCGGTGTAACGACCGTCACGGGTGGGGAAGTGGCTGCGGGTGGTGGTTGAAGGGTTGCGGCTGTTCCGCATCCTAACAGGAATAGGGACACGTACATCACCAGGAGTGTTCGCATTCTGGGCCCCCTTGAGTGAGGATTCGGGTAACTTGCGACAGCCAACCGAACCTACAGCACGGCCAAGGGGGCACGATGCCCGGCCCTCTTCCGTAGCTGTAGACCTCAGTAATTCAGTTGGCTGTCGCGCCCCTACTCTACTCCATGGGGTGCCTGATGGCAAACAAAAACCCGGCGGCAGCCGGGTTTCATCCTACATGATATTGATTTGGACGTGATGGAGCGAATATAATAGGCCCATAGCGATCGGCGACCAAACTTTTCGCTATGAGCCAAATGGTGCCCCGGTAGCTCAGGGGATAGAGCACTGGTCTCCAAAACCAGGTGTCGGGAGTTCGAATCTCCCCCGGGGCTCTTGTTGGAGAAGGATATGGATCCCACTCCAGTATTCAGGCTAATTGCATCAAGTCTGGGATTGTCAAGTCATAGCAACGGAGGATCACCATGGATAGTAATGTCACGGCTGAACAGATGATGCAGCACCTAAGGGAGCAGATTACGCTTCACAGGCGTCTGGCTAAAGAAGCCGCGGACAAACTCCAGGCAATTGAAAGTGTCCTAGCGGATCCGGCGTTTGACCAGGAACTGTCACGCGCGAATGCGGCGATTTCTGAAGCTAAAAGCTTAGTAGATTCAGGGGCCCTCAAGGACCTTCAGGTAAACCTCAACGGCGCTCGTAATCTTGCGGAGCGTGTCATCCGCGTTGCTCAGGCCACAAAGGACGGAGTGGTGAATGCCACTGAAGTAACCAGATTCCTCATCGACTCCGGCGTTCATCAATCCAGCGTCAAGGACATGCGGCCCAACGTCTTCCGGGTTTTTGATGAACATCCAGATGTCTTCGAAAAGGTGTCCCCTGGCTATTGGCGCCTCATATCACGGTCTCAACCAGTGCAGGAGAACTTCCTGCCAGATCAGTAAACAATAACGCGAGGCGGCCTGAATCGCAGCTCCAGCGGCCTCTAGCGCACCCGGACGTCTCTCACAACTCCCAAGGTGGCTAACGTGCAGGGTACGCCATCCGTGGGTGGCGTGCAAGGACCTTCTGACCTTGCGGGCCTGAAACGGATACTCTCCCGCATCGAGATCGGGCCCCTCCTGGCGCTCTTCCAGCGTAAACCTGGTCGTGGCCGGCCTCCCTACGACCGCATGCCCACCATCTTAGCTTACCTGGCAAGTTACTACCTGAACATCCGCACTATCCAGGTCATCGTGGACCGGCTCAACAACAATCCAGCTCTCCGGCAGGTTTGCGGCTTTCGCTACTGGATCCCTCACCGCTCTACTTTCAGCCGCACCATCACAACCCTGGCTCGGAATCCAGCACTGGTCTATCGCCTGTTCGAGGAACTGACTCATCAGATCATCTATATATATCCCTACATGGGCACGTTGCTGGCCGTGGACGCAACCACTGTCGATGCGTGGGCCAACCCCAACAAGGAGCGTACCCGGGATCCCGAGGCGGGATGGACAAAGTCCAACTCGGCTTCAGCCATAGGCAGTGATGGAAAAGAATGGGTATATGGCTACAAAGTCCACCTCGCTGCCTGTGCCCAACAGGCACTTCCCATAGGATTCATCGTGAAGCCGGCCAACACCCACGATGGCCGCACCCTGCCGGAATTGCTCTCCCTAATGAAAAGGAGTTTTCCAGATATGACACCTCAAGCTCTCATCGCTGACCGCGCCTATGATAGCCGTGCAATCGTCGAAGGACTGCACCAGCAGGGTATCGCTCCCATCATCCCCATGCGGAACCATCACAGCCGGAGCAAGGGCAAGCCCCTTTACACCATCCACGGACAGCCCATGTGAATTGGCGGAAAGGTAATGGAGTTCATGGGCACAGACCCTCAGTCCGGATGCCACGGCTTCAGGTGTCCTCCAGATTGCTTTCACCGCAAGAATGAGCCCTTCAAGGGATATGCAGTCTGTGGGGACTGGTCCAGGGAGGATCCGGACGAGAATGTCTAAGAAGTTGGCGGAAGGATCAGCAGGGCGAGCGTCGAGTGGGATGAGCTCTACGACAAGCGGTGGGAAGCGGAGCGGTACTTCAGCCTACTAAAGGACAACCACTGGCTAGAAGACCACTGCCGCCGTGGACTGGCCCGGGTTGAACTGCATATCACTTTGGCCATCTTGATGTATCAAGCGATGGTGCTGGACCGGGTAATGGAGGAGGGAGCGGAGGCGTCGAGAATTGGTCTATTTCGCTGACATTCGGTGCTTGTTCTGGTCCGTGAGGGTCATTGCAATGGCGTTGCCTCGAGGCGAACAGCCTAATAAATGGAAAGCCCTGCCGGACAAGTCACGGCAGGGACGCCAAACCCGGAATAATCGCTCCTCAACAAAGCTGATTATTCCGGGCTAGGTGTCCCTTTATCAAGTACTCCCAGCGGGTTTCCGGAGGTATTTCCATATGGGTTTGCGCCGGCTGTGGAGCGGAATATCAAGCTGTATATCTGGAGTGGTGCCCGAGATGTGGGGAAAACCTCGTCCTGAGTATCGTGCTGGCCTATGAGTGCTGGTGGGTAGCGGTAGACGAAAGGGACCCGGATGAGATGGACACTTACGCCAGGGAGGTGCTGGGATATGAATACGACGAGGGTCGGGGCATCTACGTTCATCCGGATGAAGCCGCCTCTTTGCAGACCCCGCGGGGTTGAGATAAAATTCGGCAGGGAAGGAATAGAGGAGGGACCGATATGAAGTGGTCATTCTTGCGGGAAGCCTTGATCTGGTCCATGGTAGCGGTCTTCGCCGTAGCCTACCTAACCATAGGTGTCGGGATAGCGGTAGCGGTATAAAATGGACAGCGATCTTCTGCATTTCAGGTAACAGGAGAGCACCTTCAGGGAGTGGGAGTGCCACGTGCGGGCCGCCGCACCGGCAGTGCCCTGTTGGTGCGGTAAGACGCTCTACCACGTGGGGCCCGACGCCAAGAGGAACCTGGAGGAGATGCGAGAGCACAACGCGAGATTCCATCCCCGCGGGCACCGCACGGGAACCCCAATTCCCCAAGGCACCCTCGAAGTCTTCTAGTACGAGTTTCCTATTTCCCACATGGCGCGGACGGACCTGGCGGAAAGGTTGAGGGGACGCCCTCCTCGGGGTTGACAACCCTTCCGCGCCACCTACGAAAACCTCCTTCATCCCGTCGCTTTCAACCGCCCCTGCGAATTTTGCACAGACCTAGTCGAATATACCAAGTCGCGACTAGTTTAACCGGTATGGTTGAACATAGTTCAATGGTTGGATGAAGCTACCTAACCGCGAAGGGGCAAATCGCTTCCAGCACCTCAGGGCTGCGCCAAGCTTGTCCCAGCGGCCCGACTCTTTCCAGCAATTCCCTATAGGATACCCACAACGGCACATCGACCCTGGCGCGCTCCATCTCGCTGCGTGCCACCCCGAGAAAGTTCCCTTCGGCCAGGAAATCCTCGAATACCACCAGCACCAGGGGCCGGTGGCCGTGATCGTCCAGGGGCCGGTTGGAGGAATAATAGCGCAGGTAGGGCGCCAGCCGGGCGGCCATGGTGGATGGGTTCAGGGCCCGGCGCTCCCACTCCAGGAAAAAGGGAATGGTCTTTTCGCCAACCCGCACCGCGCCGTACCCGTCGGGGTGGATGGAACGCTGCCGATTCCGGTGGGGGAAGTAGCGGGTGGAGTGGTGGGGAGGGCTGACCTGGGGGACGCTGAATCCCCGGTTGCGGGCGGCCTGGCGCACCAGGTCGGCCATGAACCGGTGCACGGCCTGGGTGTGCTCCATGGTCCGGGCAAGTGGGCGGCTGCGCGTCCCGGGAACGTCCCGCCAGCAGGAGACAGGTCCCCCGTCACCGGATTCCGTGCTCCACCTTCTTACTGCAGTGGACACGGAGGCCCGGTCGCGGCGGGCCAGCAGCGCCAACCCCCGGCGGCTCAGGGCCAGCCGCCTTCGCCCGTCCAGGGATGCGCTGGTCACCAGGCTAAGCCGGCTCAACCGGGAAACCAGCTTGGAGACGCCGGAGGGCGAGAGTTCCATCATTCCGCCCAGATCGGCATGGGTGATCCAGGGCCAGTCGGACAGGCGGTCCAACACCCGCTTGTCCGCCGGTTTGAGCGCGGCGGGCAGCAGGCATTCGGGAATCCGGTCGGGGTCTTCCGGCGCGCCAATGGACCCGGGCAGGGATCGCCGGGTCAATGGCGGCTCGCTGGGCAGCCGACCGCCGGGCCGCAGGTTGCCCAGGGCCTCCTCCAGGGAGAGGACGGCGGGGGTCCGGGCCAACCGCCACACCCTGTCCTCTGCGCTGGCGTTGGCGACGTGCCCCTCCAGGGCCAGGTACACCGGACCGGGGTAGCGGGAAAGCAGCCGGCGGGCCTCCCTCAGCCGCGCCTCGTCGGGCATTAGGGCCAGCAGGCCGCGGGGCAGGGGCCTGCTGGGATCGGGCAGCCAGCGCACCCGGTGGGAGAAACCGGTGCGGTCGGTGGTGGCGCCCTGGCGTATCACCCCCAGGGTCCTGCCGCCCGGCAGAGTCAGGGCGGCGTCCAGGGCCGCGCCCCGGTACCAGCGGAACCCCGGCGGCCCGGCAACGCACGCCACCGCCGAGGCCAGCCGGTAGATGACCGCCACCCCGTCCAGCCGGGCCAGCAGAAGCCGTTGCCAGCGGGCGGATACCGGGCGGGTTCGCAGCAGGCGATCCACGCCGGTCCCGTCCTCCGTTGCCAAGCGGCCCAGGCCCTCGGCGGTGAGCCGCCAGCGGCGGGACGAAGGGGTGTGGGGGCCGGCGTGGCGGAGGCAGTCCACCAACCCCCGGCCCTGCAACCGGCCCAGGACGTAGTGGCCGGTACCGTCGGACGTGCCGGTCAGGGCGGCCAGTTCCAGCCGGTCCAGGAAGGGCATGGCCGCCAGGGTGCGCAGCGCCGGAAGGTCCCACCCCGCCACCGTCACTCATCCCCTCCGCTGCTGGGAGCCTGCTGGGGGGTTGCATTTCCCTTCCGCCGCGAACGCCCCTTCCCGCCCGGCTTGGCCTCCCCGGCGGGGCCGCCTGGGGACGGCCTGGGCTTTGGCTTGGCCGGTTGGTTGCCCGGCGGCGGAGTATCGTCGTCCTCCCCTTCCTGCTCCAGCTTCTCCTTGAACTCCCGGGCCCGCTGCTCGGCCTCGGCGTGCAGGGAGGCCAGGTCGTCCGCCGGGGTGGTGTAGTTCCAAGCCAGGTCCCTGATCAGCTGCGCCTGCTGCGGGTCTCCCACCTCCGGCTTCCTTACCCGCATGGAGTATGTGGGCCTGCGCTCCCCGTCCACGATGGCCCGCACGTAGCAGTGAAAAGCCGACGAGGACACCAGGTCCTCCTCGTCCACCCGGGCCTTGTCCAGTTCCCCGATGAGAGTCTTGGCCTCGTTGGTGGACACCTGGAACACGGCCAGGCAGCCCACGTTGGCCAGGATGGTATCCCGCATGGTGGGGGACAGGTCGTCCAGCTTGGCCAGGCTCTGGGTGGCCAGGATGAAGGACGCGCCGAACTTTCCCAGCTCCGACAACATGCTCTCAAAATCCACGCCCGGCATGGTCTGCATCTCGTCCACGACGACCAGCGCCCCCCGCCGCTGCTCCGGCGGCAGGCTGCCCTGCTCCCGGATCACCGCGTCCACCAGGTTGAGCAGCGACGCCCCCACCAGGGCCGACACGTCCCGGCCCACCTTGCCCTGGGCGGTGGACACCAGCAGCACGCCGCCCTCGCGGATGGTCTGGCGCAGGTCGATGGTGGACCTGGGCTGGCCCAGGATGTCCCGGGCCTTCTTCGACGACGAGTAGTAGGCCAGCCGGGTCTGCACCGGGGCCTGGGCCTGGGACCGGGTCTCCCGGCTCCACTGGGGCAGGATGATGGACCACCAGTCGATGATGAAGGCATCGTCCACCCGCGGCAGCACCTGGTTGCGGAACTTCAGGTCCGACAGCATCCGCAAACCGTCCAGGATGGTCAGCTGCTCATCCTCTTTGGTGTCCGGGTGCTTGTTGTACTCGTGGAGGCTCTTGACGGTATGCTCCAGGATGGACTGCATCCTGGGACCCCACTGGTCCCACAGGCCGTGGGCGATGCGTACCACCGAGTCGGCGGTGCGGTCCCGGTCGGTGAACACCCGGGCGTCCAGCAGGTTGATGCCCGGCGCCCGGCTGTCGTCGGCCAAATCGATGAGCTTTACCTTATCGGCGATTTCGTCGGGGACGTGGCCCAGCAGGGACTCCACCAGGTCGACGTGGGGGTCCACGACGATGATGGCGTCGCCGTCCCGGCCGGCGGCCTTTTCCCTGAGCTTGTGGAGAATGACGTGGAACATCAGGGTGGACTTGCCCATGCGAGTGCGGGCCACGTAGAAGTGGTGGCGGCGCAGCAGGTCCTCGCTGAAGCGTATATCCTGGGGCCGGCCGCCCACCGTTTCCCCCACCAGGGCGCCCTGGGCCACGCTCCGGGGCGACGGGTACAGCGCCCTGGCTCCGGCGCGCCCCACCAGGGGCAGGTCGTCGCCGCCGCCCAGGGGGTGCCACAGGGCCGCCATCTCCCGGGAGCACAGGACGTTGCG
The DNA here is from genome assembly GCA_964587795.1 of uncultured Dehalococcoidia bacterium. Classification (GTDB taxonomy): domain Bacteria; phylum Chloroflexota; class Dehalococcoidia; order Lucifugimonadales; family UBA3495; genus Bin22. The sequence continues at coordinate 54,033 of CAZPMU010000008.1, read as the reverse complement.
GGCCTGGAGCATTCCCCGCGACGGGGGCCACGGCTCCGTCGCCGGAATTGCCGGCCTGACTTTGGTGGCCTTGAAGCTGGCCCCGGCCAGGTTGTCGTAGTTGCTGTAGGCCGCCGCCACGTTGCGTAGCAGTTCCTTGGCTCGCTCCTCGTCGTTGCCGTCGGGGCCGCCGTCGGGGAGGATGGCGGTGATTTCCACCTGAGCTTCGTAGGCCAGGCGGGAGACCTTCTCCTTGATCTGCAGCGGGTCCCGGTGCCGGTGGCCCTGTCGGGCCTTTTGGATGCGCCACCAGGCCCAGCCCGCCACGGCCAGGACGGCCGCCATGCCCACTCCCAAGAGCACCGCCTTCCAGGTCTCCCCCCGTTGCACCCACAGGTAGCCCTGGAAGGCAGGCAGGAGCAACGGCGCAAGGATGAGCATGTGCGCCCCGGTCCTGGTGTTCTGGCGCATCTGGTCGGTGTAGGCGTTGTTGGCCGGCTCGGTGGCGACCCGGGCGTCCGCCTTCTTCTGGTGCTGGGTGGACCAGTCCCTGCCCAGTGATACCAGCTTGATTCTGGAAATCAGCCGCTCACCGGGTTTCAGGCCGGAGAGGGAGCCGATGACGGGGATCAGGGGGTCGGAACCCTGTTCCAGCAGGACGTCGTCCCTGAAGGTGCGCAGGGGCAGGTACTCCGGACCCTGGAGTCGCAGGTTCATGGACCAGGCCCGCTCGCCTTCCCCAAGGCGCAGGGGGTCCTCTTCCGGGGAGACCTCGCAGACCTGGGCCTGGGGAAAGTTGGCGTTCAGCTGCTGCTCCACGTAGGAACCCTCCCGGCACCGAGCCAGCAGGGTGACTCCCTGGGCGTCGCCCGCGATTTCCAGGGAGAAGGGGTCGGGGATGGAGATGACGTTGAGCAGGCTCTCCACCCCCCGCAGGGACCGCTCCTCCCGGCGGGGCGGGGTGATGGCCAGCAGCCTGACGGGGCGTTTGGGCTTGCTCGGGAACAACCAGGAAATGAGGTTTAGTTTCATGATGATTCCTCCTATGGGGCCGGGCCGGTACCAGAACACCAGTTACCGGTCCGGGCTGCTTGGTTTTCAAAGGCCAGGATGTTATGCAAACATTAGTTCTAATAATACTCCCTCAGAGACTGACATGGCAATACGGGAACGGCTGTTCCGGCGCCCCCGGAGGGGCGGGCTAGGGCCCTGGGATGGGCGTCATCTGGGTCTACGCAGGGTCGTCGCCGTGCAGGGCGGAGCCCAGGGGATGACACATGGAAATCCGAAAATACAATTGCCCAAAGTCCGGATTCACAGTGGCAGCCCTGTAAGGGAATATCAGAGGCATTGCATTAGGGGACCGGTGCCTGTTTCCTAGCTGAATCAGGCGAATTTAGAGCCTGGGAGCGCTGGTGGCGAGAGGGAATTTGTTGACGGTCTGTGTCAATGCGGTCGCGGTTGTTATATGGTAGGAATTGCACTTTTCGAGCTTGTGGGACGGACTGACGATGAGCGTTGACCACCCTCTAACGGAGGAATTGGGCGGTGCCGGAGGCGACGCCGACCAGCCCCTATTGGACCTGCTGGACGCCCTGGTTGATGGCCGGGGCCGGGTTGCCGCTGCCGAGGCGCTGGGGGTGAACTACCGCACGGTGGCCAGGTGCCAACAGTCCCGGCGGGTGTCCCGGCGGATGCGCCAGGCACTGCAGGAGTTCCGGGACTCGCAGGATGTCGGTGATGTTGAGCCCGGCGTTGTTGCCGGGGACGGCGCGGGAGAGGACGTGGCGGAAACCCTGGAAGAGCGGGCAGCAGCGTTGGAGTTGGAGAACTGGACGCTGCGGGAGACGGTCGAAGCCCAGGCCGAGGAACTGGAGGCGCTGAGGCGACAGGTCGCGAAGCTGGAAGAACGGGCGCAGATTGCAAGCGAGGCTGCTGCGATTGACGGTGGCAAGGGACAGTCAGAAGACTGGCGTCCACCCCGGCGCGGCCACTGCCTGCCTGGTGCCGGTGTAGTCACTTTGAAGGAGCAGTCCGACGAGCCACTCGCCTTCGGCCCTGCGGCGCCCTTGGTGGCCGAGTGGCGAAAGCTCAGGGCCGGGATTGGAGGTGGGTCGGCGGGCAGCCGGGTGGACCGGGCCGTGGCGGCGGTGCGCCGGTGGGAACTGGAGTCGGCAATGCTGCGGGATTGGCAGTTGACGTTGCCGCCGGAGACGGCGCCGCTGGATGAATCCAGAAGGCAGGATCAGGTGCGCCGGAGGGAGGAGGCGCTAGCGGAGGCGCGCCGGGAGTTGGGCAGGGCAAAGCGGATACGGCTACTGCGACGAGTTCTGACTATGTGGCTATGGAAGAAGTAGCCTCGGCTCGCCAGATTTATTCGGTCTCGTATGTTGCCCCGGTGCACGATATGGTCCGCACATTTCACTTGCGCAAATCGTCAAGAAACTCCGAAGCAGGATAAACTCCGGTAACCAGCAGGTGGTCCCTAGCACGAGTGCAGGCCACGTATAGCAGGTTGCGCTCGGTGTTGTAGACCTCTTCCAGGTCAGCCTCATCAGCGATGGATTCCACTCTGAACTGGAGCGGGATTATCTCGGAGTCGCAGGCCATTACAACGACGGCACGGTATTCCACGCCCTTGGCTAAGTGCATGGTGCCGATGGACAAGCGGCCCTTGGTTGCTTCCACATCGTCGTCGAGCACCACGTAGGGTATGTTCAAGGCTTCGCCTGCCTGCACCGCGCGGCTAATCTGGTCCAATGAGCGGACAAACACGCTGATCTCGCCGGGTTGCAGGCCCTCGGAGATTCTGGCGGTTAACCACCCCTTCACAGTGGCGCACTCGGCATCCTCGCTGCCCAAGACTTTGATCGCAGGGGTTGGCCCGTTGAACACCGATACCGTGCCCCTCCGCTCTTCCAAGTTCCCGTCAACGTCGGAAAGCTCCGGGTCCAAGAGGCGGTCGGCGTGAGTCCTGATCTGGTGGGAGGTGCGATAGTTGATGCGCAGCGTCTGAGAACGGCCGCGAATGTCCACGCCGAGCTCTTTCCAGGAAAAGGGTTGCTGGAAGATACGCTGCCCCAAGTCGCCAGCGAAGAACAGCTCGTTGGGTCGCCCTCCAGCCAATGCCGCGAGAAACCTCAATTGCGCGACACTTACGTCCTGAGCCTCGTCGATAACAATGTGGTCATAGGGATGGTGTTCTTCCCGCGCCACTTCCCGGGTTAACCGTCCCAACAATTCGGCCATGGTCAACAGCCCCCGCTCTCGCAAGCCTGACCTGACAACCTCGAAGACCGGCCAGATGGCCTGCCGTTGAGCTTCCGATAAGCGGCGGTAGCGGCCGATACGGGTTATGTCCCGGTAGTCTTCCCAGGAGTCCAACTGCCAAGCATCCACGACCCGCTCCCATTCCGTCAAAAGAAAGGTCGGGGAGAAGTTAGTCCCTGTCGCTACGGCTGCTTCGTTCACAAGGGACCCAATGGTTTCCTGCGGAGCCAATTGCACGGGACCCAACTCAGTTTCGTACAAGTCCAGAGCTACGGCATCCAGAGAATCAACCGCAATTCTGCTGTTAGTGTCCGGGGACTGGGGGAACAGCAGTTGCAGTTTGGCCTTGAGCAAGTTAGCCAGCGCGTCGGAGAAGGTGGTAAGCAGGACCCGGGAGCCAGGGTTCGACTTGGCCAGGTATGCCGCCCGATGCAGCGCTACGACTGTCTTGCCGGTGCCGGCGGACCCGGAGACCCGGGCCGGGCCGTTGTAGTTCCGCTCCACCAGACTGAGTTGGGCCGGATGAAGGAAGATAGTCCACTTCTCCCAGGGATACTCCAGCGCCTCGGCCAGTTCTTCGACGTTGCGCATGACGCGGAAGCGGCGCAGGGCATCGGGATGGTTGAAGGGATCGGCCCCGGAGGGCGCGGGGAGGGACGGCTGCGGCGTTTTGCCCACCGCCAGTTCCAGCAGGGCCTCCGCCGCCTCAGATGGCAGGTGGTCGGCCAGGTCCAGCACGCTGTCTTCATCGGCGGCTCTGACCTCTTCCAACCATTCCACCGGAACCCCATAACCGAGTAGTTGGCCGTCGAGCAGGTGGGTGAAAAGCAGTGGTTTGGGCGGTGCCTGCAACTCGGTCTCCACGTAAACCGGCACCGGAATTTCCTGGACGACCTCCCGCAGCTCCACCAGTTGCGCGGCGCCGGTGGTGGGGTGAGTCTCCAGCTTCCTGCGTTCCGCCCAGCGGTAGGCGTCGTCGTGGCGGCCCACGTAGCAGAGGACGACGTTCTCCCCGGCCCGGTGCAGGATGATGCGCAGGTCCAGGTTCACCCGGGCGGACCAGAAATTCGGGTCGCTGGCGCCGGTCAGCCGATGCAGGCTAAGACCAGGGTGCGCCAGGTTGGTCTGCAAGTCAAAGGCGGTATTCTTGGCCGCCCGCTGCTGGTCGTTGGGTAGCCGGGCAAGGCTGGCCGTGAAGGTGTCGGCTATGCGGAATTGCATTGGCGTACCTGAGGAATCAGCCTTATCGGATCCGCTCCCAAGCTAGTTCGTAATCGTCCAGGCTTACCGGCTCGCGCCCTGTTAGCCACACCTCGTCTATCTGCTTAGGGATTCGTGCGGCTTTTACAATTTCGATGATTTCTTCATCCGTTACTAATTCGCTTTCACCGAAGAATTGAACGACGAGTAGTTTCTTACAGTCGGAAAAATCGTCAAATTTCTGTCCTGCTTTGTCCGCTTCCCGAGCAAACCTTTCAGCATACCCCTCTAGTGTCGCTTCCATTCGTTCGAGAAGATCATCCGAATTGAGGTCCCACAACGAAGGCGCATGAACATATGAGCTGATCCCAGCCCCTTGATGCGCTTCGTCAATTTCATGCGACCCCAACGGCCGAAATCTCCATCGCACTGGCACCCTACCGCCTATACCTCCCGGAGATCTGGCGCTGCTATAGTTTGCTGTGATGTGACTACTGATACCTTCAGCGAACGCGCGTACCTGCTTTTGGCTTTTGCCTCTCAGATCGGCCTCACGAAAGGAAAGCCGGTATAACTTGTCGTTAAAATGCTCCCGCACAGCATCAGCTACGTTTTGAAGAAGTTGGTGTTCCTTACTGTGATCTCGCTGGTGGGTGCTGGGCCAGACCACTGCCTTTCGTTCGATGACTAGAGGGACTTCACCTTCACATTCAAGCAGCACCTCCGGGCGTTTGGGAGTTTGAGCGGGATGCTCGTTTCCCTCTCCATGAACGTCCAAGCACGCTGACCGAACGTATGAAGTCCCATTGATTGCGTTGAATCGATCAACGAAATCCTTGAGATGAAACCATTCGCACTGGCCGCCCGGGACAAGGCAGTGGAATATTACTGCTTCCATGAGAACTGGCACTCCTCCTGTCTGGTTTTTACGTGTCTATTTGGGTTGTCTGGTTTTAAAACTCCCAGACGCAACCTACCAACTTTGGTATATTCCTGAAAGACTGGGATGATCTCCAAGTTTCAGTAGTGCAATTTTACCCCACCCGAAATACCTTCATAACCTCATCCCCCAAATGGTTAATCACCTTCACCGCTATGCGCCCCGAATCCGGGCGGGGGAAAGGCCGCGACGTGGCGCGGTTGAGGGTGGCCCAGGCGTCTTCGTCTATTTCGGCCTTTAGCGTAGTCTTCAAAGACTTGTAGGGGTCGTTGGCGCCCAGGAAGTAGGCGTGGCGGACGAAGAAGCTCTCTTGGTTGTAGTCGGTGTCAATGAACCAGCAGGCGATACCCTCCGGCCCGTCGCTGCGCACCTCGCCCGTGTTGGGATGGAACACGTCCACGCCGTTCACCCGTACCTGGATTTGACCGTCAGCGGCGTCCAGCACGTCAATGTCCGGCTCGCCGAAGATGACGAACAGGTTGCCGTTGCCAGTGTTCTTCAGCTCTCCGGCCATGTGCAGGTCGGCGTTCATGCGGGCCTTCAGCACCGGGATGCGACCCAGGCTCTCGAACTCGGTGGTGTGGGCTTCGTAGTTGAAGGCGCAGGCGATGAGCACGTCAAACCCGCACTCGGCGGCCTCCCGCGCCGCCTCCACCAGGTCGGGACGGGAGACGGTGCCGAACTCCGGGCCGATGAAGATGCCCGCCCGCTTCTCGGGGCCGGACGCCACATTGTTATCGTCCTCGTCAACGCTGCCCCCCTCAATGTACCGCCCTTCGGCACAGACGAATCGGCCAGGCTGGGCATTGAGGGAGGTGAAAGTGATGCGGTCTTCCTTATGGGCCTGCTGGACACCGGAGCGTTTCAGGTTGTCCAGGATTACCTGGCCGAAGTCGTACCCGGTGCCGTAGCCGTTGCGGGCCTCGGCGATGCCATCTATCACGTCGCCGTTCTCGTCCACCCCCAGCACCCGGTGGGGAGATATGCTTTCTACGGTGAAGGGGCCGGCCACCCGCACTTTACTGCGGTCCTCGTAGGGCCTGTCGTACAGGTACTCATACTCGGCCCGGACGGCGATGGAGGCGTCTATTTCCTTCTGGCGGGCGATGCGCAGCTTCCACCATTCTTCGTGCAACCGAGTTGCAGCGGGGTCCCATGAATCTCGTGGCTGGCTAGGCACGTCAGCTTTTGACCGATAGTCCCGGTCCAGGGCGCGATTGATGTTGGACAACAATTTCAGAATGTCGGAGGCGTCGTCGTAATGCTGCAGCAGATGCCACGACTCGGCGGCTATGCCTGTCCACGGGTCGCCCGCTTCCCGGGGAATCTCCCACTCCTTCCAGTCCTGGTTCAAGGCCCGATTCAGTTCCTCCCGCAGCGGCTCCAGCTTTTCCTGGTACTCATCGTAGATGACGTCAATCTCGGTGTTGTTGGCGATGGACCGCAGGGTGATATGGGGCACCCGCTCGTAGACGAACCCCTGGCGGACGTTGCCGTAGGTGGCCATTTCCGAAGGGGAGCGGCGGGAAACCTCTGCCTCCTTGATTTGCCCGTCTCGGCTGTCAGCCAGCAGGTAGTAGGGATAGCGGGCGCCCATGATGCGGGCGCGGGCTAGGGCCAGGGCGACGCGCGAGGTGTCGATGGTAATCCACCGTCTCCCCCACTGCTCAGCCACGTGGGCGGTTGTACCGGAGCCACAGGTGGGGTCCAGCACCAAATCACCGGGGTCGGTGGCCATCAGGATGCAGCGTTGGATCGGCTTTAGCGAAGTTTCAACGACATACCGCTTGTCTGATGCACCTTGAGTGTCCTCCCAAACATTCATCAAGTTCTGAACGGGATAATCGTCATAAAAGAGCTTGTACTCAGGACTGCGGCCGTATTTGACCAGGCGATCTGCCTTAATTAGGTTTTCGATTCCTGTTTGATTTGTCTTCCAGCTCCTACTTCGGCTGGGACTGCACACGTCTCCCTTAAGTTGGAAGTCGAACACACAGGATGGTGTGCGTCCTGAAGAATGGAGGTCTAGCGTGCGAAACAAGCGAGAATCATCTTGTAGTGGTCGCCCGGTAGCTCTTTCTTCTGCATTTAGTCGCCTCGTGGACCCGTCTGGATACGAGACCAGTTGATATTGAGAGGAGTCCACCGATGTGTCACGTTCGAGAAAGAGCCGTCGAAACTTCAAGGAATTCCTCGACTTGGCATACCAGATAACGAAGTCGTTTACCGTCCCAAGGTAAGAGGTTCCCAATGCCATCTTCTTTGTCTTAAAACTGATCAAGCTGACAAAATTCTCATCCCCGAACACTTCATCCATCATCGCCCGAATTCGATGAACATTCTCATCCCCAATCTGGACGAAGATGGAGCCGGAGTCTGCCAGCAGGTCGCGGGCCACGGTGAGGCGGTCGCGCAGGTAGGTCAGGTAGGAATGTATGCCGTCGCGCCAGGTGTCGCGGAAGGCCTTGACCTGCTCCGGCTCCCGGGTAATGTGCTCCCGGTTGCCGTCGCGCACGTCGCGGCTGGTGGTGGACCACTGGAAGTTGGAGTTGAACCGGATGCCGTAGGGCGGGTCGATGTAGATGCACTGCACCTTGCCCTGCAAGCCCTCCCGCTCGGACAGGGAAGCCATCACCTGGAGGCTGTCGCCGAGAATCATGCGATTCTGCCAATAGCCGTCGTGCTGGTAGAACTCAGTGCGGTCGGCTCCCTCCGGCAGACCGTTGAAGTCGGCAAACATATCTATCTGGTGCTCTTCCGCCTCACGGTTCTCCTTTGACTGGCGCACCAGGTCGGCTATTAGGGCCTTGGGGTGCACCTTCTCCTGGATGTACAGGGGCGGCACGTTGACCACCAGGTCGGCCAGGTCCTGCTCGTCCTTGCCCCGCCAGACCAGTTGGGGGTCCAGGTCGCGGTTGCGCCGCTGGTAGGCCACCCGCAGGGGCGCCTCCTGCTCCTCCCGCACCAGCGACTGGTACTCCGCCGTGGGAATGTTGGTGCGGGTTTCCCCTTCGTGGCGCAGGGCTTCGACCTGCTTGTCTGCGGCGCGGGTACGGCGTGGTCGGGGCATGGTTATTTCCCTCCCGTTGTAGGTGAAAAGGGATTGAGCAGGTTTACGCCCAACCCCTGAACGTCCTGAATGTTACGAGTCACCAGGGTCAGGTTATGCACCTTAGCGGTGGCAGCCAACAGGCCGTCAACCACCGGGACATTTCTAATGTAGTGCAACTCGCCCCAAGTGTCGGCAACTCTTTCCTCTATTGGGCAAATTCTTTGAGAATACCTGCGTTTGACGTCTTGTAGCCATTGCTCCACAGCGGCACATTGCTGCGGGTCGCGGTCGCGGATTCGCTCGATTCCCCGGCGAACCTCGCCCAGCACCAGCACGCTCAGAAACAGTCCATCGTCTGAAACGCCGGTGTACCAAGCTACCACGTTCTCGTCGCATCGGTCTCGTTTTCGTAATTCTGAGACGACGTTGGTGTCGAGCAAGTACACTAACGGGACTCGCTGGCATCGTCATAAAGGAATGAAACATCGCGTCCGTTGTCTGGAGACCGTGTGAGATCGAGATCGTCAAAGGACGGCCCCGCCAACAGCAGTTCCTTGAAGCTGTGCCCTTCGTAACTGTCAGGACCGGAGCCGCCTTGCTGCCGCAAGGTGTCTGCGATGAGCGCGTTCAACCCGGATTCGAAGTCGTACAAGTCGGTAAGCTCGGCGAAGGCCCAGCGGCCGTACTGGGCCAGGGCTTTCACGCCTGGGAGCCAGTAGGCTTCCATCGCATTGTTCTTTTCCCTTACGTCCTCACCCCGGTAGCCCTTGATTTCGACAATTAGGTTCAGCGGGTCGTCCTGCCCGTCGTCTACCTGCACGATGAAGTCAGGGATGTAGGTGCGGGGAATTGAGCCGAAGAGATAGGGGACTTCCAGGCCCAGGTTGTGGTTCTTGACGTAGGCCAACACGTTGGGGTGGGACTCCACGGCCCGGCAGAACTCGGCTTCCCAATCGCTATCCAGTACGGCCAGGTTGACGTGGCACTTCCTAGAGTCGGTGGTCCAGAGACCGGTCCTGGAAGTGGTGAAGTTCACGTGCCGCGTCGATCCGGTGGGATTGTAAGAGTCCAGCAGCGCCTTGATGGTCCGCTCGCCCTCCCTGCTGGTGATGGCGGCGGTGATTTTATTGCAGGCCAAGTCCGCCAATGACTGGTACATCAGTTGCGCCGGAAATGTCCCGCCCCGGCAGACCAAACAAGTGTCCAGCCATTGCTTGACTACCTTCCTCAGCTTGCCGAAGAGGTGCATCTTCAGGTCCTCGTTGGGGTCGCGCCACTTGGTTTCCAGCAGCCGCTTGGTCAGGTGCAGCACCAGGCTGGAGGTGCGCAGGTCGCCGGTGTGGACCAGGTTCAGGTCAACCCCTTCCCCGATGATCCCTTCGTTCCTGGTCCGCGTCGGGCCAACCAGGTCCGGCGTCAAGTCCAGCTTGGAAGCTTCGGTGAAGCTGGCTACCAGGTCTTCCTTGGGCGGGTCCTCCCTGTAGCCGGAAACCCGGGGGAAGGTTATTTCCAGGTGTTCCCGCTCGGGACGCATGGCCCTGACGTGGACGGTCTGACGGGGCTTTCCAGGCCCGACCACCACGGGACGGGCGGTGAAATCGAAGGGTATGCCCAGCACGTCGGCATACTCCACGTTGAACAGGTTGTCTTCGTTCAGGTCGTAGGACTGGCGCCGTAGGGCCCGCCCCACCACCTGCTCGCACAGCAGTTGCGTGCCGAAGGCCCGCACCCCCAGGACGTGGGTGACGGTGTTGGCGTCCCAGCCCTCGGTGAGCATGGATACCGACACGACGCAACGGATGGACTCGCCCAGCCTTCCCTCCTTGCCGACGGTGTTCATCACTTCCCGAAGCAGTTCTTCTTCAGTAATCTTGTCTGCCTCTTCCCGGTTGCCGGAGCGTTCCTGCCTTTCCCAGCGGAAGCGTTCGATTTCCGACGCCGCGGCCCGGCGGAAGTCGTCGCTGAGCTTGTCGCCGGACTCTAGCTGTTGGCTGTCTATCAGCAAGGTGCGCGGTATCCCGTAGCGGTTGCCATACTCGTCAAAGTTACGGAACAGCTCCAGCCGCCCGTTTTGCAGGCTGGTTGAGCCGTCCTCGTTCTCTCGCTCAAAGCCGGATATGAAATCATAGACCAGCTTGGACGTGGCGGTATTGTTGCAAACCACGATGAAGCAGGGCGGCACCGTGGCCCCGTCCTCCTGCCACTGCTCGAAGGTATTCCTATAGTGGCCGTAAAGGGCTTCCAGGGCAGTTTGCAATGTGGTCGGTAAACTCAGTGGGTCCAGGTTCCCGGCCCGGCTTCGGCCCGCCCTGGGCATATCGTTCCTGATGTGCTCCCACAGGTTGCGGAACACCGGGACCTGCTCGCCGGGAATGTTGTCGGCCACCGGAACGCGGGGCAGTTTGACGATGCCGCATTCTATGGCGTCCATGAGAGAAAAGTCGCTCACCGTCCAGGGGAACAGGGTGCCTTCGGCGTAGCCGGAGCCGCGCAGGAAGAAGGGAGTCGCGGACAGGTCCACGACCTTCTGGATGCCCAGCTTGCGCTGCACCATTTCCAGGCCGGAAATCCAGACCCGGGCCTCTTCGTTGTTGCGGTCGGCTTCCCGCTTGTCCTCGCCGGTCAATCGGCCTTCGTCCTCATCGCCCGGTTTGCGCCGGTAGCAATGGTGTCCCTCGTCGTTGAGCACCATTACATTCTTGATGTTCATGAGTTCCGGCATAACCCGCTGCACCATCTGGCCTTCGGATTCCAGGGTTTCCAGCGGATTCCCGTGACCTTGTAGCAGCGCTCGCCCTCCACTGGATACTTCCAGGCGCTCCCGCTGCCGCAGGGAGTGGTAGTTGGTAATGACTATCTTGGCCCGTTGGAGGTCCTCCAGCATATCGCCGGGGACGAGCTCACGACTGGCGTAGTAGCTGTCCGGGTCGTTGGGTTGGAGAACCCGCAGGCGGTCCTTGATTGTCAGACCTGGAGTAACCACCAGAAATCCCTTGGTGAACCTTCGACTGTTGGGATGTCGCACTGCGTTGACGGTCTGCCAGGCGATGATCATCGCCATGACTGTGGTCTTGCCCGCTCCGGTTGCCAGCTTCAGGGCGATGCGCAGCAATTCAGGGTTGGCCTCCTGGTTGACGTCGGCCAGTCGGTCCAGGGCCCTCCGGTCCGCCGCGCTCAACCGGGGTGCAACCTCGGTAAGCCAGATGAGAGTTTCCACTGCCTCAACCTGGCAGAAGAAAGGGCGATAGTTGCTGAAGTTGTGCTGCCGCCAGTGCAGAAGCAGCCGGGCGGTCTCCGGCGTAACCCCCCAGTTGTTGGGGCCGGGAATGGTCCTCCACTGGTCAACATGCCGGCGGATCTCGTTCACGGCGGCAGTAACGTCGTACTGCTGCCCCTGGGTGGACAGGCCTAGTCCTTCGTCGATAACAAACTGCTGCTGTCCGCCCCTGGCCCTCCCCCTCTGCCTGGGCTTGGGGATAGGCGTCACGAATTCGGCCCCACGGCGGCTCTCGATGATCTGCTGGGTCGGTTGGCCCTCTTCGTCCAACTCCCAATGTTGGGAGGGATAAGCGTAGGGGGAGTTGATGATCGGGTGGTCAAAGAACGGGTTTTCCATGATTCGCCTCTATAGGGTGGTATTGGGACCACCATTTGGAAGGCCCGGATTTCTAAAGTGCCAAGCGTGTCTGGCCGTGATATTCCTGTTTGGAAGGATATAACAGCCTATCCTCGGCTACATAAAGGACGCCAAGCTGTTCCAGGCGTATGGTCAAGGCAGAAATAGTAACCTCAAAGAGGTCTCGCAACCTGTAGAGGTTGGGCCAACTGGTAAGCTCAGTGTCCCTTACGGCTTCCCACAACAGGTTGGTAGGCATTAGCAGAAAGCCCATGAACCTGTGGGCTTGGATTTCCTTTGGCCCTTTGGTGCATGTGGATTCCTGATAAAGACACTCGTAATGCTGGTCCAGGTTCGGCAGTTGCTGTTGGGCCGCCAGGTTATGGTCAACGTGTAATTCCCAATGGCCGACCTCGTGGCCCAATACAGTATTGTATAAGCCGGGAGTCTCTTCGAACACCTGCCGACGGCATTCGTTGAACTTGATCATACGCTCACTTGGTTCCAAACCGGCCAGTGTAGTCGTGCCGGCCGCCTCGGACACCGAACCCCACAGGATGCCTAATTCCAGCAGGTTATCAGCGATTTCTTCTACGGGAATTGGCGGCCATGTCACCGTGCCATATGCGGATTCATAGCGATTCATCAGCCGTACCGCTCTTGCTTCAATTCGAGCATCGGGTAAGTACTGTGCCGTCATTCTTGCTCCGGTTGCTCTTCTGACTGGCTCGCCAGTAGTCTGCGCCAATCAGCTGCCGACCGTACGTCGCTACCGACGGAACGCAGGAGGCGCACAACTTCTGGATTCCTGGACAGAGTTTCGGCCAAGTCTGAGGGGATTTTCCCAGCAAGTGTAATCAATTCGTCTGCCAACTCAGTTTCATCCCTTCCCAGCTTGTCCGCCAGTTCCTTGGCAATCCTCTGGAGAACACCCTCGCTGGGAGGCTCAACCCGGCCGTTTTCAATCTTGCTCAAATAGGTGAAATCGATCCCGACCTGTTCTGCCAGCGCCCGCTGACTCAGCCGGGCAGCCCTCCGCAATTCGCGCAAACGGTCGGGAAAAGGCATAACAACCTCCTCGGCAAGTTTCCCAAAATTTGTGTTGAATGTCAACAACAGCTTCTGCTACAATTTTGATTGAGGGGCCGTGGTAATTCGGTACAGCAAATGTAACTTAGTTTCCGACCGGCTACAAACAAAGGGCAGAAGGTGCGTTAGGCGTTGTTTGAAAGAAGTGATCCTTGTTGACAAGCAGCAAACATTGCGTGGTCTTGATGAGTGGAGGCATTGACTCCTCCGCGACTCTGGCTACCTGTCTAACGTCTGGTGGGTCCGTAAGCGGGATGTTCGTGAACTATGGGCAACCAGCGGCGCTGAGTGAGTGGGAATCGGCCCAACACATCGCCAGTCACTACCAGATTGAGATTGACAAGGTGGATCTGGGCATCAGCTTGGTTTCTGACCGGGGAGAATTCTTCGGAAGAAACGCCTTGTTCATTTTGACCGCTGCCGGAACCATCCAGCAAAGGCCGATGGTTGTCGCTCTGGGGATTCATGCACTTACCGCTTACTATGACACGACCCCGCTTTTCGTGAGGCACATGCAACGGCTCCTGGATGGTTATTCCGGTGGCGCGGTTACTTTGTCCGTGCCATTCCTGGCTCATACCAAGGGCGAAGTCATCGGATTCGCAAAGGAGAACTCGGTGCCGCTGCACTTGACCTATAGCTGCGAAAGGCAGGCCTCGCCCGCCTGTGGGGAATGCCCATCTTGCTGTGACAGGATTGAACACTATGGAGGTTGAATGTCCACACGGCAAGGTCCGTAGAGTCCATAAGCTGGGGGTTGGTACACCGCTCATCGCGCCGTCATTTTCCAGTCGAGGGTTTCCCTACGTATCGGAAATTTGGGAAGAATTTCGGCACAAGTTGTACGGCGTTTGTCTAGTGAGCGCTTTCGACGTGGCCGGTGGACGCATCCCCGATGGCGTGGCCGATATGGTGAATGTCGTCATCGTGGACAGTGGCTTGTACGAGACCAATAAAGGTTGGATAGCATCCGGTGACCGGCACGTGCCCTCACCTGCTACCAAATGGACAAGGAAACAGTACCATGAAACCGTGAAGCGTATTGGCGATGGCGGCAACGCCATGCTCATCAACTTCGACCACGTTGGCGCATTGGAAGACCAAATCGACAGAGCATCCAAAGACTTTTCCCTTGCGCCCCATGCGGCTTCGGACTTCCTCGTTAAACCCACCGATGCGACAGAATGGGTCAACATTCCGAAGTTAAGCCAACACCTGGAGGCATTGAAGCAGTTTGACGCCATCGGGATTACTGCCCGCGAATCAGGCGGTTCGTTCTTGAAACGGTGCAGTTCGATAGTAACGCTGCGCGAATTGCTGAATGACGCCGGCCTGGACACGCCGATCTATGTGTTCGGGGCGATCAACCCTTACGAGGTTCTAGCCTACTTCTTCTGCGGTGCCGACATCTTCGATGGACTCAATTGGCTCCGGTTGGCCTTTCGGTCCGATGGCTCGGTCCCAATTGACGAATCGGCATTGGAAGATATGAAATGGAATCTGCCGGAAGCGGACCTCCATTCCGAAGAATGGACGAATAACCTGCGATTCTTGTACTGCTTGCAGGAAGCAATGCAAGAGTACGCCTTAAACGGTAATTTCGAACCGTTGGTAGAAGAATTCCCGATTGCCCGGCGGGCCGCGCGTATCGCCGAAATCGCCGGAGCAGAAATTCAGAAGTAGAGGAGCATGATATGGCTGGAAGCGGTGGCCGCTTCGTTCCGCGGCCAAGGCCAACATTGACCGAAGAGCAGATAAACGGTTGCTTGCGCGACAAGCTGCGAGACTATAACGATAGGGACACTGAGGCGATTAACCGGCACATCCGAGGCCTGCGAGACGCTTTGGAGCAGACGGGCAGCGATGTGTTGCCAACCCGGTTCGGTGGTTCCGTCAGCCGTCACACCTATGTGGATGGGCTGAGCGATGTGGACGGGCTCATTAGGATAAACGAGTCGTCCTTGGCTGGCCAATCCCCGAAAGCCGTCATCCAGAAAATGGCGGAGTTAATCCAAAAGCGTATGCCCAATACAAAGGTCTGGACTGGCAATCTAGCGGTTACCGTCAAGTACTCCGACGGGCACGAAATCCAGTTGCTCCCTGCCATAAGGACAAGAAACGGCTACAGGATCGCGAACCCGACCCGCAACGAGTGGAGCGGCGTCATACACCCGGAGAAGTTCGCTCAAAAGCTGACCCAAGTTAATCAAGCAAACCGGGGCCAGGTCATACCGGCGATCAAGCTGACCAAGGCTCTTGCCCATCGTCTCATACGGAGCGACCGGGACAAGATTACCGGCTATCACATCGAATCTCTGGCAGTAGAGGCATTCAAGAACTATCGGGGACCTACCGACCTGAAGAGCATGGTAAGTCATCTAACGGACTACTCATCTACGGCGGTACAGCAGTCCATCAGGGACTCCACTGGCCAATCAAGGCACGTTGACGACTACATGGGCGGCCAGGGAAGCGCCCCCCGTCAGAGGGCAGCAGCCAATTTCAGGAAGATGCGAGACAGCATCAACAACTGCAAGTCCCAGGCGGACATCGACAACCTCTTCGACATTTAGGTGGAGTCAACTGCCCCAATGAAAGGGAAGTTCATACTGATTAGCGGGAGCGCAAGCAATTCCTGCACTGAAGCCAAGTTAGACTTGGCCATCGAGTTCGTCGAGCATATCGTTGGGGAAATCCTGCGACGTGGGGGCGGGTTGGTGATATTGGCTTCCGATGACTCAGCAACCCTGGACTCCAGAGGTGTACCCCGAATTTTTAACTGGGTAGCACTGCGGGAAGTGGAACGGTACATGGAGAGCACTACCGAAGGCTCCAGAAAGTGCGTACGGATAGTGATGTCCGACCATGTTGTGGAAAGCAGGCTAAGCGAAAGTAATTTGCGGACGCTGAGCAATTTGCAGCAACGAGGTCTGGTAGAAGTTGAACGCATCAGGAGAGAGGAATATACCGGGGGGCGGTACCGAGAACTTCAGGTTGAGCTAGCCGACGCTATGGTAGCGGTAGGCGGAGGAAAGGGAACTTACATCTGCGGTACGGATATGCTGGGTGCCGGAAAGCCGGTACTTCCTATTGACCTCAACATCGGAGCATTTTCGGGGGACGGGGATGGCGCTCTTCTTCTGCATCGGGAATTGATGGACGACCCGGTTCGCTTCTTCCCCGGTAATCATGAACTGGTCATGGACCGGCTGGACACGTTAACTTTGGAGCGGGAGATACACCAAGTTTCCGCTGTTGCGCAAAGGGCCGCAGAGTTTCTGGCCTCGGAGTTGCCTTTGGAAAAGCAAGCGCCTCCAGAACCGGGGTCCCGGTTGGGCATACGAAGAATCTTCAGCGTCGTCCATAACGCCGTAACCAAGTTCGTAACTTGGGTGGGCCTGATTAGAGCAATTGACTTCCTGAAGGGGCCGTGAATCGATCTGCATTCACCGATTTCTTTCCTACTCCAAGAAAACAGGAATTTGGAGGCTACTTGGGCTAATGTAGACTCAGCTACGCTGACGCCCCGACCTCGGGACGACAAGGCTCAGTCCAAGATTAGGGTTCACAGTCGGCGCTGAACAAGTCCGTCTTCCAAGAGTCGAGGCCTTAGAAGAATTAGGCTCTAAAATCCGGAAGAATACCCACAGCAGGATTCAAGAGTCGGGAAAGAAGGCGGCTATTGGCCGCTATTAAATCGATCTCCAGGAGCGGCCAAGCCTTCAGGCCCTACTTAGAAACTATCTCAAGACGTGGTTCGACAAGCTCACCATGAGCGGGGCGTCCCACTTGGCCAATGAAAATCCGCTCACCCCGAGCTTGTCGAAGGACGATATCCCTCCCGATGGCAGTTTTGAGATAGTTTCTTAGTGTCCGGTCCATTGTACTGCCAATGTGGACAGGTCAAAGAAACTAGAAGAACCTACAGTCAGGAGACCTTGGCAAATGCTAGAAGAGGCCAACGACCTTCAAGCACATGATGAACCAGTAGCCGCGGGGCCTGTCCGCCCAGGGTATGGCGAACGCAGGGCTATCGGCGGCTTCTATGGTCAGTATCATGTCGCCGCGAACGTAATCCTCAAGAGTCTGCACGAAGACGGATTGGAATGGGTTCGATTAGCTGATCCTTTGGCAGGCCGTGTAGATGACCTTCAAATTGGTAGCCAGGGAAGAGTTGACGCATATCAGGTTAAGTGGAGCCAGTACCCGGGGGCTTTCACATTTCTGGACTTGACCGCCGGCAACGATAATACCCCGAACCTAATGGCCCAGTTGGCGCAGGGATGGTCTGACCTAAAGGAGAGACACAACCTCAGTAGGGTCGTGGTTCACCTGGTGACTAACGAATACCCCTCCAATTCACCTCAAGCGACTATGCCCAAGGGAACCCCACCACCTACACCATCTCATTTCGCCGCTTTCATCGCACAGGTTTGGACTCCCTATCGACAAAGCACCATAGAAGCGCCTTTTGTGGTACCCGAGCAGTGGCATCCGACTTGGAACGCCCTTCGTGAAGCTAGTGGGTTGGGCGAGGTGGAATTCCAGGCC
The DNA here is from genome assembly GCA_964587795.1 of uncultured Dehalococcoidia bacterium. Taxonomy (GTDB): domain Bacteria; phylum Chloroflexota; class Dehalococcoidia; order Lucifugimonadales; family UBA3495; genus Bin22. The sequence goes on along the minus strand of CAZPMU010000008.1, from coordinate 36,336 downwards.
TTCGTGAAAGACTGCCATCTCGATTTCAGTCATAGACTCGCGTTTAATGCCGATGCTCCGATAACTTACGATCAGGAACTCTTCTTCCGGGATATCGAACAAATAGTGTACTCACTGTTCCGGACAGTGGCTGACCCGGCTCGAATCATCGAACTCACTCGGCTTGAGTTGCTTACGAAGTTGGGTTGGGCTCAGAGGTTTGAGCTCGTGAATTCCCACCAATTCCCCGTAGATGAAACCTCCTACCAGCCTATCGAGGAAACGGTTCATGAACTCATAGAGGCCGTGGACCAGCTTTCTAAGGGCTACATAGCTGTGGTGGGAACCCCTGGCTCCGGGAAGTCAACACTACTAACCAAAACACTCCGCAGTCTCAACGAAAGGGTCTTTTCATATTACGCGTATGTGCCGGATGCACCATATCCGGTGGGGTCGAGAGGGGAATCAGTAAACTTTCTGCACGACGTTGGAATTCAGCTGGAAAGAGCCGGGTTCAGAGTGGGTGGCAGCTCACCCGGGCCAGATCGTCAGCAATTACTAAAGAGATTCTTCGGTCAACTTGACCTACTTAAACAGGACTGGGAAAAGAATGGCCACAAGACCATCTTCTTGATTGACGGGTTGGACCACATCGAGCGAGAGCAAGAACCGCGTCAGTCTTTGCTGAGAGATTTACCGGAACCGGAGCAAATTCCCAATGGAGTTTACTTTGTGCTCGGCACTCAGACCATTGCACCACTGTCTGGCCGCATTCAGTCCTCGCTGGGCGAGCCAGGACGGCGTATCACCATGAAGCCGCTCGGTCGTCATCAAGCGCGAGCGATGTTCGACGCCGCCGAGTTGGGAATTCCAATAACGGTTGAACAGCAAGACCACGCATACGATACGTCTAACGGACATCCCTTGTTTTTGGCTTATCTGATCAACAAGATAAAGCTAATGGATGATCCACAGCAACTGAAGGAGGAGCTTCAGAAGGCCGAGGTTTTTGATGGCAACATAGAGGGCACGTACCATTCGTATTGGAATCAATTCAGGGGAGATGGAGAGTTCGTCCACTTCCTTGGCCTATTAGCCAGGCTCAGGGGCGTGATCGACTTTTCGTGGATAAGGACATGGGCAAATAAATCTTCGTTGGAGCTACTAGGCAGCAAATTCGCACACTATTTTCGTGTCGAGAACGCAGACCGCTGGTATTTCTTCCACAATAGCTTTAGGTTATTCCTTGTCGGAAAAACGGCAGAGTTCCCGGCCGGTACGATAGACCCAGCCAAGGATCGAGATTTTCATATCTTTCTCGCCGACCTGTGCGGGGCTGACTCGGCACCTTTAGTCAGAGCTTGGGAGGAAATTTATCACAGGGCATCTGCTGACCAACATGTCAAGGTATTGGAAATAGCGACCCAGGCCTATTTCCGTAGCCAGATTTTTTCTCTACGGCCTTTGGATGCGATCCGAACCGATATATTGGTAGCCCTCCGGTCGGCTGCTGCCCGTCAGGATTCCACTGCTCTTGCACGTCTCTGCCTCGTTGGATCTGAACTACAACAGCGTGGGTCCTATCTCGAGCAAGTCGATTTGGTGCCTTTGCTATTGGAGTTGCAAGACCCAGGAATTGCTATCGGCTACCTACGAACCGGCAATCAACTCCATGTGGATACCGGTACTGCCCTCAGAGCGTGTATAACCCTTTATAACATAGGCCAAGAGGAAGAAGCCCAGCGAATTTTCGAGTTGGCTAGACCTCTTGACCTGTTATGTGGGTCCGGAATCCAGAACCATAGGGCTGTCGACAATTCCGAGAGTTTGTTGGAGGATTGGGCCAGAGCGGCAGTATTGTTTCAGTCCATAGGTCGGGTAATACAAGAGATTCGACTCATAAAACATACCGATGACGGCATTCACGAAGGCAGTGGCGAAGCCTCAATGCCAATCATCCAATCCCGATTGCTAGTTTATGCAGGTCTGGAGCTATTGAACCGGCGACGTTGGAAGGACCTCGACCAAGTGTTGGAAGCCTTCGACATTGACCTCCCCTGTGACGTGGAAGGGAGGTTTTGGCTCAAATTCAATGCCTACAAAGATTTGGAAATTGCGGGAAACTGTGCCAAGGCTACGGAACACCTTGAAGATATGCGCGCTACTGATGTGCAGTTCCTAGGGCCGACCGAACTTACAGTCTTATCTGAAGGTATATATCGATTGCAAGGGGACGTAGAGCAGGCAAAAGGCCTTATCGAGGGAGTGGAACAACCTGACCTTCAGACAGATTTGCCCTCCTTTGGCGATGATCTTGAACCTTTTGGTCTCAGATTTCGAATCAACAGGCTGCTGTACGCGCTTGGTGATCGTCGCACCCCATCTGAGATCGTTCCAGGCCCGAGTAATATTCGTGATAAGCACACAGTGATCTTTGAACGAGATATCTGCATGGTGGCCCACATCTGGGCGAAAGCATGGATTGGCCAAACCATGGACCATGCGTCCGTGAAGCTAGAATCTTTACCGCTACTTCACCGCAGAATCGGGTCGATTCTAGATATTGACTGGGAGACTAATCGGTACCCAATCACTTCCAGAACCAATGCGTTCTACTCTCTACTTATCGAAGCAGTTTCGCAGCACGGTCGCAGTGCCCTAGAAGGACTTTGGAGTGGATTTAAGCAGGAATGGGGTAACTCTAGTACAGCTTTGCACTGGTCGACCGAGGCGCGAAGAAAGGTGGTTTTGGCTTTTGTCCAAGCGGGATTTCAAAGATCGTGGGCTTCACGAGAGCTCAGTGAGCTTGACGAAGTTGTCGCCACCTCCGGTGAGGCATCTGGCCGTCTCGAGGAGTGCGTCAGCCAGGCCCGGGCCTGGCTTGACATTGGAGACCGTGAGAAAGCCCGGCACTTCTTGGGTCGAGCTCTTGAAGAAGGTTTCGGGGTTGGATACCGTAAAGACTACCAGCTAGACACTTGGATCGGGTGGTTAGGCAGAGTCAATGAATTTGAGCCTCATCTGGCCTCCAAACGGATATCCGAGTACGCCCAAGCTATTCAGGCCTTGGACGACAGCATCGAAAGTAGGGCGGTCCATTCAGCTGCTGATGACCTGCTAGGTGCTACCTTTAACTGGAGTCCGGTTAGGGCCACGCAACTTTTTACTTGGCTATTGGACAACGGGCTTATTACCTACCAATCTGGTTTGGGAACCCTTCTTAATGCGATTCTGGAGACATCCACCCCACCTGCAATCGCCACCGCAGAATTTTTGTCGGACGGATTCCTCCCCTTTAGCTCAAAAGCTGAACCAAGCTTGATGTCGTTGGCGGTCCTAAGAGCAAAAGAATCTGTAGGTCAGGACAATGCCTTGGAGGCAACTCGCCGTCTGGTTGACATGGTTCGTTTGTGGGCCAGCCCATCCCAAAGGCCTGGTTGGTTTCAAGGATTGGAGGCAGGGTTGGCGCAAATGGATCTCTCCATCCAGGACCTTGGTGTGGAACCTTCGGAGCTAGCGGAATGGCGCCAGGACCGGAACGCAAACAGTATCGTCTTGAAGCTGAAGGACGGTTCTGGCGAACTAAGCAAAGAAGAAGTCGCAGGGCGAATTCGGTTTGTGGCCGATCTTCTTGACTTGGTAGAGTCAGAAGATGAACATTCCTATTTTAATTGGGAGCCCGTAGTGTCCAATTTGATTGAGCACACTACACATAAAAACGACCTGCTCATGCTCGCCGACACATTCAGCGGTAAACGGCGCTCTAGCAATATCCTTTCTTGCGTCGCATCGCGTATGAATGAGCTTGGGCACTCTGAACAGGCTTGGAAACTTGGCGAGGAAGCTCTAGCTGACTCAGAGGAATACGGTTGGAATTGGTTTTATGGCAACAGCAGAATTCTGGCCCTCAAAGCCTTAAGCGATGTAGACAAGACCCGAGCTACGCCACTCGTCTTCCAACACTTGATACAGGACCTAGAGTCCAATTTCGGAATAATCCAGGCGGTGTGTTCGTCACTCAATGAGATTCTGGAATCGATATGTTCACCCATTCCAGTCTTGGAGGTATGGCGAGAGATTGAGGAGCACACGGCTGAGCTGTTGAGGAACGAATCAGCTGGGTCGCCTCCTGCGATATTCACTGACAGAATAGCCGTGGAGACACCCAACAAGGCCTTAGCGGAATTGGGAGCGGCTCTTCTTTGTCACCCTTGTCTAGCCGTAGCCCAGGGAGCGTTACGCACACTGGGCAAACTCCTTCTGCAACGTTCACCGGACGTCGCAGACGTACTGGTGGACTGCTTCAACAGGTCCGAAGAATACCAAGAGCGGATTCTCCTTGTCTTAGACGCATTGGCATGCACGGAACCAGAGTCGATATCTGGCTTTCGAGCCAAAATAGAAGAACTGGCCGACTCACCGAATTGGTCTATTAGGTCGATGGCTGGTTCAGTGATGAACAAGTGTGGGTGGGATATTCCCCAAACCAACAGCGGCTTACAACCACTTCCACCGATTTATCAATTGAAACTTCCTCCTCGATCCCTTGACATTCCGCTCGATAAGCTTACGAAATCTCCAAGAGAGCCAGTACCGGATTCCAACGATCCTCGTGTTATCGTCTTGCCTTTCAACGATCAGGTTGAGGTGATTGCCAGGATTGCCAATGTACCTGAAGATAATCTCTACACCCGTGTAGCAGAAATCATGCGAGACCTCGCTCCGCCCGAGACATGGTCGGTGCAAGCTGAAAAGAGATTCGAGTCTTCGCTGCTTTCGACAGGCTTGAATTTACCGTTGCTCAGGTCCCGTGTAAGGGTCGCGCGTCGAGCAATGTTCCATGCAGTAGCGGAACTGCAGGACGCCGGCCACATTAACGATGCAGCCATTGACACGCTGGAACGGCGTTTGCGGACTCACGATCCGGAGATGTTTATGAAGAAACCGTCACTCAGGCCATTTACTGTTGGCGATATACCCGGCTTGGGCAGTAGAGAGAGTTTGGCTGATTGGGTCGAATGCCCAGAAAAAGGCCTTGAACATGTGTATCGGACGCTCAAGAGTAACTTGGTGTCACTAGGGGAAATTACCATCATTTCTAAGCGCAGGGACTGGGAATCTCCACGCGAAACCAGATACAGCGTATTGGAACCGGTCGCCTCTTCATCATCGTGGGTCTCAGACGACCCTTACCAGCTGTACGGCAAAGTCACCAATTGCACCCTCAAGGAGTACGAAACTCTAATCGGCTCTTCGGTTTACCAGCCCTTGATAATTCGAAATGTGGCACTGGGGTTTTATTCGCCGGGAGCAGACTGGATTGCGTTCAATCCTGTGATCGCCCGTAATCTGGGTTGGTCGTTAGCTGCCGACGGATTGTTTAAGTGGGTTAATTCAAACAATGTAACCATGGTCGAGAGCATTTGGTGGGTCGACGGCTTGGTAGCTATGTCTACATTAGGGCCAAGTTCCGAAGAGGTGGGAGAGGGTTGGCTTGTGTTAGCATCCCAACTTGCCTTGAAAGCAATTCAAGCTGAATGCGGCTCTTTGACAAGAAGCCTCGTCTCTGTTAGGCGATACTATCGGCAAGGTGAACCTGTACAGCATTCCGCGGCATCATCGGAACTTGTCAATTCCAATGATGGGCATGAGAGGCAGAAAACGAACGGCGTGGCGGAATCTGGGTAGGTTGGCCCTTACGAGCTGGCGACCTACTTGAAAAGGCAATCGCCAATTCAAAGATGGGACTGTGTACAGTCCCTCTGGGCCTACCCTGCAACATCGGAAAGCGCAGTTCAGCGCAACCACCTGGTGGCGTCACTGGCGATGCGATGTTCGTCGCTTATGCCTCGCCGGGCAGGAAGACCGAAGCCCTAGCCCGCAGGCTCCTTGAATCCGGCAAGCTCCTGCTGACGCTGGACAGCACAGGACTGGGTTCAGGCAACTACTGGTTTAAGATGGGAACACAGTCGAGCAATTCGGGCTCGAACTTCGCTGACCCTGCGATCTAAAGACACATTACCCACTCGAAGGTTTGTAATACAGTAACGCTAGGCCCACCAGTCATCATACCCGCAGATTTATGAGCATCGTCGTAGTAACGCCGCGGCGACAGCCCCACCTACATCTTCGCCCAATCCAGGGTGGGCTACCGGATGCCTAAGGGGGAGGCGAGGGGGTAGTAGATCCCCAATGGCGAGACGCTCCTTGCGTTCCGTCTCTACGCGTCACACTACAGGAATCGAGACCCCTCGGTGCGCCGAAAGGCTGCCGAGCCCCATCTCAAAGACGGCGGTATCTACCGTAAGCGATAGTGAGGACGCCGCATCACCGTCGGCATATAGTTTCAAAACAGTGTCAAAATGCTCTGTAGAGATGCTTCTAGGGCGGCCCTGCACCCGATTTGTTGTCATCTAGAAATTCCTCCATGATTTCCCACAATAGACGTTCTTGCCTTGAGCACTATCGGCTGGCAATGGTCGCGACACCTTGTCGTTTGGGAGCATCGCCCCTAAATCGCATGGCGGATCAACAGCCGAGCAGCATTTGCCGGACGATCGTCGAGTGGCAGCGACCACCCTGGATGGTGGACTTGCATGCATGATATTTACCCGTCCAACCGCTCCGACGACAATTGGTACGTTTTAGCCGCAGGATTGCCCTCACCGACGAAACCGCTAGTGCTCGCACCCGGCCTGTCCGTCCATCCCTTAAGTTCCGAACTAACGGTCTTCGACTTAGCTGCGGCAGGGGGCGTAGGCTTCCGCGAATGGGCGACCCTGGAACCCCTTGTAACAGCGTGTACCTGCGAGATAGAGTCGGCTAAGGGCTCCGATACGTCATCTGGTTACGACACCCTAAATCGCGCATGGTTGGCCTCAGCCCTATTGGTTCTTCGCGGGTTTAGCCAGCATGTGTGTTTGGCGTGTAGCTCGTATTCCTGGTCAACCATCGCTGGGCACCAAGCACGAACCTCCGATGTATTCCAGCAACAACTCATTCGTGAAGGCGTCGAGGCCGCCGTGTATCGGTCTGAACGGAATCTGCCGCCTTTCCACGGAAACCTCTTGGACTACCACCTTCGGACTCTCGCTGTAGGCGGGTCTAGACAAGACCCGGTGAATGAAGCGGATGCGGAGTGGTGCCAAACTCATTTCGCGACTTTCAACACCCTGGCAGCAGAGAGCGACCGATTCAGGTTTGCTCTGGAAGCAGCAATGGATTGTAGATATGCCATCGACCTTCGGTCGGCAATCGCCAGAATCTGGGGCGCGATTGAGGGGATATTTGGATTAAACACCGAGTTAGTCTTTAGAATGTCGCTGCTTGCGGCTAGCTTACTTGAGCCTCGTGGGGAAGCCCGAAAAACTCGGTTCGATTCGGTTCGCCGTTTGTACGGGGTAAGAAGCAAAGCGGTCCACGGCGAACATATTCTGGAAGACGATCTGAAAAAGGCTACGAGGGAATCATTTTCTCTTCTCCGAGAATTAATTCTTCTCACCATCGAAAAGGGGCACGTCCTTGGAAGCGATGATTTCGATGCTGCCGTCTTTTGCTAGACAGTCGGCACCCGAAAAGTAAGTTCACGGAATCGGGCTTACAATGAAGTCCCACCAGACTGGACTCTCTATATCCGAACCTCCCAGCGAAAAGTTCGCAGTACAGTACGCCGAGGCCCACCAAAACTGGGTTTTCAGATACAAATTTGACGGCTTTTTGCTCCCGGGTGCCACCCATTAGGGGCCTTTCGATTATTGGAGAGCAGCGCCGACGAGGGAGAGGGGCAGGTGGGTTCAGAGGCGCAGCGCCCGCGGACCGGTCGACCTGTGCAGAGCCACATGAGCAATTTCATGGCTTATCTCTGACGGACTTCGGATATTGAGCTTAATGTGTTCCAACAGGCCTGGGCTCGATCCGTTGGTATCGACGACGCTGGAAGCGGGTAGCGGAAGGAAGGAGCCTCAGCTCTTCACTACCCTGACCAGCAAGCCAAGCCCCACTCCACACTGCTGAGGGGCGCACACCCCTTCGGGACCTCGTTTTGGGGAATGGTGGTGCAGCGTCAGTGGAGTAGTTGCTAACCGCGACGCCAGCACGGCCAAGGATTTGGCGGACTGGCCGGGTTTGAACTTCCCGGTGATACGCCTATGGCGGATGGAGACCGTGCAAGACTGGCTAAGCCGGCTCTGGTCGGTGAAGCTACAAGGGAATCTATAATTGAAATCTGGGCTCCGGCAAAGCTGGAGTTTCGGATTTCATTAGATTCTCAATAGCGATGAGTGCATCCGTCCCCTATATTACGGGACCGACCCAGGGTTGTTGGAACCGCCTCCGGTCGGCGCAGACTGAGCCGGCTTCCGCCCGTTATGCTTTAAGGCAGGCATTGCGGCCCGTGAAGACCGGTGTGCAGCCCCACCGATGCCACTACCCTGCCGGCACCACCCATTTGCAAGTGAAAAAATGAAGGTATTCCGCTCATTAGGTTTGCTAGCTGTGTTAGGATCGCTCGCTGCACTTAGTTGTACAGCGCCGGAGCCCACTTTCAAGCCTGCAGCAAACATAGGTCCCACTCCGACTGCGATGCCCTCGCCAACGGCAGCGTCGGCGCCCACGCCCACCTCCCTTCCGACATCAGCCGTGAGGCCGACGCCGACTGCGGTTCCCACCGTGACGGCTACGGCGGCGCCCACCTCCCTTCCGACATCAGCCGTGAGGCCGACGCCGACTGCGGTTCCCACCGTGACGGCTACGGCGGCGCCCACTCCCTTTCCGACACCAACACCAACGCCGACACCGACTCCTACTCCTACTCCGGTTCCCACCGCCACACCCACGCTAGTCCCCACACCTACGGTCAGGCCGGAACCAAGATCTGAGCCAGAGGCTGTATTTGAGAGGCTGATTCCTGCGCTTTTGGAAAAGTGGCAGGTGCCTGGCGCTTCCATAGCGATCGCGAAGGACGGCCAACTGAAGCTGGCCAGAGGCTACGGACTCGCCAACGTCGAGGACCGGGAACCGGTCCACGCCGACTCACTGTTTCGCATCGCCAGCGTTTCCAAGCCCATAACCGCCGTAGCGACGCTGCGGCTGGTGGAGAATGATCAGCTTGACCTTGAAGAAAAGGTGTTCGAGATACTGGACGCATACCGTGGCACCGATGGGACTGAACCAGATCCCGGATTGAGCAGGGTTACCGTCCGGAACCTGCTTCAACACTCCGGAGGCTGGGACAGACAAAAGAGCTTCGACCCAATGTTCATCTCGAGAAGGATTGAAGCTGCTCTGGGAGTACCAAAGCCGGTTTCCTGCCAAGACGTGATCACATACATGACGGGGCAGGCCCTGGACTTCGCACCGGGCACCGAATACGCCTATTCCAACTTCGGCTATTGCCTGTTAGGCCGGGTTATCGAAGAAGTGACGGGACAACCCTACGAGGAACATGTCAGTGAGAGTGTCCTCCTGCCACTGGGAATTACCCAAATGACTATAGGAGGCACGCTGGGCGAGGAACGATTAAAGGGCGAAGTAACCTATTACGGCTACGACGGCCAAGGTCTGGTTCGGTCAGCCATGCCAGGCGCCCCTGTACGGGTCCCCGAGCACTACGGTGGTTTCCACGTGGAGGCCCTGGATGCCCACGGAGGCTGGGTGGCTTCCGCCATTGACCTGGTGCGGTTCGCATCGTCTGCAGACGGAAGCAGGCCTCCTGCGGCGTTGCAGCCTGACACTGTCAGTGAGATGGCGGGACGTCCAGACCTTTCCCGTTGGCAAGGTAGCTCTAGCTACTACGGCATGGGTTGGAATGTTCGCCCGGCGGGTGACGACGCCAATTGGTGGCACTTCGGTAATATGCCCGGTTCCGTATCCCTGCTGGTCCGTACCCACCATGGCTTCGCCTGGGCTGGTTTGTTCAATTCCCGGCCACAAAATACCAGGGAGTTTATTCTGGAAGTGGACCGGCTCATGTGGCAGGGCGTCAATAGTGTAGGCCAGTGGCCCAACGACGACTTGTTCCCCGACTTCGGCTACCGATAGCAATGTCGGATCCGGGTCCCGTTCCCCCCGGGACCAGGATCTGTTAGATCAAATCCACGCTACCCTGTCCTGATGGTCACCAGCCTGTGACATTTGCCGGTTGAGAACAGACTGCCGACACCGGCACGCTGGTGGAGCTGGCGCTCGACTTCACCTGCCAGGGCAGCCGGCCCTTTACGATTCCCCCAAATGTGGAACAATGCTGATCTGCCAGATAACAGGATTGAAACGCACCAACTGCCAGAACACGGTTTTCCGCAGCCTAACCGCCGACCGTATTGCCCGCAACGACGTCATCGCCCTGTGGAAAGTTTAAGGAACACCGTTGCCCTGCTTCCGTCTGCCGACCAATTTGCCAATATTGTCACATAACCCCACAATAGTTGGGTGGAAGAATCAAATATTGATGACATATAGTGATGTATGATATTTCAAGATCGTCAGTGTTTTGTGCGGAGTATTGGTTACTTCTGCTAGCCAGGCAGGCGCCGCATATACCCCCAATAGTCTATTGCGAGCCACTACCAGTAATGGCAAGGGTCGCGGCTTTCAGGGAATTGCGAGCAGTGTGGAGACAGGGTATGCCTGCCAGAACGCGGCTTCCGGAGCGATGTCCCGTTCTCCCCTGCTTCTCCAGCCACCGGGTGTTGAATGCCCTCCTTCCGCCGGGCTTCCGGGTCAATTACAAGCTGGACACTCAGCGCCCTCAGGTCCGCCGGACCTTCGCCTGTTCCCAGGGCATACCCATGATGCCAGGTAGGTGGTCGTTATCTGCGGAAGGCATCACCTGACCGTGATGGATATGCCCCACCAATTCGCATCCCGGCGCTGGCTCCCATCCCAACTTTTCACTGGCCTGGTCGCCGGAGCGACAGAGCCCAGTTCAGGAGAAACGACAGATGGCTAGCAAATCAAACTCATTTTCCAGTGGCGGGGCCCAGAGCTTCCCGGCGGGCGGAGAGCCCATAGCAATTGTGGGAATGGCGTGCCGGTTCCCTGGCGCTCCGGACCTGGGTTCCTTCTGGCGTCTGCTGGTGGAGGGCGGGAACTCCGTCACTGAGGCTGACCCCAATTCCGGTGTGGGTCGCATGGGCGAGCTTTTCGGCGAAAGCCAGGTCCAAAACCAGGCCTGCCGATTCGGCGCCTTCGTGGACGACCTCGACCTGTTCGATGCTTCATTTTTCCGCATTTCCCCGGTGGAGGCCGAACTGCTGGACCCACAACAGCGCATGATGCTGGAGGTAAGCTGGCAGGCCCTGGAGGATGCCGGAATTGACCCCGCGCGCCTGAGGGGGAGCCGCACCGGAGTCTATACCGGAATCAGCAATGACGAGTACCGGATGCTGGTGGTGGATTCCAACAAGCCGGCCGAGGCGGCCGCCTGCCTCTATGCCCTGAGCGGCACCAATCTGAACGGGACCAGCGGGCGGGTCTCCTTCGTGCTGGGCCTGATGGGGCCGGCGAAGGCGGTTGATGCCGCATGCGCATCATCCCTGGTCTCAGTCCACGACGCCGTGGCGGACCTTCAGCAGGGCAAGGCGGACCTGGCCATTGCCGGCGGCGTCCAGGCCATATTGAACGGACGCATCTACGAACTGCGCGCCGACTCGATGATGCTGTCGCCCGACGGCCAATGCAAGGCCTTCGACGCCTCCGCCAACGGCTACGTGAGGGGCGAAGGCTGCGGTGTGGTCATCCTGAAACGGCTCAGCGAGGCGGAGGCCGACGGCGATCGCATCTGGGCCGTCATTCAGGGCGCGGCGGTAAACCACGGTGGAATGGGCGTGGGCCTGACAGTCCCCAACACGCCGGGGCTGGAACAGGTGATGGAAGCGGCCCTGGCAGATGCGGGAGTTGGCCCGCTGGAGGTGGACTACATTGAGGCTCACGGGACCGGCACGGCGGTTGGCGACCCCATTGAACTCAACGCGGTGAACGCCGTCTATGGCCAGGGAAGAAAGGTCAGCGAGCCGCTGTTGATTGCTTCGGTAAAGACGAACGTGGGACACCTGGAGTCCGCTGCCGGCATCGCCGGGCTCATGAAGGCAGCGCTGGTGGTAAACCAGGGCCTGATACCCAAACATCTGCACTTCCGTGACCCCCATCCCGGCCTGGACTGGGAAGACCTGCCCTTGCTGGTGCCAACGGACACAGTGGACTGGCCCGACGGCCGCCAGCGACCACGCCTGGTGGGAGTCAACTCCTTCGGTATTTCCGGCACCAACTCCCACATTGTGGTGGGGCAGCATACCCCCAACGGGCCAGCGACTGACCGGAAGATTTCAAGCCTGGGACCCGCCAGGAGGGTAGAGGTCAACCTGCCGGAACTCCTTGCCCAACAGTCCCTTTCCAACGACGAGGTTTCCCCGCGCCCCAGGCGGATGCTGCCGCTGTCAGGCAAGTCGGGGGGCGCGCTAAAGGAGCTTGCACAACGCTACCTGGCCTGGCTCGACGAGGAGGGCCCAGAACTACCCAAAGCCGGTTTGAATATTCCCGAAATGCTGTCGGACATGGCATGGACGGCCGGCATTGGCCGCAGTCACTTCGACCATCGTTCCAGCGTGATTTTTCAGGACGAGCGGTCGCTTAGAGAGGGAGTCAGGGCGCTGGCCCAAGCCGACCAGGCCGGTGAGCCGTCACGGGCAGCCAGGGTGGCGTTTCTCTACACCGGGCAAGGAAGCCAGTGGGCAGGCATGGGGAAAGCCCTATACGAGACTGAACCGGTTGCCCGAGCCGTTATGGACGAGTGCGACAGGGTAGCAAGGGAGACGAGGGGAGTTTCCCTGCTGGACGTGATGTTCGGCCGGGACGAGGCCGCTGGAGACTTGGGCAATACGGCATGGGAACAGCCGGCCCTCTATACCCTGGAGTGCGCGCTTACCGCCCTGTGGGAGAGCGTTGGAGTGCGGCCCAGCGCGGTGATGGGTCACAGCGTCGGGGAACTGGCCGCTGCCCAGGCGGCCGGCGTCTTCAGCCTCCAGGAGGGCATGCGGTTTGCCCTGGCCCGGGGATCCCTGCTGTCAGCCGCGGAACCGGGAGCTATGGCAGCGGTCTTTGCTCCGAAGTCCAGGGTGGCCGAGGCCGTCGACCAGGTGAACGCCGCCTCCAGCAGCGTTGGAATAAGCGTGTCGGCCGACAACGGGCCGCAGCAGGTGGTCAGCGGTCCCGTCGAAGACATCGAGGCGGTTTGCCATCTTTTCGAGACAGAGGGCATACGGGCGATTCGGTTGAATACTTCCTGGGGCTTCCACAGCGCCCTCCTGGACCCGGCCCTGGACGGTTTGGAATCCTCCCTGGATGGAGTGTCTATACAGCATCCTTCAATTCCCCTGATCAGCAACCTGACGGGTCGTCAGGTGGATCCCGCCATGAGGATGGACGGGGCCTACTGGAGGCAGCACGCCCGGCAGCAGGTGGCCTTTGCCCCGGGTATCGGCGCGCTGGCCGAAATGGGAATCGACCTGGTTATCGAGCTGGGGCCTCATTCGGTCCTGGGTCCCATGTCGATGCAGGCCTGGCCGGAATCTTCCGTAGAAGTACGGCAGGCAGGTGGGCCGCTGGCCCTGGCCAGCCTGCGTCGGCCGCCCCGGGATGGGTCCACGCCGGAACCGGAGAGCAGCTTCATTGATGCGGTGGCCCAGGCCTACGAGGCCGGCCTGGACATTTCTTTCAAGGGCCTGTTCGCCGGCGAGGAACGCCGCCGGATTGCCCTGCCCGGCTACCCCTTCCAGCGCGAACGTTACTGGCTGCAGGGAGCCAGGAAGCGGCGGACCGGCGGAGGGCATCCCCTGCTGGGAGATCGCCGCGACTCTGCTCGGGGAGAGATTGTTTTTGAGACCGAGGTGTTTCCTTCCGACCCCGACTGGCTGATGGACCACCGGGTGTTCGGCCGCCTGGTCGCTCCCGGAGCCCTGTACGGGGCCATGGCGGCCACCGCATTGCTGCTCGAAGGCGACTCCCCGGTGGTATTGGACGACATCCAACTGCATAGCCCGCTGGTCTTCCCGGGGCAGGACTCGGAAGAAGCCGCCAATACCAGGGGCAGAAAGGTGCAGGCTTTCCTGGAAGATTCGGGCGAAGGTTCGGAGCGCCTGGTTCAGATATTCAGCCGTGGTCCGGACAGCGCATGGACAATGCACGTGGAGGGCCGAGTGGTCTCAAACGTCACACTGCCGGAAGCGGGCCAGAGCGTGGACCTGTATGACCTGAAGTCCCGCCTTGTTCGGGCGGACGTGCCCGCCTACTACCGCGCCAAGGCCGCCACCAGCATTGACCTGGGGCCGGCCTTCCGTACCCTGGGCAGGGTCTGGACCGGCCCCGGCGAGGCCCTTGGGGAGGTGTCACTGCCGGAAGCCGCGGGCCGCAACGACCTGGAAATACACCCGCTGGTATTGGACGGTTGCTTCCAGGTGGTGGGGATGGCGCGCAACATGACCGGCTCCCCGGACGAGCCTACTTACCTGCCCTTTGGCTGGGAAAGGATGTGGCTGACAGAAAGACTCCCGGACCGGGTGGTCTGCCACGTGCGGATGAATGAGTCCAGTCGGGTATCCGGCCCTGAAACTGACGAACATCCCGAGGTACTGAGCGGGGAAATCCTCATCTATGACGTCGATGGATCGCTCATCGGCAGGCTCACCGGCTACACGGTAAAGCGGGCAACCCAGGCGGCGCTGCTTGCGGCAGTGGAAGGAGCCGAAGGTATAGACGACCTCCTTTACGAGGTCACCTGGCGCTACCGGCCCCTGGAATCGGCGCTGAAACCTGCGGATTTCTTTCCCGCCCCAGCTACTGTCGCCGCCGGAGCCAGGCTCTTTCCCGACTATCTCACCGAGGCAGGGGTTGACCCCAACGACCGGAACGCCCTGCTGGCCGATCTGGAAAGATGGTCCCACGCCTACGCGCTCCTCACCCTGGAAAGACTGGGGTGGCAGCGGGTTCCAGGGGAGACAGTAGTGGCCGACGAACTGAGGGAACGCCTGAACGTTCTGCCGGAGCACCGGCGCCTGTTCCGGCGGCTCCTGGAAATGCTGGCCCGTTCGGGCGTGGTTGGAGAGAACGACCGGGGCTTTACCGTTTTGGTGGGAGACCGGGACTCCTTGCCGGAAACCCTTCCTGGGAATCCCGTGAACTTCGACCAGGAGATGATTGCCAGGTATTCCCACGGTCTGACGGAAATCGGCCTGTTCCGCCGGTCGGCCGCCGCCCTGGTGGATGTGCTTCGCGGTGAGCAGGACCCGCTGACCCTTCTCTTCAGCAGCGGCGAACCCACCGCCGCCGACCTGTATCTCAAAGCCCCGGTGGCCCGGGCCGCCAACGGGCTGCTGTCGGACACCGTCCGCGCCCTGCTGGTAAACCTGCCTGACGACCGGCGGCTGCGGGTGTTGGAGGTAGGGGCCGGCACGGGGTCGGCGACCGCCTCCGTGCTGCCGGAGCTTCCCGAAGGGAGGTTCGATTACATCTATACGGATATATCCGCCGGCTTCTTTGCCGAGGCCGAAGAGCGATTCGGCAACGAGGGCATTGAATACCGTCCCCTGGACATAGAAAGGGAGCCTGTATCCCAGGGCTTCAACGCCCACGGGTACGACCTGATCATCGCCTCCAACGTGCTGCACGCCACCCAATACCTGCAGCAAACGCTGGGGCATTGCCGTGACTTGCTGGCTCCGTCGGGCCAACTGGTGGCCCTGGAGAACCTGCGCGGGTTGGGGTGGATGGACCTCACCTTCGGCCAGCTGGACGGCTGGTGGCGCTTTGCCGACTCATACCGCCCCCACCACGCCCTGGCTACCCCGGCCATTTGGCGTCAGGCCCTCACCGACTCGGGGTTCGAGGATGCCCAGGTATTGGGCGTGGACGATTCCGTAACTTACGAATCACTGGACAAGGGCGTAATCGTGGCGCAGGGTCCCGCCCTGGTCAGGGAGGTCCCGGGCCTGTGGGTCATCCTTGGCAACCGCAATGGCGAAGCCGGTGAACTGGCGGCCGAACTGGCAACCAGAAATCAGGCCGTTCTGCTGGCCGGCGCCGAAGAAGTGGCATCGGCAACCAGAGAATTCCGTGCCCAGGGCGTCCAGGAGATTGCCATAGACCCGGCCAGCCGGGAGGACTGGCAATCCTTGCTCGGGGAACTGCCTCGTGATGTCCCCTTCAGCGGCGTAGTCCACCTTCACAGTCTGGAAGGCCACGGTAACCAGTCCACCACAACGGGGCTGGACGAGGACGTAAGCCGTGTTGGGGCAAGCGCCCTGGCGCTGGTCCAGGCGCTGCTGGACACGGACACGACGCCGGAAAAGGGGGTGTGGTTTGTTACGCGGGGCGCCCAGGTATTGGAACGGGAGAATGCCGGGGAACTGGCCGGCTCCATATTGTGGGGCTTGGGAAAGGCGACAGCCCTGGAGGCCCCCCAGCTTAAGCCCCGCATGGTGGACCTGGACCCCGCCTCTGCAGCAACGGCGCTCGACCTGGCCGGTGAGCTGCTCTACCCGGATGAGGAAAACCACATTGCTTACCGGTTGGGCCGCCGTCAGGCAGCGCGTCTGGTCCGGTTCGCCGCCGGAGCGGAGGAATCGGGGCGGCTGGACCTGCCGGAAGAAACGGAGTGGGTGCTGGCGCCCAACCGGGATGGCGTCTTCGATCTGCCCGAGGTCAAACTGCTCCCCGCTCCGCCCCTGGAACCCAGGGAGGTAAGGGTCGCGGTGGAGGCGGCAGGGATTAACTTCTGGGATGTCTTCAGGTCGCTGGGCTTTATCGAAGAAGGCGACCTGGGACGTGAATTGTGCGGCTACGTAATGGCCGTGGGTTCCCAGGTTTCCAGTGTATCCGTCGGCGATCATGTTGTAGGTCTTGGTTTTGGCGCCTTTGCGCCGGAAATGGTTACCCACGAGGAACTGGTGGCGCCGGCGCCTGGGGACATTCCGGTATCCGGTCTTGCCACCATTCCCAGCGCCTTCGTGTCCGCCCTCCTGTCCTACCAGATGTCGGGGTTGAAGGCCGGTGACCGGGTGCTAATCCACGCCGGAGCCGGCGGCGTGGGGCTGGCCGCCATTCAACTGGCCCAGGCAGCCGGGGCAGAAGTGTTTGCCACCGCCAGCGCCCCCAAGCAGGCATACCTTAGCTCTCTCGGAGTAGAGCATATATTCGACAGCCGCCAGACCCGGTTTGGCGAGGAAATCATGGCAGCCACGGGAGGCGCGGGTGTTGACGTGGTGCTGAACAGCCTCACCAGCGAAGGCTTCATCGACGCCAGCCTGTCCTGCCTGGCCCAAGGCGGCCGCTTCGTCGAGTTGGCCAGGAGGGATATTCTCAGCCACGAGGAGATGGCGGCAGTGCGCCCGGACGTGTCCTACTCCATCCTGGAGCTGGATGTTATGAAGAAGACCGAGCCCGAGAGCGTGGGAGTTGCGTTGCGGGAAGTTATGCAGCGGGTTGGCACGGGCGAACTGAAACCCCTGATTCACAGCCGGTGGCCAATGGCCCAGGCCGGGGCCGCTCTTAGTTTCATGCGCTCGGCCCGTCACATCGGGAAAATCGTCCTTACCAACCAGCCCCTGGTGCGAGGCAGGTTGCGGGAGGACCGCTCCTACCTGGTAACCGGCGGCCTGGGCGGCATCGGATGCGCCGTTGCAGGCTGGCTGGCCGACCACGGCGCCGGAACCATCGTGCTTAATGGCCGCCGTTCTCCTGACCCGGAGGCCGTAACGGCCATTGAGGAGTTGCGCCAACGGGGGGTAAGGGTTGAAGTTGAACTGGCGGACGTGACGGACACGGCAGCCATCGACACGATGCTGGCCCGCATGGATGCCAACCTGCCGCCCCTGGCCGGGGTCATCCACAGCGTGGGCGTGCTGTCGGACGCCGCCCTGACTAACCAGACCTGGGAGAGCTTCCAGCAGGTCCTCAATCCCAAGATTATGGGGGCCTGGCACCTGCACCGCGCCACAATGCACCGCGACCTGGACCTGTTTGTCCTCTTCTCCAGCCGGGTGGGCGTGATGGGCAACCCGGGCCAGGCGAACCATGCGGCGGCCAATGCCTTCCTGGACCAACTGGCCGGCCACCGCCGCGCCCTGGGCCTTCCCGGGCAGGCCATTGCCTGGGGAGCCTGGTCGGAAATCGGGGAAGCCGCGGAACAGCGCGAGCGAATCGAGAGACGGCGGTCTGCCCTCGGCGGCCGCTGGTTCACCCCCCAGCAGGGCCTGCGCGCCCTGGAGAAGTTGGTGTGCCATGACACCACCAATTCCGTGGTGATGTCCATGGACTGGTCGGTATTCGAGGATGCGGTCGAAACCCGCCCCTCCTTCCTGGAAGACCTTCTTTCATCCAGCGGTGGACAGGAGGTTACCGACACGGGCACTTCGGAAGACCTCCTTACCCAGCTTCGCGGCGTTCCCTCGGCTGGCCCCCGGGATGTCCTTACTACATTCCTGCAGCAGCAGGTCCAGGCCGTGCTGAGGCTGTCGTCTGCACCCTCGCCCACCGTGGGCTTCTTTGACCTGGGCATGGACTCATTGATGGCGGTGGAGCTGCGGAACCGGCTTAACCGGGCCTTTGCCGGCCAGTACACCGCCTCCAACACCGTGGTGTTTGACTACCCGGACATTGCCAGCCTGGCCCGCCACCTGGCAGAGGAGCTTGGACAAACCCAGGAAAGCGACGCCGCCCCGGCGATGCCTGGACCGGAGACGCCCGAACAGAGGCAGCCGCCCAGGACCGTAGATGATGGAATCGCGGTTGTCGGCATGGCCTGTCGTTTCCCTGGAGCGGGTAACCTGGACGAGTTCTGGAAATTACTGGAGGAGGGGCGCGATGCGGTCACCGATGGTCGCCAGGACGGCGGTTCCTGGAGTGGAGCCGTGGGAGACCCCAACGCCGAAGACATTGCTTACCGGCGGGGAGGCTTCCTGGACGGCATTGACCGGTTCGACTCCCGCTTTTTCCGCATCCAGCCCATAGAGGCCCGGATGATGGACCCCCGGCAGCGAATGCTGCTGGAGACAACCTGGACCGCCCTGGAAGACGCCGGCCTGGACCCGGACCAACTGCGGGGCACCCGCACCGGAGTGTATGCGGGGGTAGGCGGCAGCGAATACCGGGACCTGATCCAGTCGGGCGACCAGACCCACACCTACCTGGGAACCACGGGCAGCGTAACCGTGGGCCGCATTGCCTTTGCCCTGGGCCTGGAAGGGCCGGCCATGCCCATTGACATGGCCTGCGCGTCGTCCCTGGCGGCGGTGCATCAGGCGGTGGTTGCCTTGCAGCGGGGCGAGGTGGACATGGCCCTCGCCGGCGGGGTAAACGTGGTCCTGTCCCCCCCGGTCTCCAGGTTCATGATGGACTTGGGCATGCTGTCGCCCACCGGCCAGTGCCGGCCCTTCGACGCCTCCGCCAACGGGTACGTTCGGGGTGAGGGCTGTGGGATAGTGGCGCTGAAGCGTCTGAGCGACGCGGAGGCCAGTGGCGACCGGATATGGGCAATCATTCGGGGCTCGGCGGTGAACCAGAACGGGGCCAGCGCCGGCCTAACGGTGCCCTATGGCCCGGCTCAAGTGAGGGTAATGGAAGACGCCATCGCCCAGGCGGGAATAACACCTGCCGAGGTCGACTACCTGGAGGCCCACGCGGTGGGTTCCCAGTTGGGCGACCCCATAGAGCTAAACGCCGTGGCTTCGGTGTACGGCAAGGACCGGGACGAGGAAAGGCCGCTGCTTGTTGGCTCGATAAAGGCCAACATCGGGCACGTGGAATGGGCTGCCGGAATTTCCGCCTTCATCAAGACGGTCCTCTCCATCAACAATGGAGTCATCCCCGGAATTCCCAACCTGGTGGAACTGAATCCAAACGTCGATTGGGACCGGACCTCCCTTCGCGTAACCGCCGAAAAGACGGACTGGCCGGCAGTTGCCGGTCGGCAGCCGCTGGCGGGGGTCAGCGCCTTTGGCCTTTCTGGCGCCAACGCGCACCTATTGGTGGAGGGCTACAACAGATCCGCGGACAGTAGCCCGGGGACCGGTCTCGCCGGCCTGCCGGCAGGCCAACCAACACCGGTACCTTCAAACGCATCTGGTCAAACGGGCGAGCTGCTTCCCTTAGACAAAGGCTCGACGGAGCGAACGGCCCGCCTGTTGCCCATCTCCGGTAAGTCGCCGGTTGCGCTGCGGGAATTGGCGCAGCGATACCTGGCCTGGCTCGACGGCGAGCAGGATTCCGCCTCCGGCGAAAGGCTGTCCGACCTGGCCTGGACTGCCAGTACTGGCCGGGCGCACTTTCCACACCGGGCAGGGCTGGTGTTCGGCGACTCCGAACAGCTTCGCCAAGAACTGCTCTCTCTGTCGCAAACTGAAGCGGTCACCGAAGGGTCAACGTCCCGCGAATCGGCAAAGGTAGCCTTCATGTTTACGGGCCAGGAAATCCCCTGGGGCAGGTGTGCCGAAGACCTGTACCAAAGGGAGACTGTGGCGCGGGCGGCGCTGGACCGGTGCGACCAACTGGTCAGGGGCGAGGGTGGAGTTTCCCTGCTGGAGGTGATGTTCGGGCGTAATGGCCTGGAGACCGGCCAGCATGGCCCTGAATGGGAACTGCCGGGCCTGTATGCCCTTCAATGTGCGCTGACCGCCCAGTGGGCCAGCCTGGGGATTCGGCCCAGCGCAATAGTGGTAGGCGGTTTCGGGTGGCTGGCGGCGGCACAGGCGGCGGGGATGTACAGCCTGGAAGACGGCTTGCGACTGGCGGCTGGCCTTGGAAGGGTAATGAAGGAGCAGCCGGAGCAAGACACTGCGACGACGTTGAGAGGCCTGGAAGACGCCATGGTCGTGCTGAATCCTGGGATGCCATCCATCCCACTGATAGATTGTTCCAGCGGGCTGCGGAAAGAGGCTCCTGGCATAGCCGATATGGTCCGGGAATCTCGGCAAGACCAGGGAGCCTACGACCTCGTTGGTTGTGCGAAATCTTTGGCCGACCTGGAAGTGGATGTTGTTTTACAGGTCGGCGCTGCTACTTCAACAGGAGAGAAAATAGTCAGCAACTGGCCGGAGAGTTCGGAGGCGCCCGCAGTGACGTCAACCCTGACCGATTTAGCTGACGGCAGCGAAACTCGCGATGCCGACGGCGGCCTGTTGAGGGCGGTAGCCAGCCTCTACGAGGCAGGGGTGAATATCTCCTTCGAGGGATTGTTTGTGGGTGAGGCCCGGCGCAGGATTTCCGTACCCACCTATCCTTTCCAGCGCAGGAGGCACTGGTTTTAATGCCAGGCCACTGTCTTTAGCTGAAGGAAGTCCGGGTGTAATGTGCCGGTCACCAGACTGTACGCAAGAGAAGTCTGAGCTTGCCAAAACGAGGGTCATGAATGGCCGGGCGTGGAAGAAGCCCTGTCATAGCGTGCGTTGTACACGGGGCGCTGCACGTCAAAGAAGGGGACTACCCTGTCTTTGCCAGATGGTTGAATGTGACTTTTCGGCCTGGCTGATATCCCTTGTGGGCAAGTATCGGAACACACCGGCCACGGTCTTGCCCAAGCCCGAGCGACCACAAGGGTTCAAGCCGGATCCCTGCCGGGATCACATCGTCCGGCGGCTCCCGTAAGGGCAGGGGAACGGGGCGGTGCCGCAGCGGGGAGCTGGAGGCACCTGGCTGCCAAC
Organism: uncultured Dehalococcoidia bacterium; assembly: GCA_964587795.1. Lineage (GTDB taxonomy): Bacteria > Chloroflexota > Dehalococcoidia > Lucifugimonadales > UBA3495 > Bin22. Next base: position 14,674 of record CAZPMU010000008.1, on the reverse strand, counting down.
GAGGCTACTCACTGATGCCGCCGGGCCCGCCTTGTTAAACTGCCCCGTGTCCCCTTCGCTGGGAAGTTCCCCTTGTCCCAGCGTTTTCTCACCACCATTTCACCGCCGCGTAACCTTCAGCGAAAAGGGTTGCGGGGAGATGGCCAGTCCGAACACCTCCTCCTCAGGCAGCGGGCTGCCATTGGGCGTCTCGAAGCACAGCCGGTGCAGCATCCGGGTGACGTGGAGCCACACCGTCGTCTCGGCGAGCCGGCGGCCAGGACAGCGCCGGTGACCGGTCCCGAAGGGGATGAAGGTGTTGCCCGCCAGCGCCGGGGACACTGAGCCGTCGTCCCGGGGCAGGAAACGCTCGGGCAGGTATTCGTGGGGCGAGTCCCAGAGATTCGGGTCGTGGTGAATGGAATAGATGTTGCCCAGCACCTGCGCTCCCACCGGAATCCGGTACCCGCCAATCTCCGTGTCTTCCGACGCCTTGTGCGGGACTCCCAGGGGGCCGATGGTGCGGTAGCGCATGGACTCTGCCAGGCAGGCGAAGGTGTAGGGCAGCCGCGTGCGGTCTTCCACTGTGGGCAGGGCGTCGGGGCCGACGACCCGGTCCAGTTCCTGGTGCACCTTTGCCTGGATATCCGGCCTGTTGGCCAGCAGCAGGAGTGTCCAGTTGACCGTCTGTGCGGAGGTGTCGGTACCGGCGATGAGCAGGTCCATGCACAGGTCCCGGGTCATGTCGGGGGTGATTTCCCCCGCCTCCTCTTTAGCCAGCATCACCTCCACCAGGCAGGACGGGGCCGACAGGTCCAGTCCAGGGCGGTTCCGGGCCCCCTCCACCAGTGCGGTGATGATGGCCGTTCCGATGTCCGCATACCGACGGGCTTCCCTGACCCCGCCGTTGGGCAGGAACCGCAGCCAGGGAATGTAGTCTGCCAGATTGGCGGCTGTTGCGTTGGCGAAAATCCAGTTCACATGGTCCAGCAGCGCCTCCCGCAGTTCCAGGAACTCCCCTCCGCCCTCATCCTCGTGTCCGAAGATGCTGCGAAACATCAGGGTGGAGTTGCTGCGGGCCGTCAACTCTGTGGGTAAGACCATCTCACCGTCGTCGCCGGCCTGTCCCATCTGCTCCACGAGGCCGTTCACCACTTCGTCGATGTAGCGTTCCCGCACGGTGTCCAGGTTGCGGGCGCTGAGCAGTTCCCGGTTGGCGAACCGCTGCATCTGCCGCCAGTGTTCCCCGTAGGGGGCCATCACCAGGTCCTTCTGTTCGCTGAGGATGTCCATGATCTCGCTGACCCAGCGGTCGGCCAGTTCCGTCTTGCCAAAGGCTTCCTGCAGCAGGTCGGGGTCGTTGATTATCACCGTGGGCACGCTGCCGAAGCGCAGCATACACACGTCCCCGTAACGCCGGGCCAGCCGGTCGATGGCCAGGTGAGTGTCGTGGCGCACGTCCAGCAGGGAACCGAACACAGGCAGGCCGCGGGGCCCCGGCGGCGGCTTCCTTGGTGATTTTGTGGTTGATGCGCTCAATTTGACGGCCTCCGGTATAGGGCTTCGGTCCGGCGTGTGGGCATCATCGTAGCAGATCGGGCATGGGGCGGGAAGGATGTCCGGCTGGCTCGAAGAGCCGGAACCGGCTGGGCCCGTGGTGCTCCCTTCCAGCCACCGTCAGGGCCGGTCCGGCGTCACGGGGCGGTACATGAAACCCTTTTGGCCGCAAGTTGCAGGCCCGGACCTTTGCAAAGCTGAATCCCAGGGGATTCGCCCCCTGCAGAACGGAAACGGCGAACATTTTCTGCAAGGGCCCGTTAACACAGTTGTAATTCGTTAGTTACAACTCTGACATTTCGCCGAAATAAAATGCCAATACGCTGGTTGCAATCGATCCAAAACAGAGGTTTTGCAACCGGCCATGGCAACCACCCCATTCCAGCAAGACACGGCTACCCACTGCCCCTACTGCGCATTCCAGTGCGGTATGCGGCTTTCCGGTCTCCGGGAATCGGCAGTTGTGGACGGCGACGAAGCCTTCCCCGTCAACAAGGGGGCCCTGTGCATCAAGGGCTGGACCTCTGCCGCGCCGCTGGCCCACCCTGAGAGGCTGCTCAACCCGCTGATAAGGAATGCGGACGGAGACCTGGTCCCCACCTCCTGGGACGAGGCATTGGACCGGGTGGCCGAGACGTTCAAGAGCATCCGGACGGACTACGGCGCCGATGCGGTGGGAATTTTCGGCGGCGGGTCGCTGACCAACGAGAAGGCTTACCTGCTGGGCAAGTTCGCGCGGGTGGCCCTGGGCACCGCCAACATAGATTACAACGGCCGCTTCTGCATGTCGTCAGCCGCCGCCGCAGGAATACGCGCCCTGGGCATAGACCGGGGCCTGCCCTTCCCCCTGGAAGACATTGCCTCCGCTGAGGTAGTGCTGCTGGCCGGCAGCAACGTGGCGGAGACCATGCCCCCCATAATGCAGTACTTCGAGGCCCAGCGGGCCAATGGCGGAGTCCTGATGGTGTCCGACCCCCGCCGCACTGCCACGGCGGCAGCCGCAGACCTGCACCTGCGCCTGACCCCCGGTACCGACGCGGCCCTGGCCAACGGCCTGCTGCACCTGCTCATCCGCGACGATCTCATTGACCACGACTACATCCGGGAGCGCACCGAGGGCTTTGAACGGGTGCGCCAGGTCGCTGCCACCTACTGGCCCGAACGGGTGGAGCGGATTACCGGCATTCCTGAAGCTGAACTGGTGCAGGCGGCGCGGTTGCTGGGCCGTGCCGGTACCGCCATGATTCTCACCGGCCGGGGCGCCGAGCAGCAGGCCCAGGGCGTAACCAACGTCCTTTCCTTCATCAACCTGGCCCTGGCCCTTGGCAAGGTGGGCCGCCCCAACTCGGGCTATGGCTGCCTGACAGGACAGGGCAACGGGCAGGGCGGTCGGGAACACGGTCAGAAGGCCGACCAGCTACCGGGCTACCGCCTGATTGCCGACCCGGCGGCCCGTCAGCACGTCGCCGCAGTATGGGACTTTCCGGAAGCAGACCTGCCGGGACCCGGCAAATCGGCTTACGAGTTGCTTGACTCCCTGGGCCCCGAGGGTGGGATACGGTCCCTGCTGGTGCTGGGTTCCAACGTCGTTGTGTCGGCGCCCCACGGCAATAACATCAGGGAACGGCTGGAGTCCCTGGACTTCCTGGTAGTTTCCGATTTCTTCCTGTCGGAGACGGCGCTGCTGGCCGATGTAGTGCTTCCGGCGGCGCAGTGGGCCGAGGAAGAGGGCACCATGACCAACCTGGAGGGCCGTGTCATCCGCCGCCGCCGGGCCTTTGAACCGCCGGAAGGCGTCCTGACCGACCTGGAACTGCTGGAGCAACTGGCGGCACGGTTGGGGCGGGAGCGGTGGTTCACCTTCACCGGTCCGGAGGCGGTTTTCGACGAGCTTCGCGCCGCCAGCGCCGGCGGCGTGGCCGACTATTCGGGGATCACCTACGAGAAAATTGAAGCCAGCCAGGGCGTATTCTGGCCCTGCCCGTCCGTGGACCACCCCGGTACGCCCCGCCTGTTCGCCGAGTCATTCCCCACGGCCAGCGGCCGTGCCAGGTTCCACCCCGTCATTCACCGGTCGGCAGCCGAAGAGCCGGACGAGGAGTTTCCTCTGTACCTGACCACGGGCCGGGTTCTGGCCCAGTACCAGTCGGGCACCCAGACCAGGCGAATCGCGGAACTGGAAGGCATGGCTTCCGAACCGCTGGCTGAAATTCACCCCACCACGGCGGAAAGATACGGACTGGCCGACGGCGATATGTTGACCCTGGAGACCCGGCGCGGCGCAGCCAGGGTACGGGCGCGTGTAACCGACGGCATCCGTCCCGACACGGTGTTCACCCCCTTTCACTGGCCCAACGAGCAGTCGGCAAACCTGCTCACCAACCCGGCCCTGGACCCGACCAGCCGGATGCCCGAGTTCAAGGTCTGCGCCGTGAGAATCGTCAAGGATTAAAGGCGGTGGGGAAGGCGGCAGTGCGCAAACCCCGGCCGAGACCCTGGAAACAAGATAGCTCAAGCGACCCCGGCAAGGAACGGAGATGTTGAAGAAGGAACGCCTGGTAGTAATCGGCAACGGCATGGCCGGCGCCAGGTTCGTAGAGGAACTGGTGGCCCGGGACGGCGCCGAAATGTACGACATTGTGGTGTTCGGCGAAGAACCCAACGGAAATTACAACCGCATCCTGCTTTCCAGTGTGCTGGCTGGCTGCCACCGCCCGGAGGACACCTTCATCAACAGCCTTTCCTGGTACCAGGAGCAGCGCATAAAGCTCTACTCCGGCGTAAAGGCGGGTTGGATTGACCGGATGGGACAGTCGGTTTACGCCGCCGGGGGTATTTCGGAACCCTATGACAAGCTGGTGATCGCCACGGGCAGCACACCCTTTCTACCACCCATCGGAAACATGTACGACGAGGACGGCTTCATCCGGGACGGGGTGTTCTCTTTCCGCACCCTGGAGGACTGCCAGGCCATGATCGACCATGCCGCGTCGGCGCGCCGGGTGGTGGTGGTAGGCGGCGGCCTGCTGGGGCTGGAAGCGGCCCGGGGCCTGCTGGAGCGGGGCCTGGAAGTCCACATAGCCCACCTGGGCGATTACCTGATGAACAGCCAGCTGGACGCCCAGGCTGGCGCCTTGCTCAAGCAGACGCTGGAAAGTCTGGGCTTGAACATCCACCTGGACAAGCTGGCCGAGTCCATCACGCCTCCCTTCGCCGGCGCACCCGTCGGCGGCCTGAAATTCAAGGACGGCGCGGAACTGGAGTGCGACATGATCGTCGTGGCGGCCGGTGTCAGGCCCAACATAGATCTGGCGAAACAGTCCGGGCTTCACGTGCAGCACGGCATAGTCATCCAGGACGACCTGTCCTGCCGAAATGACCGCAACGTTTACGCCATCGGCGAATGCGCCCAGCACCGGGGCAAGCTGTTCGGGCTGGTGGCTCCCCTGTGGGAGCAGGCCCGCATCCTGGCGGAGCAACTGTCCGGCGAGAATCCCGAGGCATCCTTCCGGGGCGTCAGGGTCTCCACCAAGCTCAAGGTCCTGGGCGTTGACCTGGCGGTAATGGGGGACAAGGACCCGCAGACCGACGAAGACGAACAGGTCCACTACAGCGAACCGGCCCGGGGCGTGTACAAGAAACTGATTATCCGCAATGGCCGCCTGGCCGGCGCCATCCTGCTGGGCGACGGGCTGACCACCCCTGGGGTACTGCAGGCCTTTGACCGGAATGAACTGCTCCCCGATAACCGGGCCAGCCTGCTGTTCCCCGGTACCAGCGGCGCGGCAAGGATAGACGTGGCTGATCTGCCGGAAACCGCCCAGGTGTGCAACTGCAACGGCGTTACCAAGGGCCGGATCATCCAGGCCTGCCAGGACGGCAATGCCACGCTGGAAGCCGTGTGCGCGGCGACCAGGGCCGGCAGCGGGTGCGGCGCCTGCAAGCCCCAGGTCAAGTCGATAGTTGACTTCGAGACAAACCGGGCGGCATCCCAGGCCGCTGCCGTAATCAGCGCGACCGGCGGCAGGAAAGGGGAGTTTCCCACCATCACCCCAGAAGCGCCTGCCAGGACGCCGGAGGGCTTGTCGGCCGCAGGGGACTAAGAGTGGGGAATACCCACTCACACACCGTCAGGGACAGGTAAAGAACCCGCAAGGAGAAGCATCGTGAACAAGATTGAGGCCTACAAGGAAGAGAAGAACGGCCTGGACGTTAAGAACGACCTGCCCCGCTACGCCAGCGAGGGCTGGGAGACCATCAGCGACGGAGACAAAGAGCGTCTCAAGTGGCTGGGGGTCTTTTTCCGGCGCCAGACCCCGGGCCACTTCATGATGCGGCTGCGCATTCCCAACGGAATCAGCAACTCGTCCCAGTTCCGCGCCATCGCCGGCATCAGCAGCGATTTCGGCAAGGACTTCGCCGACCTTACCACCCGACAGCAGATCCAGCTCAGGTGGTTTCAAATTGATGAGGTCCAGGACATCTGGGATCGGCTGGAGGCGGTGGGCCTGGTGTCACTGCAGACGGGCATGGACAACGTTCGCGGCATTGTGGGCTGTCCGGTGGCGGGCCTTACCCCCAACGAACTGTTTGACGCATCCCAGGTGGTACGGGAGTACAACGACATCCTGGTGGGTAACCGCGAATTCACCAACCTGCCCCGCAAGTTCAACGTTACCATCACCGGCTGCCTGGACAACTGCACCCACGCCGTTACCCAGGACATCGCCCTGACGCCCGCCATTCGTACCATAGCCGGTCAGGAAGTCAACGGCTTCAACGTAGCTGTGGGCGGTAAGCAGGGTTCCGGAGGCTTCCGCCCCGCCACCGACCTGAATGTGTTCGTACTGCCCCGCGACGCCGCGGAACTCTGTGCCGAAATTACCCTGCTGTTCCGCGACCACGGACCCCGGGAAGCCCGCAACAAGTGCCGCATGGCCTTCCTGGTGGAGGAATGGGGCGGGGACAGGTTCCGAACCGCACTGGAACTGCGGCTGGGGCATCCCCTGCTGACCGTCGGCACGCCGGTGGGCAGCGAGGCCAAATTCGACCACATCGGTATCCACCCCCAGAAGGAAGCGGGCCTGAACTACGTGGGCCTGGTGGTTCCCGTGGGCCGGATGACCGCCAGCCAAATGCTGGAGGTCGCCCGCCTGGCCGATGCTTACGGCAACGGGGAAATCCGCCTGACCGCCGAACAAAACCTGATCATCCCCAACATTCCCGACGAATTGCTGACGGCCATGGAACGGGAGCCGCTGTTGGCGGAGTTCCGGCCCGACCCGTCGCCGGCAATGCGGGGCCTGGTCAGCTGCACCGGCATTGACTATTGCCACTTCGCGCTGGTGGACACCAAATCCCTGGCATTGAAAACGTCGCAGTACCTGGAAAAGCGGGTTGACGGCAGCTTTCCGAATCTGTCCATCAACTGGTCCGGCTGTCCCAACGCCTGCGGCAACCACACGGTGGCCGACATTGGCCTGCTGGGCAAGAAGGCCCGGGTTGACGGCGAAGTGGTGGAGGCGGTGGACATTTTCCTGGGAGGCAAGGTGGCCGCAGCCCTGGGTGTGATGACCGATGGCGAGTCGGGTGTGAAGACGCTGGAAAACGTGCCTTGCGAGGAACTGCCCGAGACCCTGGAAAAGGTGCTGGAAAGCCTCAGACCTTCTCCCGTTGCCCTCACCGTATAGCCGCACCCATTAGTTAAAAGGAGGATTGGAGTCATGGAAGTCAAAGATACCGAAGTTCTGTTACCACCACCTTCAAACAAGGCCACGCGCATTCGTCTATTCAGTCTTTCCAAGCCCCACATGCGGACCTTCCACCTGACCTGGTTCGCCTTCTTCCTGGCCTTCTTCGGCTGGTTCGGCATTGCCCCCATGATGGCCCTGGTACGCGACGACCTGGGCCTGACCAAGACCGAGATCGGCAACACCATCATCGCCTCGGTGGCCATTACCATCCTGGCCCGCCTGCTCATCGGCTGGCTGTGCGACCGGATTGGGCCCCGCCTGGCCTACTCCGGGTTGCTGGTGCTGGGTTCCATACCGGTAATGTGCATCGGGCTGGCCCAGAACTACGAGACCTTCCTCCTGTTCCGCCTGGCCATCGGCGTCATCGGCGCATCCTTTGTAATCACCCAGTACCACACCTCGGTGATGTTCGCGCCCAACGTGGTGGGCACTGCCAACGCCACCACGGCAGGCTGGGGCAACATGGGCGGCGGCGTCACCCAGATAGTCATGCCCCTGGTGCTGACCCTGGTACTGATGCTGGGCGTCAACGAGGCCCTTGGGTGGCGGGTGGCCATGGCGGTCCCGGGCGTCGGACTGATGCTCGTTGGCATCGCCTACTACTTCCTGACCCAGGACTCGCCGGAGGGCAACTACCGTGACCTGCGGGCCGCCGGAAAAATGGCCCCGTCCCCCTCTATGAGCGGTTCCTTCCTGGACGCGGCCAGGGACTACCGTGTCTGGGCGCTGTTCATCATCTATGGCGCCTGTTTTGGTGTGGAACTGACCATCAACAACGTGGCGGCCCTGTACTACTACGACCGGTTTGAACTGAACCTGGCCACCGCCGGCCTGATAGCTGGCATTTTCGGCCTGATGAACATTTTCGCCCGTACCCTGGGGGGATTCTTCGGTGACAAGTTCGGCATCAGGTTCGGGCTCAAGGGACGGGTGATGTTCCTGGGCGGCGTGCTGCTCATGGAAGGAGCTGCCCTGATCCTCTTTTCGCAGATGGCCACCCTGTTCCTGGCGGTAGGCGCCATGATCATCTTCAGCCTTTTCGTCCAGATGTCCGAGGGGGCAACTTTCTCGGTGGTGCCTTTCATCAACCGCAAGGCCCTGGGTTCGGTGGCGGGAATCGTGGGCGCCGGCGGAAACGCCGGGGCGGTGGCGGCGGGCTTCCTGTTCCGGATGGAAAGCCTTACCTTCGGCGACGCGCTGCTGCTCATCGGCATAGTGGTAGTAGCCGTTGCGCCGCTGGCCTTCCTGGTACGGTTCTCCCCCCAGCGGGAAACCGAGGAAAGGAGCCTGATGCGGGAAGCCCTGGCCAGTCGCGGCAGCCTGGCGAAGGAGGCGGTCCCCGGCGCGGCGGACTAATCCCGCGGCAACAGTCGATGGCAAATTTCTCGGAGACGACGCTGGCGGTCGCAGTGCGGAACCATGGTCTGGTAGCGTGGTCTCCCACGGTGCCAGGCCGGAATTGATTTGGGCTAAAAGGTGAGGAAGATACAGCGAGTCCCAGCCCTAACGTGCTCGTAGTCCTGGCGCCTGGGCCTTCCACGCTTCGCTGGCAATGACGGTCGGGATTCGACATGCAACTGGGGGGCTCATCGAAGCATAGCACCAGCCTGGCAGGGTAACAGGATTTCACGAACAATGCCTGCCCCTTCCTGGATACGGAGTGGGCTTTCACTTTTACGTCAACCTTACAGTGGGAAGTGGGCAAGTTGTTGCGCGGCAGCGCCTCCTCCACTCAGCCGCGTTTGGCACGACGCACAGTGCGCTCCGACACATCCAGGGCAGCCGCCACCCGGGAAGCGTCCAACCTTCGTCGATCTTCAGCAGGTCCCGGGCTCTGGCCACTGCACAAGCCGAACTCTTGCCTGGGATGGCATTCCGTTACTCGTCACCCCCATCCTGACCTTCCCCCCTCAAGGGGAAGGGACTCATGCAGAAGTTTCCTGAATGCTGGCCTGTTCGGTACCATCAGAGTTCCGGCCGCAGAGATCGCCTGCGTCCCGAAATCGAGCCTCGTTACCGGCGTGACCTGTGCCTGCCTGGAAGGGGACGTCCAGGTTTCCGAGGATCAGCGGCACACTGCTAAGCTCGTCTTCCAGCTGCTGCGGCAAGCATAGCCTGGATCATCAAAAACCCTGCACGGCGACTCCAAGCTCATCGCGGGCTGCAAAGGTGGCCCGCCGCCTACAGTAGCATGGGGCGTAAACGGCAATTGACGCCTTTCCTGCCAGGGAGGGTGTGGTTGAGGGATTAGAGCATGAAGCTGATTTCCTGGAACGTCAACGCCATTCGGGCAGCCCATAAGAAGGGATTTCTTGAGCGGTTAGGCAACCAGTACCCTTGGATAATCTCACAGCCCCATCCACATCTCAAACACGGTACTGCCTACCGTCCGGGGTGCAGCGCCAGTACAGTGGGACGGCGGGTCGAATCGAGAACTGCCAGGTAGGATCATCCTGCGTTATGCCACCGCCCAGGGGAGGGTACTGATGGATCGGGAGTTGTACCTGCCCCAGGGCTGGGCGGAGGATGGGGGACGGCGCCGGGAGGCGGGAGCGCCGGAGGGAGCAAGGTTCCAGACCAAGCCGCAACTGGCCCAGATCCAATATAGATCTATAGATCGGTCGGCAGGCGACAGACCGACGTCGCCTTAAAGCGGCCCGTCGCCCCCCTTTCCAGACCAGTTTGACGTCTCCCCCCTACCCTTACCCACCCCCAATAGTCCATACTCTCCCCAAAACCCCAGGAGGCGCTGGCTTGTTCAAGATAGGTATTGACGTGGGTGGCACTTTTACTGACTTTGTGGTGGCGGGTGATGAGGGACAGCCCCGGTTCTTCAAGGCCCAGTCCACCCCCGACGACCCGTCTGCCGGGGTTATGGCCGGACTGGAGGAGGCCGCTGGCGCCTATGGACTGTCCCTGGAGCGGCTGCTGGGCGACACCGACCTGGTTATCCACGGGTCCACCGTAGCCACCAACACCCTGGTGGAACGGAAGGGGGCCCGGGTGGGCCTCGTCACCACCGACGGTTTCCGGGACCTGCTGGAGATGCGGGAGGGGCTGAAGGAGGACCGGTACAACCTGCGGATGACGCCCGTGGAGCCCCTGGCGGCCCGCTACCTGCGGGTGGGCGTACCGGAACGGGTGCGGGCCAGCGGGCAGGTGGAAATTCCGCTGGACGAAGCGGCCCTGGTGGAATGCCTCGACCACCTGGCCCGGGAGGGCGCCGAGGCTTTGGCCGTGTGCTTCCTCTTTGCCTACCTGAACCCCGCCCACGAGCAGCGGGCCTGGGAAATCATCCGCGAACGCTTCCCCGAAACCTACACCTCCCTTTCCCACCAGGTTATTCCCCAGATCAAGGAGTTCGACCGGCTCAGCACCACCGTCATAAACTCCTACGTGGGCCCCGTCTTCAGCCGTTACCTGTCCCACCTGGCCGACCGGTTCGCCGCCTACCCACAACTGCGCGACGTGCTCATCATGCAGTCCAACGGCGGGGTGGCGCCCATCGAGGATTCGGGGCGCATGGCCGTGCGGGCCATCCTGTCCGGCCCTGCGGGAGGGGTCAGCGCCGCCGCCTGGCTGGGCCAACTGCTGGACGAGCCCCGCATCATAGCCTTCGACATGGGCGGCACCAGCACCGACATTTCCCTGGTCGAGAACGGCGTCCCCCACATCACCAGCGAGAAGTTCGAGGCCGGCTGGAAAATCGCCGTCCCCATGATCGACATCCACACCCTGGGCGCCGGCGGGGGCAGCATCGCCCGGGTGGACGGCGGCGGCATTCTCCACGTTGGGCCCGACAGCGCCGGCGCCCAACCCGGGCCCGCCTGTTACGGCAGGGGCGGGACCAGCCCCACCGTTACCGACGCCAGCCTGGCCCTGGGCTACCTGGACCCGGCCAACTTCCTGGGCGGGCGGGCTAGCCTGGACTCGTCGGCTGCCCAGCAGGCGCTGGCCGAAGGGGTCGGGACGCCCCTGGACCTGTCCACCGAAGAGGCCGCCTACGGGGTGTACCAGCTGGTCTGCACCACCATTGCCGAGGGTATCCGGCTCATGTCGGTGCAACGGGGCGTGGACCCAAGGGACTTCACCCTGATGGGCTTCGGCGGCGCTTCCGGCCTCCACGCCAGCGAAGTGGCCCGCCAGCTTCAGGTGGACCGGGTGTACATTCCCGCGTCGGCGCCGGTGCTGTCGGCCTACGGTATGCTGAACACCGACATCAAGTACGACTTCTCCCGCTCCTGGCCGGTAAGCCTGGACCGGCTGGACCTGGGAGAACTCCGGTCCCTCCTGGATGAACTGGCAACCCAGGGCAGGGAGAAGCTGCTGGTCCAGGGCCTGCCCGAGGCTGCGGTGGAGCTTCAATACTCGGCGGATATGCGCTACCTGGACCAGGTGTACGAAGTCAACGTGCCCCTGCCGGACCCGAGTCTGCCGGCCTCCGATTTCCTCGCCGGGTTGACCGCCAACTTCCACCGGCGATACCAGGAGCTCTACTCCTACAGCCAACAGGACCAGGAGGTGCGCCTGGTAACCCTGCGGCTTACCGCCCTGGGCAGGCTGCCCCGCATAGCCCAGCCGGACCGGCCGGACCAAACGGACGCCGGCGCTGCGGCCGCTCCCACCGGCGCCCGCCGGGTTTACCTGGGCGGATGGCGCGAGGCCCCTACCTACGCCGCCGATAGCCTGCCGGCCGGAACTGAAATAGCCGGCCCGGCCATCCTCGAGTCCGACTTCACCACTATCCTGGTGAGGCCCGGCGACACTGCTGCCGTGGACACCATGGGCGGCGTTGCCCTGTGGGTGAACCGGGAGGAACATCTGGCGGGCAGCGACGAAACATCCGCCGCAACCCCGGCTGCCACACGGGCGGGTGGCGCGGAGGCAGACCCCATTACCCTGGCGGTGGTGGAACACCGGCTGGAGTCCGTCGCCCGGGAAATGACCGAGGCCATGCTGCGGACGGCTATGTCCCAGATTCTCAACTCCAGCCGCGACTTTTCTACCGCCATTCTGGACGGCGACTGTCAGCTGGTGGCCCAGGGGGAGGGCATACCCGTCCACATCAGCGCCCTGCCCGTGGCCGGGGCCGCTGTGCGCGACTACTTCGGCGAGGGTATTTCCGAAGGCGACCTGTTCATCCTCAACGACCCCTATTTTGGCGGCAGCCACCTGCCCGACATCACCATCATCCGGCCCGTATTCCACCAGGGGCGGCTGCTGTTCTACGGGGTGAACCGGGCCCACCACAGCGACGTAGGGGGCGGCACCCACGGCGGCTACAACCCCGGCGCCAACGAGATTTTCCAGGAGGGCCTGCGCATACCTCCCCTGAAGCTCTATGACCAGGGCGCGCCCAGGGAGGATGTGCTGCAGATGCTGGCGGCCAACGTACGCCAGCCGGAAAACTTCCTGGGCGACCTGAACGCCCAGATTGGCTCGGTGCTGCTGGCCGAGCAGAGAATTCGGTCCCTGCTGGCCGAATACGGTGGCGACCGGCTGATGGCCGTAGTGGCCCAAATCCTGGCCGCCACCGAGCGCCAGGTGCGCCGGTTCATTTCCCAGTGGCCCGACGGCGTTTACTGCGGCGAGTCCCTGGTGGACGATGACGGCTTCAGCAGCAGGCTGGTGCCCATCCGGGCCAGGGTAACCATCCAGGGCGACGGTATGACCATCGACCTGGGCGAGTCCAGCCCCCAGGTAGAGGGTTTCATCAACAGCGCCTACGCCAACACCCGCTCCCTGGCCCACGCCGCCATTATGTACCTGGCCCCCATGGACGTGGCCCGCAACGAGGGCTCCATGCGTCCCGTGCAGATAATTGCGCCCAAGGGGCTGGTGGTGAACGCTAACCCTCCGGCGCCGGTGTGCATGAGTACCAACCACTGCGCCGAGGAGGTGGTGGAAGCGGTGTTCAAGGCATTGGCCCCGGCCATACCCGGCTCCGTCTCCGCCGGGTTCTCCCGGCGCCTGCGCTATGCCATCACCGGCATGGACCCGCGTACGGGCCGCAGGTTCATCTGGCACTTCTTCCTGGCCCGGGGCGGCGGCGGCGCCTCCCACGGATACGACGGCTGGCCCAACGTGGGCGAGATAAACGTGGCCGGCGGGATTCGCTCGCCCAGCATTGAGGTTACGGAAGAGCGCTTCCCCCTGTTCGTCCTCCGCCACGAACTGCGTCCCGACTCGGGCGGTGAGGGACAGTGGCGCGGCGGCCTGGGCGCGGTCTGCGACCTGGTGTACGAGGGCGACGGCCCGGCCCTGCTCAATACCGCCGGCGACGGCATAGTCGTCCCGCCCTTTGGCCTTTTCGGCGGTGATGACGGCCTGCCCCACTACTACAGGATTGTTTCAGATGGCGCGGACCGCGTTTTGGGCTCGAAGGAAACGGGGGTGGTGGTCAACCCCGGCGACCACATCGTCTGCCTCTCCTCGGGCGGCGGCGGTTACGGCCAGCAGCAGGCCCGAGACGCCCAGGCAAGACTTTGGGACCTGAAGAACGGTTACGTTACGGGGTAATCGGCTGCACCGGCAAACCGGTTCCGCGGTCCATAACATCGCGAAGGAAGCTGGAAATCTCTCTGCAGTTACGGCAACAGGGGATGTGGAAACGGCTGGGCCGGCATACTTCGACAGGGCTTCCAGGCATCCCGCGCCAGGAGCCATGATGCCAACCCCGCAGCGGGCGAGGAATGACCTGGCTTCGCTGGCCTGGCGGAATGGGGGAACCGGAAGGACTTGCCGGGCCGGTCGCTTTGCGCGGCTGGCCCGGCTGGCCCGGAACGTCGGGATGGATTGCCTCTATTGCGGGGCGGTTACCTGCGTGAGCGACAGGGTGTAGGCGCCGGTGTTGCCTTCGCTTTCGTAGGGCGTGCCCACCTCGACATAGTAGGCGCCCGGCTCGAATTCGTACTGCGCTGATGGAAGCGGTTGATTTACAGGATCCGGGGACTTGGCGAACAGGTTGCCCCGGTGGTCCCAGACGTATCGGATGCCGACGCCCGTGGGCTGGCCGCTGAGTTCGAGGGTGTAGGTTCCGGTGTCCGTGATTTGGAATTGGATGACGTCCCGGTCGTCCAGCATCTCGATGCCCACGCCGCCCCAGTAAGAATAGTTCAGGCCCAGGTCTTCGGGGGCCACGTCGGAATCGATACGGGCGGTGATGGACTGGCCGGGCAGGAGAAGGACATCGGGTTCGGTCTTGAAGTCGTCCGCGTGGTCGTCAACGCGGATGGATATGGTGTAACCGCCCATGCCGCCGCGGTCCTGCGAACCGGCACCCACGGCGATGCGATAGGTTCCGCTCGTTAGGGGCGTGAAGAAGGCGCGAGCCCAATTCAGTGTGAAACCTCCCTGGTCGCGCTCGTCGAGAACCTGGGCGTCCA
>CAZPMU010000007.1:56995-73048 GCA_964587795.1 uncultured Dehalococcoidia bacterium | reverse complement strand
GCTACGAACCCCACCAGGCTTTACTGAATGTGAGAGTTTCGCAATTTTCCCGGTATCCCCCGCCGGACCAGCGCAAATCCGCAGCCGGCCATCCCTTCCCTGCGCACCCGGGGACTGCCCTTAATCCCAAAGATTCTCCGTGCAACTCCGCGTGCTCTGGGAATTTGTGCTAAGAACCTCCCTGGAAAAACCGGAAAATACCGCTCTGGTCGTCGTGGCGGAAGCGGCCGCCCAGGAGTTCGGGGGTGATGCCCCGTTCCAGCCGCTCGTCAATGGTCTGCTTGACGGCGACGCTGGCTGCTTCCGGGCTGTCGGCATTGCGGACAAACTCGGCCAGTTCAGCGGGATTCACGTTGTCCGTCACCCCGTCGGAGGCGGTTACCAGGCGGTCTCCGGGTTCCAGTGAAACTTCCGTCCGGTGAAGGTTCAGGGTCTGACCGGCGCCGATGGCCTGGGCGGTACCCATTCTGAGAATGCCGCCAATTCTGCCGGACAGCTGTTGGTGTTCTCCGGCGCGGATGTGGAATATGGGACTGTCGCCCGCGCTTATGATGTAAAGGGGGCCGCCCAGGTAGAGCGCAACCGAAACGGTTGTCAGCAGAAACCGGCCGCCGCCAACCTGGTAAAAATCGGAGTTCTGCTCCTCAAGCACTGTGACGACGTCATCAGGCGAGGTTATGGATACTGCTTCCAGGGCCTGGGCCACCGATGTGCTGGCTTCCTCGCCGCCATGCCCGGTTACCCCGTCCATGACCGCGTCAAGAAAGTGGCCGTCGCCCAGGTCCCGAATCAAAAAAGAGTCTTCCCCATGGGTGGAATTATCGAACAAGGTTGCTACAACGCTGGTAAGGCTGCCGCTGGCCATTTTCCTCCCTCGTAATCATCCGGTGTTGAATAGAAAATCGTAAGGTTTCCGTTCAGGAAATGCCGAAGGGCTTCAGCTCTTCGTCGGCATCAAAGGCGTATTTTCGCCAGTGGTCATCCCGAAGCAGTTGCAGGGCATCGCTCCATGCCTGGCGCGCCTGGATGGCATTGGGAAGAGCCAGATTTCTCTGCCGGATGGCTTCCAGGTAAGTCATCAGCCCCTCCCGAAAGTCGGCGAAACTCTCGACGGCCCTCCCTCGCACCATTTCCATCAGAGGCAGTCCCGCCTGCCGGCATTCCTCTGTGGCGGTGGGTTCCACGGACAGGGCGTGGGCCATTTCCTGGAGTTCCTGCTCAAAATTGACCACCGGCCGCATATTGTACGGGTCACGATAGGCGGTTAACTCAGCCGGCGGCGGTTGGACAGTGGAATAGAATTTGAGCATCTCCAGGTAGAAGTCGTGAATGTCCTGGGGCGCCCGACCCACCGGAGTTCGGTCCATGTCTCCGGCCAGGAGGGCGCCGGGGTCTATGATGCTGATCCGGGCGGCGCCGGGCTGAAAGAACACGTTCTGCGGCCCCATGTCCAAGAGAACATACCCGGCCTGGTGAAACCGCTCCTCGGCCTCCAGCAACTGGCGCTGGACCGGAAATGGGTCGTTGCTTTCGGAAAAGCAGATGGGGTACAGGCAAAAGAGATTCTGGCCCAGGCCGATGGGAACCCGCAATATCCGGGCTCTCACGTCTCCGACGAGGGGAATACCCGGGGCGCGTTCCGAGACGGTTACCCGGTACTCCTGGCCCAGGTCGTCACCAAAGAAAGCGTCGTGGTTGGCCCGCTCGGTGTAACCCAGCATGGGGCACACCTGCGGGATGGAATTGGCCAGTTCTTCGCAGACCTGGATAGTGCGGTCCGTTCGCTGTTCAACGGAACCGTGCATTCGGCGGGAAATCATCTGGGGCACCGGCCGCTTGACCACTACCTCCGCGCCGGTGTCCCGGTCTCTTGCCGAACGCACTTCGTAGTCTGCGCCGCTGCCCAGCAGGCCGGTTAGTTGGTAGCTATCGAGTTGAACGAGTTTCATGGCGCCGTTTTCCTGCATACGGTAAAAATTATAGCACCATGTCGTAGAGCTTATAACGATTGTTGCCCAGGTTTGCAGGGCAATCGCGTTTTAATCTTCGCTGCTTGCTCAAGGCGGAAAGCAATGTCGCCCTGAGCTTGCCGAAAGGCCTAAAATCCTTCACCTCAGCCCGGTTTGGGGTCCGAAAGTCGGCTTGTCGGTGGGAGTTTAGATTCTTCACTCCGTTCAGAATGACGGTTTTGGCGGCTCAAGGTTACAGTTCGTTAAAACGCGATTGCCCTGCCCAGGTTTGCAGGAAATTGTAACCCAATCTTCCCGGGGCCATAGTTCAAGGTCGGTGAATCCGGCCTTAAGCAGAGCATCCTGAGTTTCAGGAAGCTGCTCGTCAATTATGCCGGAAGCTACCAGAACGCCATTGGGCTTAAGCGACGGCAGTATATCGGGGGCGCGCTCCCGCACACCCCGGGATGAGATGTTGGCGACGGCCAGGTCGAAGGTACCCGGGGTCGCCAGTCGGTTGGGCAAGCTGCCCTGATCCAGGTCCACGCGGTCAACGATACGGGTACGTCGGAAGTTCTGCCGGGATGCCTGGACAGCCTGTGGATCGATGTCCAAAGCCACCACGCGTTGGGCCCCGAGTTTAACCGCCGCAATGGTGAGAATACCGGAACCGCAGCCAAGATCGAGGGCGACCGTCTCGCCGGTCACCAGTTTCTCCATCACTTCCAGGCAGGAGTAGGTGGTGGGGTGGTACCCGGTACCGAATGCGAGGCCCGGGTCGAGTTCCACCAGTATGTCTCGCTCTTGCGGCTCGTAATCAATCCAGGAAGGCTTGATAACCAGGCGGTCGCCGACCCTTAAGAGGGTAAAGTGTTCCTTCCAGGCGTTCTGCCAGTCGGCGTCGTTATCCAGTGGTGTTACCTGCAATTCACCCAGGGGCTCAAGGATGCTGGCCAGTTTAACTCCCACTTCAATGTGGGAGTAGCGCTGGCGAGCGTCGCTGGGGAGGTAGGTACGCAGCCTGATCCTGTCAGGGCCATCATCCTCCATGGACAGGCCATAACCGTACCGGTCAAACAAGTAGGAAATGGGTTCTACGTACTCGAAAGGCACGCTTAAGCTGACTTCCTGCCACATGTACTATTGCCGCTCCGAAAAAAACCCGGCGGCCAGTTAGCCGGGTTACGTTAAGAAACTATCTCAAAAACGCTCTTGAACACTTAACTGGCAATGAGCGAAGGCACTGCACCATGAATCACCCCCATCCTGGCCTTCCGCCGTCGGGGAGGAAAGACACTTGCGATAGTTTCCAAGTTACTGGGGGGTTGCTTCAACCTGAACCTGGTTTTGGCTGAAACGAGGGTATTGCCGTTCCGGGGCCCTGCTTCCGTCACAACCTCAGCTCAGTACATCCTTGATTCGGTCGAAAAGCCCCTTGTCCTTCTCCGACTTGCCCAGGGTATCGCCGGTTTCGGCCTCGTCTTCAGTGTTGACGGCTCCCGGATTTTCCAAGCCCTGGGTGTGGTGGCTGGCCGCAGGGACTTCAGGCTCTTCGGCGACCTCCTTGCCGTATTCGGGATCAAGGGAACGGGCCAGTTCCTGCAGGAGCTTTCGCTGCCTGGAATTGAGCTTGCCGGGCACCTGGACATCCACGTAAACCCTGAGGTCACCCTTGCGACCGTTATTTATGTGGGAGATGCCCTTGCCGCGAAGCCGGAATTCGGCGCCGTGCTGGGTCCCCTGGGGAATCTTCAACGAGGCAGTGTCCCCTTCCAGGGTTGGAATGTCCTTTTCGACGCCAAGGGCCGCTTCGGCCACGTTGATGGGGAGAGTGTAAAGGAGGTCGAACTGGTCGCGGTCGAAAACCCTGTGGGGCTTTACATCGACAAGGACATAGAGGTTGCCTGGCGGTCCGCCGTTGGCGCCCACGTTGCCTTCGCCAGTAAGCCGGACTTGCATTCCGTCCTGTATGCCGGCGGGGATGTTGATGAGGGTTTTGCGATTGCGCCGCTCCATTCCCACGCCCCGGCAAACGGCGCAGGGGTTCTCGATGGTAGTCCCCTTGCCCTGGCAAGTGGGACAGGTGGTAACCTGGGCGAACTGACCGAATACGCTGCGCTGAGTGCGCCGGACCTGGCCGTTACCGCCACAGGTGCCGCAGGTGTTGACAGGTGTGCCTGGCTGGTTGCCGGCGCCAGAGCACTCGTGGCAAATCTCTACTCTTGACACTTCAATTTCGCGCTCTATGCCAAAGGCCGCATCTTCGAAGGCCAGCGTAACCCGCTGCTGAATGTCGCTGCCTCGTTGTGGGGCCCGGCTGCGGCGGCCGCCGGCATCGCCGAAAAAGGAATCGAAAATATCGCCGAAACCGCCAAAAACGTCGAACCCGTCGAAGGGCCGGTCATAATTGCCGCCGTTGACGCCGGCGTGGCCAAACCGGTCATATTGAGCCCGTTTCGTGGAGTCGCTCAAGACCTGGTAGGCCTCGTTAATTTCCTTGAACTTGTCCTCGGCGTCAGGTTCCTTGTTGCGGTCCGGATGGTATTCCATTGCCTTCTTGCGGAAGGCCCGGCGAATTTCCTCCTCGGAATCCTGACGCGAGACTCCAAGGATTTCGTAATAGTCAGTCTGAGCCATTCCTCGTCACCCTGAGCCCGGAGCAGAAACCGTTTGCCTGCCCCAACAGTATTCAGATTGTGTGTTCGGGTACATTATAGCCCAGTATGGAAATCTACCTCAAACATGGTTTTTCGCGCGGAAGGGCGGTTGAGTCCTGGTTTCGCGGGCCACTCAACCAGGAGTTCGATGAATGCCTGAACTTGCTGAAGGGCCCGGAGTCCTTCGCCCAAGGCACGGTTGGGAGACCGAAAGTTGGCTGGCAGGCAGGAGTTTAGATTCTTCACTCCGTTCAGAATGACAGTCTCGGCAGTTCCGGATAGCTAACTTTTAAGACGCGATTGCCCTGGGAGTCCTTCCCCAGATCTCGGTTGGGGGTCGGAAGGCTGGTATGTTGGAGGGAGTTTAGATTCTTCACTCCGTTCAGAATGACAGTCTCGGCAGTTCCGGATAGCTAACTTTTAAGACGCGATTGCCCTGGATACACCAGCCCTGACCGGGAAAGGACGGGGCCTGGGGAGATCTGGTGGCGCCTTGATTCCCGGATGCCTGCGACAGCCGGCAACACCGTACAGGGGAATGGCCAGGTTGCGGTGATTATGAACGCCCAAATGAAGGTAAATACCCTTGCGTACCGATGTATTTCTGTATAGAATTCTTGACCGTGCCTGCCACCAGAATGTAGCGGCGTGGAACGTGGTATAGACAAGCGATAATAATGTCATATACTGTTGCTTACCAGATGGTGGAAAAGCCTGTGGGCAGACAGGGCCATACCTGGGGAACCGGAACGTTGCAAGGCAGAGAAAAACAGCAGATGACTGGAGAGGCCAACTATGGCGTTGATGACACCCGATCCAACTTTTTATCCCTCCGCACGACTGGCGAGTCAGGCGCCCGCCGAAAAGCTGGGGTACGTAGCCGTGCTGAACACCAACGGCAAACCTGACGCCATGTCGGTGGTCGACCTGGACCCCAATTCTCCCACCTACAGCACAATCGTAAATTCTCTGGAAATGCCCAACGTGGGGGACGAACTGCATCATTTTGGCTGGAATGCCTGCAGCGCCAGCCTGTGTCCCTATGCGCCGCACCCTCACCTGGAGCGGCGGTACCTGATAGTGCCCACCCTGCGGACTTCGCGAATCTATGTGATTGATACCAAGCCGGACCCGTACAATCCCCAGATCGTGAAGACGGTGGAGTCGGACGTAATTGCAAACCGGACGGGTTACAGCCGGCTGCATACCGTCCACTGCGGCCCGGATGCCATTTACCTGAATGGCATTGGTTCGGCCGACGGGGTTTCCCCGGGGGGAATTCTGAGAATAGACCACAATACGTTTGAACCCCTGGGCGCCTGGGAACTGGACCGGGGGCCGCAGACCCTTGCCTATGACTTCTGGTGGCACATTGGGCTGGACGTGGCCATAACCAGCGAGTGGTGCACTCCCGACCTGTTTGAGAGCGGACCGTCGCTTGCTGACATTGTTGCCGGCAACTACGGTCACAAGGTCCACTTTTGGGACCTGCGCCGTCGCCGCCACCTGCAGGAGGTGGACCTGGGCGTGGAGAATCAGATGGTGCTGGAGTTGCGGCCGTCGCACAACCCCACCAAGGCTTACGGTTTTGTGGGCGTAGTCGTCAACAACCAGGACCTTTCGGGTTCGGTGTGGACCTGGTACCAGGAAGACGGGAAGTGGGCTGTTACCAAGATTATTGAAATTCCGGCCCAACCCGCAGATCCCGAACTGCTGCCGGAGGCACTTAAGGGGCTGGGCGCAGTTCCGCCGCTGATAACTGATATCGACCTGTCGCTGGATGACAAGTTTCTTTACGTTTCCTGCTGGGGAACCGGCGAACTGAGGCAGTATGACGTTTCCGACCCCTTCAACGCCCGCCACACCGGCACGGCCGAGTTGGGCGGCATCGTCAAGAAGGCCGCGCATCCCAAATCGGGACCGTTGGTCGGCGGTCCGCAGATGATCGAGATCAGCCGTGACGGGCGCCGTGTTTATCCCACCAATTCACTTTACAGTTCGTGGGACGATACCTTTTACGACAATATCACCGGGTGGATGGCAAAGGTCAACGTCAATCCGGAAGGCGGCATCTCCGTGGACGAGGACTTTTTCGTCGATTTCGGAGAAGGCCGGGCCCACCAGGTGCGGCTGGAAGGGGGAGATGCCTCTTCCGATTCATTCTGCTATCCCTAGCCTGGCGCGCTGATGCTGGGCGCACTTGCGGTTCACGCAGAACCCGCCGCGCTGGCTTCCCTGGGGCCGCTAATTGGATTGGCGGCCCTTGGCGCGTTCCACGGCATAAACCCGGCCATGGGATGGCTGTTTGCCGTCAGCCTGGGACTGCAGAGGGAAAGCGTCAGGGCGGTGGTCAATGCGGCGCTATACATCGCCGTGGGCCACATTGCCTCGCTGGCGGTGGTGGCGGTGGCTTTAGCCGTCGCCGGTTACTTTATTCCCCTCTTTTGGGTGAGAATCGCCTCCGGCATTTTCCTTGTTGCCTTTGGACTGTACAAGCTGGCGCTCTATTATCGGCATTTTCGCTGGGTTGGAATGAATGTGAGCGGGAAGGACCTGGTGGTGTGGTCTTTCCTGATGGCCACGTCCCACGGGGCGGGTTTGATGCTGGCTCCGATTATCCTGAACCTGGAAGAGGAAGGGGCCGACGCCACGGCCGACCTGTCCCATCACACCGGACTGCTTGATATTACCGACACGGCGGCCGCCTGGGGTATTGGCCTGGCGACTCATACCGTTGCCATGCTTGCCGTATTGCTGGTCATAGCCGTGGTGGTCTACAAGAAGCTGGGGCTGGCTTTCCTGAGACGGGGCTGGCTCAATGTGGATCTGCTCTGGTCTGCCGCCCTGATACTCGCGGGAGTGGCAACCCTGGGACTGGCAATAGTCTAATAGATCGGGGCAAATTCTGGCCTGTACTACGGCGCCTGCACCACGGCGTTGGATAGTTAAGAAAAGACTAACAGGAGCTATGAGTTTCGTATTTGGCGCCTTTAGCATTTTCTTGACATTGGCAGGTTCCATTAGTACGATACCAAGCTGAGGGATGTTTTCCCTTAGTACAAATTTCCAGACGGGAAGGAAGAGTGAACCATGGAATTAACCATTTTCCTTGCCGTCCTGGCGGTTGCAGGGGTAATAGGAACGGGGGTCGCCGTATGGGTGGTCTATCGTTCCAAGGTTGACGGCAAGCGGGTAGAAAGCGCCAGAGAAGAAGCTGGAACAGTTATAGCACAGGCGGAGGCAGAGAAACGAAGGATCCTCCTTGAAGCCCAGGAAGAAGTTCTTAAGCTGCGGTCGGATGGAGAGCAGGAAATCAAAGAGCAGCGGCAAGAGCTTAATCGTTTGGAAAGCCGTTATCTCCAGCGGGAGGAACAACTGGAGATGAAAGGCGAAGCCCTGGAGAAGCAACGGGTTACTCTTACCACCAAGGAAACTGAGGTAGACAAGACCCTGGAAGAAGTTAAGGGTCTTAAGGAGCAGCAAGTAAAGGTCCTGGAAGAAACCGCCGGAATGTCGGTGGATGAAGCCCGTGAATTGGTGGTGAAGGAAGGCGAAGAGAAGGCCAGGCATGAGTTGGCCCGCCGCACCTACGATCTGGAAAGAGAGTATAAAGCCACCGCAGAGGAAAATGCCCGCCGGATAATAACTTTGGCGATTAATCGCCTGGCTACGGATGTCGTCTCCGAAACCACAACTTCAGTTGTAGCCCTGCCGAACGATGAGATGAAAGGGCGTCTCATCGGCCGTGAAGGACGGAATATCAGAGCACTGGAATCCCTTACCGGAGTTGAAATCGTCATTGACGACACTCCGGAAATTGTGACTCTGTCCTGTTTTGACCCGGTGCGCCGGGAAATCGCCAGGCTGGCCCTGGAGAGGCTGGTAAGTGATGGGCGCATTCAGCCGGCTCGGATCGAGGATATGGTCAACCGAGCCCAAGTGGACATTGAACAAACCATCTGGAAGGCGGGCGAACAGTCCACCTTCGATGTGGGACTTAGCGGAATAGACACGGAATTGATCCGGTTGCTGGGGCAGTTGAAGTACCGCTACAGCTACGGCGAGAACGTGTTGAAGCACTCCATTGAAGTGTGTCTGCTCTCCGGAATGATGGCAGCGGAATTAGGCGCCAACGTTCAGGTTGCCAAGATAGGCGGATTGCTTCACGACGTGGGCAAGGCCCTGACCCATGAGATAGCCGGTCCCCACGCCGAAATCGGGGCCGAACTGGCCAAGAAATACGGGATCAACCACAATTCTTACCTGTCGATCCTGGAGCACCACGATGATGAACATTCAACTATTGAGTCGTTCATAGTCGCCAGCGCCGACGCCATCAGCGCGGCCAGGCCGGGGGCGCGGAAGGAATCGCTGGACCAGTACGTCAAGCGCCTGAGAGATTTGGAGGACACTGCCCTGGGTTTTGGTGGAGTAGAAAGGGCTTTTGCCATTCAAGCCGGCCGCGAGGTTAGGGTGATGGTAAAGCCCAACGACATCGATGACATCGGGTCCGCGGCGCTGGCCAGGGACATAGTCCGCAAGGTGGAAGAGGACCTGGTTTTCCCGGGCCAGATTAAAGTGACCGTTATTCGGGAAACCAGGAATGTGGAAATTGCCCGGTAGGCCGGCTTCTCGCAAGGGCGGGGCCGGTACGGTATTCCGCAAACGGGTGAACCCCATTTGCCAGAGTTAGAGTTCAGGCCCAAGAGCCGGCACCTTCGGCGCTTGGGCCTAGTTTTTGGCTTTGGATGGCGTACCTGCCGGCGCTGACAGGGTTTCCCTGGCTCTGCAACCCGGAGTTTCCCGGGGTTAAATTCCCAACAAACCGTATCCCAAATCGGCACAAGGAAGGCCAAGTTGCGAATCTTAATGATCGGGGACGTTATCGGTCAGCCGGGACGGCGGGCCGTCCAGAGAATACTGCCAGACTTACGCCGGGAACTGGGCATTGACCTGGTGGTTGCCAACGGCGAGAACGCCGCTGGCGGTTACGGCATCACTCCCGAGACTGCCGGAGAGTTGCTGGATAGCGGGGTGGACATCCTGACATCGGGAAACCACATCTGGGACCAAAAGGAGATCATCCCCCACATGGATGAAGGGATTCCCTTGATACGGCCAGCGAACTATCCCGACGCGCCGGGGCGTGGGTACCTGGTCCAGGACGGGGTGATGATACTGAACCTCATGGGACGGGTATTTATGCCCACCCTGGACTGTCCATTCAGGACTGCGAGTGAGATCCTGGAAGAAGTCGAGGCAGAATTCGCTCCGTGTGCTATAATCGTTGACTTCCACGCCGAGGCCACTTCTGAAAAACAGGGGATGGGTTGGTACCTGGACGGTAAGGTGAGCGCGGTGCTGGGCACTCATACCCACGTAGGGACTGTGGATGCCCGAGTGCTTCCCAAGGGGACAGCTTTTCTCACCGACGTGGGTATGACCGGACCGGTGAACTCGGTCATAGGCAGTGATACCAATGCTGTCCTCGACCGTTTCCTCACCGGACTGCCACAGAGGCTTCCCGTAGCGAGGGGGCCGGTAATGATGAACTCGGCGCTGGTTGAAATCGACGACGAAAGTGGCAAGGCATTGTCGATTCAACGAATAGACCGGATGGTGGAATAGCATGAGTGGACTTGTAGATCTGCACTTACATACCGTGGCTTCCGATGGCCGCCTTACACCCACTGAACTTGTGAACCTAATCGCCAGCAAGGGCATTACCGTGGCGGCTATTTCCGATCACGACACGACAGATGGTATAGCCGAAGCGATGGAGGCCGCGGCGGCCCATTCTAACCTGGAAATAATTCCGGCCATTGAATTGAGCACCGACATTCCAGGGGATGAAATACACATGCTTGGATACTTCCTTCAGCATGAAGATGAGGATTTCCAGGCAATTTTGAGGCGCTTCAGGGAAGGCAGGCTGGAGCGTGGCCGGATGATGGTGGAAAAGCTGGCCGCCCTGGGTAAGCCCGTTGACTGGGAGAGGGTGCAGGAGATCGCTGGGGATGGCTCGGTGGGGCGCCCCCACATTGCGCTGGCCATGGTGGAAGCTGGCTACGTAAAGGAACCCAAAGATGCTTTCTACGAATACCTGGGCCGAAACGGCCTGGCATACGCCGAGCGTGAGAAAATGACCCCAGAGGAAGGCGTTGAAATGCTGGCCAAGGTTGGTGGCAGCGCTGTCCTGGCTCACCCGGCGAACCTGGAGGACCTGGATACCAAGGTTGCCCAGCTGAAAGAGGCAGGCCTGGTGGGCATGGAAGTCCACTACGCCATGTACTCGGAGGAAACCATAGAGCGCTTGCGGGAAGTGGCCAATCGGCACGGCCTGGTTCCCTGCGGGGGCAGTGACTATCACGGTCTGGGGAACACGGGCGAACGGGAACCGGGGTTGCTGGGGCCTCCCATGGAGTCTGTGGAGCGGCTGGCGGACATTTCCCGTAAACTTGCCGAGAACCGTTAACGCAGTGCGGCCCCGCAATGGCGTTGGAACTGATTGGCCTTTACCTCTTCGCCTATCTGGCCGGGGCTTTCCCAACTCCTTACCTGATTGCCTGGTTGGTCAAGGGTATTGACCTAAGGGAATACGGCAGCGGCAACGTTGGGGGATCCAACGTAATGAGGCAACTGGGGAAGAAGTGGTTTGTTCCGCTGGCGGCCGTTGAATTTCTGCTGAAAGGTCTTTCTCCCGCAGCGCTGGGCTATCTGGTATTGGGCGACCAATTGTCAGCCGACTTGAGGTCGTCCCTGTTGTTCCTGAGCATTCCGCTGCTGGCCCTGGTGGGTAATAACTGGTCGGCCTTCCTGCGTTTTCAGGGTGGCCGGGGACTGATGGTGGTATGTGGGATGACCTTGGCCCTGGCGCCGCTCCTGTTTTTGACCGCCATGGCGGTTTACCTGGCAGGTTGGAGGATCAGCGGCAGTTCCGCGATATGGGCCCTGATAGCTGTGGCGCTTTTGCCGTTGCTAGCTCTGGCTCCCGGGGGCATCATGACGCTGGACTGGCCGGGGGTTTGGCTGCTGGCCAGTGAAGGTGTTGTGTCTGACCTGGGCGCCAGGGAACCCTTCGCCATTAGCCTTTTCTGCCTAGCAATACTTGGAATCGTGATGTTGAAGCGCCTGACCGGAAATTCGCTGGGGTTGCCGCAGGAAGTTGCTCCAGGCAGGGTGCTGTTCAACCGACTATTGCTGGATCGGGATGTGAAGGACAGGGAGACGTGGGTTAACCGGGTTCCCGAACAACCTGGTATAGAGTAGGGGGGCCATCAAATTGGCACAAGCGCCACGGGAGCAGACCCGAGAAGACACCCGCGGTCCCTCCGTTTGTTTCTGGCACCCGGACGTGGAAACCGGCCTGTCGTGCAGCAGGTGCGAGAAGCACATTTGCGCCCAGTGCCTGGTCCAGGCGCCGGTGGGAATTCGGTGCCGGGATTGCGGCAAGGCACAGCCCATGCCTACGTACGATGTACGGCCTGCCAACTACACCCTGGGGATAGGCGTGGCATGTTTGCTGATGATTCTTGGCACACCCGCCTGGGTAGTGCTGGATAATGTGTTGCTGGTATTTGGAGCCTATGGCCCGGTTTCGGGACTAATGGCCATACTCTTCGGGTACGTGACGGGCGACCTGGTGAGCCGCTCCGTTAACCGCAAGCGGAGCGCTTTGCTGGCCCTTGTTGTATGTGCGGTTGTCGTTCTGACATATCTGGTGAGCAGGCTTTTCAGTCCCTTTGGGTTTGGCTTGATGGACTTGCTATTCCTTGGGGTTGGAGCTTTCCTTGCCTGGCAACGGCTTCGTCCTTAGGCTTCTTGAAGCTCGGACCATAGCAGATCTGTAGCTTCCCTGATTGCGCTGTAACCGAACCCCCGTCGCTGGAGAAAAGGGGTCAATTTGCGGCGGAAATCCTGGGGAGTGCTTTCCTGGGCCACCAGTTTGGCAGCCTGTTTGCGGCCGGCGTTGCAGGCGCTGGCTGTTTCATCCAATCCCTGCAGGGCCTCATCTACCAGATCTTGTTCGACTCCCAGCTTTCGCAGTTCCAGCCTGAGGGCGCGAGTTCCTCGGGGCCTCCGCCGTTCCCGGCTGCTGATCCACTGAGCGCAAAAGGAAGCGTCGTCCAGGTAGTTCAGGTCTTGCAGGTAGGCGATACTTCTCGCAACCACCGGGGCTGCAAATTGGCCTTCCAGCCGTCGCTCCATTTCTTTCACGGTGCGCGGCCTGTAGCTGAGATAGCGTAACGCGGCGGCAAGACAATCGGGGAAGGACTGCCCAGCCGTCGCGTTGCTTACTGGTTTCCTGAAGCTATGGATTGGCATGAGGGGCCTGAGTACGGAAATGAACCTGCACTATTCCTCGTCGTCCGGCTCTGTGAGCGTGGCGAGTATGGCGTCCACTTCCGCTTCGCCTGGAGGATTGACCGGGTTTGATTCGTCACCCTGAGGCGAAAGTTTGGTCCGGACTCGAGATTCGATGGATTCGGCAATTTCCGGGTGCTGGAGTAGGAAGTCCTTGGAGTTTTCCCTGCCCTGTCCCAAGCGTGTATCGCCGTAGGAATAGAAGGCGCCGGCCTTCTTGAGAATCCCTTCAGTGACTCCCAGTTCCAGCAGGTCCCCCATCTTGCTGATACCCTTATTGAACATAATGTCAAATTCGGTAACTCGGAAAGGAGCGGCGATCTTGTTCTTGACGACCCGGGCGCGGACCCGACTGCCGATTATGTCGGAACCCTGTTTTATGGATTCGGTGCGGCGCAGGTCGATTCTTACCGAGCTATAGAATTTCAAGGCTCGCCCGCCGGGTGTTACCTCCGGGCTGCCGTAGGTAATGCCGACTTTTTCGCGAAGTTGGTTGATGAAGATAACCGCCGTTCGGGAATGGTGGATTGTGGAGGTGAGCTTGCGGAGGGCCTGGGACATGAGGCGGGCCTGGAGGCCGACGTGAGTGTCCCCGATGTCGCCTTCGATTTCGGCCTGGGGTACCAGGGCTGCGACGCTGTCCACGACGATGGTGTCCACCGCGCCGCTCCGGACCAGTTGCTCAGTTATATCCAGGGCCTGCTCGCCGCTGTCGGGCTGGGAGATCAACAAGTCGCCCAGATTGAGCCCACAATTGGCGGCATAGGAAGGGTCCAGCGCGTGCTCAGCGTCAACGTAGGCGGCTATGCCGCCCAGTTTCTGGGTTTCCGCCATAATGTGAATGGCCAACGTGGACTTGCCGGCTGACTCGCTGCCGTATATCTCGGTTACCCGTCCCCGGGGAATGCCGCCAGCGCCCAGGGCTATGTCCAGCGCGAGCGATCCCGTTGGGATCACCTCCGTGGTCAGGCGCTGGGCCGCTTCCTGTCCCAAGCGCATTACGGCTCCCCTGCCGTGGTCTTTCTCTATCCGACCCAGCGCTATTTCCAGCGCGGCCAGCTTATCTTTCTTAGAGTCTGCTGCCATATCCTTCCCATCCCCTTAACAAGTTATGGGGAATCCTAGCACGGGGCCCGGAAGCCCAACAAGTAGCAAGTGTCAGTAGGAAAAAAGTGGAAGTGCAATAGTCCTCCAAACCGCTGCCCGACAGACAGAGGGCAAGTTGCCCAGATGGGTTACCCTGTGGCTGCCCCAGAGCTTCCGGTCTTACGGAGAACCGCTTCTTGTGATTGGGTTTTCAGATGGAAGGCCAACGGCCCTCTCGCTAGAAGTCTCAATAGCCGCCCTTATACCCAATGGTAATGGCGCCGTCCTGGACGATGACCGGGGTGATGCGTTCCCCGTTGGTTAATTCCAGGAGGGCGGGAATCTGGTCGGGCTGTTTGGCCAGGTCTATTTCCGTGTAGGCCGTCTTGCTCCGGCGGTATTCCATTTTGGCGGCGGCGGAGAAGGAGCAGTCGGGGTGGGTGTATATGACGATTTCCGGTGCGTTTTCGGTGGTCACGGGGCAACTCCTTGGAATCGTGAATTGGTCCGGTGGTAATCCGCCAAGGGCATAGATACTGGGGTCTTATGCCGGGACTATCACGTATTGTGCGTTCAGCTATTGTACGTTCAGCCGCTTCAATATTCAACGAATCCGCTGCCTGTCAGCCGGCTGCGTCCTGCCCTGGTTCGGAGGGAGTGTCATGGCGCAGATAAAACCGGCTATAGTGGGGATACTGGGAACCATTTTCCTTATGCCAAGTTCCGGCGGTTCGTGATATGCTTTTGCTCCGTAATAAAACGGGCTGGAAGTTACACTGGTGAACGTGGGTGCAGGAAATGGAAGAGGCTGAGGTTCTTCGCGACAAGTTAATAGTCCTTTTGCAGGACCACGCAATCGGCGTGGCGTACCTGACTCCCCTGCCCAGGGGAGGGCGCCTGCGGGGAGCGGCGGCCAGGGAGATGGAATCCGCCCTGGACGGGTTGGCTTCCGTGGCGCTCGAAGGAACGGAAGGAACGAAAGATCTGGTGTATGGAAACGGCTGCTTTGCAGTGGGTCGTTATGCCGATGCCGCGAAAGTGTACGCCGGTCTTCTGCTGCACGAACCCGATGACTTGATTGCCAGGTTTAATTTGGGTGTATCCCTGTTGCGACTTAAAAAGCCGGACCTGGCTGTGGCGGAACTGTCCCGTGTCCTGGAAAGGGAGCCGGATATGCCGGAGGCCTACTACCAGCGGGGCAACGCGCTGGATGATATGGACAACGCCGAAGCCGCAGTTTCAAACTATGAAACGGCTATTGCCCTGGCTCCCGAGTACCTGCAGGCCCACTTCAATCTGGGGGTCGTGCTGGCCAGGATGGAGCGGCACGAGGATGCGGTCAACGCGTTTGACCGAGTCATTGAAATGCGGCCTTCCCTGTCTAACGCCTACTTGAACCGAGGAGCTTCCCTGGACGAACTGGAACTGCACGAACAGGCCATTGAGGACTATTCTTTCGCCATTGAATGCAACCCGGAAAGCGCTGACGCCTACTTCAACCGGGCCCGTACTTACTATTACCTGGGCCAAATAGAGGAGGCTATCGCAGACTACACTGAAGTAGTTACGATCCGGCCCGACGATGCCGAAGCATTTAACAACCGGGGATTGGCATACGACGCCCTGGGCGAGTTTGGTAGCGCGCTGGCAGATTACAGCGCCGCGGTAAGCCTGATTCCCGACTTTCCCGCCGCGCTGAACAATCGAGGCGCCGCGTACGAAGCGATGGGTAAGGAACAGGAGGCGCTGGCTGACTACCGGGCCGCTATAGCCGCAGATCGCACTTTTGCCGTGGCATGGTACAACGCCGCCCGCCATTTCGCGCGCCAGGGAGAGATTGAGCTTTGCCTGGAACACCTGAATGAGGCGGTGAGGCTGGAAGCCCGCTTTGCCGATGAAGCCCCTGATGATGAGAACCTGGGCTGGGTCATGAAGCTGATGGACTTGAAGGACAGCTTCTGCCGGCAGTAGCGCCCTCCCCTGAGCCGGAGCCGGAG
>CAZPMU010000007.1:38760-56895 GCA_964587795.1 uncultured Dehalococcoidia bacterium | reverse complement strand
GCCTCCGGGCGCAACCTGGAATGCCGTACTCAGGAAATAAAGGCCGGGAGCATACGTTGCGCTCCCGGCCTTTTCCGTTTATTCAACGGGCGATGCCACGGTCTATCAGGTCTTCTCGGGCAGATCGGGCTCCAGTCCGGTTTCCGGAAATTCCTCCAGCCCAGTTTCGTCTTCAGGCTTCTCCCGCAGCTCCGCCAGGGCTGGCGCTCTAATCCGGTGAATCAGTACGTTGTGGAAAATTACCAGCAAAGCCAGGACCGAGAGCTCGAGAACGAACAGACGATCGCTGTAAAAGAAGGGGAAAGTCTGGCTTACAATTAGCAGTAAACCGAAGCAAGCGGTGATGCCGAGGGAAGACCTGAAAGCCGAGCGCCGGGTTGCATACACCGTCGCCACTCCCGCGATAATGCCGATCAAGAAAAGGACCGGTGTTAGCCCCAGGGTAACGCCGGCCAGCGTCACCATGCCATCTCCGCCCCGGAACCTGGTAAATATGGACTTCCAATGTCCAGCTACGGCGGCGCCACCGGCGATGATCAGGGCGTTATCCGGTACCCCTAGCAGGCTGGCAATTTTTACGGCCAGAAACCCCTTGAACGCATCGCCGGCGAAAACCAATATCCCGTTTTTTCGGCTGATGTTCCAGAATACGTTGGCAGTGCCGGCCCGGGTGCTTCCAGTGTTGAAAATATCTATGCCCCGCCGCCTGGCAGCCAAGTGGGCCAACGGTATGGAACCCAGCAGATAGCCCACAACAATGGAGGCCAAAATGCTTTGAATCAGAACTATTTCTGCGGACACCGCACCCCCACTGCCTATACCGTAATGCCCCGCGCGATGGACTTCGGCGAAAGGACTGACCGCTAATATAGCACGTTGGCACCGGCAAATACAGGTTCGGGGATACCGATTGATATTCGAATGGGCGAAATACCCAAACTCCTCATCCGGCAGATTCCGTAGGCTTCTCCCCCACGTACAACCAATAACCCAGGCGGCCGGCGTTGACTAACTGTTCCAGCTTCGCCACCAACCCAGTCCAGTCGGCTTGACGAGGGAGCGCTCCCAGAACACTGTCCAGCCCCAGAAGGTCGAAGTCGCTGGCAAAAGTCGACAAGACAGCTAATCCAGGCTTGATACGGGCCAGCAGGTCTGCAACGTGCTCCGAGGCGTCTTCCCGGTATATGTTCGCCAGGCCTGCGCCGGAAAGCAGGCTGGCATAGCCGTCCACTCCGAGGGCGCCGGTAACGCAGAGCATCTGGCCCAGCGCGCTGTCCAGTTCCCGGGGCAAATGGCCGGGCTCGACGGTAACGTCGCTGATGCCCAGCCGTCCGCCAGGCTTGAGAAGACCGGCGGCCCTCTCTACGGCAAGCGCCTTGTCAGGGAAGACGCTGATGGAACACTCGGCCAGGACGGCGTCGAACCTTCCCGGCTTCAGGGGCGGGGCTTCGGCGTCACCCTGAACAAACCAGGCATCGGCGGGCACCGGCGCGTCCAGGGCCATTTGCCTTGCTTGTGCTACCGCATCCCGTCCGTACTCTATACCCACAACCCTGCAATGGAAGGACCTGGCAATGGCGGCGGCGCTGGCGCCCCTGCCCGATGCCAGGTCGGCCACCAGGTCGCCGCGGGCCAATCCC
This sequence comes from uncultured Dehalococcoidia bacterium, assembly GCA_964587795.1. Lineage (GTDB taxonomy): Bacteria > Chloroflexota > Dehalococcoidia > Lucifugimonadales > UBA3495 > Bin22. Next base: position 55,255 of record CAZPMU010000007.1, on the reverse strand, counting down.
AGGAGTCGCCCCAGACGGTTGGTCAGGCGCAGACCGCCGGGGTGAAGGGAATCGCCCAACAGCATCCGTGCCAGGTCCGACTGGTAGAGGTCGGCACAGCAGGCTTTAGCCAGATCATCCGTCCCGTTATTCAACGTGGGCCTGCCTTTGCTGGCCGGACAGGCTCTCACGTATTTTCTCGCGGTAGCCCATGGTGTTGTACGCACAGAAGGGGATGGCGCGGCCGTCGGGAGCCAGGACCGCGACACAGCACTTCATGACCTGCTTTACGTTGAAGGTGTAGGCGTCCAGGAAATCCTTGATGGCGATCTGGAAGATGTGCTTGTTCAGGTGGTCAATTCCGAAGGGCAAATCGGCGCCGGGGCCGCAGGCGCATTGGAACTGGCCCACCGTCTTGTCGGAACCGGGCACCGCCGAAGCAGACCACAGCCCCTCCAGGGCTTCCCGTATCAGGTCGGCATCAGGAATTTTGGGCAATGCCACGTTGGTAATGTAGTCAAGGTAATCGTCAATCTTCAGCAGGCGTGGCAGCGGAGTAACCTGGTTTTCATCCACGTAAACGTATGAGTTGACCTGGCAGGTGGGGAAACAACAGGGCACCGGCACAAAGTCCTCGAGGATGAAGCGGCCGCTGGTCTGCTCCACAATGCCGTGGATAACGTCGGGGATTGTAACGCGGCGCATGGGGTCGAAGGGGATGTGGCGGCCCACGTGGGTCACGGGTTGCAGCACCACCCCGCGAACTGCCGGGTGGCGCAGGCCGAATTCCAGAATGGCTCCGACCTCGTCCAGGTTGACATCGTGCTCAATGGCTGCCACCAGTACAGCATCCAGGCCGGCTTGCTCCATTCGTTGCAGGGCGAGGAGCTTGATGTCAAGCAGGTCCTCTCCGCGGATGGTCTGATAAGTGCTCCGACGCAGCCCGTCGAACTGGAAGTAAATGACCGGATTGAGCCTGGCCATGACGTCCAGGAATCGGTCGTCCCGGGCCAGGCGTATGCCGTTGGTGTTGACCATCACCTGGCCGATTCCCCGGTCCATGGCAGCCTGGATCATTGCCGGCAGGTCCGGGTGGATGGTGGGTTCACCGCCGCTGAACTGGACCACTTCGGGATTGCCTTCGGTCTCCACGTAGCGGTCCAGCATTGCTTCCACCTGTTCCAGGGTAAGGCTGAACCCGGCTCCGGCGTCGGCAAAGCATATAGGGCAGTCCAGGTTGCACCCGGTGTTGACTTCAATCAAGGCCAGGCAGATGTGCTGCTTGTGCTCGGGGCAGAGACCGCAATCCAGCGGGCAACCCTGGTCCACCTGGGTAGTGAAATCCAGCGGAATAATGCCCGGCTTGTTGAAGCCAATGGAGTCCACGTACATCCTGGCGTCGGAACTGATTATGCCTTCAAACCAGCCGTGGTCGGGACAACGCTTCCGCATGTAGACTTTGTTGTCCCTGATCACCACCTGGGCGTCTATAACTCGCCTGCATTCGGGACAGATGCTGCGGGTTAATTCATGAAAGATGTAGTCTGCATCCTGCTTGGTACGCAAGTTACCAGTCCGAGTCTGTGGACCTTCCATAACCCTCCTGCAGCCATACAAAATGAACTGAACATAACCGGTTTATTATATAACGACCGGCAATGTTACTCGGGTAGACTCAATGAGTCCGCAGGGCAATCGCGTTTTAATTTTCGCTGGCCACTCAATCAGGAAGTCAATGCCTGCCTGAACTTGCCGAAGAACCTAACAGCCTTCCCGAAGGCTCGGTTGCGGGTCCGAAGGTTAGTTTGTGGGAGGGAGTTTAGATTCTTCACTCCGTTCAGATTGGCAGCCCTGGCAGTGCTGAACGGAAATTGGTTAAAGCGCGATGGCCCTGGGTCAGTCCGATCCAGGAAAAAGTTGCGGGTGGGTTATACTTCAATAACCGGGACGGGACAGGCTCTGTCGAGTGCATCCCGATATTCTGGACCTTGGGAGAACCGGACATGACCCGACATAAACTGCCCCTGGATGGAATGGTTGTACTGGACTTGACGCAAATAATGGCAGGCCCCGTTTGCACCATGCTGCTGGCCGATATGGGCGCGGACGTGATAAAGATTGAAAAGCCCAATGGCGGGGACGATACCCGCCGCATGGGCCCACCCTTCACCGGAGGCTGGGCTTCAGGATTTCTGGCCTTGAACCGGAATAAACGAAGCCTGGGGTTGAACTTGCGGGAAGAGGCAGGCCGGCAAGTGTTCCGTCGGCTGCTGAATGACGCAGACGTGGTGGTGGAGAACTTCCGGCCGGGAGTGATGGACCGGCTTGGACTGGGTTATTCCGACCTGGCAAAGCTCAAGCCAGCCCTTGTCTACTGCTCCATATCGGGGTTCGGGGGCACCGGCCCATACCGGAACCGGGGCGGGTTTGACCTGGTGGCCCAGGGTATGAGCGGGCTGATGAGCATAACCGGGTTTCCCGACGGTCCCCCGGCCAAGGTGGGTGTTCCTATCACCGACATTTCCGCCGGCACCCAGGCCGCCTTCGGGATTATGTGCGCTTACGTTCATGCCCTGAAGACGGGACAGGGCCAGGCGGTTGATGCGTCTCTCCTGGAAGCGGGAATTTTCTACACCATCTGGGAATCGGCCCTTTACTTTTCTGAAGGAGAGATTCCGGGCCCCCTGGGGTCGGCCCACCGGGTTTCGGCTCCATACCAGGCCCTGCGCACCCGCGACGGGCATATCAACATCGGGGCGGCCACCCAGTCCACCTGGGAGCAGTTCTGCCGAGCCACGGGGCTGGAGAGCCTGATCGAAGATGAACGGTTCCGTATGCCTGGCGACAGGAAAGCCAGGGAGAAGGAACTGGCCGCGCTTTTGGAAGCCACCCTCTCAACCCAGCCCACGGCGTACTGGCTTGACCTGCTGGACCAGGCGGGCGTGGTGGCCGGGCCCATTTACGACATGCAGCAGGTGTACGACGACCCACAGGTGAATGCCAGGGATATGGTGGTAGACCTGGAGGACGAAGAGCTGGGTATTCTCCGCCACATTGGAGTTCCGGTGAAGCTGTCGGAAACACCGGGAGGGGTCAGGAACCGGGCGCCGGGGCTGGGTGAGCACAGCAGGGAGATACTGGAGAAGGCGGGGTACGCCGCCAAAGAGATAGATAGCCTGATTGAAGGCGGGACCGTAGTAGGTTCACAGGGCTGAAGGGTTGAGTGAATTGTGCCAGCGCATACCAGCGAGGGCAGCCCTTCCCGAAGGCAGGTCAATATCCCTTTAACCGTTACGCCATTCCAGGCCTTCGGTGTCTTCCAGGAAGCGCTCAATAAGGGTCTGACTGGAAACGATGACGCTGGGGGTGAACAGGTTGGCATCGTGCCCCTGGCGGTCAACAACATTGCCGCCGGCCTCCCGGGCCAGGAGCAGTCCCGAGGCGCTGTCCCAGGGAGACAGGGAATGGTGAAAGTACAGGTCCAACCTGCCGGCGGCGGCATAAGCCATGCCCAGGGCAGATGATCCCATGAGCCGCATGGTCTGAAAGCCTGGCCAAAGGCTGCGGATCATATCCAGGGCGGTGGCGGCCTTGTCGTCATAGTAGCCCAGGTCGAATCCCAGCACACACTGGGGAATCTCCTGCCGGTCGGAAACCGACATGGGTTGGCCGTTCAGCAGCGCGCCCTGCCCTTGCTGGGCGGTGAAGGTCTCATCCTTGACGGGATCATAGGTAACGCCCATCACCACATCGCTGCCCCTGGCCAGGGCCACAACCACGCAGAAATGGGGGATGCCCTCGGCGAAATTCCGGGTACCATCAATTGGGTCGATTACCCAGGTATATGGCGATCCCGTTTCAATGGGGCTGGATTCTTCAGAGAGGATGCTGAACTGGGGAAACTCCGACTGAACCAGGTCGAGGATCACCCGTTCCGCGGCCAGGTCAACATCGGTAACGATGTCCGCCCGCCCTTTGAAGCGTACTTCCTTGTCGGTCAGGAAGCGGTCCCTGATAACTTCACCGGCCTTTCGCGCCGCATCGATTGATACTTCAAGAGCGGAACGGCCGCTCTGCGAAAGGGGGATGGTTTCGATCTCTTGCCCGTCCATCAATAATCCTACCGGTCAAATATGGGGAGTAACGGCGAGGAAACCCCCGGCGCAATCAGGGAGCCGGGGCGGCCCTACACCAGTTGGCCCAGTCCCATCTTCTCGTAAACTTCGCTCATGGTTTCACGGGCAATGGCGCGGGCACGCTTCCCCCCTTCCCACAGCACTTCCTTCACGTAATCCGGCTTTTCTTCCAGTTCCCTCCGGCGCTCCCGCAGGGGCTCCAGGAAGGAGTTGATACTGCCGGACAGGTGGCGCTTGCAGTCCACACAGCCCCGCTGGGCGGCGGTGCATTCGTCATACACCTGGCTGACGTCCTGGTCGGGACTGAAGATCTTGTGCAGAGAATAGACGTTGCACACCTCGGGGCGGCCGGGGTCGCTGCGGCGCTGGCGCTGGGGATCGGTGAAGGCCGTCAAGACACGCTGGGTGGTTTCCTCGGGAGTGGAGGCCAGGTCGATGTGGTTGTCCAGGGACTTGCTCATCTTCTGCTGGCCTTCCAGGCCCAGGATCAGGGGGGCCTCGGTCAACTTGGCCTGGGGTTCAGGGAATGTGTCGCCAAAGCGGTAATTGAAGCGGCGTACGATTTCCCTGGCCAGTTCAAGGTGGGGCAACTGGTCCTGGCCCACTGGTACCGTGTCGGCCTTGTAGATGATGATGTCGGCAGTCTGCAGGACGGGGTACCCCACCAGGCCGTAGTTGACACTCTCCTCCGTTTCGTCCATCTGCCGTACCTTCTCCTTGAAGGTGGGAACGCGCAGGAGCCAGCCCAAGGGCGTAACCATGCTGAGCAAGGTGTGGAGAGCCATCACCTCAGGGACGTGGGACTGGATGAAAACGATGCTCTGCTCCGGGTCAACTCCGGCAGCCAGCCAGTCCAGGGCCATTTCGTGAATGTTGGGCTGGATTTCCGCCACGTCACCAGGGTCTTCGACGGTGGTCAGGGCATGCACGTCAACGATGCTGTAAATGCAGCGGTAATCCTGCTGCAGGTTTACCCAGTTTTCCAGGGCCCCCAGATAGTTGCCGAGATGAAGCTTGCCCGTGGGCCGCATTCCCGAAAGTATGGTCCCTTTTGCGCCATTGGTCGCTTCGTCTTGTGAGAGCATTTTCCGCTTGTCGCTCCGCTGGAGTATCGTAATTCCTACCTGGCGGCCCTCGTTACGATTTCCGCAACTGTCCGCCAGGCAAGTCTAGCACGCAGGGTAAGGCAGGGGCAACATAACACTGGCCAAACACCGCCGTCCCGCTTCTTTCAGCCTTACGCACTCCTGTGTATACTGGACGCATGACTCAGGAGCTGGGAAGACCCCTGGTGGGCGTAGGCGTGGTGTTTGTACGGGATGGAAGGGTATTCCTGGCCCGCCGGCAGGGGGCGCATGGGGAGGCCACCTGGGCCTCGGCCGGAGGTCACCTGGAGTGGGGCGAAACCCTGGAAGAGTGCGCCAGGCGGGAAGCCCAAGAAGAGCTGGGCGTGACGGTGGGCGGTCTTCAATTCCTCTGCGTCAGCAACATCATTGCCTATAACCGCCACTACGTGGACGTAGAATTCCTGGGGGACATCGGCGATCAGGAACCGCAACTGGCCGAACCGGAGGCCTTTTCCGAATACGGCTGGTTCCCCCTGGACGACCTGCCCGATCCCCTTTTCGAGGCCGTTAAGTATGCCCTGGAAAGCTACCGCGTGGGTCGGGTCTATTTCTCAGGCGATTAGGTTGTTCTTCAAGGTCAGTCCGCAGTTCCTTGCCCCCTGATTGAGTTCGTAATCGCTAACGCTCCAGGACGGTACGTCCCCGATTGGCGGGCGGGTTTCACCACAGGGTAGTTGCCAGGTGGAGGGTCGCCGGTTGCCATACGTTCGTATCTGAAGAGAGGCAATTCAGCTATAAATCTGGTATAATAAAAGCCGTTAAATAATCAACCACAGCCGACCTCCACCACATTGCTGGTTATACATCCTCGCTTCTCCACACCGGTCCAATCGGCTTCAGTTGCCAGGGTTTTGACGGTGTGCGCATGACCAGGGTTGGGGAATGGGCGTTCCCGTCAGGGACGAAATGGTGTCGGAATAGACTGCGCACGATATTCACAGGGGGAATGGATTAGACATGCAAGGACGACTGATGGCCGACCAAGAAGCCGCCAAACCTGAACTTCCTCCCATAGTAGCCGAGATTAATGGCCAGGCTGAGGCCGAGGTACGGCCCGCGGATACAGAGCCGAGGGAATACACGGCCAAGGACATTCAGGTTCTGGAAGGGCTGGAGGCGGTCCGCGTCCGGCCTGGGATGTACATCGGCAGCACGGACCAGCGCGGCCTGCACCACCTGATATACGAAATTCTTGATAACGCTGTGGACGAGGCAATGGCCGGGTTTTGCACCCGGGTTGACCTGACCCTGGGCAGAGATGGGTTGATTTCGATTGGCGATAACGGACGCGGCATTCCGGTGGACGTTCACCCCGCAACCGGCAAGTCCGGTCTGGAAACGGTAATGACCACCCTGCACGCCGGCGGCAAGTTCGGGGGCGGGGCCTACAAGGTTACGGGCGGGCTGCATGGCGTCGGTGGTTCCGTGGTCAACGGCCTCTCGTCTTACTTGAAGGCCGAGGTTTGCCGCGACGGCTACGTTCATCACCAGGAATATGCCCAGGGCATTCCCACCGGCGATGTTATCAGGGGAAAGCGCACGTCCAGCCATGGGACCACGATATATTTCAGGCCGGACCCGGAGATCTTTCCCGATATCGAGTACGATTTCGACACGTTGACCGACCATTTCAAAGAAATAGCCTACTTGAACAAGGGGCTGGAGATACGATTTACCAGTCCCTGGCACGAGAGCCAGCGTCGGGGCGATATCGAGCGCACGTACTATTTCGACGGGGGCATAGCCAACCTGGTACGCAATGTGAACAAGCGGCGCAGGGTTGTCCAGCAGGCTCCCTTCTATTACGAAAAGACGGTGGACGAGACTTCGGTGGAGGTCGCGATACAGTACAACGACAGCTTCACCGAGTCGGTGATCTCCTTCGCCAACTGTATCAACACCCAGGAGGGGGGCAGCCACTTGACGGGCTTTCGTACCGCGCTCACCCGGGTGATAAACGACTATACCCGCAAGAACAATTTCATCAAGGACGACCAGCCCAATCTGGCCGGTGAGGACGTGCGGGAAGGGCTTGCGGCGGTGATCAGCGTCAAGCTGACCAACCCGCAGTTTGAAGGTCAGACCAAGACCAAACTGGGCAACGCGGAGGTCCGCAGCGTGGTGGACTCGGTAGTCAGTGAAGGGCTGGGCCGATACCTGGAAGAACATCCCGTTGAAAGCAAGCAGATAGTCGAGAAATGTCTAACGTCCCAGCGGGCCAGAGAAGCCGCCAAGAAAGCCAGGGATCTGGTTATTCGCAAGAACGCGCTGGACGGCACCTCTCTGCCCGGCAAACTGGCCGACTGCGCGGAGAGGGACCCCGCCAAGTCTGAACTGTACATTGTTGAGGGTGAGTCCGCCGGGGGCTCGGCCAAGATGGGCCGGGACCGCAGTTTCCAGGCTATTCTCCCGTTAAAGGGCAAAATCCTGAACGTGGAACGGGTGCTGCAGCAGCCGGACAAGATACTCGGGCACGAGGAAATCCGCTCTATCATCGCGGCAGTAGGCGCGGGAGAAGGGGATGAATTCGACCCGTCGAAGGTGCGGTACCAGAAGGTCATAATAATGACGGACGCCGATGTGGACGGTTCGCATATTCGGACCCTGGTTTTGACCTTCTTTTTCCGGCGGATGCAGAGCCTGATTGACAATGGGTACCTCTACATCGCCCAGCCCCCGTTGTATCGCATCCAGGCTGGCCGTGCCGCCCCCCAGTACGTTTACACGGAAGAGGAAAAGGAGAAGGCCCTGTCCAAGCTGGACGGCCGGCGCAACGTCCAGTTGCAGCGTTACAAGGGTCTGGGGGAAATGAACCCGGAACAGTTGTGGGAAACCACCATGAATCCGGATAGCCGCCAAATGCTCCAGGTGAGCATAGACGACATTATTGTAGTGGACGATGTTTTCACGACCCTGATGAGCGAGGCGGTGGGGCCCAGGAAGAGTTTCATTCAGTCCCACGCCCGCAGCGTGAGGAACCTGGACGTCTGATTCACTGATTATCAGTGGAGAGCGGGCCGTTGCTGTTGCCGGATGGCAATGTGGTTCGCGGTTAACCTGGCCAAGATTGGCCCCCGGTTGGAAAACCGAGCCGGTTTCCCTTATAATGGGGGTTCCAGCCAGAAGGGCTTCAATTCAGTAGAAGATTGTGGAGGAGATCCAGTTGCCAGCTAAGAAGGCCGCTCGAAAATCCGTAAAGCGCTACCGCCGAAACCAGAGCGTGCGGCGCACAACCCGTTCTGCCATAGCCGGGGCCCGCAGGGCAGTTAGTTCCGGCGATGGGGAAGTGGCGGAGCCGGCGATACGTCACGCCATTAGCTTGCTGGATAAGGCGGTCAAGAAGGGCGTCCTTCACAAGAACAACGCCTCCCGCCGCAAGTCCCGGCTGGCCGCCCGGCTGAACCAGATGCAGAACTAAGCAGGTTGACCTGTTGCCCGGTGTGTTGAAAGTGCGTGGGAACCTCCCGCGCGCTTTTGCTTTCAGTTATCCGGCGATTTGCAATGTAGTCCGCAATGCCTGCTTCGCAGTCCGGGATGCCCGGCTCGCCTCTACCAAGCGCCCACTGTTCCTCTTGCCGGCAAACTGAGAAGCCAGCGTTACGGGTCAGGTGGTATTGCCCTGGTGCCAGGGCAGGCACGCAGATCTGGCACTGCCACTTGCTCCTTTTGCCCACCCAAACGAAAACGCCGCCAACCGAGGACCGAAAATTGACATAAATGTTCTCATCTGGTAGTCTCTTGAGAACTAATGTTTTATAGGTGAGTCGTGACTACAAACAAAAAGCTCCCAGTTCGCCGCCAACGTATTCTGGACTTTATTCAGAGCTTTATAGAGGAAAATGGGCTACCTCCCACGGTCAGGGATATCCAGAAGGCTTGCGAAATAAGCTCAACCTCAGTGGTGGACTATAACCTGCGGATACTTAATCGGGACGGTTATCTGAACCGGCGGCCGGATGTGGCCCGGGGCATAGAGTTGCTGGACGACATGGGGCAGCCCATGAGCGCGGTGCCCAAGGTGCAGGTGGTGGGCCGGATTGCCGCAGGTTCGCCGCTACCGGCCTTTTCGACGGAAGAAAGCTCTTCCGGGCAGGAATTCGATACGATAGAAGTCTCGCCGGAGTTGACCAGGAGACATGGCAGGCTTTACGCCCTGGAGGTCCAGGGGCAGTCCATGATCGACGCGCTGATTGACGACGGGGACGTGGTGATAATCAAGGCCACCGAACTGGCAGAACCCGGTGAGATGGTAGTGGCCTGGCTGAAAGAAGAAGAAGAGGCCACCTTGAAGAAGTTTTATCCTGAGGGAGAGCAGATACGCCTGCAGCCGGCCAATTCCAGCATGGGCCCGATATTCAGTTCTGCTGATAATGTGGAGATACGCGGCAAGGTAGTGAGTGTGATCAGGAAATACGGCTAAGCCCTTTGACCGGGATCAGGTAGTGTGCGCCTCGCTTAATGAAATAAGCGAGGCGCTTGCTTTATCTGCGGCTGTTGGTCAAGGCGCCGTAGGTGGCTACCAGGAATGGCACACAGTAGGTGAGGGGTATTTTCCAATACAGAGCGTTATTCCACTGGCCGGATATTAACAAGTCCCCCTGGTTGAGAGCCGTTAGAATGGTTCCGACGATTACCGCCGCAACAGCGGACCTTTTGAGCATGGGCCTGTGCAGCAGGGCGCAGGTCAGGCACTTGACGCTACCTGCCGGGCCGTTTCCCGTTTTAGCTCCTCCCGAGCCCCCAGGCGGGCGAAACAGGAAAGAAGTCGAGCCGGTCAAGACCTTGCCACAACCGGTACAGGTCGCTGGTTCTCGATCCACTTTACTCAAGGAACTTACCTCCCTGTTGTCTTGCTTGCCTGGCCATGGAATGATGGGCCGGTCGCTGTTGGAACTTGGCGGGGGCGCTACATCACGAGTCGGACAGCCGAAGGCGCAACCTCCAGGGCGGAGAGTTGCGCCTTCACAGAACTTGCCGACTCAAAGCCGCTTCACTTTTTCAGTCTTGACGGTTTGCGGTATTGCGCATAACGAAACAGGCTGGCCTGTAGCCTGCTCCGGTACCTCAGCAGTTTAGCTGGATTTGCCTATGCGAAATACCTTGGTACCACACTGGGGACAAGTGCCGTGAGTGGCAGGCCGACCATTCTTCAACGTAACTTCCTCAGGGTTGTTTATTTCCCGCTTGCTGCGGCATTTGAAGCAATACGCTTCCATCCTCCTCTTCCTCCATTTTAGATTTGGTTTAGCAGATACATCCCGTTGGCGGATTAACCATCTGTCCCCAAGGGCGATCTTTACTGAATGGAGTCGTTAAGTGAAGCTGTCGGCTTGCCCCTGAAGTTGGTTAACCGGCCTGGCAGGTACGGCGTTTAGCCGAATTGGGCCAACGTGTCTGCTACGTTATGTAATACAAAAAGGTAAAGACCTTTGTCAAGGCAGTAGGCCAGTTTATCTTTCGGATTGGCAGGATTTCCTGGAATCTATGAGTATTCAGGAGACGGAAGGGCTTCTAGTGCGAAGAGGCGGCGCAGGGAGCGCCGGTGGGTTGATTGGCCGAACCAGGGGAATCAGTGGCATAGGGTGATGGGGTGTCCAGATTGAAGACTTTGACAGGTTGCCAGGCATTATTATGGCGATTGTGGCGCACCAAAGCCAGAAAGCGACCGTCGGGCCCATAGACACGAAACTGCTCCAGGTAGTTGGGCTGAAAGCCCAGCCTCTCGGCAGCCACATCCTGGCCATTTCGAAGGAGCTTTTCGGTGTTACCGCTGACGGTAATTGCCCGGTACCGCCTTAAAACGTGATCCAGAGGTTGGATAAAACGGAGCCATTCATCCCGGGACCCGGCAGAGTCTATGGCGGCCTCCAGGTCCTGCGGAGTTACACCATCCTCAGACTGGAAACCTGCGCAGAGCTGCCGCTCAAGGTCAGTCACATAGCCGCCACAACCCAGCGCCAGCCCCAGGTCGTGCGCCAATGAACGCATGTAAACGCCCCTGCCGCACTCCACGTCCAAGGTGATGAAAGGAAGGTCGAACCTGACCAGGCGAATGCTGTTGATCCGTACCTGGCGGGCCTCTCTCTCTACCTCGAGGCCTGCCCTGGCAAGTTTGTAGAGTCTTTGGCCATCCACCTTCACTGCGCTGAACATAGGGGGTTTTTGGTCTATCTCGCCTATGAAGGGGTTGCAAGCCTGAAGCACCATGTCTTCAGTCACATAGTCCGGTTCACGGACCGGTTCGGGTTCTCCTTCCGAATCATAGGTCTGGGTGGTGGCGCCCAGCCTAACGACCATGCGGTAGAGTTTGGTCCCGTCTACTACGTACTCCATCAACCGGGTGGCCTGGCCGAAACACACGGGCAAGACGCCGCGTGCCAGGGGGTCCATGGTTCCGGCGTGACCCACCTTCTTCCGCTGCCCGGTAATTCGCTTGACCTGGCGCAGGGCATCCATGGAACTAATGCCAACGGGTTTGTACAGGTTGAGAAAACCGTTGACCGCGGGAGCCGCCCTGTTCCCGGGAATGGAGTTACCTTTGGGCACAGCCTTTATCTCCGTCGGGGGAATGAAAGGGGTCCTGAGTAGGCAGGAGGGGAATCCAGGACCGGCATGGGGTTGGCGGCATCCTGCAGTTGATCCAGGACCGGCATGGGGTCAGCGACATCCTGCAGTTGATCCATGACCCGGAGCAGAGCATCGGCGTCCTCGATGCTCTCGTCCAAAGCAAACTTGAGGAAGGGCACATATCGCAATTTCAGCCGGTCGCGAAGGGAGCGGCGCAGAAATGACGCCGCAGACTGAATACCGTCCAGCGCGGCATCCTTGGCCGCCTGGTCGCCCAATACGCTGACAAATACCCGGGCGCTGCGCAAGTCGGACGCGGTCTGGACTTCCGTAATGCTGATAATGCCGTTCAGGCGGGGATCCTTGATTTCCCTGGACAGCAACTGGCTAATTTCCTGGCGCAGCAAGCCGTTTATGCGGTCTGTACGGCGGGTCATAACAAACTCCAAGGCCAGGAATCCATGAAGAATCCTGACGGATGCCCAACCTCCAGGCAGGAAGATGCCGGAACAGCGGTACCGGATAGCGCCAACCTAGCGCTGGGCCCTTTCCTGGCGGTGGGACTGGAGGATATCTCCCACCTCGAACTCATTAAACTCGTCCAGCAGAATGCCGCAATCCATGCCGTTGGTTACTTCATTGACCTCGTCACGGAAATGGCGCAGGCTGGCGATGCTGGTATCGCCAAGCACCTCCCCCTCGCGAAGCACGCGTATGGACGAGCCACGGTTCATCCTGCCGCTGACGACACGGCAACCGGCGATGTTGACATTGCGCCGGGAAGGGAAAATCTCGCGGATTTCGGCTTCACCAAGGATGACGTCGGTGAAGGCAGGTTCGAGCATGCCGTGAAGGGCCTGACCAATGTCGTCGATCATCTGGTAGATAATATTGTAGTGGCGGACTTCTACGCCCATTCGTTCGGCAACGCGTTCCACGCCAACTTCTTCACCCACGGAGAAAGCGACCACGATGGCATCGGATGCGCTGGCCAAGAGAATGTCAGACTCGGTAACGTTTCCGCTGCCGGCGTGGAGAATGCGAACCCGAGCCTCGGCGTCGGTGAGGCGCTCAAGGGATTGGCGGACCGCCTCAACGCTGCCCTGGACATCGGCCTTCAACACCAGGTTCAGTTCCTTGATGTCGCCGGCGTCAATTTGTTTTACGACTTCTTCGAGGGTCAACGCCCGCACCTGGGATTGCTGGGAAGCCCTGGCCCGGTCCCGTTCCTGGACTACAGCCCGGGCAGTCCTCTCATTTGGCATGACCGTCATGAGTTCGCCGGCCTCCGGTACGCTGCCAAAAGCCAGTATTTCAACGGGAGCGCCAGGGACAACATCGGTGGTGGGCTGCCCTCTATCATCGGCCATGGCCTTTACCCGTCCCCAGGAAGTCCCGGCGACGACAAAGTCGCCAACGTTGAGAGTGCCGCCCTGGATCAGCACAGTGGCAACGGGGCCACGCTTCCGGTCCAGCTTGGCTTCAATTATCACGCCGCTGGCGGGCCGGTAACGATTTGCCTTCAGTTCTGAAATCTCCGCCAGGATGATGATGTTCTCCAGCAGGTCTCCGATGCCTTCTCCGGTCCGTGCCGAAACGGGAACGGATATAATGTCCCCGCCCCAGTCTTCCACCAACAGGTTGTGCTGGCTCAGCTGACGTTTGACCCGTTCCGGGTCGGCGCCTGGCAGATCCATTTTGTTGATGGCAACAACTATAGGGACTTCTGCGGCCCGAGCGTGGTCGATGGCTTCCTCAGTCTGGGGCATTATGCCGTCGTCGGCAGCAACCACCAAGATGGCAATATCGGTCACCCGCGCTCCACGGGAGCGTATCGAAGTAAAGGCCTCGTGGCCGGGTGTATCCAGGAAGGTGATCTTCTTACCTTCGTGTTCCACCTGGTAGGCGCCAATGTGCTGAGTTATCCCGCCAATTTCCCGGTCGGCGACATGGGCGTTCCTGATGGAGTCCAGCAAGCTGGTCTTACCGTGATCGACGTGGCCCAGGATGGTGACAACCGGGGGCCGTTCCGCCAAATTGGCTGGATCGTCCTGGGTGGGGCCGTCGTTCAAGGTTGTGCTGTCCAGAGCGCCGGTTTCAGATACCTCTTCGGCCACGCGGGTGCGTATGCCGTATGCGGCGGTAACCAATGAGGCGACCTCGTGGTCAATCATCTGGTTCACGGATGCCATGATGCCGTTACGCATCAACTGTTTGATAACATCCACATGGCTCTGGTCAATCAGGTCTGAAAGGTGCTTTACCGTGAGGGTCTGGGGGAGTACCAAAGTGCGAGAGGGGCCTCTGCGGCCACTTCTCGTCTGTCCTTCTGTTGTCATGTCATCCCTCCACTGGGGTGGCCGAAGCTACCCTTTGCCGAAAATAGTCCAGCAGGACCTCACGGTCCCGAGGGGCAATGGTAACCTGAAGGTTTCTTTCCAAGCTGCCTTTGCGGATTCCCCTGTCCCAGCAGTCCATAGAACTGCAGAGGTAGGCACCCCGGCCTGAAGACTTGCCGGTCGAATCGGCGTGAACCGCGCCCAGGGGAGTACGAACTATGCGGGTCAAATCGCGTTTGGGTGCACGCTGCCCGCAGGAAACACACCGCCGTTCGGGTACATGGCGAGGCTTGGCCAATGCAACCTCCTTCCCAAGGTAGATAAAACGGAGACCGGGAAGGGATCCGGTTACCTGCCGCCGCCCCTTCGCGGGCCACGGTTGGCGCCGCCGCCAGTATTGCGCCGACCCCGGCGCCCGCGGCCGGCGCCACGGGTTTCACCCACCAGGTCTTCGGCGAATCTGATCTTACCCGCGTCCGGGGTCAAAATAGGCACTTCGGGCAAATCGGGGAAGATGTCTTCCTCTTCCTCTTCGTCTTCTTCCATCACTTCGTCGAGGGTGAAGGAGGCCAGGTCGTCAACACTGAGGGTTTCTTCGGGTTCAGCCTCTTCAGCCTGGGTATCTTCCTCATCGCGAATCAAGGCTTCAAGCAGAGCTTCTTCGTCTATAGCCTCTACTTCCGCGACCACTGCCCCGTCTTCCACTGTGGTTGAAACCACTTCCTCCACTTCGGCGGCGGGCTGCAATTGGTCCCCGGTCTGTTCCGCCTCTGCTACGATGGCTTCAGCCTCCGCCACTGCTTCCTGAGCTTCCGTCACAGCAGCTTCCCTGGCGGCATCGGCTGCCTCTATAGCAGCAAGGCGGCGCTGCTCCTCCAGTTCACGCTGTCGGGTTTCTTTGATTTCTTCCCACTCGGCCAGACCCTTAATGTCCAGTCGCCAGCCTACCAGCCGGGCCGCCAGGCGAGCGTTCTGCCCTTCCTTGCCGATGGCCAGGGACAATTGACGATCAGGAACAACCACAATGGCAGTCTGGTCAGTGGGGCTCAACTCGACATGGGAAACTTCCGAGGGGCTGATAGCCCGGGCTATAAAAGCCTTGGGGTCGGCGTCCCAAGGGACCACGTCAATTTTCTCTCCCTGGAGCTCATTGACAATACTCTGGATGCGGTTTCCGCGGAGGCCAATGCACGCGCCTACCGGGTCCACGCCTTCCTGGGTTGAATGCACCGCGACCTTGCTCCGGAATCCGGCATCGCGGGAAATGGCCTTGATTTCCACCGTTCCGTTATATACTTCCGGCACTTCAATCTCGAAAAGGCGCTTAAGCATATTACGGTCGCTGCGGGAAACCAGGATTTCGGGACCCTTGGGCCCGCTGCGGACGTCGAGCACGTATACCTTGATGCGCTGACCCTTCTTGTACCGCTCGGTGGGTACCTGTTCATCCTGGGGCATAATGGCCTGCGCACGGCCCATATCCAGGGTGATGGTGCGGTTACCCTCCATCTGTTCAACCACGCCAGTGATGATGTCCTGCCGGTGCTGGAGAAACTCTTCGTAAAGAAGTTCCCTTTCGGCTTCCCGCAACCGCTGCAAAACCACCTGCTTGGCAGTTTGGGCTGCGATCCGACTGGCGTTATGCGGCAGGGGCTCAGCGGCGGCCACCTCGTCCCCCACTTCCACGTTGCGCCTGATGGCGACAGCATCCTTTATGGAAATTTCGCGGGTAGGGTCTTCAACCTCTTCCACTACGGTCTTGAGTGCAAAAACACTCACATCGCCGGTGTTGGGATTGAGAGTAACCGTGATGTTCTGCCCCGCCACCGGATTGTCCTTCTTAAAGGCCGATGCCAAGGCCACTTCGATGGCCTGCAGCACCTGTTCCTTGGGCAAATGACGTTCGGCGGCCAACTGAGTCAACGCAATCAGGAAATCGCTTTTCACTGCCACCCTCCCAAGTTTCGATTAGTACGAAATTTCCAGTCTGACATTCTGCCAATCAGCAAGAAAGCGGGTAACACCCGCTTTCCGCAACAAGTACGCAGCCAGTATAACATTGGCCCCCAGGGCTTTCAACTTTTGGGGTACTTGATAACTGGGGCAAGGCAAGGTAGAAATTGAGCGCTTATGGGGCGGTTGCACTTAATGCTCCGGCCTGGCGGACCTACCTGAATCGTACCTTGTGGAACAAACCTGCAGGCGCTGTTGAACCTTCAACAGTTCCGACCATTGCCGGTCGCTCCTGGCACCGCCTGGTAAATGGGGCTCGTGCTTGTCCGGGCCCCGAGAACCCGCGGGTCGCTCTCAAAACAAAATGCAGGCGCGGATTGCCAACCGCGCCTGC
>CAZPMU010000007.1:0-38660 GCA_964587795.1 uncultured Dehalococcoidia bacterium | reverse complement strand
ACCCGCGGGTCGCTCTCAAAACAAAATGCAGGCGCGGATTGCCAACCGCGCCTGCATCTGTTTACCTGTCAACCTGAATGCCCTGGGATATTCCTTACCCGGGACCGAATATGCCCGGCATTGCGCCCCAAAAGGGACACAGGTTACCACCAGATTTTTCCCTGCACTTCCTGCTCCAACTGTTCGTAGTCTCGGGTCCAAAGGCTGGTGCTAAGGTACTTCCAACCGCCATCCGCCAGCAGACAAACTATGTTGCCGCTCTCCATGCGTTCCGCCTGGAGCATGGCGCCATGCACTACCGAACCTGAAGAAATGCCCGCGAATATGCCTTCCTGGTGCAGCAGTTCCTTGGTGGTGCGGAAGGCGGGCAGACTCCCCACCAGCAAGCGGGCGTCCAGCATGGTTATGTCCAGGATTGGCGGAACATAGCCGTCCTCCAGCCGACGCAGTCCAGATATAAAGTCGTCCGGTTCGGGAGCGACTGCGACGATGCGGACATCCGGATTATATTCCTTCAGGCTGCGCGCTACTCCCATCAGAGTACCGCCGGTGCCAAGGCCTGCCACAAAAGTAGTTACCTCCGGAACGGCTTCTATCACTTCCGGCCCGGTGGTCTCATAGTGAGCGTCGGGATTGCCACTGTTGCCATACTGGTACATCATCAGGTAGTCGTGGGGATTGCTGGCGGCCATTTCCTGGGCCATCTCAATGGAACCATTGCTGCCCTTCTCCCCATCGGAGAACACGATGTCGGCGCCGTAGGCATGAAGAAGCTGGCTTCGTTCTTCGCTGACGTTTTCCGGCATGACTACCTTGACCTGATAACCCTTGAGGCGGCCAATCATGGCCAGGGAAATCCCGGTGTTGCCGCTGGTGGGTTCCAGTATGGTCCGATTGGACGACAGTTCACCGTCTGCCTCCGCCCGTTCAACCATTTTCAGGGCAATGCGGTCCTTAACACTTCCGGTTGGGTTCTGCCCTTCCAGCTTGGCGAAAATCCGCACCTTAGGATTCGGGCTGAGGCGCTGCAACTCCACCACCGGAGTGTTGCCAATGGTGGCCAGGATGCCCTTGTAAGCCAGCCGAGTAACCATGAGCTTCGCTAATACCTGCCTATAACTGCCTGTATTGGTATCCGACAGCCGAGTCCCTAGTTGCCTGCCACACCGGCCACTTCCGGTTCCGCCACGCCACAGAAGACTTCATAGTCGATTAGTTCGGTTACCGTAGGCTTGTCGCCGCAAAGCGGGCAAGCGGGGTTCCGCTTCAACTTGACCTCGCGGAAGGTCATACTCAACGCGTCCACCAGGAGAAGCCTGGAGTTAAGGCTCTCGCCGATGCCAAGGAAGTGCTTCAGCGCCTCTGTGGCCTGAATACTGCCTACCAGTCCGGTCAGTGCGCCCAATACGCCGGCTTCGGCGCAGTTAGGCACCATACCCGGGGGAGGGGGCGATGGGAAGAGACAACGGTAGCAGCCCTGACCGGGGAGAAACACGGTGGCCTGTCCGTCAAAGATCAGGATGCTTCCGTCAACCAGCGGTTTGTCCAACAGGTAGCAGGCGTCGTTCACCAGGTACCGGGTAGCGAAGTTATCGGCGCCGTTGATAACCAGGTCGTACTGGCTGATGATGTCCATGGCGTTTTCCGACTCAAGGCGAACCTCGTGGGCTACGACATTGACGTCGGGGTTGTAGGCGTGGATGTTGTCGATGGCGGACTGGAGCTTGGGCCGCCCTATGTCGTCCGTGTGGTGGAGGATCTGGCGCTGAAGGTTGGAAATCTCCACAACGTCGAAGTCAACGATCCCGATAGTGCCGACGCCTGCCAGGGCCAGGTAAATGGCGGATGGCGACCCCAGCCCGCCGGCGCCCACGATAAGGGCCTTGGATTGAATCAGTTTTCGTTGACCGGAACTGCCCACGTCGCCCATGATGATGTGGCGGCTATAGCGCTTGACCTGATCGGGGGTAAGAGCGAGAGGTTGTTGAGTCATCGAAATCGAATCCTCCTTGTTAAGTGGTCGGTTTGCCGTAGAGTTTCCTGGGGTCTGCCGTTGCAAGCGTTTTCAGAGTCGGGACGGTACAAGGTAACGCCGCAGTTTGCTTTGTAAGGAATTCAACAAAAAACCCGCACCCCAGTACGGGCTGCCCTGACTGGGCGGGTGCAGGCTTAGAGAGATACCACCTAACCTGCCCCCTGTGTATGGGGACAGGTACAGATAGAATAGATGTCTGAACGGAAATCTCTCATTGTCGATTAGAGTCTATTCCTGGGCAATGCGGTTGTCAACCAGCATAAATGGGGCCGGTTCGGCTGGGACGGGTACGGAAAACCGATTCGGGTAAAAGGGAAACCCCACTGCAACCGCAACTGCTAAACATTCTGGGCCGACAGGTACTTTTGCCGCTGGGCCAGATGCTCGAGGGTGATGTTGGTTAGGACGTTTTCTATGGCTTCTTCTACAGACTTCCAAATCTCCTGTTGAGCACAGGAATCGGCAAACATGCAGTCGCTGGCGTAGCTAAGGCAGTCCAGCGGCGAACTGTTCCCGTCCAGGGTGGTCATAATAACGTGCAGATTGATGCTGGCGGGTTCCAAGGCCAGACTGTGCCCACCTTGCGGCCCCCGCCTGCTCTGGACCAGCCCGCACCGATTCAGGGTTGTCATCAACTGCACCAGGTAGGATTCGGGAATGCCCTGTCTGGCCGCGATTTCCGAAGTATGCAACTGCCGTTCGCCGTAGTGCATGGCGAGTTCTACGAGGGCACGGACGCCATAGTCCACCTTCATTGGGATTCTCATGACGTTTACCTCCTACCCATTGCGACATGGAGATTATAGCACCAACGCCTACGCAGGAAAAGAAAGCGCCAACATCACAGAAAGTTGCCGCTGTGATAGAATTTTGTGCGTTTGGCAGGTATCGGGTGAGCTGCGGGGAATGTCGCGGACAATGGGGGATTTATGATCGTTGGCGTCCTTGTGGGTTTGGCCATAATGGTTGGCTGCTTCCTGATACCTATAGCCCACTTTGTACTGGCTCCGGCCGGTCCATTTATAGCCGGCTATTGGGGGATACAATACGCCAGCAACCCGGGGCGCCACTATGCGATGCACGGCCTGATGTTCGGCTCACTCCTGGCGCTGTTCATGGGTTTCATTCTGGCGGGAGTGGCCGCATTGCTGACAGCAATGTTTGACGACCCGAGAGTGGCAACCCTGGCCTGGCTGGGCGCCGGTGTTTTTACCTTGTACACCGGCAGCATGGGGACCATGGGCGCCATGTTTTATTCCCTTCGAGAACAGCAACGGGCCGAGAGAGAAACTCGGCAGCAGGAAGGGGGGTAGATGTCGGTCGGCAGGGCGTTTCCGTCAAATCCCTTCCCGGCATCAGGTTGCCAAAATCCGGTTTCCCGGGTCGGAGCTTGATCATGTCTCGATTCGCAGCCATGCTGGTGGACCTGGATGGCACCCTGATGGTCACCGATGAAGTTTCGCCCAGGGTTGCCCGCGCCGTAGCCAGGGTTGAGGAGTTAATTCCCGTTTCGATAGCCACGGGACGGCGCGCTGCCGACGTCAGAGAGTATGCCGGAAAGCTGGGTTTAGTTGCCCCCCAAATCTGCAACGGCGGCGCCACCCTGCTGGACCCTGGGTCGGGGAGATATCTTTGGAATTCCCATTTGCAGGAGGAAGTCGCCAGATCCATAATCGAAACGCTGGTGGGGCTTTCCATTCCTTTCATCGCCACCCATCCCCGGGGCGATGCGGAAGCCGTTTCGCAAATCGAGCGCTGGGACTTGACCCGTATTTCGGCAATGGACATCCCTGAGTCCCTGGCCGATGAGCTGGTATCAGAATACAGCGGCGTTCCGGCCTTGCACGTGGTCAAGGTGTACCTGCACTATAATGGCTGGTGGGCGGTAGACTTCACGGCGGCGGGGGTACACAAGGGCGCGGCCGCCACGATCCTTGCAGAGAAGACGGGTATTGAACCCTCTGCCTTTATTGCCGCCGGTGACAGCTTTAACGACCTGCCCATGCTGGAAATCGCGGGTTTCCGTATTGCAATGGCTTCGGCCCCTCCCGAAATGAAGGAATTGGCCGATTACGTCGCGCCGCCCGTGGAGCAGGACGGCCTGGCCATAGCTATTGATGAAGTGGTGTTGCCGGCGCTGCTTGCTTCCACCTGATGAGCCTTTTCCGCCAGGGCGGCACTCAGGTGTATTGCAGCGGGGCTTTCCCAGAGCAGTTGAGGCGAATTTGGGGTATTCCCAATTGATACTGGAGCTTGCGGCGGTCTCGTACCTCAATGACTAATTCTGAATTACGACGGAGACTGGAGGAACTGCGCAAGGGCGACCGCAGCGTTGAAGAGGTTCTGGAGTTTCTGGAGGATTACCCCTACCAGGACCTGGACTTTGCGCGGCTGGACCACCACCGACCCCTGCGGACCGGATTTCCCGAGGTAGTATTTGGACAGGGGAAGACCCCCGACCAGGTGGCCTCGATTGTCCAGGCCATGGCCGACAGGGGAAACCCCGTTCTGGTAACCCGGGCGAATCGGGCTGCATACAATGCGGTGATTGAGCTTGTACCCTGCGCCGTATTCCACGAAGGCGCAAACGCCATAGTAGTGGAGGATGTGAGGGAAAGAGAAGTCACGGAGGGTGTACTGGTCGTTACGGCAGGAACCGCCGACCTGCCCGTGGCGGAAGAAGCAGCCATCACTGCGACCCTTATGGGTTGTCCCCCGGCAAGAATTAACGATGTTGGAGTGGCCGGCCTGCACCGCATTCTGAGCAGTTTGGAAGAACTGCGGGCAGCCAGGGTGATAGTTGTCGTCGCCGGAATGGAGGCCGCCCTGGCCAGCGTGGTTGCGGGGCTAGTGTCTGCCCCGGTGGTTGCCGTGCCCACCAGCGTGGGATATGGGGCCTCCTTCGAGGGCCTTTCCGCCCTCCTTGGAATGTTAAACAGTTGCGCCCCAGGCGTGGCGACAGTCAATATCGACAACGGATTCGGTGCAGGCTATCTGGCCGCCCAGATAAACCTGATGGGCCTTCCCGGTGGGTAGCGCAGCGTGGAAAATTCTGCTGACCGTTTTTCTGGCCTGCCTCGTATTTGCCGGAGTGGCCGGATACGGTGATCTAAGGGAGGTCTGGGAGCGGTCAGCCGAGTTTCCGCCTATCTATCTCGTATGGGCTTTTGCGCTGGCCCTGGTCAACTACCTGCTCCGGTTTGTGCGCTGGGCCCTTTACCTGAAGGTTTTGAACATCAAGGTGCCGTTTCACGTAAGCTTGCTGGTGTTCCTGGGCGGGCTGGCAATGACCATTACCCCGGGAAAGGTGGGTGAACTGGTGAAGTGCTACCTGCTTCGCGATCGTTCAGGAATACCCCTTCCCGCCTCAATTCCGGTGGTCTTGATGGAAAGGGTTACCGACCTGATTTCAGTGGCCCTGATGGGGCTGGCCGGACTGACCCTGTTGCCTCCCCTTGTGTCCTTTTCTTTGCTCCTCCTGCTGGCGGCGGCGGCGGCCGTTCTCTACTTTCTGTCCACCCGGCATACCGATCGCGTGCTGGCGTTTCCGCTGGTCCGGCGCTGGCAAGAACAGGTCCGGGAAAGCAGGGAAGGGATCAAGTCCCTGTCCCGCCCGTGGCCGATGGCGGCGGCCCTGACCCTGGGGCTTGTTTCGTGGGTCAGCGAGGGACTGGCGCTCTGGGTTGTCCTGAAAGGACTGGGCACGGATGTCAGTGTCCTGCTGTCCCTTCCCATCTACGCCGGCTCAGTGCTGGTCGGCGCCGCCACAACCCTGCCGGGCGGACTGGTGGGAACCGAGGGGGCGATGGTGGCGATCCTCCAGCAAATAGGGGCGGAACGTGACGTTGCCGCCGCTGGCACCCTGATTGTCAGGGTGGCCACACTCTGGTTCGCCGTAGCAATCGGGCTGGTTGCGCTGGGCTTCCTTCACTGGTTGTTGCCAGCAAGAGCCGCCGGGAAGACGGTTGAGGGAAACCCAAGGAGCCGGCCTGCCGACAAAGCCGTAGAAGGCGCCTCCGATGGATAGCCTGCCTATGAAGAACGGGCAGGTGGAGCGAGGGTCTCAAGTCCCGCCGCCCAGCGGCTCAACCCTCTGGGCGCTGCTCAGGGCGTTAAGGCCACGGCAGTGGATCAAGAACGGCCTCGTTTTCCTGCCTTTTCTCTTCGCAGTCGATTTGGCCTGGACACCCTCCCAGCTGGGAGCGGTACCCGAACTGCTGTTTCGAGTAGCCTTGGCGGCGGTGGCATTTTGCGCACTGTCCGCTGCCGTCTATCTATTCAACGACCTTCAGGACCGGCACTCAGACCGCTATCACCCTGTCAAGCGGACGCGCCCGCTGGCTTCAGGCCAGGTCAGCGTTCCGCTGGCGGCCTTGACCCTTGCAGGTTGCGTGGCGTTGGGCCTGGCCATATTCAGCCTGATAGATCCGTTCCTTGCCGGTGTAGGAGTTCTTTACCTGGCCCTGAATGCCGGTTATTCCCTTGGGCTGAAACGGTTGGTGGTAATTGACGTGCTCCTGGTAGCCAGCGGGTATGTGATAAGGACGGTAGTGGGAGCGCTGGTCATTGACGTGAATCCGTCACCGTGGCTGTACACTACCACGGGGGCGGCAGCCCTGTTCATAGTCCTTGGGCGCCGCTTCGCTGAGGTGAGGCTGGCGGGGGACTCGCCTGAGGCGCAGCGCCAGGTCCTGACGCAGTATCCGCTGTCCTTCGTTGGCCAACTGCTTATCATAACGGCGGCGGCAGCGCTTATCAGTTATGCCCTCTACACCATTGAGGCGGCTAACCTGCCGGACAATGATGCCATGCTGCTTACCATTCCCCTGGTGGCCTATGGTTTGTTCCGGTTCCTGTACCTGGTTCACACCAGCGACGATGCCGAGTACCCGGAATTGTTGATTGCCAAAGACTGGCCTATGGTAATATCGGTAGTGTGCTGGCTGGCCACAGCCGGAGTAATCTTGATATTTGACGGCGCAGGGTAGCCGTCGCCGGGAGAGAAATACAATGCAGGAAACGGGGAGACCTGAAACCGCTCCGGTTCCCGCCGCCGGCGCTGAGACCGGCAGAAGGACGGGCCGGCCAGTTGTGGCGGTAGTTGCAACCCGACCGGAAACGGTGCTGTCAGACGTGGGCCAGGCCATGAACCTGGCCGGCGTGGAGCGAGTCCTTTCCCCGGAGTTGGCAACCCTGCTGAAAATTAACATCTCCTGGCAGCACTGGTACCCTGGCTGTTCCACAACGCCCTGGCAGCTGGAGGGGGTGGTACAGGCTTTACGGAATCTGGGTCACGATGACCTGATCGCGGCCCACAACGGTACAGTTGTTGTGGATTCTTTCGAAGGTGAAGCAAACAACAAGCACAAGGCAGTCCAGGACAAGTACGGGCTTCCGGCAGTGCACCTGGACACGCCGCCGAACGTCTGGATTGATTACAAGCCCCGGGCCGAGATGCTGGTCCTGAACGATATTTTCCCGGAAGGGATACAGATTCCCGAGATATTCCCGGGAAAGAACATAATCCAGTTGCCCACAATGAAAACCCACGTTTTCACCACCATGACGGGCGCGATGAAAAACGCCTTTGGAGGCCTGCTGCACCGAAAGCGCCACTGGACCCACTCAGTAATTCACGAGACGCTGGTGGATCTGCTGGCAATCCAGCAAGAAATTCACCCGGGGATTTTTGCCGTAATGGACGGCACCTTCGCCGGCGACGGCCCTGGCCCGCGGGCCATGCGATGGCACGTAAAGGACCGTATCCTGGCCAGCGCCGATCAGGTGGCCATTGACGCGGTGGCCGCCCACATGATGGGATTCGACCCCATGAACCTGAAATTCATCCGCCTTGCCCACGAGCGGGGCCTGGGCTGCGGAGATATTTCGCAGATTGAAGTGGTGGGAGAGGACATCAGCCAGGTTAACTGGCGCTTTTCGGGTACGGAGAACACTTTCGCCAGCAAGGGGCAGAAGCTGATCTACTGGGGCCCGCTCAAGCCCCTGGAGAACTTCCTGCTGCGCAGCCCACTGGCGTCGTGGGCATACATGGCTTCCAACCTGTACCACAACGGTTACTGGCTGAATACCCACGGGAAAGGCCGCATCAACTCGGCGCTCAAGACCGAATGGGGGAAGCTGTTCCAGTCCTATTAGAGGAACGGGCGGGGGTGAGGCTATACCAGGTATTGTTCCCGGGCCTGCGCTTCCACCTGGCGGAAAACGTCCTGCAACGGCTTGCCGGACTCCAAAGCCAGCGTTCGGCAGTCTTCATACTCGGGGCTTGCGGAAATTATGGCGCCGGCCAGGAACTTCAGCTTGACGCGGACGGGGCCCATAGCCGTTTCCATTTGGACCGTCTGGCGTTCTGCCGCGTACCTTTCCACGGGGCGACTTCTTACGCCCAGAGTTGGCGTCTCCCGCAGAATAAGTTCCGCTCCCGCTGACTCCAGTCCCTCCGGCAGCAGAGCCGAGAGAATTACCCCCGGCCGGTTTTTCTTCATCTGGATTGGGGTAATCCAGACATCCAGGGCCCCCAGGTTGAACAGCCGCTCCTGGGCGTAACCCAGGACCTCCCCGGTGACATCGTCCAGGTTGGTTTCCAGCAAGACAATGCCCTGCTGCTTGTGGGTGAAACCGGGCGTTGGCGATTCTTCCTGCGACGTCTCCCCCAGCCAGACACGGACTACGTTGGGAAAGGCTTCGGGGTCTTTTCCACCCAGTCCCACGCCAATGGCATCGACGGTCATTGCGGGCCTGTGGAAGGTTGCCAAGGTGGTTAAGATGGCGGCGCCGGTGGGCGTGGTAAGTTCGCCAACTCCCTGGTGCAGCGCCAGTTCAGGCGTAAGGGGGGCTGCGGCCATCGCCACCAGTTCCAGTGTAGCCGGTGCCGGGTTGGAGTAGCCGCCGGGCCAGCGGGGTGGAGCGGCAGCGCCCAGAACCAGGGGTGCGGAATATACCTCTTCGACACCCAATTGGTGGAGGCCATAGACGAACCCGACCACATCCACCAGGGTGTCTACCGTGCCCAGTTCCTCCAGTTCGAGCACATCGGGTTCCTCTCCGTGCACCCGACATTCAGCCTGCCACAGGTTGTTCAGCACCCGGAGGCTGCTGGATTTAACCTGTTCAGGCAGGTTGCTGGCGGTTACAGTGTCGTTCAACTCCCTGGGAGCAAACCGATTCCTGGACTTCAACTCCACGGTCAGCTTGGAGCCCCGAATTTCGCACCTGGTTTCCTGGGAAACGGAGATTTGGTACCCTTCTGCTCCCAAATGCGCCAGCCCTTTCCGCAATACATCCAATGGCAGGCCCAAATCCAAGAGTGCGCCCAGCAGCATGTCGCCGCTGGCGCCGCCGATGGGCTGAATGTAGGCTGCTTTCATGGAAAGACCTATTTGCGACAATGCTGAGCTAGCAAGAATTTGGTCTTTGACCCGGCGCCGTGGCGGATTTCCGGTTCAGCTGGTCGTTAAGGCTGCCCGAACGGAGGCCTGACAAGTCCAGGGACACCCAAAGGTAGCCTATTCTCTTGAGGGCCGCGGCGATTTCCTTGCGGTGGGCGAAGGCAAGATCCATCTCGGCGTCCGCCACCTCAACGCGGCAATGGTTCTGGTGATGGCGGGCCCGGACTTCCCGCAGGCCCAGGCCCTTAAGGAAGTCCTCCGCCTGCTCGATCATTGACAGGTTTTCCAGGGTTACGGGTGTGCCGTAGGGTATGCGGGACGACAAGCAGGGTTGCGCCGGTTTGTCCCAGACCGGCAGGTCCAGGCTCTGTGCCAGTCGGCGCACGGAATCCTTGTCCAGATGAGCCTCCACCAGGGGACTGCGGACGCGGTTCTCGGCGGCGGCCTGCAGGCCGGGCCGGTAGTCGCCCAGATCGTCCAGGTTGGCGCCGTTGGCGACCCAGTGGTAGCTCTCCGTTTCCGCCAGTTTAGCCAGTTCGGTGTAAAGTTCGGTCTTGCAGAAGTAGCAGCGGTTGGGGGCGTTGGTGGCGTAGCCTTCCCGTTCCATTTCGGCGGTGTTGATTGTCCGGTGACAGAACCCGAATCGCCGGGCAAGGTCTTCTGCCTCTTGTAGTTCCCGGGCAGCCAGCGCCGGTGAGACGGCGGTAACCGCCAATGCTCGCTGCCCCAGGGCTCGGTGAGCGGCTAACGCCAGCAGGGCGCTGTCCACCCCGCCGGAATAGGCAACAATGACCGACTCCATATCCCGCAGGATGGATTCCAGCCGCTCTAGGTCATTGGCGGTGGTGTTTGCTGTTTTTGCCATTCTTCCGGTCCGTTTGCTACCATTTGGTAACGCCATTGAGCTTTTGACCATTATAACAGCGAGCTGAAGGGGGGAGACCAGGTTGACGGTACGCAGCATCAGCGCGGTGACTTTGGGGGTACACAACATGGCCCGGTCGGTGGTGTTCTACCGCGACGGCGTGGGCCTGGAGATGTTGTATGGAGGAGAGGAAGCGGGCTTCAGCAGCTTCAAGGTGGGGGAGGGATACCTGAACCTGATCCTTACCGACCAACCCCTGGCGTGGTGGGGGCGGACCATTTTCTACGTGGACGACGTGGACCGGATGCACGCCAGGCTGTTGGGCGCGGGGTTGGCGACCGACAGCGATCCCGTGGACGCTCCCTGGCGGGAGCGGTATTTTCACGTTACCGACCCGGATGGCCACGAACTCAGCTTTGCGCGTCCCCTGGAGGATTCGGGTTGTTGAGCAGGTCCTTGCCGTAATGAAGCACGGTCACCGTGCCGTATTTGCTTTGGCCCGTTTGCCGGTAACCCCTTCCTTCGTAAAGAGCTATGGCCGGGTGGAGCTGCGTAATTGTGGAGAGCACTATGCTGGAGTAGCCCTGATGCAGGGCGAAGGCCTCGGCCGTCTCCAGCAGTTTTCGGGCCAGTCCCCGCCTTCGCCATTGGATGTCGACCGCCATGCGGCGTAATTCGCAGGTAGCGGCGTCTTTTCGCTGTATACCCACCATGCCGATCACTCTTTTCCCCGTTTGCGCCACCCAGAAATTGCTGCCGGGCAGAATGTAGTTGCCGGTCACGTCGGCCAGGTCTCCCGCCAGGCTCGTACGGATGTAGGCTTCCAGTTCCCTTTCAACCCCGGTGGAAAACTGGCGCTGTCCCTCGGTGAACAGGCGGCGGACATCGTCCGCGTCTTCCTGCCGGAACTGTCTGATGGAAAACAATGCAGGCCACCTGGGGGCCAGCTTAAACGTTGACCAGGAAGTTGATTACGTCGCCGTCCTTTACCTGGTATGTCTTGCCTTCGGAACGGAGCGCCCCTTCCTTGCGGCCCTGGGCAATGTTGCCGCAGCGGCGCAGGTCGTCGTAGGGAATGACCTCGGCGCGGATGAAGCCCCGCACGAAGTCTGAGTGGATGGTCCCGGCAGCTTCCTGGGCCGGTATTCCGTTGGGAACGCTCCATGCCCTCACTTCGTCTGGGCCGACGGTCAGGAAGGAAATGAGGCCCAGGGTGCTGTAGCTGGCGCGGATGACCCGGTTCATGGCCGAGTCGTCCAGGCCCAGGTCAGCGCGAAACTCGTTGGCCTCTTCGTCGGACATCAACGCCAGTTCCGCCTCCAGCCTGGCGCTGAGGCAGACTTCCCCCAGTTCCACCCCGGCCGGCAGGTCCAGGTTAATGGCTGCCAGGGAAGGTTCGGGGCCATCCTCGTCGGTGTTGAAAACCACGATTACGGGCTTGGCGGTAAGCAACTGGTAGTTAACCAGTATGGCAGATTCGGATTCGGTTACTTCCTGGGCTCGCAACGGGATTCCCGCTTCCAGTCCAACCTTCACCTTCTGGACGGTTTCCAACTGTCGGGTCATGGCGGGACGCTCGGCGGGCTTGGCCTTCTTCATCCCGTCTTCCAGGCGTTCTACCGCCCGGTCCATGACTTCCAGATCGGCAAAGACCAGTTCTCCCAGCATTGTTTCCACGTCGCGGCCCGGATTCACGGTTTCCATTGGGTGCACCACGGACGGGTTGTCAAAGGCCCGCACTACCACCAGGAAGGCGTCGGCGCCCTGGAGAATATTGCGGTACTGGCCCACGATGCCCTGGGACTTGGCCAGGGACTCGGGCCCGGGCACGTCCCAGTACTTGATCTCCGCCGGCACCACCCGCTTCGGGTTGTACATGCCGGACAAGACTTCCAGCCTGGCGTCGGGGACTTTCACCACGCCCAGGTGCATTTCAGTAGCAGACCCGCTGGCGCCGCTGGTGTCAGCGTGGCCGCGGGTCAAAGCGTTAAATACCGTGGTCTTCCCCGACTGGGGAAGCCCTATGATTCCTATGTCCATTGGGTATAGTTACCTGCCTGCTCTTATGATCGGGAAAATATCCTAGTCCCTGGCCAGTATCACCGTGCCGGTGGACGACAAGGAGCCGCCGGTGCCGTTGACCAGGGAAATCTTCGGGCTGTCGCTGCCGTCCTTGGCCTTAACCTGGCGGTCGCCGCACTCTCCGCGCAACTGACGGACGGATTCAACCAGCAGGAAGCTGCCGTACATGCCCGGGTGGGTGTACGACAGGCCGCCGCCGGCGGTGTTCAGGGGGAAGTCGCCGCCCGGAGCGGTGCGCTGGTCGGCCACGAAGTCCGGGGCTTCGCCGGGACCGCAGAAGCCCAGGCCCTCCAGGGACAACATCACCGTGTAGGTGAAGGAGTCGTAAATAAGGGTTACGTCAACGTCATCGTGGGTTACGCCGGCCCTCTGCAAGGCGTTGGGGCCGGTTTCTCGCGCGATCAATGACGTGTAAGAAGGCATCTGGCTGATCAGGTTATGGTCGTGGGCCTCGGCGGCCCCCAGCAGCCAGACCGGGGCCTTCCTGCAGTTGGCGGCCTTCTCCGCAGTGGTTACCACGATGGCCGCGCCCGAGTCGGTAACCAGGCAGCAGTCGAAGAGGTGAAAAGGCCAGGAAACCCAGCGGGAGTTGTGGTAGTCGTCAAAGGACATGGGAGTGTCGTGCATCACCGCCTTGGGGTTAAGGTTGGCCCACTTGCGGGTGGACACGGCAATTTCGGCCATGGCCTGGCGAGTGCGGTCCTCGCCGTATTCGTGCATATAGCGGGTGCAGGCCATGGAGTAGTTGATGGGCTGACCAATCAGCCCGTATGGAGACTCGTACTGGGCCACGGGCAGGTTGGGGTCCGCGGGCACCCGTGCTCGGGTGGAGCGGCCGGCCTGGCCGTGGGTGATGAGCACCGTATCGCAATAGCCGGCGCGGATGGCGGCGGCGGCGTGGGCAACGTGGATGACAAAGGACGATCCCCCGACGGATGTGTTGTCGGTAAACCCGGGCTGAATGCCCATGTATTCCGCGGTGGCCAGGGTGGAGAAGCCAGCGGTGAGCAGCCCATTTACCTCTGACTTGGCGATGCCGGCGTCTTCCAGGGCGTTGTAGGCGGCTTCGGCGTGGTGCTGCAGGGACGACTTGTTGGGAACGGTCCCCATCTCGTCCGACTCGGCTACTCCCACGATGGCGATGTCTCTCTCACGGGTCGAGCTTGACGTCATTTTCTGTCATTCCTCCTGACCGGACAGCCGGGGAGCGGGGTCCGGTATTCGGGAAGATGTTACACTAAATCATTCCCTATGGACAATGGGATGAGCGTAGCGGGGACTGTCTTTCCCCGCGTCGAGACCGGCCTTCCCCAAGTGATAAAATGAGAGAAATGGCGGCCGTACCGAGCCGTCAGGTTGGCAAAGAGGGAACAATATGCCCCGGAACTTCTGGATGATCACCTGCAATGAAGAGAACTTCAACATCACTCGCCAGATGGATTTCACCAGACAGGGATTGAAGTCGGAATACCGCCGCAAGGTGCAACGGGTTGAGAAGGATGACCGGTTGCTGTATTACGTAATGGGTATTCGCAAATTCGCGGCCACAGCCACGGTAACCCAGTCCTACAAGGAAGAGGACGCCGGCTACTGGAAGAACGAAGGCAGCGCAACGTGGCCTTATCTGATAGAAATCAAGCCGGAGTTTGTGCTGGATGAAGAGCAATACATGGAGGCGGGCCTGCTGGCCCCCCGCCTGGACTACATTCGCCGCTGGCCCCCCGAAAACTGGTACATGGCGTTCCAGGGCAATTTACATCTGCTGCCCAAGGGCGATTTTTTCCTGATTGAAGAGGAAATGAAGAAGCTTAAATTTGGCCGGGCATACCTGGATGAGGCTCCGGCGCAGCCCGCCCCCAGCGTACGCAGTCGGAAGTCGCGCCGGCCCGCCAACCGGAAAGAACCGCAGGTTGAGCTGGAGGGTGGGAATCCCGAGCTTTAGTGTTGCCGAGTTTGGGCTGATGCGCCTGCCGGGAAAGTGAAGGGCGCCAGGCAGGTCAGGCCTCCCGGTTACCTGCATACAGGATGTGCAGGGCCGCCGATATTTCCGCCAGCACTTCCTGGTCCTGCTCCGTGACCTGAGCCTTATTGAGGGCTGCCAGGGACGCCTTTCCGCCGATCTTTCCCAGCGCCCACGCCGCGTGGCCCCTGACCATCGGTTCGCAGCGTTCCAGCGCGCATACCAATGCCGGAACGGCCGCCACCGCTTGCAGGTTTCCCAGGGCAACGCAGGCATTGCGCTGCATGCCAACTCTCCGGGCCCGCATTATGGGAGTGCCGGCAAACCGTTCCAGGAACCGGTCATCTGTCAGTTGCAGGAGTTCAACAAGGTCGGCCACGTCCAGGCCGGGGCGGCCGAAACCAGGCTCTCCGGTGGGCCTTTCCTTGCGGTTCACCGGGCATACTTCCTGGCAGATGTCGCAGCCGAATACCCAGTCCAGCATAAGCGGCCTTATTTCCGCCGGGATGGCGCCGCGGTTCTCGATGGTCTGGTAGGAAATGCAACGAGTGTTGTCTATGGTGTAGGGCGCAACAATGGCGCCGGTAGGGCAGGCGTCGATGCAGCGAACGCAACTGCCGCAGGTTTTTTTGACCTGAAGGTCCGGTTCGAGTTCCAGGTTGGTGATAATCTGGCCGAGGAAGACCCACGATCCCAGTTCGCTGGTCAGGATGTTGGTATTCTTGCCGAACCAGCCCAGGCCGGCCCGCGCTGCCGCCGCCCGGTCCAGCATGGGGCCGTCGTCTACGTACCAGCGAGCGGCAACCTCCGTTTCCAGGTGAAGGGCGAGGTCTGCAACCAGTTCGCGCATCCTGCGTTTCATCACCCGGTGGTAGTCACGGCCCCGGGCATACCTGGCTATTTTGCCGGCGTAGCGCCCGGAATTTTCGGGTGGCTCATCTCCTTTTTCTTCAAATTCATCGCTGCCGGAATTCCCGGGAAAATAGTTAAGGGCAAGGCAGATAATTGAGCGCGCGTTGGGGAGAAGCTGCCGGGGGGAAGCGCCACGATTCACCCTGCCCGCGTTGTACCAGGGCAGGCCATCCATCATCCCTTCAGCTATCCTGCTGAGCGCCACCTCCCGGTCCTGCGAAAAATCCTCGGCCGTGGTGATGCGAACCAGATCGAACCCTGATGCGCTGGCCCGCTCCTTGACCAGCCTGGTCGTCTCCGACCTGGTTGCACCCCGATTCATGGTCGCTCTCCCTGGTACCGGCCCTGGTAGCCTTCATCAACGGGCTGGAGAAGGCGCAGGAAGAACATCTGCATCAATCTGGCCTTTCGCTGCAGCCGGTAGCCGGCGGGATTGTGGATGGTCAGCAAGGCCTGGGAACGGCCGCTGTACCCGGGATCCCAAATGGCGGTATGCAGGCTGACGCCGCTGCGCAACAGGCTGGAGCGTGGCAGGCACAGGGCGACCAGGTCCAGAGGAATGTTGACGATTTCAGTAAAGGTGACCAGAAAGGGTCCGGCGTCCAGGGAAAGCCATCCGTCGGAATCAAACTCCAACGGGTGGTACTGAGGCAAGATGCGGTCGTTGGAGGAGAATCCCATGCTTCCGGCCGATGTGAACCGGTCCACCCGCATGAGGCTCAGGTCCAGCCCACAGGGTTGAAGCTGGTCCTCCAGGGACGTAAGCCCTTGAATCAGCGGCGGCTGCCCTTCCGCCGGGTTGACTATCAGTTGACGGATGGTTCCCCGGTCCAGTGCGGCGCCGTACTGCATGAGACTCCACCAAAAATCAACCGGGGGGCCACTGACAGGTTGGCCCCCCGGCGGGATTTGCGCCAGGTCTGTTTGGATGGCGCTCCATTGACCGGCCGCCGGTTAGTCGTGCATGAAATCCTGGACGTCGGCCGGCAGGGGCGTATGGACCGGGATTTCCGCCACCACGGCCTGGGTGGTGAGCAGCATTCCGGCGATGCTGCCAGCGTTCTGCAACGCGGAGCGGGTTACCTTGGCCGGGTCGATAATGCCGGCCTGTATCAACTGGGTATATTCGCCCTTTTCGGCGTCAAAGCCCCAGTCGCCCTCGCCCTGCCGTACCTTGTCCAGCACTACCATGCCGGGGTGGCCGGCGTTCTGGGCAATAAGCTCCAGGGGGGCGGACAGAGCGTGGCGGATCAGGCGCACACCCTGGGCTTCGTCGCCCCGCAAAGTGGCCTGCAACTCTTCGAGCACCGGCTCCGCCCTGATCAAAGTAACTCCGCCGCCGGCGACAATGCCCTCTTCAACGGCGGCACGGGTGGCCGAGAGGGCGTCCTCGGTGCGGGACTTGCGTTCGTTCATTTCCGGTTCGGTGGCGGCGCCCACCTTGATGACGGCCACGCCGCCCACCAGGGCCGCCAGTCGTTCCTGGAGTTTCTCCCGGTCATAGTCGGAGGTTGTTTCTTCAATCTGAACCCGAATCTGGGCCACGCGGGCTTCAATGTCTTCGGGTGAACCGCTTCCCTCAACAATGGTGGTCTCGTCCTTCAGGGCCACCATTCGGCGGGCGGACCCCAGGTGGTCAAATTCCACGGCGTCCAGTGACAGGCCCGTATCCTTGCTGATGACGGTGGCTCCGGTCAGGATGGCAAGGTCTTCCAGCAAGGCCTTGCGGCGGTCACCGAAGCCGGGCGACTTGACGGCCAGGCAGGAAATGGTGCCGCGCAACTTGTTCACCACCAGGGTTGCCAGGGCTTCACCCTCCACGTCCTCGGCGATTATTGCCAAAGGCCTGCCGCCGGCCTGGGTTACCTTCTCCAGGGTAGGTACGATGTCGTTAACTGAAGAGACCTTTGTGTCGGTGATCAAGATCAGGGGATTGTCCAGGCTGACTTCCATCCGGTCAGTGTCGGTAACAAAGTGCGGAGAAAGGTAGCCACGGTCCAGGCGCATGCCTTCCACGACATCAAGCTCGTCGATCATGCTCTTGGACTCTTCAACGGTAATAACGCCTTCCCGCCCTACCTTGTCCATCGCTTCGGCGATCAGGTCGGCAATAGACTCCTCGTGGGCGGAAAGGGCGGCCACCCTGGCAATCTGCTCCCGATTTTCGACCGGAATGGCGCTGTCGGAAATCTCGCGCACCACGGCATTGACGGCCTTGTCGATGCCGGCCTTCAGGCTCATGCCATTGGCGCCGGCGGCGATGTTCATAAAGCCCTCCCGCACAATGGACCGGGCCAGCACCACGGAAGTGGTAGTGCCGTCCCCAACAACGTCATTGGTCTTGGCGGCAGCCTCCTTCACCAGCTGTGCGCCCATGTTTTCGTAGACATTCGGAAGTTCAACTTCCTTGGCGATGGTTACGCCGTCGCTGCAGACCACGGGAAGGGACCACATACGGTTCAAGAGCACGTTTCGCCCACTGGGGCCAAGGGTCAATCCAACCACCCGGCCCAGCTCCTCGACGCCGCGCATCAAGCTGGCCCGGGCCTGGTCATCAAAGATCAATTGCTTGTCTGCCATTCCTGCTTCAACCTCCGTAATACATTCGTCGCTCGCCGAAAGCGGCGACCATTATTTCCAGGATCCGCGTGGGGCGCAACGAATCTGCCGCCGCGAGGCGACGAAATCACTGCAAGTTAAAATATGCGATAGCGCCCGCCGATTGTCAACAGTCAGGCCGGCGAAACGGGTTCGCTCCCCCCGTCTTCCTGGCTTTGAAGTTGGGGACTCGGGGCAAAGAGTTTCACTCCTTCGCGGTCCTGAACATCCTGCGCCAGCTTTGTCATTGGTCGCTGTGCAGCGGGATGCAACACTTCGCCGGCAATTTCGGCCAGCGGAATCAGGACGAAGGCGCGCTCCAGCATCCGGGAGTGGGGGATCTTCAGGTCCGGAGTCTGCCAGTCAATGACGAGGCTGCCAAACAGCAGAATATCTATGTCGATGTTGCGGGGTCCGTACCTGACGGTTGTAACCCGCCCCATGTCATTTTCGATGGTCTTAACTGCGGCCAGCAGCCCGCCGGGTTCAAGGAAGGTCGCGATTGTAGCGGCGACGTTGAGAAACCGGGGCTGCTGCGTAAGACCCCACGGTTCCGTTTCATAGATCGAGGAGCAATTAACCACTCGGATGCCGCCGGTGGCGTCCAGTAAACGCAGACCTGCTTCCAGGTTGGCCATTCGGTCGCCCACATTGGAACCCAAGCCCAGGTACGCCGTGACGGGATCTGAGTTCAATGGTCCCACCCCTCTGGTCTCCAGCCCCGGACTATGGCATCGGTCATCCTGCTCACCCGTACCATTTCCTTTACGTCGTGGACGCGCACGATGTCGGCGCCGCCGGCGATGGACAGGGCAATGGTGGCGGCGGTACCTTCCAGCCGTTGGTCCACCGGCAAATCAAGGACAAAACCGATGGTGGACTTGCGGGATGTGCCAAGCAACAGGGGGTAGCCGAGGGCCTTGAACTCAGCCAGCCGGTTGAGAATTTCAAGGTTGTGGTCGGGTGTCTTGCCGAACCCTATGCCCGGGTCAAGGATTAAATTGGAGGGTGGCACGCCGGCGTCCTTAGCCAATTCGACGCTCCGGTTCAGGCTGGCAAAAATGTCGGGCAGCAACCGCCCGTAATTGCGGGTCGCCTGATTGTGCATCAAGACCAGTGGCGCTCCGCTGTCCGCCGCAACCCGCGCCAGTTCCGGGTCGTACTTCAGGCCCCACACGTCGTTGATTATGGCGGCGCCAGCGGACACGGCTTGCCTGGCAACACTTGCTTTGTAGGTGTCGACGCTGACAGGCACTTTTGCCACCGCGCTCACCGCCTCGAGGGCGGGGATGAGAAGACGGACTTCGTCCTCCGGTTCAATGGGCCTGGAACCTGGACGGGTGGACTCGGCGCCCACATCCAGGAAATCTGCGCCCTCTTCCTGCATACGCACAGCCAGTTCGACTATGGCGGGCTTATCGGCCCCGAGGCCGTCGCCGGAAAAGGAATCCAGGCTAAGATTGATAATGCCCATGACGTAGGTGCGGCGTCCCCACGACAGGGTTTCGCAGTTGGACACGGTCATTTCGGTGATGGGGGTAGACATAACACCCGATATCCTACGAAGTTGCAGCCGCCAAGGTCGGCCACTGCAAGGGTCGGCCACTACTGATGAAGGCGGTCCGATTCTGCCAAGTATTATAATCCGCCATGCGCTATAATGGGCCAAACCTGATGGAAGCGCCCAGAAACGCCGCAGACAGGGCGGCGATGCCAGTTTGACCAGGAGCGCCAGTGACCGCCGAGAAACGGGTAATTGACCAGAAAATCGAAAATTTGCAGCAGATGCGGGGCCGCTCGCGCCAGGGCGGGGGG
This sequence comes from uncultured Dehalococcoidia bacterium, assembly GCA_964587795.1. Lineage (GTDB taxonomy): Bacteria > Chloroflexota > Dehalococcoidia > Lucifugimonadales > UBA3495 > Bin22. The sequence goes on along the minus strand of CAZPMU010000007.1, from coordinate 18,987 downwards.
CAGCAGCGCATTGAACAGCAGCATAACCGGGGAAAGCAGACGGCCAGGGAGCGTCTGTCTCGCTTGATGGACGACGGAACGTTCCAGGAGATTGACTCCTTTGTAACCCACCGCACTACCGATTTTGGACTGGCGGAGAGGAAATTCCTGGGCGACGCAGTGGTTACGGGCTACGGTCGAGTAAATGGCAGGCAGATTTTTGCCTACGCGCAGGACTTCACGGTATTCGGGGGGTCTCTTTCCGAGGTGGTAGGCGAGAAAATCTGCAAAGTAATGGATATGGCCGGAAAGACGGGCTGTCCGGTGGTTGGCATCAACGATTCGGGTGGCGCTCGAATCCAGGAAGGGGTCATCAGCCTGGGGGCATACGGAGACATCTTCCTGCGCAATACCCTGTATTCGGGGGTGATTCCGCAGATTTCGGTAATTATGGGCCCTTCCGCCGGTGGCGCGGTCTATTCACCGGCCATAACCGACTTCATTTTCATGGTCAAGGGCACGGGCCAGATGTACATCACCGGTCCGGACGTGGTGAAGGCCGTAACGGGCGCGGAGGTAACACACGAGGAACTGGGCGGGGCCACCTCTCACTCCACCCGCAGCGGCGTGGCCCACTTCGTCTACGACAGCGAACAGGAGTGCCTGGCGGAAGTGCGCCGGCTGCTGGGATTCCTGCCGTCCAACAACCTGGCGGACCCGCCCCTGCTGCCCCTGGGTGATCCGGTTAACCGGATAGACCCGGACCTGCGGTACCTGGTGCCCGACGAACCCAACCGTCCCTACGACATCCGGGACATCATCTACCGTATTGTGGACATTGGCGGTGAAGAGGAACTGGAAGAAGTCCCCATCGAGGAGTTCCTGGAAGTCCAGCCGGATTTTGCGCCCAACGTGGTGATCGGTTTCGGCCGGTTCAACGGCAGCACAGTAGGCATCATCGGGAACCAGCCATCTTACCTGGCCGGCGTACTGGACATAGACGCCTCGGCCAAGGCAGCCCGGTTCGTGCGTTTCTGCGACTGCTTCAATATTCCCCTGGTTACCCTGGTGGACGTGCCGGGCTTTATGCCCGGGGTCGACCAGGAATATGGCGGCATCATCCGGCATGGAGCGAAGCTGATCTACGCCTACGCTGAGGCCACGGTGCCCAAGATCAGCATAATCATTCGCAAGGCTTACGGCGGGGCTTACATAGTTATGAGCAGCAAGCACCTGCGGTCGGACGTAAACCTGGCCTGGCCGTCGGCGGAAATCGCGGTAATGGGTCCCGACGGCGCGGTGAACATCATCTATAGAGAGGAAATAGCGGGCGCCGATGATCCCGAAGCCAGGCGCGCCGAGCTTATCGCCGACTACCAGGAAAAATTTACGAATCCCTACATTGCTGCCGGCCAGGGTTTCCTGGATGACGTAATTGATCCGGCGGAAACCCGGGCCCGTATCATTGGCGCCCTGGAAATGCTGCGCAACAAGCGGGACAATCTTCCGGCCAAGAAGCACGGGAATATACCGTTGTAAAAGCATAGTCCAGTATTCAGTGGGAATGAGGCGAGTCCAGCGCTCAGTTTCGCACCAACCCTCGTGGTTGACGCCGTATGAATCAGGAGTTAGGCATGGAGTTTGGGATCTTCTATCAGCTTCCCTGCGCCGATGACCAGAGCCCGGCGGACCGATATGCGGACACCATTTCCCAGGCGCAACTGGCCGACCGGTTGGGGTTCGACTCGGTGTGGCTGGCGGAGGTGCATTTCAACCCCAGGTTTTCCGTGTTGCCCGCTCCCCTGTTGCTGGGTTCAGCCATTGCTCAGACCACGGAACGGCTCAAGATAGCCACCGCAGTTAACCTTATGCCGTTACATCACCCGGTGCGCCTGGCAGAGGAGTTTGCCACCCTGGACGTGATTTCCCGGGGCAGGGCCATTTTGGGCACTGGACGGGGCGCCATGCTGCGTCAGTACCAGGGGTACGGTGTTGACGTGGAGGAGGGACGGGAGCGGTTTGTTGAAGGCCTGGATATGGTCCTGAAGGCGTGGACTACCGACGAGTTGAACTACGACGGCAAGTATTATCAGGTTTCCGGGGTTCGGGTAGTACCCAAGCCGTACCAGCAACCCCATCCGCCGGTGTACATTGCATCCAACAGCAACGACACCTTTCCATTGGTGGGGGAGTTGGGCCATAACATTCTAATAGCGCCCATTGTGGTTTCGCTGGACGGGGCAAAAGCAGGACTGGATGAGTACCGTAAACAACTGAAGGCTCACGGTCACGACCCCGGCGCCAGGAAGGTGAATGTTAACGTGCTGGTCCACACGACCAAAAACGAAGGCGGAAGTTCAGCGCAGGGCTTTGAAGGCAGCGTCCGCAACTATTTGTCCAACCTCCAGGTCAACCGTTCCCGGGTAGTTACCGGCAGGGTTCGGGACCTCAGTTACGAGCATGTCTCCACCGAGCTTTCCGCCATCGGCAGCCCCGAGCGGGTAATCGACAAGCTGGAATCCGTTATTGAAATGCTGGGCGCGGATGAAATCATGTGCTGGTTTGCCACGGGCGGACTGCTGCCCAACGAAGACGTACATGCCTCCATGCGTTTGTTTGCCGAAGAGGTAATCCCTCACTTCAAGTAGGCCAATTTGACAACCCCAGATTCGCTTTTTGAATTTGGTCGACAGCAGCGGGTCAATGCCACGGCTCCGCTGGCGGAACGGATGCGCCCCAGCAGCTTCGAGGAATTTGTCGGTCAGGAACACATCCTGGGACCCGACCGGGTGCTGCGCCGGTCCATAGCAGCGGATCGGCTGCCCTCCTTCATACTTTGGGGACCGCCAGGAACTGGGAAGACCACCCTGGCTCGACTGGTAGCCACTGTAACCGAAGCCCACTTCGAACCCGTGAGCGCCGTGACTTCGGGAGTGGCGGACTTGCGCCGCATTGTGGCTGAGGCCCGGGACCGGCAGGGAATGTACCAGCGGCGTACCATCCTTTTCGTGGATGAAATTCACCGGTTCAACAAGGCGCAGCAGGACGTAATTTTGCCCCACGTGGAGGACGGCACCGTTACCTTCATTGGGGCAACCACCGAAAACCCTTCGTTCGAAGTGAACGCTCCACTGTTGTCCCGGTGCCGGGTATTTGCGTTGCAGGCCCTGGCCGGCGAGCAAGTGGCGAGCATTGTAGGGCGTGCCCTGGAGGACCACCAACGAGGCCTGGGCGGGTTGAAGTTGTCCCTGGAACCGGAGGCCCTGGACCACCTGGTGAACATCGCCAATGGCGACGCCAGAGTCGCGCTCAATGCGCTGGAGACTGCCGCCTTTGCAGTCAGTTCAGTCCGAGGAAATGAGGGCGCCATTACGGTTGAGGTGATATCTGACGCCCTTCAGCGACGGTCGCCCCTGTACGACAAGGCGGGGGAGGGCCACTACGACACCATTTCAGCCTTCATCAAGTCGGTGCGGGGTTCATCACCGGACGGAGCCCTATACTGGCTGGCCCGGATGCTGGAAGCGGGCGAGGACCCACTGTTCATAGCTCGACGCCTGGTAATCCTGGCCTCCGAAGACATTGGCCTGGCCGAACCCCAGGCGCTTCCCCTGGCCGTGGCAGCCCAGCAGGCAGTCCATTTTCTTGGCATGCCCGAGGCGCGGATTCCCCTGGCTGAGGCCACAGTGTTCCTGGCCACCGCCCCCAAGAGCAACACGGCCTACATGGCCCTGGAGCGGGCCCTTTCTGATGTGCGAGGGAAACCCAACGAGCCGGTGCCGCTGCACCTGCGTAATGCCGTTACCGGCCTGATGAGGGCCATGGACTACGGGAAGGGCTACCGATATTCCCACGATTACTCGGGGCATTTCGTTGAACAGGAGTATCTGCCCCCTTCCCTGCGGGACGCCAGGTATTATTATCCCGCTCCCCAAGGCAGGGAGCGGGAAATTGAAGAGCGGATGCGGGAATGGTGGGGTGACGATGCAGTGGATCAGGCGGAAAGCGCCTGAATCACGTCGGCGGCCTGGACCACGTCGGCCTGGCGGGGGAAAATCCGCTGAGTCAGGAAGTCATGGACTTCCGGGTCCTGGTCTGAGCAACAGTCTTCAACGATTATCAACCGGAAATCGGCATCGGCAGCGTAGCGGGTGGTGGACAAAACCACCCCACTGGTGGCGTAGCCGAGCAGGACCAGAGTCTCGATGTTGTTGGCCCGCAGAGACATTTCCAGGTCGGTGCCAAACATGGCGTTAACCCGGTGCTTTCCGGCCACAACTTCTCCTTCAATCGGCCGGACCGCTTCGTGAATAACCTGGACCGGGTCGCTGACGGCCGGCTGGCCCGATGCCTTGCGCTGGCTGAAGGTTTTGTTCCGGTCGCTGATTTCCGGGTATCCCGGCCGGAATACGGTGGCCGAATAGCAGACCATGATCCCGGCTTCGCGGGCGGCCTGCTGTAACTCCCGGGTCTTCCCAACCACTCCCCGCTCGATGGCATGGGGAATGGAGTTCATCATTTCGGCATAAAAGTCCGCAATTAGAAGGGCGGTAGTTGCCTTTTCCAGAACGACATCGGCCATTTCTCAACTCCCTTGCCTGGGCCGCCAACCTGTTCGCGCCACCAGGCGCTTCCCTCAAGGGGCGGGGCGCTTAAGAGGCCTGGCGCTGCCTCATATCGTTAATTACTTCCCCCACCCTTGCCAGCGCGTCCTCCACGTCGGTGCTGTCCACCTGGCGGTGGGTAACCATGCGCAGGGTCTGGGCCCGGGATGGTGTGACCTTCACACCCGCCTCGGCCAGGGCGCGCAGCACTTCCGGAGCAGTTCCCACCGAGGGATCAATCTCAAAAATCACAATGTTGGTCTGGATGCTCTCCGGGTCAACTTCCAGGCCTTCGATGCTGGCCAGGCCCTGGGCCAGGCGGCGGGCGTTGGCGTGGTCATCGGCCAGTCGCTCAATCATGGTATCCAGGGCAACCAGGCCCGCGGCGGCCAGTACTCCGGCCTGGCGCATGCCGCCTCCAATCATCTTCCGCCAGCGGCGCGCCTCCCCGATAAACTCTTCGGTACCACAAAGGACGGAACCAACCGGGCAACTGAGGGCCTTGGAAAGACAGAAGGAAACGTCGTCCACGTCCTTAACCAGTTCACTGGGAGGCACTTCGAGGCCCACGGCAGCGTTGAATATGCGGGCCCCGTCCATGTGTACACTGGCGCCGGCTTCGTGGGCTATATCGGCGACCCGCCTGGTGTCGTCGGGCGTCAAAGCGGCGCCACTGCAGCGGTTATGGGTATTTTCCAGGCAAACCAGGGTGGTCGGCGGCATGTGGACGTTGCCGCGCGGGCGAATAGCATCCGCCACGTCTCCGGGGTCCAGCCGGCCCTGGTCGTCATTGGGTACCAGCCTGACCTGGGCGCCGGCCAGGGCGGAAATACCGGCCGATTCGTTCCAGAACATGTGGGCTTGGTCGCCCATGATTACTTCGTCCCCCCGGTGGCAATAGGTCAGCGCGGCCACCAGGTTGCTCATTGTGCCGCTGGCGGTCAGCAAGCCCGCCTCCTTGCCCAGCAACTGGGCAGAGCGCTGCTCCAGGAGGTTTATGGAGGGGTCTTCGCCGTAAACGTCATCGCCCACCTCGGCTTCGGCCATGGCGCGCCGCATTTCTTCGGTGGGGTGGGTGATGGTATCGCTTCTCAGGTCAATAATCTTCATCTGGTCTCTCCCGCAGGGCTGGTGGCGGTTATTCTAGCAGGATTCCTTGCCAAACTCTATGCGGTCTTCTAATATGGGAACAGGTTCCGAACAGGCAATCGGGAGGACGGCAAATGCGACAGAGCGCGGTCAGTTTCAAGGCCAAGGGTCTTAACTTTGAGGGAATTGTTGCCACTCCGGACGACATGGGAAGCTCCACCCCGGGTGTCGTTATCTGTCATCCCCACCCGCTGTTCGGCGGAAATATGGACAACAACGTGGTGATTGCCCTTTCCTTTACCCTGGTTGAGCAGGGATTCGCCACCATCCGGTTTAACTTCCGAGGGGTGGGAAACAGCGAGGGCGAACATTCCAAGGGTGAGAATGAATTCCAGGAGGTACTGGGCGCCTTCGAGTTGATGAAAGCCTGGAACGGCGTTGATGGCGGGAAGCTGGGGCTGGTGGGCTACTCGTTCGGCACCGGCGTAATTCTGGGAAGCAAGGACGTTCAAAAGAAGGCCAAGTCTATCGCCCTGGTCTCTCCCAACATACGGGCCCTTTCGGACACTCCCTTGAAGAAGGCGAAAACTCCCACCATGATTATTACCGGAAGTCGAGACAAGCTGGTGGAGGCCGAGAACCTTCAGGAAAACCTGGATGCCTTCGCAAGGGAACCCAGGTTCGAGGTGGTCAACGGCGCCGACCATTTCTGGGGCGGAATGGAGCGGCAGGTTGCAGGCCCTGTGGCCGAGTTCTTTGCCGAGAACCTGAAGTAACCAGCCAATGGTGTCCCCGTCCAGCGGAGAAGCAGGTTCTTCAGATAGTCCCGAAATGGCAACTGCCGGCGCTGGGGAAGCGGGGTCCCCGCCAGAAGAGGGCGGGAACCCGGCGGAGACGGATGTAGCTGGTGTCGGTGTCGATGCTCCGGCCGGAGACACTGCAGGAACCGGAGTTCCAGAAGATGTAAGCGGGCCGCTTCCAGAAGAGGGTGCCACTACCAGGTTTCGCAAGCGGCCCATATTCCTGGATTTTGACCTCCTGCAACTGGCGGCAATCTTCTTCCTGCTGGACCAGTTGACCAAGTTTCTGGTGCGCGCCTACCTGCCCTTTGGTTCTTCCTACCCGGCCACCGGGTTCTTCCGCTTTACCCACGCCGAGAATACCGGCAGCGCTTTTGGCCTGTTCCAGGGGCATAATACGCCGCTGATTTTCATTTCCTTCGTTGGGATATTTGTGCTGGCCATGATTTACCAGAGCCAGCCCCGGCCCACGAATCTTCTCCGGCTGAGCCTGGGACTTCAGATAGGGGGCGCGCTGGGAAACCTGGCGGACCGATTCCGCCTTGGAGCGGTGACAGACTTCATAGATGTGGGACCCTGGCCCATCTTCAACCTGGCGGACTCTTCGATTATCTGTGGCCTCTTGCTGCTGGGCTGGATAATCCTGCAGCCCGGGAGGAAGGCAAACGTGGCGGAACCTGGAGCGTTGAGGGACTACAGTTTGAAACGCCGTGGGAGATGCGCCCGTTGCGGACGGTTTCATTCGGGGCGGGGAGTTGGGTGCCGGACGATGGCGCATGCAACCGGAGGGCGTCGGATATCGAGAAGGTCGTTCCGCAGGTGAGTTTTCGAGATGGCGCGGGATGCAGAAGCTCAGGTTAGAGAATATGTTGCCGCCGGAGAAAGCTCCCGGCTGGACCGGTTCCTTTCCGAACGGGAAGCCGGCCTGACACGCAGCCGCATTCATTCCCTGATCGGCGAAGGCTGGGTTAACGTGAATGGCCGGCCGGCAAGGGCGGCGCAAAGGATCCGAGCCGGAGACCTGGTGGTTATGACTATACCGCCCGTTCGGGAGTATGATGTCTCCCCCCAGTCGATTCCCGTCAATCTGGTGTACCAGGACTCGGAACTGGTGGTGGTCGACAAGCCGGCCGGCCTTTCCGTACATCCCGGTCCCGGACACCCGGACGGAACACTGGTAAATGCCCTGCTGGCGCTATGCCCGGATATTCAGGGAATCGGGGGCGTACAACGCCCCGGCATAGTCCACCGGCTGGACAAGGACACTTCCGGCCTGATGGTAGTCGCCAAGACGGAAAGAGCGCACCACTGTCTTTCGGAACAGATCAAGGAGCGGAAAGTCCATAAGGGCTACCTGGCCCTCACCGTGGGTGTCCCTCCGCTGGACAAGGGCTCCATCGAAGTCCCCATAGCCCGAGACCCCCGTCACCGGCAGCGTATGGCCGTGGTGCTGGACGGCCGGGAGTCACGCACCCACTACCGGATAGTGGAATACCTGGGGAACCATGCCCTTCTGGAACTGGACCTGGAGACGGGCCGAACGCACCAGATACGGGTACATCTGGCTTACCTGGGTTACCCAGTTTACGGCGACGAAGTTTACGGCCGGCGCAGCTCCGATCTGGACCGGCATTTCCTGCACGCCAACACGCTGGCATTTCGGCATCCGCAGTCCGGCGAGGACATATCCTTCAAGGCGGACTTGCCCGCTGAACTCCGGAAGGTCCTGGACTCGCTTCGCCTGGGCACGGCAAGCCGGTGAGGATAATGTCCCAACATCTCGGGCGGCAGGTTTTTCTGCCGTTACGGCGTGACGTGCTAGAATATGCGCGTTATGCCAACACACCCAATAGAATGAGCCTGAGGAAGCAATCTGAATGACATCCCCGGAAAGTGTTTCAACCGACTTCATCCGAGCAATTGTGCAGGAAGACCTGGAATCCAACAAATATGGCGGGAGGGTGGTGACCCGCTTCCCGCCGGAACCCAACGGATATCTTCACATTGGCCATGCCAAGTCTATCTGCCTTAACTTCGGCGTAGCGTCAGAGTATCCGGGCGGGGTGTGTCACCTGCGCTTCGACGACACCAATCCCTTGCGGGAAGACGTTGAGTACATCAACTCCATCCAGGAAGACGTACGGTGGCTGGGCTTCGACTGGGGCCCCCACTTGTACTACGCATCGGATTACTTCGACGCGCTGTACAACTTCGCCGAGAAGCTCATCCTGGAGGGCAAGGCTTACGTGGACAGCTTGACCGCCGAAGAGATCCGGGAGTACCGGGGATCGCTGACTGAATCGGGTCGGGAAAGCCCCTACCGCAACCGGTCGGTGGAGGAGAATCTTGACCTTTTCCGCCGGATGCGAGACGGCGAATTTGAAGATGGGGCCCACGTGCTGCGGGCCAAGATAGATATGGCGTCCCCCAATTTGAACATGCGGGACCCTACTATCTATCGCATAAGGCGGGCTACGCACCACCGGACGGGGGACAAGTGGTGCATCTACCCGATGTACGACTACGCCCACGCCTTGTCCGACTCCATTGAACAGATAACCCACTCTCTGTGTACCCTGGAGTTCGAGGACCACCGGCCTCTTTACGACTGGACCCTGGAGGAACTGGACGTTTACCGCTCGCAGCAGATTGAGTTTGCTCGCTTGAACTTGACCAATACGGTGATGAGCAAGCGACGCCTTTTGCAGTTAGTGGAGGGTGGCTATGTATCCGGCTGGGACGACCCCCGGATGCCAACCATCAGTGGGCTGCGGCGGCGGGGCTACACCCCGGAGGCCATTCGCATGTTTTGTGAACACGTGGGCATCTCCAAGCGGGATTCGGTGGTGAACATGGCCCTGCTGGAGCACTGCATTCGGGAGGACCTGAACCGGTACGCTCCCCGGGTAATGGCCGTGCTTAATCCGCTGAAGGTGGTTATCGATAACTTCCCAGAGGATGAAGTGCTACAACTTGACGCAGTGAATAACCCGGAGGATCCGTCCATGGGTTCTCGCAAGGTGCCCTTGTCCAGGGAGGTCTATATCGAGCGGGATGATTTTCGCGAAGACCCCCCTTCCCGGTTTTTCCGCCTGGCCCCGGGACGGGAGGTTCGGTTGCGCTACGCTTGCTACATAACCTGCCAGGAAGTGGTGAAAAACCCGGAGACCGGCGAAGTGGTCGAATTGCGCTGCACGTACGACCCCGAGTCGGTGGGCGGCGCCACGCCCGATGGACGACGGGTGCGGGGCACTTTGCACTGGGTTTCGGCTCGCCATGCGATCCCGGCGGAAGTTCGCCTGTACGACAATCTTTTGCGGGACCTGGAGGACGACGGTGATGAAGACAGCCGGGACTTTATATCCCTGCTAAACCCCGATTCCCTCCAGGTTTTGACCAACTGCCAGGTAGAGCCGTCCCTGGGGAACGCGGAACCCGGCAGCCGGTACCAGTTCGAGCGGCAGGGCTACTTCTGCGCCGATGCCAGCGACTCAAGACCGGGTGTGCCCGTTTTCAACCGCACCGTTTCCCTTCGGGATTCCTGGGCCAGGATTGAGCAGTCGCAGTCCACCGGGGGCAGGTAACCGCCGCGGCCAATCGCGAAGCGCTCCCAGTCAGGCAAATAGAAAGTCGAGTCCCAGGCCTTTCCCTACTCGACCATCGTGAACGCCAGGAGGAATGTTTTGGCCAACGAAGTCCGTGTCAGGTATGCTCCCAGCCCAACGGGAATGCCCCACATAGGGAATATCCGTACGGCCATGTTCAACTGGCTGTTTGCCCGCCACCACGGCGGCAAGTTCATAGTCAGGATAGAGGACACGGACCAGGAAAGGCTGGTGCCTGGGGCGGTTGACGGGATTCTGGATGGACTGGAGTGGCTGGACATCGACTGGGACGAAGGCCCCAGGGTAGGGGGCGAATACGGTTCTTACTTTCAATCGGAGCGGCTACCCCTGTATCATGCCGAAGCGGAGCGGCTGATTGCCCAGGGCGACGCCTACCGGTGTTACTGCACCCGGGAGCGACTGGTCGAACTTCGCTCCCAACAGGAACGGGACAAGGTGGCCCTGGGCTACGACGGCCGCTGCAGACACCTGAGCGACGCGGACCGGCGGGTACTGGAGGACGAGGGGGCGCCCAGCGTGGTGCGTTTCGCCATGCCCGACACCGGGATAACCCACCTTCGCGACCTTATCCGGGACGAGGTGGAGTGGCAGAACGAACTGGTGGACGACTTCGTTCTCCTCAAGTCCGACGGATTTCCCACGTATCACCTGGCGGTGGTAACGGACGACCATTACATGGAAATCAGCCACGTTCTGAGGGCGGAAGAGTGGCTCTCCAGCGCCCCCAGGCACCTGCAGTTGTACCGGGCGCTGGGCTATACGCCGCCGGAGCATGGTCACCTGCCCATGATCCTGGGTCCCGACCGTGCCAAACTGTCCAAGCGGCACGGCGCCACGTCGATTCTCGAGTACCGGGATGACGGCTTTCTGCCGGACGCCCTAAGCAATTTCATGGTTTTGCTGGGGTGGTCGCTGGATGACAAAACGGAAGTGATGCCTGTCGAGACCATTATCGAGAACTTCACATTGGACCGGGTAGGGAAGCCGGCGGCCATATTCGACCGGGAGAAGCTCTCCTGGATGAATGGAGTTTATATTCGCGAAATGTCCCCTGCGGATTTGGCCGATGCGATGATGCCATTCCTGGAAAAGGGGCTGGAATCTGACCTGCTGCCGGTGGACCGGGAATACTTGCTCAGCATCGTTCCATTAATCCAGGAGAGGATCAAGGTTTTGACGGAAGCTCCGGAGATGATTTCATACTTCCTGGAGGAGCAACCGCCGTATGACCCCGCCAACCTGGTGCAGCGGGGTATGACTCCCGAAGAAACGCTAAAGGCTCTGGAAAGGTCCAGCGAGGTCCTTTCGGTCTCAAACTTCACCACCGAAGCGCTGGAAGACACACTGCGCTCACTGGGAGAGGAACTGGAACTGACACCCCGGCGGTTCTTTGGGACTTTGCGCTGGGCCGTGACCGGCCGCAATGTTTCACCACCACTCTTTGAGACGCTGGAAGTACTGGGGCGGGAACGAGTGTTGACCAGGCTGGGCTGGGCCCTGCAGAACTTCTCCCCTGAGGACGACGCCCAAGTTAGCTGAGGGTTTCAGGTTTTGTCCCCGGAGTCTGCGTGGGGCAGCCCCAATTTACGCCGCGGCAGCAAATGATCTGATAGAGGGGCATCAGGCCAATTCAAGACTAAAAGTTGCCGCACCGGCATGCAGACCGGTGCGGCAATTCCTTTGTTGCTGGGACATGGGTACAGTAATCAGTCCCAGATGGCGGCTACCCGGTAGGCCAATTGGGTGTGGGACTCGCGTACGTCCACAATTTCTGCCGGGGTATCGCCCAGTATTCCCAGGGCAATAATCCAGTTCAGAATTTCGTGGTCGCCCGATTCCTGTATTTCCTCGGGGCTGATTTCCGCCAGCTTGCTGCCCTGGCCCGTGCGTACCCACTCCAGGTTGCGCCGGTCAGTTTCTATGTCAATGGCTTGGCATTGGAACTTGTGCGTCAGGAAACTGTGTGACCAGCTTGACGAGGCCACCACCGCCACCCGCTCGTCCCTGGTGTCCAGGAACCGGCGGATGCCCTGACCCAACTGGTAGCAGCGCCTGGGAGTGGGGCGAGGAGGGTAGTCCGGTCCGGCTTCTTCACCGTAGCAATTGACGAACAAGGGAAGTAGAGGGAACTTGCCATCGGGGTCCAGATAGACCAGAGGGTTGATGATGGCGTGGGCCAGTCCCCAATCCCAGCCTTTGAGTGCGCTGGAAGAGGACATGTCAAACCCGTCACGGATCAGGAAGTTGCGCATGTCACGGGAGAAGTTGCTGGGACATTGGAAAGTGAACTTGGTTTCCGGCTCCGCGTCCCACAAATTGGTGCGGGCCGCCGGCCGCTGGAAGGGATAGCCGTCGACCTCCGCTCCGGTGTACAGGCAGAAGGGTGGCAGGTTGTCTTGCCGGAAGTTCTCCGCCTGATCGTCGCCAATAATCATCAGGACATCAGGGTTCCATTGGTGGAGACGGTCACGCAAAGTGTGAAAGGCGTCGACCACCTTTTTCTGGTCGCTGATGTCCTGGGTCAAGCCGTTATCCTGCCCCAACTCCTCCAGGAGTTGGGCCGGTGGCTCGTAGTTTGGAATCCTGGCAAAGACCCTCTCCCGCCCCTTGGCCCACACTTCCGGAGGGGTCAGGATTATGGGCCCGTGAGAGCACCCGAGTCCCAGCAATTCAGCCATTTTGCCTCCTGTAAGGCCGCTACGATGTGAGCGCTTTACTTTCGGCAATTTTAGTTAGGGACTCTGACAAGTGTCAATTGAAGGGCGGATTTGAAGGAATAACGCCAAATGTTCCTTGGTTCTTACGGATTATGATGCCTTGCGGATTGTGTGCAGATACTTTGGCCGGCGAGGTGGATGTCCCGCAGGCTGCCGGCCGGTACCAGGGGCCTGGATTTTATTCGGCCTCCTCGATGGAAAGGCCGCAATGAGGGCAATGGCGGACTTCCCGGTTCCTTTTCTGAATCTCATCCAGGAAACCGGAACCCAGGATGCCTGCCGGCAGCGCGAACATGCCGATTCCCATTACGGCAATGATGCCGGCCATCAGCTTGCCCATGGGTGTTACCGGCGACACGTCGCCGTAGCCAACGGTGGTCAGCGTAATGATGCTCCACCACATGGCCTCGGGAATGCTGGCAAAGTCCTCAGGCTGGGCCCGGTGTTCCGCGTAATACATCATGGACGATGCAAGGACCAGCATCACTGCCAGAACTATAACCACCGTCATAAGCTCCAGCGCTTTGCCCTGCAGCACTTTGCCCAGGGTTCGAATCCCCTCGAAATACCTGCCCAACCTGGCCGCCCATGCCAGCAACCGCAGGGCCCGCAGCGTCCGCAGATCGTCCAGGCCCAGGAATGGAAGATAGAAGGGCAGGAGGGCAAGGAAGTCTATGATCAGCAGGGGGGTAAAGGCGAAACGGAGTCGTCCGAAAAGTGGATGGGAATACCGAGATTCCGTAGTACACGACCAGATGCGGAGAACGTACTCGATGGTGAAGATGACCATTGACGCCATCTCCAGAAGGGGAAAAAACCAGGGTACGGCATTATAGACGCTGTCAACTGTCTCGAGGATTTGAGCGGCGGTGTTGACCACAATCAGGGAAATGATGAGGTAGTCGATCGCCTTGTCGAAGCGGTCGCCTCTTTGCCCTACTTCGAGCAGTTCGTGGACCCTGGCCTGGATTCTAGATGGGGAATAGATAGTGACACCCCCCAATCCCCGAATTAGAGCCGGCGTTGCCAGCTTGCCCGGTGTGAGCAAGGGCGTACGTTACGCAGCGCAAGCCGCCCTGCCCAAAGTGAAATTTTGCCAAAACTCAAAAGAATCTAAAATTGCGCCTTGACAACCCCTCATGGAGGGTCTCTTAACCTGTCATGGTCGGAACAGTCTCGCCCAAGGATACTGGCCTGATTCTTCCCCTGCCAAGGCAGGGCCAGCGCAGACGGTTGCGAGTGGATGCAGGGATGCGGAGCGCCGCCCGCCATTTTGCATCCCTCTCAGTTTCTTAGGGTGATTGGCCAACAGCGAAATGGGCGGCTGCATAATCGTTGGGCCTGGGTGCAGGCAAGACCGTTCTTCTTCTGCCTTTTGTGAAGTTAATCTGAGCCATAGCGTAAAAATACTAGCCGAATTCTTTGCGGAAGGCACCATTGGAACGGAGCGGGTTGGACGGACTTTTGGAGGTGAGGTGGGTATATGGGCTTAACGAAAGCAAACATACTTTGCGATGGGACTTTCAAGGTGGACGGAGGCGCTCTGTACGGGCAACTGGCCAAGATGGTCTGGGAGACCTTGACTCCCACCGACCGCAAGAATCGGGTGACACTGGGCCTTAACTGCTGGTTGTTGCAAATCGCAGACAAGTGGGTCCTGGTGGACACCGGCGTGGGAAGCAATCACGATGAGAAGGACCGCGACCATTATGGGCTTGGCACCAACCGACTGTTCAAGGAGCTTAAACAGGCGGGCCTGACTCCCAAGGATATAGACATCGTAGTCTTGACCCACATGCAGTTTGAGCACAGCGGAGGCTGCACTCGAATGGATCGGACGGGCGCCATTGTGCCAACCTTTTCCCGCGCCACCTATATGGTGCAGCGGAACTCATGGGAAGAAGCGCTGAACCCGAGTGAAAGAGGCAGGTTCGCCTACCGGGCGGACAGCTTCATGCCCGTCGCCGACCGGGGACAGTTGGAACTGCTGGATGGGGACACCGAGATACTTCCCGGCCTGCAGGTGATTGAGTGCGACGGGCCGGCCAGGGGCCACCAACTGGTTTTGTTCAATCACGGAGGCGAACGCCTGGTGATTCTGGGAGATCTGGTGCCAACTCCCTTCCATTTGAACCTGCCGGTGATATCGGCCTTCGACTACAATCCCCAGAACTCACTGGAGCAAAAGCGGGAAGTTCTTACCGATGCCGAGAAGTACGGCTGGCTATTGGGATTCTCTCACGGGCACGACGTTAAGAGCGGGTACCTGGAACGGCGCGGCGAAATGGTTTACATCACCCCGGTGGATTTGACCGTAGGAAGCCGCGGATAAGGCGTATTGATTGTTGTTCAAATATATTACTGTGATTTCCGTGTTTGATTTTTGGTGGCCCCGCTTGAAGGTGGGGCCACTTTCAGTTTTGCCTCAAGAAGCGCGTTGGGCTTGATCCGGAGTGACCAGCGAGGTCAGACCGGCATCGCTTCAAAAACAGGACTGGCTAATAACGTGTCGCCGCACAAGTCCACGAGCTTTGCCTGGGTAATCCTATTGGCAAGGTCGGGGATTTGACTACTATCCTCCGAAGGCCCCACTTCAACCCTCAGGTAGTTGTCTGTCAGGCCCCTCTGGCTGCCTGCCTTGCCGGCCCGTCCTTCCCACAGCACCGGCCTGGTGGACCCCAACGCGCTGGCCCGGAATTTCAGGGAAGATTTGCGGGCCATCTCGAGGACAACGCCCATACGCTCCCGCTTTACCTGGCCTGGCACTTGGCCCTCCATGTAGACTGCCGACGTGCCGGGTCGCGGGGAGTAGGGGAAGGCGTGAAGGTCACTGAACTCCATCTCCGACGCGAAGGCCAGGCTGGCTTCAAACTCCGGTTCTCCCTCGCCGGGGAAGCCAACTATCAGGTCAGCGGTAATGCCGGCGCCGGGCAACATGGCCCGAATCGACTGCACGGTTTCAGCGAACTGTGAAGTGGTGTAACGGCGACGCATGGCCTTCAGGATAGTGTCGCTGCCACTCTGCAAGGGGATGTGGAAATGGGGACAGAGGCGGTGATTCGTCTCCCAAAGCTCCAGCAGTTCATCGTCTATTTCCTGGGGTTGAAGAGAGGACACACGCAGCCTGGGAACTCCGGTTTCCTCCAGTACGCGCCAGACCAGCGTTTTCAGGTCTGTGCCGGGTAAATCAAAGCCGTAGCTGCCCAACTGGGTGCCGGTCAGGACTGCCTCCTGGCACCCTTCTTCCACCGAACGCTGTATCTGGCGAATGATTCGCTCCGGGGAAATGCTCTGCTCCCTGCCCCGGACCCTAGGGACGATGCAGTAGGCGCAGACCTGGTTGCAGCCTTCCTGAATCTTTACCATAGCCCTTGCGCGCCCCGGCAGGTTACCGGCGCCGCTATCGTTGTAGAGCCATTGGTAGTCTTCGTCCGTGTAACCAGGGTCCATGCCGGCCTGCTCCCGGTGGGCCGCGATGGCCAACGAGGTTAGTTCGTCTTTGTCAGTATTACCCACAACCAGGTTGACCGCTGGCATCCTGGCCAGGTCCTCGGAGGCGCGCTGGGGGTAGCAGCCGGCGGCTACGACGATGGCATCGGGGTTGGCGCGGCGGGCAGCCCGGAGCGCCTGACGCGCCTTGGAGTCGGCGGTGGAAGTAACGGTGCAGGTATTCAGAACGTAAATATCGGCTTCCTTGACATCTTCCACGACCCGGTAGCCGGCGCTGCGGAAGCGGCGGGCCAGTGCGCTGCTGTCCGCCTGGTTCAGCTTGCAGCCGTGAGTATGAATGACCACATTGCCGGCCGCCGGCGCAGTATCGCTGCCGGCTGGCTCTATAGGTTGGCGGACTCGGAGGGGTATAGTTGACATAAGCCGCCTACCCTTCGCCTTCCTGGCCGGCCAGGTTGGTGTCCACTAGCTCCCACAGCCGTTCGATGGCCCCGCCTATGTCCTCCAGTACTCGGTAAACCCGGTCCACCCGTCGGCGGGTTTCCCGCGACCGTTCCAGGGAGTCGGTCAGGGACGCCAGTTGTTCGAAGGCTTCGCGGACCCGCCTGTCCCTCAACTCGCTGCCCAGGGACTGGGCGTAAGCCTTGACGGACGGGTCATCCTCCACGTTTACGCCGCGACTAAGAGCCGCGCCCTTGACGGCCAGCGTCAGGCTGCCCCACAGCAACTCTTCGGAACGGGTCCACTTGCCGCCCTGCAATTCGTTCATGGCGGCATTGAGCAGCCTAAGGCTCTGGCTGCGATAGCGGTTAATTCTGGTAACGTCGTGGTAAGTAGTCATGGTTTTACAGCAGTAGTAGCTTCCAGCTTTCGCTCCTGGGACTCACGGGCTGCACCTGGCGGCAGCACTTCTTAACTATCCTATCACTGCGTCCAGCCCGTGGGGTGGCGTCTGGAAGGGAGGGCGCAGGTTGGGCATAGGCACTTCGATTACCGCCGGCCTTTCGGCCCGCAAGGCGTCGTGAAGAGCCGGTCCCAG
Organism: uncultured Dehalococcoidia bacterium; assembly: GCA_964587795.1. Classification (GTDB taxonomy): domain Bacteria; phylum Chloroflexota; class Dehalococcoidia; order Lucifugimonadales; family UBA3495; genus Bin22. The sequence goes on along the minus strand of CAZPMU010000007.1, from coordinate 1,683 downwards.
GTCGCGGCGGTCAGCCAGTTTAATGCCCAGGGCTCCGTAAACCTCCGCCAGCTGGGCGAAGTCCGGATTCAGCAGTTCAGTGCCGATGGTTCGGCCCTGATAGCGGTTCATCTGGTCTGCCCGGGAAGCTCCCAGCAGGCCGTTGTTGAAAACCAGCGTCACCAGGTTGATTCCCTCCTGAACAGCCGTTGACAGTTCGCTGCTGGCGTACATGAAGCCGCCGTCTCCGATGGTGGCCACCACCTGCCGGCCGGGGTTGCCGACCTTGGCGCCCAGAGCCGTTGGAAAGGCGTAACCCAGAGTGGCAAAATAGCTGGAGGTGAGGTACGAGCGGGGCTTCAGGACCGGGAAGGCCAGGTGGCCCCAGTAGGCCACCTCCGTGGTACCGGCTACCATAATGGCGTCGTCGTCCAGTTCGGCCCGAATGGTCTCCATTATTTCAACCTGGAGTGGCGCCAGGGCCCGGGTATCTGCCGCGGCCTTCTGCCGAATATCTTCCAGTTCGCCGGCGTCCCACCGGCTGGAACCGTTCGCTCCGCCCCATTCGGCCAGCAGGTCGTTGACCCCCAGCCTTGCGTCCGCTGCCATGCGCACGTTTGCTTCCACGTTTCTGCCCAGTTCCTCCGGGTCGGCGTCTATCCGGATCACCACCTGGTCGGGTCGCAGGGACCAGGGAGTGCGGGGGTTCATGTTCATGCGGCTGCCGATGGCGAGGATGACGTCTGCCTGGGGCAGGCTGTAATAGGCGGAGCCATGCCCGTAGTAGAAGGTGCCCAATGACAGCGGGTGGTTTTCGGGGATGGAACCCTTTCCTTCGGGGGTGGTGAGCACCGGCGCGTTCAGAGCTTCGGCAAGCTGTGCCAGTTCCCCGGTAATGTCCGCCTCCCGGCAGCCGCCGCCGGCCCAGATCAGGGGGCGTTCTGCCCTGGCCAGGAGGTTCACGGCCTCCTTGACCTTGGCAGGGTCCGGGGACTGCCTTATCGTCCCCTCCCGCTCCAATAGTTCAATGTCGTGGGAACCCGGCAGAATATCAAAGGGAACCTCGATTTCAACGGGCCTGGGCCTTCCGTCAACCACCTGCTGCATGGCCATGTGCACCAGGCTGGGAATTTCTTCCGCATTTGTGGTGCGGGCATTCCACTTGGTTATGGGCCTGAAAACGTCGAGTTGGTCGTCAATCTCGTGGAGCGCCCCCCGGTTCTGCCCCAGCATGGCGCTGTCGACCTGCCCGGAAATCAGCATCACCGGCGACGACGCGGCGTAGGCCGTGCCGACCGCAGCGGCGGCATTCAGGGCGCCCGGCCCCGGTACCACGAGGGCAACGCCAACCCGGCCCGTGGTGCGGGCGTATCCGTCGGCCATGTAACCGGCCGATTGTTCATGGCGCACGGTAATAAGGCGAATTCCGGGCTGCTCGTACAGGGCATCGTAGATTTCCATTATCTGGACGCCGGGCAGGCCGAAAACAACTTCCACGCCCTCGCGGGCCAGGGACTGGATCAAGGCCTGGGCGCCCGTCAAGTTCGCCATCATTCACCTCAGGAAGAATCGGGAATCCTTCCGGTTATGATGATTAGCTGAATCCCCTGTGTCAATGGGATTCCGGACAGGTCGGGGGATACCTTGCCCCTCAGCATTAAGAAAAGGTGGCGGCTCTTCAGATTGCTATGCCCGCCAGGGTGC
>CAZPMU010000006.1:0-79912 GCA_964587795.1 uncultured Dehalococcoidia bacterium | reverse complement strand
TAACTATCCTCGTCCGCTACACCCACAAGCAGGCCATTAGCTTCGCGGTAGGCTTCATGGATGACGTTAAGAACCGCATCCAAATTGGACAATCTAGACAATCTACGGTGCTGGAACTTGTTATCAGCTCTGGGTGGCCCAATGAGCTCGTTCATTCGGACTCGGGATATAGGAGCAGCATCCTCCCAGTCGGGCCAGAAAGTTATCTCTCCGCCTCTCCCACCTCTGTGTAGGAGATTATTGAATGACACCAGGAACTTGCTTGCGCCCGGTATCCGAAGTTCCAGTCTAACGAGGTCTCCTTTTGAATTTACGTAGGTAGTGAACTTGGTGAGACCGACACTTTCAAGCTCAGTCGCTGCATCAAAAAGACGTTGCAACCCGGGTTGGAACTTCTCCTGAGTGTTGGCGAAACTCTTGAGGAATTCTTCGGCTCCTTCAAATTGTTGCGACTTCCCTCTTCCAGGTACAAGTCCAGTGTTTTGAACTCTAGATTCCCGCTCTCTTTGTGCCAGTTGTGTTTGGTATTCTGACGCTTCAGGCAAAGGCACTACTACGCTGGTTTCAATCAAGATCTGGTCCCCGTTACGATGGGGTTGTAGCCGGATGCATTTGATATCCAGACTTTCGTTTCTCAACCAAGAGTCGTTGAGCCACATGACACAAGTAGTCAGCTCTTTACCGAAGTTCTCCGAGGCGAGAATTATGCGGGGTATTTCACTAATAATGGTCTGCACTTCCTCAATGCCCGCCAGGTGGTCCCTGACAATACTCTCTGCGGCGTCTTCCTCGATGGAATCGCCGTTAGTGGCTCGCCGCTCTAAGTACTCTTGGTACGTAGCCACAGCTTGGTCGTAGGTCATATTGGCAACCATAGCTGCGTACCGAATGGCCTGCAAATCCATGTAACTACCAGTCTCACCGCGCTTTAGCTCAATAACTACCAAGCGGCCGGTGGAGTCGAGGCCTAACAAATCTATCCTACGGTTGGAGTCTTGCCAGTTACCGAATTCCTCTGAAATTATCAGCAACCCCTCCTCCAGCACCTCCGGCTTATCCCGCAGGATGCGCTGCAGGTCGGAACGCTCTAAAACTCCTTCTTGACCGAAGGAAGTGGCTGGAATCTCCTCCAAAGACTCCTTATCCCCCACCATCTTGTAAATCGCCATACGAAGAACTCCGCGCAACTCCGTTTCTCTGCTTCTCTTTGTAAACCCCTTTACCTACCTGTAAACCATCCTCGGCCCCACCGTTTTCATGTAGCCTTCGTAGTTGCGGCGGGTTTCGGAGATGGAGTCGCCGCCGAACTTTTCCATGAAGGCGTCGGCCAGCACCAGGGCGACCATGGCCTCGCCGATTACGCCTGCCGGGGGGGCCTGGCAGACGTCAGAACGCTCGAAGTGGGCCTGCACCGGTTCGCCGGTGTCCAGGTCCACCGAGGGCAGGGGGTTGTGCAGTGTGGCGATGGGCTTGATTCCAAAGCGGGCCACCAGGGGCATGCCGTCGGTCATGCCGCCCTCAGTGCCGCCGGCCCGGTTGGTCTTGCGCTGCCAGGGTCGGTCGGGGTCCGTTACCGGTTCGATCACGTCGTGGACTTCGGAGCCGCGCTTGTTGACCACCTCCCAGCCGGGGCCGATGGAAACGTCCTTGACGGCGTTGATGGACATGAGGGCCTGGGCGATGCGGCCGTCTATCTTCTTGTCCCACTGAATGTGGGAACCCAGGCCGATGGGCACGTTTTCGGCGATGACCTCGACGGTGCCGCCCACAGTGTCGCCTGCGTCCCGGGCGGCATCAACCTCGGCAATCATCTTCTGGGTAGCCTCAGGGTCGGCGCAGCGAACCGGCGAGTCCTCCACCGCGTCCCAGTCAATGGCATCGTGGGTATCGGGAGTGTCCGCCCACACACCTCCGATGGATATGACGTGGCTGTGGAGCCTGATGCCGAACTCCTCCAGCAGGCGCATGGCAATGGCGCCGGCGCCCACCCGGGCCGCAGTCTCCCTGGCGCTGGCCCGCTCCAGGACGTTGCGCACGTCGGTAAAGCCGTACTTCATCGTTCCGGGCAGGTCGGCGTGGCCGGGGCGAATGCGGGTGACGCGGCGGTTGCGGCCCTCCTGGGACGGGTTCTCGATGTACTCGACGGCCATGGCCTCGGTCCAGTTGGCCCAGTCCTTGTTCTCGATGGTCATGCCGATGGGACTTCCCAGGGTGAGGCCGTGGCGGACTCCGGTCATGATGTGCGCCCAGTCCTGCTCGATAAGCTGGCGCCCGCCCCGTCCGTAGCCTCGCTGCCGGCGGGCCAGTTGGGTTCCGATGTACTCCTCGCTGATGGGCAGGGCCGCGGGGACGCCCTCCATGATTATTACCAGGCCCTGGCCGTGGGACTCGCCCGCCGTAAACCACCGGATCATAGTTCGTTACCTCACAAGTTGCTTTTCAGGAGCAAGAACGGTTTAAGTATCGCTTGGCGATTACTGGCATCAGTTCGTTGTTAACCGGGTCCACCGCCAGTAAGGCATCTTCCTGATTGATTACGCCCAGGAAGCTGGGTTCTCCTTCTTCGGAGAATATAACAGTGGCGGTGAACTGTTTGCCGGCCAGCCTGATTGTGTTATGTCACAGCTCTACCGTTTGTACGGTCCCATCGGCCAGCCGGGATTGAGCAGGCCGGTTTACCGGCACTCCCAAGGCTTCCAGCATTTTTCAAGGCAAAGCCGTAAACGTGGAACGGGTATCCACTTCCAGGTCTACTTCCTGAAAATGCCGCCCTTGAGGGTCTCCCATTTCTATTGTCGTGAATACCGTTCCCAACTTCTTCAGCCTTCGTTTGCATTCTCTGACTTTGGCACACGTTCCGCAATCTCCGAATTCATGATCAAGGCCGATGTCTTAGTTTGAAGGGCAGGATTTCTATTACAGATTTGAGAATCCATCGCGAAACTTGCGCCTCTGTGGTCAGCTTTCACCGCAGAGGCGCAGAGTTACGCAGAGATTCACAGAGTTTTCGGTTTCAGGACTGCATGGCCTGGGTGGCCGCTTCCAGCATTACCAGCACCGGCGCGGGCCGGTCCAGCCACATTTCAAAGGAGGCCGCGCCCTGGTAAACCAGCATCTGGATGCCGCCCAGGGTTTTGGCGCCAGTTTGGACCGCTTCCCGAAGCAGCCGGGTTTCAAGGGGATTATACACCAGGTCATTGACCAGGGCCGTGGGTGGAATGACTCCGGCGGGCAGTGGCGATTCGTCCTCGCCGGGGCCGTGGGCCATGCCGATGGTGGTGCAATTGACGATGAGTTCTGCGCTGGCAGCGGCTTCAGTCAAATCCGCGGCGGACAAGCCTGTGGCGCTGGCGGCGATGCCCCGATTCCTGGCCAACTGGACCAGGTTATCCGCGCGTTCCGGGGTGCGATTGGCTATGGTCAGGTCGCCAACGCCCTCTCGGACCAGGGCTAGGACCACGCCCCGAGCCGCCCCGCCGGCGCCCAGGATGAGGGTGCGTTGGCCCTGGGGCTCAAATCCACCGCCTTCCCGCAGGGCCCGCAGGAAACCGTAGCCGTCAGTGTTGTGGCCAGTGAGCCGGCCCTGCCGATTGACGATGGTGTTGACGGCCCCGGCCTCGGTGGCCCAGTCGTCAATCTCGTCCAAGAAGGGCATCACCGCCTCCTTGTGGGGCACGGTTACGTTAATGCCCATAATTCCGTGCTGGCGCAGTCCGTTGACGAACTCGCCCACCTCTTCCGGCGCCACCTGGTAGGCCACGTACCGTGCATCCACCCCGCAGGAATCCAGCGCAGCCTGCTGGAGCACGGGCGACATGGAGTGGCCAATGGGGTAGCCGATGATGCCAAGAGCGGTGTTCATCTTGCTTTATTTATCCAGTGATACCCAGAAATTTTCGCTAATTGGCCTATAAAACTGCTGGCGTTCTTTGCTTCCAAGAGTTCTTTATGCCCGTAGTAAATGGTCATCTGACAACATTCGTGACTATTAGTGCTTATTCGTGGATAAATCCATTCGCGTCCTTTGTGTCCTTCGTGGATTACCTACCCCCCAAGCTGGGCGAGGATTTCGCCCAGGCGCTGCCGCTGTTCCTGGAGGTTGCGAAGGCGATCTTCTTCCGTCTCCACCACGTCGGGGCGGGCCTTGGCGCGGAAGTTGGGGTTGTTGACCAGCTTTTCCTTGCGTTCCAGTTCCCGCTCGGTGCTTGCCAGTTCCTCCCGCAGCCTGTCCTGCTCGGCCGCCAGGTCAACCACCCCCTCCAGGGGCAGGCGCACCACTAGGGGATTCACCACCAGGGTAACGCCCCGGGTCTGCTCCGAACCTTCCGGGGAGCCAGCGGTAATGCTCAATGGTTCCACCCGGGAGAGAGTGCGGATGACCTCGGCCTCTTCCTCCATGGCGCCCCGCAGGCCGTTGGCCTCCACCTGGGCTTCCAGCCGCTGGTTGGCAGGTATGCGCAACTGGGCACGGGTGTTGCGCACCGCCCGGATAGTCTGCATAACCAGGGAAATTTCGTCCTCGGCCTGCCGGTCGTGACGCGGGGCCTCGGCGACCGGGTAATCGGCAACCATGATTGAAGACGCCAACTCCCCCTCAACAGGCAGGCGGGAGGTCAGGTTGCCCCAGATTTCCTCGGTGATGAAGGGCATGAAGGGGTGCAGCAGGCGCAGGGTACGTTCCAGCACGTGGGCCAGCACTGGTCGGGGAGAGGGACCTTCGCTGGAACGCATTCGTACCTTGGCCATTTCAATGTACCAGTCGCAGAAGTCGTCCCAGATGAAGTCGTAGAGCTTCTGTTGCGCCTCACCCAGTTCGAAGCTGGCCAGAGAACTGTTCACATCGGCGGTAACCCGGTCCAGCAGGCTGACAATCCAGCGGTCCTCCCGGTGTTCCAGCCTGGGCAGGTCTCGCCAGCCGGCCAGATCGTCCTGTACCTCGAGAGTCGTAATAACGAATCGGGCGGCGTTCCAGACCTTGTTGGCGAAGTTGCGGGCGGCCTCCAGCTTGCCCTCGGTGATGCGCAGGTCGTTGCCCGGGGCGGTGCCGGTGGACAGAGCGAACCGCAGGGCGTCGGTACCGTAGCGGTCGATGAGGTCCAGGGGGTCCATGGTGTTGCCCCGCGTCTTGCTCATCTTGTCGCCGTTGGCGTCGCGAATCAGCCCGTGGAGGTACACGGTGCGGAAGGGAATGTCCCCGGTGTTCTCAATGCCCATCATGATCATGCGGGCAACCCAGAAGAAAAGGATGTCGTAGCCCGTTTCCAAGACGGCGGTGGGGTAGAAGTAGTTGAAGTCGTCGGTGCCGTCGGGCCAGCCCAAGGTGGAATGGGGCCACAAGCCCGAACTGAACCAGGTGTCCAGCACGTCCTCGTCCTGGCGCAACCCCTCGGAGTTGCAGATTGGACAGTTGTTGGGGTCTTCCGTGGAGACCACTATCTCTCCGCATTCGTCGCAGTACCAGACGGGGATGCGGTGGCCCCACCAAAGCTGGCGGCTAATGCACCAGTCACGAATATTCTCCAGCCAGTTGAGGTAAACGCGCCCGAACCGGTCGGGGACGATAGTGATGTCGCCGTTGGCCACGGCGGCGTGCGCGCGGCCGGCGATGCTGTCCGGTTCCTGGTGGTTGCCCACCTTGAGAAACCACTGCAGGCTGATGAGGGGCTCCACCACCGCATCGCAGCGCTGGCAGTGGCCCACCGAGTGGCGGTAGTCCTCCACTTTTTCCAGCAGCCCCAGGCCTTCCAATTCCTCAGCCACGGCCTGGCGGGTTTCGAACCGCTCCCGGCCCGCGTACTCGCCGGCGGCGGCGGTCATGTTGCCGTCAAAGCCAATGACGTTGATGATTTCCAGGCCATGGCGCTCGCCAATCTCAAAGTCGGTGACGTCATGGCCCGGGGTTACCTTCAAGGCCCCGGTACCGAAGTCCATCTCGATGGCCTCGTCGCCCACAATCGGTATCGGCCGGTCCATAATGGGCAGCATGGCATTCTTGCCTACGAAGGCGGCATAGCGCGGGTCTTCGGGATGCACGGCCACGCCGGTATCGCCCAGCATGGACTCGGGGCGCGTAGTGGCCACGGTTATGTGGCCCCGATTTTCGCCCATACTAGGACACTCTACCTGGGGGAGGGGAGGGACAGCGCCGGCCAGGGGATAGCGGATGTAGTAGAGCTTTCCGTCCTGTTCCTGGTATTCCACTTCCAGGTCGGAAAGGGCGGTGGCGCAGCGCGGGCACCAGTTGATGATGCGCTCGTGTTGGTAGATAAGACCCTTGTTGTACAGGTTGACGAAGGTGGTGCGGACGGCTTTGGCCGGGCCCGGATCCAGGGTGAAACGCAGGCGGGACCAGTCGCAGGAGGTACCCAGTCGCTTGTGCTGCTCATCGATGGTGTTGCCGTAGCGGGCCACCCATTCCCAGATGCGTTCCTGGAACTGCTCCCTGCCCAGGTCGTGGCGGTTGGTGCCCTCCTCGGCCAGCAGGCGCTCTACCACCCACTGGGTGGCGATGCCGGCGTGGTCCTTGCCCGGGAGCCACAGGGTATCGTCGCCCAGCATGCGGTGCCAGCGGGTGAGGGCGTCCTCGATGGTGGCGGTAAGGGCGTGGCCCAAATGCAGTTCGCCGGTAACATTGGGCGGCGGCATTATGATGACGAAAGGTTCGCGGCCTTCCCTGATCTGGGGGGTGAAGTAGCCGGCATCCTGCCACTCCTGGTAGATGCGCTGTTCCACGGAGGCGGGATCATAGGCCCGGGGAATTTCAGCAGGGGCGCTGGAGGTCATGAGAACTCTCCCTGGCTAAAGCCAATCGCATGGAAGGTTAATCGAATCCGTTACGAATTGGCCCGGTTTCGTAATCTGGTAACGAAAATATACCATTGGGGAAGTGGGGGCGTCTATTGGGGGGAAGAACCGCAATGTTAAACTGTGGTCAGTATTCGAGATGGGACATTGTTAGAGATCTCATCTTGCCGTCGCTTGCCATAGCTTAAACCGACTTATAGCCAATCAGTACCTCCTGGGTGCGCTTTCCTGAGTGAATCCCCCTTTGCCTTTCCTTGCGTATTGTTACTACCCTGAATTATCCGCGAAGAATGGCGGTTATCGTTAATTTATGCGAAAGCCCCCATAACGAAGGGTGTATAATTTTGAGTAGCACCGCCCAGCCCACATTTTTCCCACAATTGCGTTTTATGATTTTGCTGGGAGCGCCACGCGAACGCAGAGTCGACATCCTGTCAAATTCCCTTGCCAAGGGTACATGGGTTGCCCCGGGCAATCCGAGAGCGTCAACCAGTTGAACGAGTCTTCCAGCTTTATTCTTAGTATTGCGATGGTCAACCGATTCCGCTGCCCTGCGATCCCCCTTTTCCTCGCCGGATTCCTCTTGATTTTCCTGGTTTCATTGTCGTTGACCATTGGCGGCCGCTCGGCGCCGGCGGAAGCGCAAGACGACCCCTGTCACGGCCCTGCCGTGTGCGAACCCAAAGTACGCTCCACATCCCGCACTCCTGCAGCCAACACCAGCTACGAAGTGGCTTTCAGGACACCCGTGTCCATAGAACGATTCGTCGGCAGCATCGTTATGGTGCTGCATGAGGATATCCGGGTGCCTCGGGGGATTGCTCCTAACTTGGTGAGGCTGCAAATTATCAACAGGACCAATGGCCCGGGTTGTCCAGAATCCGTCCGGGGCACTGCTGCAGTTGTTGAACTGACCGACCAAAATGATCCGCGGCACCCCACAATCATCCGGATTACGCACAACTTGAGGGAAGGTCAGACTCCCGTCGGTATTTGTGACGATGCCCAAGTCACCGTCACTTTCGACAAGAACGCTGGAATTTCCAACCCCACGGAGGGAGGCTCCTTTTCCTGGAAGGTGGGCGTGGGGGATGGTCCCCTGGTGGAGGCCGTACACCCGGACGAAAGGGTGCGCGCAGCCTTTCTTGCAGCATCGGGGGAGGCCGAAGATGCTGACGTCGGCCTGCTGGTGGACCGGGAGATACAGTTGAGCCACGAGGAGATCAGCCGGGGCCAGACCATTACGGTAATAGCCCGGGGTTTCAAGAACGGCCATACCCTGACGGTGTGGCGGGACGCCAATGTCAACGGCATGCGGGAATCCGGGGAAAGCGACCTGTGCCAGGTGTTGGTGGAGGGCAATGACATAGGCTATTGCGATTTTAACGTCCATTCGCCGCCTTTTTCGGCCGGATTTGGAGAATGCATCGACGAGTCAAAGCTGGACTGCAACATCATCAACGCGGTGGACGGCCTCAGCGGATCTTCGGTGATAGTGATGGATGAAGATGATCCAGAATCCATTTACGAAGCCGATCAGATACTGGAACTGGTGGGCCGTATTGAGGCCGATATCGTGCAGGGGCCGGGCGGCGACATCCAGGTGCAGTTGATAGACTTCCCCGAAGGAGAAATTACCCGCGTTACCATTGGTGGCATTCATGCGGAACTGGACCGGCTTAGAATAGGCAAGTCGGGCAGGCTTTATTTCAGCGTTCCGGTGCCCGATGAAGTTCGCCTGGGCCGACAATACTTGCGGGTCGAGGTGGACCGACAAGATAACAATGACCCCGACCCTTACGTCCGTGAAGTGATAATTGACATTTCCCAGCCAAAGGCCATTGTCCGAATTTTCCCCGAGACGGTGCTGGCCAACCAGCGGGTTGCCCTGTCGGGGCTGGGATTTCACGATAAAAGTGGAACGACAATTGATGAATTCCGGTTCGGCGGCTTCACACTTAATCCGTCTCGGGTTAACGGCGGTGTTGGAACGATTGATGTAGCCGGAGACGGCAACTGGAACGGATCGGTGGATTTGCCCATTGTGGAGGCCACCACCTCAGAAGGGACCCACACCCTACAGGTTAGGGACAGCCTGGGCCGCACCGGTTCGGTGGAGGTTACCGTGCCGCCCAGGCAAGTAACGGTCTCGCCCATCTGGGGCCGACCCGGGACCACCATCCAGGTAAGCGGCGCGGGCTTCCCCAGCCGCAACGATCACGGATCAAGTGTCAACCTGCGCATCTATTATGACGCCGGAGACCGGTTCACTGTCACTCCTGCTGAGGCTGACGCCAACGGGAATTTCTCCGGGGAAATTCTGATTCCCTTGAAGACGCCCACCCCGTCTTCCAACGTTGTCCGCGTAGAATTTGACGACGACAACGGTAATACTGTAGTGACTTCGGCGCCCCACGAAGTTCCCGGCGCCGTGGTCCAGCTTAACCCCGACTCCGGTCCGCCGGGGACTCGCTTCACCATGCAGGGGACCGGATTCAGGCACCACATACCTGTGTCCCTGGTAGAGTTTGCCAAACTCGACATTTTACCCGGCCACACGGTTTCGACCGACGCCAACGGCGAGTTCGAGGTGGAACTGATTGCTCCAGGCCTGGATACGGGACAGCAGACCGTCCGGGCCACCGTGGGCGGCGTTACCGCCAGCGCAACCTTCCACATAAAACCGCCCGGTGTCGTCCCGGGGTCGCCGACTCCCGTGGCGCAAGCCCTGGAAGTACTGGGAGACCGGCTGTTGCGGGTGTTCCACTTCAATAACGACACCAAGGTCTGGGCCTTCTACGCCCCAGCGGTGGCCGCAGACAGCACCCTGGACCTGATGGTTGAAGGGGAAACCTACCTGGTTCTGGTCGGCAATACGACGCAAGCTATCCTGAACGAAGAGTCCCGGAACCTGACCTGCCACCAGGGCAACTGCTGGAACCAGATAGTGTGGTAGTTTTTCTGGCTGCCAAACCAGGAAGGACGGCCCGAATCGCCTGTCCAAAGGGTGGATGCCACCGTTTCTGTTCAGCAGGAATTGCTTCGTCCCTTTCAGGGCGCCCTGCTTGGGCAGGTTAAACCGCTCGCGCCCTGGGTTCCAGCACCGTAACCTGCATGTTGGGCGGCAGGTTGCCGGTGGTGACCGTCAGGCTGCGCCGGGGCTGTACTTCACTCACACCCATTAGTTGGAGGAAGGCGTCCAGGTTGCCCAGGGGTTCGGTGGCACCCGGTATCTGGTAATGCATGGGAATGACAATCTTCGGGTCCAGGTCCTGCATCAACTGCAGAATCCGCTCCAGGTCCAGGGTGCAGCCGCCGCCGGCCGGCGCCAGCAGCACGTCCACCGGCTGCAGTTCCTCCACCTGTCGGGTGGTTAATGGCGTGGCGATATCCCCCAGGTGGCACACGTTGACGTTGTCCATCACTATGGAGTAGGCAACATTGCGCTCCTTCTGGGGCTGCCCCTCCTTGAGTGTGGTCATAACACCCCGGGCCGCAACGCCCGAATATTCATACTCCCCGGGGGCGTCGAACACCTTGGGCGCCCCACCCACTTCCAGCCGGTTGTTGTGGTTGGGGTGGCCGTTGCTGATGGTTACGACGGTGGCCTGCCGGTTTTCTGGCCGGAGACCCAGGGAGGAGGGGAAGGGGTCGGTAACAACCACCAGGTCGTCGGAACGCAGTCGGAAGCAGGCGTGGCCCAGCCAGGTAATCTCCATAGTCTATGAGTCCCTTCCCTTCACCAATTTCACTAGTTTCCAGGCCACCGGCAGCAGCAGGGAAGCCGCCACCAGTTTGACGGCGTCTCCCAGCAAAAAGGGATACAATCCCCATTCCATGGTGGTGGCCCAGCGAGTCTCGGCCGGCGCAAAGGTGGCCAGCCACAACAGTCCCGGCACGTAGATGATGACGTTACCGGCCACCATTGCCAGCAGAATCCTTGGCTTGCGGTCCCAGCCTCTTTCCGCCAGCCATCCCACGGCAAAGGCCGCCGCAACAAACCCTGCAATGTAGCCCCCGGATGCAATGCCCCCCACGAAGCCCGAGACCCCGCCGGCGTAGATGGGCAGCCATGTGCCGGCCACCAGGTACAGCAGCAGGGCTGCGCCGCCCCGCCAGCTGCCCAGGCTGGCCCCGACCAGCAGCACCGCCAAGGTCTGTCCCGTTATTGGCACCGGCGTGAAACCCAAGGGTATCTTCACCTGGGCCAGCAGGGCCACCAACAGGCACCCTCCGAACACGAGGGCCGCGTCGCGGGTAAGGCGGCGGGCGCCGTCGCCGGCAGGAATAACTGCATCGGCCAGTACCGGCCAGGCATGATGTGCTCTAGCGTTCAAAGACTACTTCCTGATTCCAGAGTAGTGGCATTGCCCTGGTATGCCGCCGGTAACCCGTCAGGGCCATACCACCTTGTTCCAGCAGTCGCCCTCGTCGCAAACCAGTTCCAGTTCTTGCCCATTCACTATAAAGGTAACGGATTCCGTTACCAGAATCAAATAGGTCTGGCCCGAAACTACGGCCTGCAACGTACTTTCTTCAGGCGCCAGCGGATCGTAATAGATGAACTCGCCCGTTTTGTCCCCCCAATGCCATACTCTCAGGAACTTGTCCCCCAGGGGGGCCATTGCGTCGGTTACCGGAACGGGGTTGGCCTGGCTGGCAGCCCCCATTTGCAGGAAGGGCGTCACTGACTGCGGGGGAGTCAAACTGGATGTCAGGCCGGGCTGGTTCGGGGCGGCAGGGACCGGAGTTGCGGCGGGAGCAACCGTCGGGAGGGCGGGGGTGGGAGCAGACACAATGGTTTGGACCGGCGCCAAGGCCGGCGCTCCCGTGGCCTCGCCCTGCTGCAACGCGGTCAATGGTAGTGCAGAAAGACCGGCCCGGCCCGAAGGCTGACCCTCAGGGATGGGTTCGGCAAGATAAAACGCAACGCGTCCGGAACCCAGCACCAGCAATACAGCTCCGATAACCAAGAAGACAATGCTGCTCCCGCTCAACGACATTTCCGCTCACCTTCCACCGTGCCGCCTGCCATGTCACCGATTCCCTGGGTTGCCTCCTTTGCGAAAGGGCGCGGGGAGGCGTTGTAGAGCCAAGAGCCGAGGTGTCTGACCAGAATAGTAAACCGTCCAACCCCCAATAATAATGGGCCGGATGATAAAGGGGAGTATAAGTAGGTTGTGGCAAGGGGGTCAACGTGTAGCTGTTCACATCTGCCAACCTTTACCGTTATCATGATTGATAGTGCCTGGTTCGTGACTTTGGTTCCATTTTGGACGATTTTCCACGATGGGCACGAAAATGGGATTATGGTTTTATAGTGGCTGTGGGTTATTCGGGATGGCAAGAGGAAGATTGTCGGAAGCGGGTTGGGGGCGGGTGATAGGTTCCGGGATCAAGTGGAGACGGCCCTGCCTGCATTTTCGAACAGTTACCCAACGCTTGACAGTCATTTTGGGCCCGTGCTACTTTCCCTCCAGAGGCCGCTGGTAGCGCGGCCAGATTTGATTTGACTACAAAATCCCCTGCTCGGGAAGAATCGTATATAATTACAGCAAGACCCGGTTGGCTTTTTGGGAAATGCGATGCTTACCCAACGCGCTGGCAACGTATTAAATATTCTGGTCACTGAATATATCAACACCGCCAGCCCGGTGGCGTCAGAGGAGATTGCCCGGCTGTCTCCCACGAAGGTCAGTCCTGCCACCGTGCGCAACGCCATGTCCCTCCTTACGGAAGAGGGCTACATATCCAGGCCCCACGTTTCCGCCGGCGCCGTTCCCCTAGACAGGGGATACCGGTACCATGTGGAGACCCTGGAGGAGGTTCCGCCGCTGCCGGACAACCTGCAGCAGCAGATTAATCGCCACTTCGACCGGGCCGATGCCGATCTGGCTGAGTTGAGCCGGCGGTGCGCCTTGGTACTGTCCCGCATTACTACCAACATGGCCATTGTCACCGTGCCCCAGGCCCGTTCCCCTCGAGTAAGGCACATTCAGCTGGTCTATCTGGACGAACTCTCTGTCCTGGTGATTCTGGTCCTGCAGGATGCAAGGCTGCTCAGGCGCCTGCTGACCGTGGAAGAACCCACCGACCAGGACTCTCTGAGCCAGGTGGCCAACTACCTGAACGACCGCTTCAGCGGCCTCACCTTGTCGGAGATTGTGAAGGTCTCAGGAGACTATGGTCCACTGGAGGAGCGGGTCCGGCAGAGCACCCTGTCGCTCCTGCGGGAGGCCGACACCTACTCCATACCAGAGCACTACGTGGATGGGCTGCGGTGGCTGCTGAACCAGCCGGAGATGGCCCAGGGCAGCCTGGCCAGGGAACTGGTGGAGTTGCTGGAGGAACAGGTCCTGCTGGGCAGCGTCCTTTCGGAACAGCCCGACAGCGGGGATATCGCCGTCTTCATCGGCGGCGAGAACATGGAAGAACCCCTGCGGCCCTTTGGGGTTATCCTGTGCCAGTACGGTATCCCTTACCAGGCCAGCGGCACCATCTGCGTAATCGGCCCTACCCGTATGAGCTACGCTGGGGCTATAAGCGGTGTTGGCTACCTGTCTTCCCTCATGAGCAGCCTGGTGATGGAATTGTACGGCGGCAGAAGCACGAGCGGCGGGCAGTAGGGGCGCGAATGTGATGCACGTAAACAGCCTGGTGCGGGGCGGGTTGGCGACCCGCCCTTTTGAGTTTACGGGAAGCCCGTCGGCTCCAGACCAAGGTCGAAAAGTGGAGATTCCGCCGGCGGGGCGCCGGGGTTAATGTGGTAAACTGTGCTTAACTCGTAACCCGTTTGGTTACCGTAGAGTTTGATTAACGTACAAAGGGAAGGTGATGTCCGATAGCCACAAGGGAATGATGGCCCTCACAACCCTGCCGCTGCTTCTGCTGGGCATTGTCGTAGGCGTCTTTGGGGGTTTCCTGCTCTGGGAAGAGTCTCCCGAGTTGGCCACCGCCGTGGGCCTGGCCTTATTCATCATTTCCACCCTGGGCGGGCGCCTGGCCATCGAGATCGTGCTGGGCCTTACGCGGGTATACGTAGCCGTTTACGAGATACAGCAGAACACAGTGGAGAACACCATCTCCCTCACCGAAAGAAAGGTCGACGACGTAATTCGGTTATCGGAAAGGAACCCCAGGTTCGGATATTCGGATATCCAGACTTTCCCCAGGGTTGGGCGTCGTAATCCCTTCCTTCAGTCTGCTCGCAGGAAAGCTTGGAAGGTTTGCTGGTTCCTCTATCCCATGGGGCTGGTATTTACCCTCATTACCGGCAGCACCGCCGCGGTTTTCGAGTTCGTCGGCATAGGTTACCCCCTCATTGTGTTCGCCATTGGCGCGGCCTTTACCGCGCTGACTATGCTTGTTGCCTTTGGCGAACCCTTGTTCGGCAACTGGCAAATAATGCGGAAGTGCAATCGAATGCTTCAAGCCGCCTACCAGGTGGAAGAACGCCTGGGTAACGGGGGAGAGGGGAAGGTCTGAGGCCGGTGGGCTGAAAGCGCCTCAGTCTCTTCAATCTGGTAAGGAAAGCGCCCTGGCTATGCCCGTCAGCAACGAAGACATAGCGGAAATGTTCGAGAACATGGCCACCCTCCTGGAGATGAAGGGCGATACCGTGTTCAAAATTCGCGCCTACCAGCGCGCCGCCCGCACCATCGGCCACCTGTCCTTTTCCCTGGAGCAGGCGGTGGGAGAAGGCGTCGACTTGAAGAAAATTCCAGGCATCGGCAAGGCCATCAGCGAAAAGACCCAGGAATATCTGGAAACGGGCCGCATCCGTGCCTATGACGAGCTGGTGGGCGAACTGCCCGACGGTGTCCTGACCCTTATGACCATTCCCGGCATTGGCCCCAGGTCGGCCATGACCATTTCCCAGGAACTGGGCATCAGCACCATCGAGGGAATTGAAAAGGCCATTCACGACGGTAGCCTGGCTGCCCTGCCCCGCATGGGAAGGCGCACCGCCCAGAATATCCTTCGCCACATCCAGGCAGTGGGCTCCAAGAACGGGCGCACTCCCATCGGGCCGGCGCTGGCCGTGGCGGAAGAGACGGTAGCCCTTCTCCGCGCCGAATGTTCCTTTATAGAGCAGCTTTACCCCGCCGGCAGCCTGCGCCGCTGGGAGGAGACCATTGGCGACATTGACCTGGTGGGCGTGGCGCCAGAGGACCAGCAGGCAAAAGCCGGCGATGTCCTTGCGGAATTGCCTACCATCCAGGAAGTGCTGGTTCACGGGCCCAGGAAGACCAGCGTCGTGCTGGAAGAGGGTATTCAGGTAGACCTGCGGCTGGGCGATGCGGCTTCCTTTGGCGCCATGCTCCAATACTTTTCCGGAAGCCAGCAGCACAACATTCGCCTGCGCGATTTCGCCAATCGCAAGGGTTACTCCCTGAACGAGTACGGTATTACCAACCTGGCCACCGGCGACGTGAGCCATTTGCCCGACGAGGAGTCTTTCTACGGGTTCCTGGGCCTTCCCTGGATTGCGCCGGAGCTGCGTATTGGCTTCAACGAACTGGAAGCGGCCCAGGCCAACGCCCTGCCCAACCTGGTGGCGGTGGCCGACCTGAAGGGCGACCTGCACCTGCACAGCGTATGGAGCGACGGCCGGGACCCCATTGAGCGAATGGTGGAAGCGGCGGTGGAGCAAGGCTACCAGTACATGGCCCTGACCGACCATTCATCCGGCAGGGGCATCGCCAACGGCCTTTCCAACGAACGACTGGTGGAGCAGATTGGCATTCTGCGGGACCTGCAGTCCCGGTACCCCATAACCGTCCTGTGCGGCTCCGAGGTGGATATTCGGGCCGACGGCACACTGGACTATCCTGACGACCTGCTGGCCGAACTGGACGTGGTGGTGGCGTCGGTTCATTCAGCCATGGGGCAGGACAGCGACACTATGACCCGGCGCATCATCCGGGCGATGGAGCATCCCTCCGTCACCATCATTGGCCATGCCTCCACCCGCCTGCTGAGCCGCCGACAGCCCGTGGAGTTCGACATCGAGGCGCTGCTGCGGGCGGCCAGGGAAACGGGCACAGCCATGGAGATCAACTCGGCGCCGGAGCGTATGGACCTGAAGGACACCCACGCCTACCGAGCCCGAGAGCTGGGAGTTCCCCTTGCCATCAACACCGACTCTCACCATTACACCAGCCTGGGCCAGCGGCGCTTCGGAGTAGGCATCGCCCGCCGCGCCTGGTGTGAATCGCGGCACATCCTGAACACCCTGCCCCTGGACCGGTTCCTAGCTTACATTCACGCCCCCAAGCCGCAGCGGCTGGAGATATTCGACTCCCGCGACGACGTGCCGGTTGCCACCTCATTTCCACCCAGTCCGTTGGTCTCGCCGTGACCCAGCAGTCCTGGCATAGCGATGCTTCCGGCACTGCTGCAACCGACGGTGGGGCTCCAGTCTACGCTGCAGAAACCGACGCTGGCGTCCTGGCAGCCACGGCTCCCGATGCGGTTATTCACCTGCGCGCCGCCGTGCGTTCCGGTTCCGCCTGGCCCCGCGCCCTCCTGGAGGCCATGGCCCTGTGGACCAGCCCCGAGGAGACCTGGCAGGGCCGCACCTACCGTTACCTGATTGCCGGCGAGGCTCTGGACTGGCTTACCCTGGCCGAGCGACTTTGCCCGGAAATCGAGGAGTTTATTCCTCCCTCATACCTGGAACGCCTGCTATTTGATGGACTGCTGCCCGAGGATGTTACCCCGGAAGAATTCAAGGAGTGGATGGGGGGCAACAAGCACCGGGCCTACCTCAACTACTGGTATGGCGTGGTGGTGGAAGAGGCCCTGCAGCAGGCGGCGGAAGACGACGTGCGCAAGCGGGAGAAGGCCCGCTGCTACCCCGACCACGAGGAAATGGTGGAAGAAGCCTTCGTTCACCTGTACGGCAAAACCCGCGGCGAATTATTGAAGGGCTTTCGCGATGAGGCCGGCATTCCCGAGTACGGTCCCCTTTCCCTGGCCGATTGCAAGGAGTTTACCTACTGGCTGTCCAAGCTGCGCTTCAATCTCTGGGACCCGGCCCGGGTCGCTAGCGATACCCGCAAAGGCATTCGTTACCTCAACCGGCTGGAGCACATCCCCGGTCCGCTGGCGGCGGCGGAAACGGAAGAATAGCCCAACCGGTTCGGGGCCGATTGCCTGCCGAAGAAAGGCATTTACCCGCTCCATATTTCTCCATTGCTGGCGGCTGCGCCCTGTACCTTAGCGGTATCCTTCCCTTATTAATATTTCCTTCTGACCGGCGAAGATCTGTCGAATTCGTCACCGGATTCTCTAGCATTGGTTCTATTCAGTATTAGCTTAATGAACTGTTATTCACATTTCTCTTACCATCGACATATTGAAAACCCAGCCCTTCCCGTCTAAAATCTGCTGGGCCCAGTTGGATTAAGGTCGGCAAAATTTTGTGCAGGGCGACCCAGTGTCCCCTTCCATCTGCGGCAGGAGAATACCCGGGCATGGTAAGCAGCGATTACGAAGAAGTTTCAACAATGGCAGAACTGTCCGAGCAGGACTTGTCGCCCCGTCGTTATCAACGGGGCGAAATTGTAGAAGGTGAGGTTGTGCGGATAGACGACGATGGCATTGTCGTCAGCATCGGGCTAAAAACGGAAGGCATCGTTCCTCCACAGGAGATGCGGACCCTCTCCCAGGTCGAGCGGGAAGGCATGCGAACCGGGGATAACGTAATGGTTACTGTAAAAGGTGGACGCGGCCCAGGAGATATGGCCCTTTTGTCCCTCGACGCGGCTAAGGAAGAGCAGGGCTGGCTGGACCTGCTCCAGCACTCGAAGGCAGGCGATACTATCACCGCCCGGGTGGTGGAACAAAACCGGGGCGGTGTGGTGGTCAACTACCAGGGCATCCGCGGATTTGTTCCCTTTTCCCAATTGGCGCCGATGGCCAGCGACGCCCGCGAGCAGGCTATAGCCGAGCGTATGGGCCAGGAATATCCCTTCCACATTCTGGAAGTGGACCAGGCCAGGGAGCGCCTGGTGCTGTCGGAACGCGCCATTTATCAGAAGCAGCAGGAAGAGGAACGGGACCAGTTCCTGGCTTCCCTGGAAGAGGGAAGCAGGGTCAGCGGCAGGGTAACGTCCCTCCGAGGCTTTGGCGCCTTTGTCAACCTGGGCAAGGCCGAGGGCCTGGTTCACATTTCCGAACTTGCCTGGACCCGAATCAAGGGGCCGGAAGAGGTGGTCAGCGTCGGGCAGGAACTGGAAGTCCAGATATTGAAAGTGGACCCCGAAACCAAGCGCATCAGCCTAAGCCTGAAGCGCACCTTGCCGGAGCCATGGGAAACGGTGCCGGAACGCTACAACGTAGGCGATATTGTTGATGGCACGGTTACCCGGCTGGCCGACTTCGGCGCCTTCGTGCGGCTGGAGGACTGGGTCGAGGGACTGGTACATATCTCCGAGCTTTCGCCCCGGCAGGTCAAGAACCCCAGCGAGTGCGTGTACGTCAATCAGCAGGTCCGTGTCTTGATCATGGACATCGACCCCGTCAAGCGGCGCATCAGCCTTAGTTACAAGAAGGCCTTTGGAATGTAGCCATGCCCGAAGGAGAAGAAGCCCAAGTTGCCGGCGGAGAACCCGCAGAATTCACGCAAGCCCCTGATTCCACTGACTCGGCACCTGAAGAACAGCCAGCGGCCCAGGAACTGGGCAGGGTGGAACGGCCGCCAGCCGACCGGTTCCAGGGCAAGCGACGGTTGCTGCTGGTTCCCCTGATGTTGGCGCCGCCACCCGACCTGACCGAGACGGATTCCGAACCCCAGACTATCTACGACCGGTACTGGGACCAGGTCCGTACCCAGGTTGATGCCCTGGCTTCCGCTATGGGCGGCCTGCACCGCATCTACCACGAGAGCATGCTGGAAGGCGGCGAGGGGGGAATGGCCTATCTGGAAATGGCCGACCCCTACGCTTACGCCCTGGCTCAGGTGCGTTATCAGGCCGGCGTCGCCCTGGAGGCCACCGAAGACTTTAACCTGATTTCCGAGTCCCTGGACCTGCAGCGATGCCTGATGCTTCCGTTGAGCAACGAAGGGGTGTTCACCCGTTTGCAGCAGTGGCTCGCTGAGAGCACACGCAGCCGTTACGACCATATTGCCGGCCAGATAGACCAGACACTCCAGCCCGATGAGACCGGCCTGTTGCTGATTGGCGAACGACACCAGGTCCAGTTCCCTGCAGACATCGAGGTATTCTACGTGGCTCCGCCGGCGCTGGACGAATACCGCCGCTGGCTCCAGAACTGGGCCGTCGCCCAGCAAAGAGCAGCGGAAACAGGTATTGAGACTGACGCTGAAGAGCCGGACAGTGTCCAATCCTGATGGCACCGGCAGCTGAATCTTCGCGAACAGGGCGGACACACAGGTCTGCCCCCACCCTTCTCGTGTTTGGCCCACCTCAATGGAAACGCAATCAGTTAAGCGGAATTGCTTGACATACCGAAAATTACTTGAATATAATCAGGCTGGCTCCAATCCACCAGCAAAGCTCCCCGGCATGGGCCGTCTCCCTTACCCATCCTGGACAGCACTTTCTCCAGACCTATTTTTTCGCCTCTCAACTGGTTAATGGCTGAGGCATGACCACCAAGTATATTTTTGTCACAGGCGGAGTGGTTAGCTCCATAGGCAAGGGGATTTGCGTTGCCTCCATAGGCCGTCTCCTGAAGAGCCGTGGGCTGTCCGTATCTGTGGTGAAGCTTGATCCCTACTTGAATGTAGACCCAGGCACCATGTCTCCTTACCAGCATGGCGAAGTTTTCGTAACCAAGGACGGCGGAGAAACCGACCTGGACCTGGGCCACTACGAGCGGTTTATTGACGTGGAACTTACCCGCTCTTCCAACCTCACTGCCGGCCAGGTTTACATGACCTTGATTGCCAAGGAGCGGCGGGGGGACTTTCTCGGCGGAACAATACAAACGGTGCCCCACGTTACCAACGAGATCAAGTCCCGGCTTACCGAACTGGCTGAAGAATCTCAGTTGGATGTGCTGGTGGTCGAGGTAGGCGGTACCGTGGGGGACATTGAGGGTTTGCCTTTCCTGGAAGCCATCCGGCAGATGCGCAAGGACGTGGGCCGGAACAATGTCTGCTACGTTCACCTGACCCTGCTCCCCTACATAACGGGAGCCGAGGAATTGAAGACCAAACCCACCCAGCACAGTGTCAAGGAGTTGCGCAGTATCGGCATCCAGCCCGATGTCATTATCTGCCGCAGTGATGTAGCTATATCCGACTCCATCCGCGAGAAGTTGTCGCTTTTCTGCGATGTGGACGGGGATGCAGTCATACCCTTGCAGACGGTGGACAATGTCTACGAGGTGCCATTGATCCTGGAACAAGCCGGGCTGGGTGAATTCATAGTGGACCTGTTGCGGCTGCAAGGGCAGCCTCGCGACCTGACGGAGTGGTCCCAGATGGTGGAACGGATGAGCCGGCTCAAGGGAAGGCTGCCCATTGCCATCGTTGGCAAATATGTGGAATATCCTGATTCCTATCTGTCGGTGCGAGAGGCCTTGCGCCATGCCGGCACGGCCCACGACCAGGAAGTTGACATTAAATGGGTTCACTCGGAAGATGTCGAGCGGGACGGCCCTGAAGCTTATCTGGAAGGCGTGCAGGGCATCGTGGTTCCGGGAGGTTTTGGCCCCAGGGGCGTTGAGGGAATGATAGATACGGTGCGGTACGCCCGGAATAAGAACATTCCCTATCTGGGCCTGTGCCTCGGCATGCAGGTAATGGTGATTGACTGGGCCCGACATATCCTGGGGTTTGAGGGTGCCAATTCGTCGGAACTGGACCCGGATACGCCCTACCCGGTAATTCACATCATGCCCGATCAGGCGGCCGTCACCGACATGGGCGGAACCATGCGTCTGGGGGGGTATCCCTGCCATCCGCAGAACAATACGCGAACCTCTTTCGCTTACGGAAAGAAAGAGATTCAGGAACGCCACCGTCACCGTTTCGAGGTGAATAACAGCTACCGCGAAAGCCTGGAAAAGTCGGGCATGATCATGGGTGGGCTTTCGCCGGACGGCAAACTGGTGGAGACGGCGGAGGTTGCCAATCATCCCTTTATGGTGGGGGTACAGTTCCACCCGGAGTTTCAGTCTCGCCCCAACCGTCCTCACCCCCTTTTCTGCGAATTTGTCCGGCAGGCTCTGAGCACGATACGCGAGGGCAGCCAGCAGGAATTGCCTCTGGAGGCCAGGTAAGCCTCCTGGAGTCAGACTGCATTCCAGGGAGTGGCGGTCCGGGGGAAAGCCAGGCAGAAGACTCAGGAAAACACACCGAAACAACTGTCAGGAAACCAATCTAGGCGAGGGTTCCGTGAAGATTTTTCTGGATACCGCGAACATTGATGAAATACGCGAAGGCGCCGAACTGGGTATCGTTACCGGCATCACCACCAACCCGTCCCTGGCCGCCAAGGAAGGCATCGGCGGAAAAGCCGGCTACCGGGCAGCGGTGGAAGAGATAGCAGATATTATCGACGGGCCTATTTCTGTAGAAGTCGTCAGCACCGATGCGGAAGGCATGATCGCGGAGGGCCGGGATATCGCCGAATGGATTGCAAACCCCTGGGTCAAAATCCCCAGCACCACTGAAGGTTTCAAGGCCATATCCGTTCTGGCCCGGGACGGTATCAAGATAAACCAGACTCTGTGTTTCTCAGTTAACCAGGCCATCCTGGGAGCCCAGGCCGGCTCCACCGTTGTCAGCCCCTTCATCGGTCGCCTGGATGATATCGGGCAGGAGGGCATGACTCTGGTGGAGGACATTGTTGCCATATTCCGGAAGTACGAAATACCCACCCTGGTAATGGCAGCCAGCATTCGACACGCCTTGCACTCTACCCTGGCGGCGAAGGCAGGGGCGGATATTTCCACCGTTCCCTACCCTGTTTTGAAACAGATGGTTCAGCACCCCCTGACCGACGCCGGTCTGGCCCGGTTTTTGCAGGACTGGGAAAAAGCTGGCAACACGTGAAATATCGTGGCCCGGTGCCTTGACATAACGTAAGACACAATGGGCATTATGTTTGTGGTATTAATGGATTCTTTAGACTTGAGGCCCTTCTTCAGAAAGCAGAATTCTCTACCAGTGTAGGCAAATCGAGATATTCTCCTCTCCGACCTGATAATTTACTGCTGTAATGCTACCGATACTGGTGGCGCGTCGGGCGAGGGAGTAACCCCCGCCGGCTACCCCAGTCCTTTAACCAGTTAACAGTTCCAAGACTTCCCAATTCGGGGTTGCATTCCCCTATTTCCAATTTGGGTATGTTACCGCCCACCGGCAAACCGCAAAACGGCCGGTCCCAAGAGTAAATCGAGGTGATGATGACGACGACTACCAAGCCCAGGATGATGGACGTAGCCGAAATGGGGGCTATGACCAAAGAGCAACTGCTCGACATGGCGGACGACTACGGCCTGGAGGATGGCGCCGCCCTGGCAGCAGCGCGCCGGGAAGACCTCCTTAACCGGATGCTGCACGCGGTGTCATCCCAGCAGTCCCTGCTCTCCTCCGGAATCCTGGAGATAATGGACGAAGGGTATGGGTTTCTGCGGCAGATCAACTACCTGCCGGCGACGGGAGACGTCTATATCTCCCAGTCCCAGATTCGGCGATTCGGGCTCCGCACCGGTGACACCGTAACAGGCCAGGTACGTCCACCCAAGGAAGGCGAAAGGTACTTTGGGCTGGTTAGGGTTGAAAGGGTCAATGGGCTGGAAACGGACCAGGTTCACGCTAGATACCGGTCTCAGTTCGAATACCTTACCCCCATATTTCCGGAAAGGCAGGTGGTGCTGGAGACCGACAGCGTCAACCTTTCTACCCGGATGGTGGATCTGTTTGCGCCCATCGGCCTGGGCCAGCGGGGACTGATTGTTTCACCTCCAAAGGCAGGAAAGACCACTATCCTGAAGCAGATCGCTCACAGCGTGTCCCTCAACATACCCGAAGCAGTGCTGATGGTGGTCCTCATCGGAGAGCGGCCGGAGGAAGTAACCGACATGCGCCGGGCCGTTGACGGCGATGTGTTCGCCTCAACCTTCGACGAATCTGTGGAGGAACAGTGCCGTGTGGCGGAACTGGCCCTGGAACGGTCCAAGCGGCTAGTGGAGAACGGCGAGGACGTTATTATTTTGCTGGACAGCGTTACCCGCCTGACCCGCGCCTATAACCTGGCGGTGCCCACCAGCGGTCGCACACTTTCCGGCGGCATAGATCCCGCGGCCCTCTACCCGCCCAAGAAGTTCTTCGGCGCCGCCCGCAACATTGAGGAGGGTGGCAGCCTGACCATAATCGGCACCTGCCTGGTGGACACGGGCAGCCGTATGGACGAGGTAATTTACGAAGAGTTCAAGGGAACCGGCAACATGGAACTGCACCTGGACCGGAAGCTGGCCGACCGCCGCTTTTTCCCCGCCGTGGACATTGTCCGCAGCGGCACCCGCCGGGAGGAGCTGTTGTACGATGAGAACACAATGAAGCAGATCTGGCTGCTGCGCCGCATGATCTCGCTCATCTCCAACGACGGGTCGACCAATGCCACGGAGCGGGTTCTGGAGCGGCTTTCCAAGTACCCCAACAACCAAGAGTTCCTGGGCAACCTGAACAAGGAAACCTGACCGGCAAGTGTTAAAGCCCTATGAATAAACTGGCCCCCTCTCATCTGAACGGAGGGGGCTTTTTCATCAGCCGATGGCTTTCGGAATGGCTGCCGTCTGGCATTGAAGATTCTTTCCCATCAAGGGGCGTGGTATCATTAACGAAAGAGATGAGGTAATTTACGATTTTCAGGGATGGCCAATAAGGCTGCCTTGGGAGCGGTGGCTGCATACCATCCGGCCCGAACCTGCCTATACGCTAAGTATGCGGTAGGAGTTAGTCGATTCATTACGAGATCCCGACTTTGTATCGAGAGCATCGAGGGATCCCACTTCGGTTAGGATTTACATCAAGTGGTTTGAAGGCACCCCTGTCGGAGACAAATGGTTGCGAACGGTAGTCAAACTCGAAGGCAATGACGATTCCTATGTCCTTACCGCGTTCGTACGTCCAGGGGCGGATGTGGGAGATATAAGATGGCAGAAAGAGAATCCGTAAAAGTTTGGTTCGACTGTCCTGGAAACTTCCTGGAGATTTTCTGGGGTTACGATGACGGCAATGGCGACAACTTCGATATGGGTACAGAAATTGACCCCACAATTTTCCTCGACTCGTCAAACCTCATTGCAGGCTTCCACATCATCGGGGCGATTAAGGATAGCGGAATCCCTGTAGCAGAAACCTACACTTTAGAAGACAACCTTTCCAACCCAGTTACCGTCAAATATAGTCCCGACTCCGACCTGTGGGATGTTCAGTTGGGCCCCGGGGTGGTGGATCGTTTAGACACCCCCAACTCCCGAATCAGGGCCCGTGTTGACGCCACCGGTGACATACAGGGAGTGTTGATTTTTGACCTTCGCACCTTTGAGGATGAGATCCTGAGCCCGGACACCTACCCGGTGAAGCCCGGAGCAGCCGCCACCTGACGCGGGTTGCCGTGGCGTTCTTAACTACCAGGACTTTTCTATATGCCGGACAGCAAGATACTGATAATTGACGACGAATGGGAATCGGCCATCGTTAAGGCGGTGCAGCGGCGGCTGCAGGAAGAGGGCTGGCAGACCATTATTGTTCAGCCCCAGTCTCAGTGGTTGGTGGGCGACGAATTTGAGACCGCTA
The DNA here is from genome assembly GCA_964587795.1 of uncultured Dehalococcoidia bacterium. Classification (GTDB taxonomy): domain Bacteria; phylum Chloroflexota; class Dehalococcoidia; order Lucifugimonadales; family UBA3495; genus Bin22. Next base: position 55,326 of record CAZPMU010000006.1, on the reverse strand, counting down.
CCATCTACGCCATCGAAGACGAGCGGCCCGACGGCGTCTTGCTGGATGTGCGCCTGGGTGAACACCGGGACGACCAGTTCAAGGGCCTGGAGATTCTGCGCCAGATTGTGGAACACTACCCCACCCTGCCGGTGCTGATGTTCACCCAGTATGCCCAGGGCCCGGCCAGGGATACCGCCGTCCGTGGCGCTCTGCGCTGGAACGCTCCTGTGGACTTTATAGACAAGCTGGCCAGCCCCGAGGAAGTGGTGCTGCGCCTGCGCCGGCTGATGGGCTCCAGCCCGGAGCTGATTCCCATTGGGGCCCACCTGTTGGTGGACGTGAGCGCTGAAACGGTGTCTGCCCGCAAGGAGCGCGACGGCGTTATGGCCCCCGTGTCCGACATTCATGGAATGAAGTTTGAGATCTTCAGGGAACTGGCCGCCGCCTGGTATCGCAGCCCCGGCGAACTGGTTCCTTTCAGCCGCCTGGAACGCTACTCAGAGGGAGAGGAAGCCCGCGCGTCCCTGCGCGTGCGAATACGCGAGATCAAGGTGTCTATCGGGAAATCCCTGGGGGTACAGTTGGGCGCCAATGACCTGATTGTAAACGTGAGGGACCGGGGTTACCGGCTGGCGCCCCCGCAAATGTGAAACCGTGCTGTCACCTAATCTGAGAAACTCATTGCCCTGGAGCCTTCCCAGGGCCTGGCTTCGCCCCGTGGGCCCCGGAGGCGTCTCCCGCCTGCTGGGAAGCCTGGTGCTGGTCCTGGGGGTTGCCGGACTGGTACTGGCGCCTTTTGTTGGCGAAGCAATGTTCGCCCGCATCTGGGGAATCGAGCCCCTTACCTACGTGGGTGCGGCACTGGTCATTTTGGGCCTTGCAATTACCACCCTTTCTTACTTTGTTTCCGAGCTGCTGCGCTCGCGGCGCCAGGCTGCCGACTATGAGGCCCGTTTCGCCGAACGCTGGACCCAGGTTACCCAGCAGTATTTCGACCTGTTCAACCACGACCTGGGCCGTCCCCTGCGCCGCATACTGGGCAAGGAAAGGGAAATTCGCGAGCAGTTACAGGCGATGGGGACCGAAGTTCCCCCCTACTTCAGGGAGTTGTTGGACGAAATAGAGGAACAGACGCCCAGCTTTCGCTTGATGATGTCGAATATGCAGGTCCTGATTGAACTGGAAACGCCAATTACCGGCGCCAGTTTGCACGCCGTGGAGCCGGTGGAGGTGGTGCGCCGCATTGTTGATCGGTATGGCCTGGTGGCTGCCGACGCTAACAAGCAAATAGTGTGGTGGTCTGAACCCACTGACTTCGGCATTGTCTATAGTGACAGTTCCGCCATAGAGCACATTGTTACCAACCTGGTGGACAACACTGTCCGGTACGCCGAATCCTTCACCGAAATTGGGTTGACCCGTGACGAGAATAACTTTCACATCCGCGTTTGGGATGATGGTCCGGGCATCGCCGCCCGGTACCTGCCCTACCTCTTCGACCGGGGCTGGACGCCCGAAGTGGCGCGGCACGAGGAGCGCACCACCTCTGGCCTGGGCCTTTTCATCGCTCACACCCTGGCCAAGCGGTACGGCGGCGACTTGACAGTCGAGAGCGTCATCAATCCCGACCCCGACCATCACACCTGCTTCACGGTGACCCTGCCGCTCCATACCAAGCCGGGCCGGAGATCGGGGGAACCGGTGGCATGACCTTTCCGCCCGGCGGCAGCCGGCCCAGGTCCACCCGGACCAGTAACCTCCTCTTCGGATTGCTAATCGTGGTAAGCCTGGGCTTGGTCGCATTGCTGGGTTGCGTCCAGGTGATAGACCGGCCGGGCTCCCCTACCATCGCGCCCATTGAGACCCCCGCTCCGGTGACCCCCATACCGGCGCCGACACCTGCACCGGAACCCACCTTTACTCCGGCGCCTTTGCCCACTCCCACGCCTTCGCCGAGACCCACCCTTACGCCCTCACCGACACTAACGCCGGTGCCAACCCCTACTCCCCCTCCGGAACCAACGCCCACACCAACGCCCACACCTACCGTCACGCCAGTGCCGGAACCTACACCTACACCCGGGCCTACGCCCACTTCGACCCCGGAACCGCCCATACTCATCATCGAATCGCCCCTGGACCGAAGCATAATCCGGGAAGAGTCGGTTACCATCGAGGGAATAACCAGTCTGGGAGCGTCGGTAAGTGTGCGGGGAAGGGCCGTGGCTGCCGGCGAGGAGGGACGGTTCCGGCTGTCCGTTCCCCTGGCGCCCGGCGTGAATAACCTGGACATTTTCGCCATCAATCCCGGCGGCCAGCGGCAGGGCAAGACCCTGACCGTTACCTACCTGCCGCTGGAGCCCTTCTTCCTGACCATTACCCAGCCTGACGAGCAGGACCGCAGGGTGACGCAGCCCACGATCCGCCTGTGGGGCCGCACGGCTTCGGATGCCACCGTGGCGGTGAAAGGCATTTCCATTCCGGTGGACCAGCTTGGAATCTTCTCAACCACCATCAGCCTGCAGCCGGGGCCCAACGTCATAAGGGTAGTTGCCACCAGCGCGGGCGGAGATGTTCTGCGCGAAACTCTGGAGATCGCTTACGAAACTCCCCAACCCTGACATACTACGGCTCCACGAGCAGAGAGGGGCTCTGCTGACGCTTGCCAGTACCAACCTTCCCCAAAACCAGCTATCATCCTGTTAGTCCTGTAAATCCATGCAAATTAAGGAGGCAACATCCATGCGTACACCCGTCCTTACCCGCGATAACGTCCCCGAAAACCTGCGAGAAGCCTTCGACTATGAGACTGCCAGCACCGGCGGCACCGTAACCAGCGGCCCCGGTTCTGCCATGATCAACAGTCCGGAGATGCGCCGCCGGGCTAATAGCCTGGTCAACTACCTGCGCGACGAGTCCACCCTGCCCAAGCGCATCCAGGAATTGGCTATGATTGTCACGGCAAGGGCCAACGATTGCCAGTTCATCTGGAACGCTCACGCCGCCGGCGCCCGCCGGGAGGGCATTCCAGACGCCTTCGTGGATGCTTTGCGAGACGGTCAGCCCCTGCCCGAACTGGCCGCCGACGAGCAGGCCGTCGTAAACCTGGGCCAGGAGTTCTTCAGCACCCGTAAAGTCAGCGACGCCACCTTCCAGGCGGCCTTCGACCAGTTCGGCGCCCAGGGTCTGACCGAGCTTTGCACCCTGTTCGGCTATTACGCCCTGCTGGCCTTCAACGCCAACACCTTTTTGATCGATTTGCCGGAGGAGCGGACTGAGGCAGTGCTTCCCATTTGATTCTGAAATTAGACCCATGAACAGGCGGGAGTCTTGAACGAGTTTCCTGCACGGTGACCGGAGTGAAAGCCCTTTCCGTGATTGAAGATACCCATAACAGGCGAGCAAAAAATATTGACAGGTAGAGGGGGTTAAGGTATCTTTTTTCTACCTTATAATCGATACCAAACAACGGTGTTCAAGGGGCATTTTAAATAGGCCATTGCCGGGTATCGGTTGGGTCCGGCCAGTAACGAGGCCGGTGGAAACAGCGCATTGAAAGATAAAAGCTAAAGGAGGACTGTATGGCTGACCAGCAAGATGTTGCCTTGATGGCCCACCTGTTGCGACGCGCCGGTTTCGGCGCCAGCCGCGACGAGATCGAGGCCAAAGCTGCCCAGGGTTACGACAGCGTGGTTGACGAACTGCTCAACCCCGACACCGTGCCCAATGTGGAAGAAGACCTGCTGATGCGGTATATGCCGGCCTATCATGAAGCGGCCGCCATCGAAACCAACATCCAGGCGTGGGTATGGCGGATGATCAATACGCCCCGCCAGTTGCAGGAAAAGATGGCCCTCTTCTGGCACATGATTTTCTGCGCTGGGCATTCCAAGATTGACAGCGGCCAGGAAATGGGTCGCATGATCCAGATGTTCCGCGAACACGGCATGGGCAACTTCCGTCACCTCCTGTGGCTCCTTTCCACCAGCCCCGCCATGGTTTACTACCTGGACAACAGCGAGAGCCACAAGACCAACCTGAACGAAAACTACGGCCGGGAACTGCTGGAGTTGTTCTCCCTGGGCGTCGGCAAGGACGAGGAGTTCAACTATTCCGAGGACGACGTAAAGGCCTGCGCCCGGGCTTTCACCGGCTGGAACATCGCTCCCCCCTACCCGCCCTTCCCCTACGGCCGCAGCCCGTGGGAGTTCCGCTACGACCCGGCCGACCACGACGACAGCGAGAAGACTTTCCTGGGTGAGACCGGTAACCTCGGCGGCGACGATGTGCTGGACATTATCTGCAAGCAGCCCGCCACCGCCCGCTTCCTGGCCCGCCATCTCTATAACTTCTTCGTTGCCGACGATGTTCAGGTTCCGGCCTGGCGGCTGACCCCGCCCCGCGATATGAAGGCCATTGAAGCCATGGAGAAGGCTTACTTTGACTCCGGCTTCGAAATCAAGCCCATGCTGGAAGTCCTCTTCAAGTCCGACTTCTTCAAGGCTGAGGACGTCCGCTACGCCAAGGTCAAGAATCCGGCGGAGATGGTGGTAGGCACCATGCGCCTGGTGGGCGAGCACCGGGACATTCAGCCCGGCCTGTTCGAGTTCTCCCAGGAACCCAAGTACATGGGCATGGACCTGATGAATCCTCCCACCGTGGAAGGCTGGCACACCGGTCGCGAGTGGATTGACAGCGGCACCCTGGTTGAGCGCATCAACTTCGCCGCCGACCTCATGGGCAACACCGGGCTTCCGGGCGTCCAGTCCCTGGTGGACCGCCTGAGGTCCCAGGGCGACACCCTGTCCCCCGACCAGTTCGTGGCCAGCTGCCTGGACCTGACCGGCCCGCTGATGGTTACCGAGGATACTTTGCAACAGCTCAGGTCCCACGCTTCCAAGGAAGGCGACCTCAACACTATGGACCAGGCCGACTTTGCCCGCCGCACCGGCGAAATGTTCCAGATGATTGCCGCTACGGCAGAGTTCCAGTTCGAGTAATTTAGTAGAAGGAGAAAAGGATATGGTTTCTACGCAGAAAGACCCGGTACTGGCCGTTCTGTCCCTTTCCGGCGGCAACGATGGCCTGAACACTGTGATTCCTTATGCCAACCCCCTGTATCGGGACTATCGCCCCACGCTGGGCATTCCCGAAGGGCAGATTATCCCCATCAACGACCAACTGGGTTTCCACCCCACCATGGGTCCGTTGAAGAAGTTCTGGGACGAGGGAAAGCTGGCCATTTTCCTGGGGGTCGGTTACGACAACCCCAGCTACTCCCATTTCCGTTCCATGGACATCTGGCACACCTGCGAGCCCGACAAGATCGGCACCGAAGGCTGGCTGGGTCGCGTCCTCAAGGAAATCGACCCCAATGCCGAGAACGTGCTGTGTGGCGTTAACTTCGGCCGCGGTCTTCCCCGCGCCCTGGTAATGGAAGGCGTGCCCGTAGCCTCCGTGGGCAACTTGGAGACTTACGGCCTCCTCACCGGCATCGACGGCGAGGACCAGCGCAACGATGCTCTGGACGTCTTCGGCCGCATGTACTCTCCGGCGATGGGCACCGGCGCCGTGATGGACTACATCCACAGCACCGGTACCAACGCCCTCAAGGGCGCCGACATCCTGGCCACCGCTCCCGACAAGTACTCCAGCACCGTGGAGTACTCTAACACCGTGGTGGGCCAGTATATGAAGAACATTGCCCAGACACACCTGGCCGGGTTCGGCAGCCGGGTGCTCTACACCACGTCTCCGTACAACAGCTTTGACACTCACGCCAACCAGGCCTCCCTGCACTCCGGCCTGTGGACGGACGTGTCCAACAACGTGGACACCTTCTTCCAGGACCTGCGGGAACACAACGCCAGCGATGAAGTAATGCTGCTCATGTTCACCGAGTTCGGCCGCCGCATCGGCGACAACGGCTCGGGAACCGACCACGGCGCCGGCGGTATCGCCTTTGTTGTGGGCGAGCACGTCAAGGGCGGCATCTATGGTGAGTACCCGTCCCTGGAGCCCAGCCAGCAGGAAGAGGGCGGAAACCTCAAGTACGGCATGGACTTCCGCTCCATCTACACTACCATCGTGGAAGATTTCTACAGGATGGACGCCCAGCCCATCGTTGGTGGTTCCTTCGAGAAGATCAACTTCCTGTAGGTGACATCAGCACGTTGAAACTCACGGAGGGGCGGGTTTCGAGCCCGCCCCTACCCTGATAGTTCCGACGAGGCCAATACGAACAAATACGGTTCGGTGGTGCAGCTTTCTCTCCAGACACGGGGGGTGCAACGCCACCGGAGCAACACAAAGCAAGAGGAAGAGGTAAGAGCATGAGCACCCATTTCTTTGGTCTTACCAGCCGAACGTACGAGTACAGTCACTCTGTGGGCCGTAACGAGTTCGCTGGCACGGGTTTCCGAAACCCTTCAGACATGGCGGTGGATGCCGACGGCACGGTGTACGTGGTCAACCGGTCCTATGAAAATCGTCCCGACGGTGTGCGCGTCACCGCCTGCACCCTGGACGAAGAGTACATCAGCGAGTTCGGCACCTATGGCGAGGAAGACGGCAACTTTATCTGGCCCGCAGGCATCGCCATTGACGGCCAGGAACGCCTTTTCATCACCGACGAGTGGCTGAACCGGGTAACCATCATGTCCAAGGACGGCGAGTTCCTGGGCAAGTGGGGCACCGGCGGCTCCGGCGACGGTGAACTGGACCGGCCGGCCGGCATCGCCATCAGCGAAGACGGCACCGTCTTCATCGTGGACAGCCGCAATTCCCGGGTCCAGAAGTTCACCCTGGACGGGCAGTACCTGGGCCAGTTCGGCAGCTTTGGCAGCGGCCCCGGCGAGCTGAACATGCCCTGGGGCATCGACTTGGACAAGGACGGCAACGTTTACGTGGCCGACTGGAGGAATGACCGAATCCAGGTCTTCAGTTCCGACGGTGAATGGCAGGCCAGCTACGGTCAGTCCGGCGACGGAGTGGGCCAGTTCAACCGCCCCAACGGTGTAGCAGTGGACGAAGATGGCGATATCTATGTCGCTGACTGGCTGAACAACCGGGTACAGGTCCTGGCTCCCGACGGAAGGTTCGTGACCCAGATGGTGGGAGACCACGTGATGTCCCAGTGGGGCAAAGACAAGCTGCTCTCCAATCCGGACATGATCCGCCAACGGGCGCTGGCCTTTGCTAACGACCCCAACTATGAACGGAACTTTGCCCACCCCTGCGCCGTCCGCGTGGACAGTCAAGGCCGCGTCTGCGTCCTCGATCACACCCGCGGCCGCATCCAGGTCTACAGCAAAGTAAAGGACCCGGTGCTGGTTTAGCACCTTCCACCGGCCTTGGATTCAGGCAAGAGTTAAGGGGCTCACCATTTGGTGAGCCCCTTGTTTTTGGCAGAAAAGCTGAGGTGTACTGGCCGGTGGAAGGAGTGCAGTGTCATAAGAGTAGGGGCGGGTTTCAAACCCGCCCCTGCCGTTACCGCCTTAAGCCCTTGGGGCCCCGCTGAAATACCCTATTCCTCCGGCGGCCCCTCAGGCATACCGTCGTCAATCCAACGGGCAATTTCGTCGACCTCTCCCCTGGTTATGAAAGGTCCCCGCAGGGGCATTTTGCCGAAGGTGCCCACGCCCCGGTACAGGGAGCGGACAAAATGCGTGTCCCGACCGGGAACGCCCGGCTCAATGGCCCGGAACCCGTTCAGGACTGCATTCTTCAGTTCTTCGGGTGTTTCCCAGTAGTACTCGTGGATGCCCGGGTAGGGTTCCCGACCCCACCGTTCCTTCCAGCGCTCCATAATGTCCCCAATGATTTGCTTGACCCTGGGCCAATAGACGGGTTCGGGGAGGTCACTGGGTTGCGTCATGTGGAATGCTCCAAGATAGTTTTACATGGATGGACAGGATTGTTCCTTCTGAAAATCCTGTATGTCCCGTTCATCCACGTTTGAATGAACCTAAACCGGATGCTCTTGCATCGACTCCCGGCGAAGCAGTTCCAAGGCGTGGGGCAGGACAGGCATGACCACTTCCAGGGTTTCCGCGACGCCCTTGGGGCTGCCGGGCAGGGTGATAATCAGTGTTTTGCCCCGTGTACCGGCTACGGAGCGGCTGATCATGGCCATGGGAGTGAACTTCAGCGTTTCGGCCCGCATGGTCTCCGCCATACCGGGCACTTCCCGGTCAATGATTGACAGACAGGCTTCGGGTGTTATGTCAGTGGGCCCCAGGCCCGTGCCGCCGGTGCTGACAACAAGGTTGACATCGGGGGCGTCGGCCCACTCGGCCATACGCCGGGCGATCATTTCCTTGTCGTCGGGCACGATTTCGTAGCGGACCAGGTCATAGTCCGGCGGGGGCAGCATTTCCTTTATTTTGTCCCCGCTGGCGTCGTCCTTCCGCTGTCCGTGGTAAGCCGATGTACTTACCGTAAGAATTCCGAGTCCAAACATATCGTCTCCAAGGAGGAATAATACCATAGGAGTATTCTTCGAAGAAGATGACCCACGAATATATCCGATTCCCTACGAATTCCTGGAGAGTCATTCGTGAATATCCGTGCCGATATGTGGATAAAAGTTCAGTCGGAAAGGGGCATCAACCAATGCCGGCCAGCACCGCCTGGGCAGTGGCGCCGATGTCGGCGGGGGTGGGAATGATGTGAGCGCCGGCGTCGCGCATGGCAGCTATCTTGGCCTCGGCCCGGGCGCTGTCGCCGGTGATGATGGCCCCGGCGTGGCCCATGCGCTTGCCGGGGGGCGCCGTGGCCCCCACGATAAGGGTGCAGACGGGCTTGGTCACCGATTCCCTGATGTAAGCCGCCGCTTCCTGCTCCATGGTACCGCCGATTTCCCCGATGAAGACGATGAGGTCCGTCTCCGGATCTTCGTTGTACAGGCGCAAGACCTCGGCAAAGCTGGTGCCGATGATGGGGTCGCCGCCAATGCCGACACAACTTGACTGGCCTATTCCAAGGTTGGTCAATTGGCCCACGGCCTCATAGGTGAGGGTGCCGCTGCGGGATACGACTCCGACGCGACCGGGCATGTGAATGTTGCCGGGCATAATGCCCACCTTGCAGCGGGCGCCGGGGTTAATCATGCCGGGGCAGTTGGGGCCAATCAGCCGCACCTCGGGCTTGCGCTCCAGGTAACGGGCCACCTTGGCCATGTCCTGCACCGGAACGCCCTCGGTGATGCAGGCGATGAGGGGTACCCCTGCGTCGGCGGCCTCAACGATGGCGTCGGGCGCGAAGGGCGGCGGCACAAATATCAGGGACACGTTGGCGTCCGTTTCTGCCACCGCCTCTTCCACCGAATTAAACACGGGGACGGTTTCCTCAAAGAGCTGGCCGCCCCGGCCGGGAGTTACGCCGGCCACCACATTAGTGCCATAGGCCATTCCGGCCCGGGCGTGAAAGCTGCCCTCCCGTCCGGTGATGCCCTGGACCAGGATGCGCGAATTTTCGTTCAAGAGAATGCCCATGGGTTGCTCCAGTTAGTTGTTTATCCACGAATACACACGAATCTTCATTAATGATTTTCTGACCCTAATCAGCCATTCGTGGAAATTCGCAGGTATTGGTGGATAGATGCTGGTCTTTAAACAGCCTGACGTACCGCTTCCGCCGCCTCGGTCAGGGTGTCGGCGAAGGTTACGTTGAGGGACGAGGTTCCCAGGATTTCCTTGCCCTCATCAACATTGGTGCCCAACATGCGAACAATCAGGGGCAGGTTGGAATTCATGCGCTCAAAGGCCAGGACGATGCCCCGGGCGGCAATGTCGCAACGCAGGATGCCGCCAAAGACGTTAATCAATACTCGGTCCACCTTGGGGTCGGACAATATAATGCTTACCGCGCTGGCCACCTTTTCGTCGTCGGCGCCGCCACCCACGTCCAGGAAGTTGGCTGGGGCCGCCCCTGCGGCGTTGGTAACGTCCAGGGTAGCCATGGCCAGGCCGGCGCCATTGACCAGACAGCCTACGCTGCCGTCCAGGTTCACGTAGGCAATCTCCATATCGGAAGCCCGGGCCTCCAGCGCATCTTCCTGGGAACGGTCACGAAGCTCATGCAGGTCGGCGTGGCGGAAAAGAGAATCGTCCTCCACGTCCAGTTTGGCGTCCAAAGCCACCACCCGGTCATCGCCGGTTATTATCAGGGGGTTTATTTCTACCAGGGAACAGTCGTTCTCGCTGAAGATGCGGTACAGGGCGTTAAGCGCCTGGGTCGCGGGGCGCGTCTGGGCCCCTTCCAGCCCCAGGCGGGAGATTACCCGCCGCGCCTGGTAGGGCATAAACCCCAGTACCGGTTCTATGGGCTCGGTGTGGATGTTCTCGGGGTTGGTGGAGGCTACCTCCTCAATGTCCATGCCGCCGGCGGCGCTGGCAATCATCACCGGGCCGCGAAACCCCCGGTCAATAGTCAGGGCCACGTATAGCTCCTGCTTGATATCGGCCAGTTCCTCCACCAGCACCGAGTTTATGGGAACGCCCTGGGCATCGGTCTGGCGGGTAACCAGGTTGCGGCCGATAAAGCCTCGGGCCACATCCTCCGCTTCTTCCGGAGAGCGTACCACCTTGATGCCGCCTCCCTGCCCGCGGCCACCTGCGTGGACCTGGGCCTTGATCACTGCCTGACCGCCCAAATCCCGGGTAGCGTACCGGGCCTCTTCAGGGGTGCTGGCCACGATACCTCGCGGCACCTCAATGCCATAACGGGCGAAAATCTCCTTGGCCTGGAACTCGTGAAGTTTCATCTACGCTCCGTCACACAGGTTGGGCAACGGCCAAGAGGCGTTGCCCACATTAAATGTTTGCCTTTTCGTCGTACCTGTAAGAGCCGCCAAATCCAGCCCCGGGCCATCAGTTCGAGTCTGGCGAACCCAGAAACTCGAACAGTTCCTCATCCGAAGAAAGGATGATTGTATCCTGGTTGCCCAGGAAGGCACTGTAGGCCTGCAGGCTGCGGCGGAAGGCGAAGAAATCCGGGTCCTGGTTCAATGCTTCGGCCAGTATGCTGATGGCTTCCGCTTCGCCCTGACCCCGAATCTGGTTGCTCTCCTGTTCCGCCGTGGCCAGGATGACTTCCCGGTCGCGGTTGGCGACGGCGCGAATCTTGAGGTCTTCCTCTTCACCTTCGGCCCGGAATCGCGTGGCGATACGATTACGCTCTGCTCGCATACGTGTATAGATGCTGGGGGTCACCGATTCAGGGAAGTCGGCCCGCTTTATCCGCACGTCAGTAATCTCTATACCGAAGTCCTGATCACTGGTGCGCTCCCGAACGCCCTGCAGCACTTCCTGCAGGATTTCAGTTCGGGTGTCGACACCCTCGACTAGAGGCAGGCCTTCCTGGTCCAAGACAGGGTTGCCGAGATCGTCCAGTATAGGCTCCGCGCCGATGATTTCGAAACGGTTACGGAGCGCCACCCTGTCGCGCAGGGTAGATGTAACGATGTCACCCAGACGGCTACGAGCGTTGGTTTCCGTTTGCAGCGTCTTTCGGAACTGTACCGGGTCGATAATGCGGTACCTGGCATAGGAGTCGATAATAAGGTTCTGCTTTTCCTTATCGGGCATTGACGCGGGGTCGGCGTCAATGCGAAGGATACGTTTGTCGAAGGTTACAATGGTGTCGACGAACGGGGCTTTGAGGTACAGTCCCGGCGTTGCTCGGGTGCCGATGACCTCGTTGAATCGCAGGATCAGCACCTGCTGAGTCTCGTCAACGATATACAGGGACTGTCGCAGGACGATTAGCCCGATGACGACAATTACGCCAATGATTAACAGCGCTCTCATTTTTACTCTCGAATAGTCCGGTTAATGCCTGGATTACTGGCCAACGAGCCTGCCCGGCGGTTACCCCGCGGGGCTTCCGCCAATCAAATTCTTAGGGCTGGGGGCCAAAGGGAACGGGTGTAGTAGTGCCGTCGCCGCCAAGAATCAACACCGTCTCCGCCTCCGGAGAAACGATAATCTTGCTGACGCCGGGGAGCACCTCTTCCATCGCCTCAAGGTAAAGACGGCGACGCGTTACTTCCCGGGACTGCTGGTACTCGGCAAGGATGAAGCTGAACTGGTCGGCTTCACCCTGGGCCCTCGCGATACGAGCCTGGCGAAAAGCTTCGGCAGCCTCCTTGATCCTTTCGGCGTCACCCTGGGCCCTGGGAATGATGTCTGCTTCGAAGGCGCGGGCCTGGTTGATTCGGGTATCCCGCTCCTGGCGGGCGCGCAAGACGTCGTCAAAGGCGTCGCGCACTTCTTCCGGCGCCTTCACGTCCTGCAACTGCACAGTCTGAACGTCAATACCGGTGTTGTAGGTGTCGAGGATTTCCTGCAGCCGCAGCTTGGTCTGTTCCTCGACGCCTTCACGGTCACGAACCAGGATGTCATCGATGGACCGCTGGCCCACCACCAACCGCAGGGCGGCTTCGGCAGCGTCCTTCAGGGTGCGGCCGTCGGGCCTGCCCTGGGGGATATTCCGGCTCTCCTCTCCTGGGTCATCGACTCGGAAAAGGAAGTCATTCAGGCTCTTGATGTTGTATTGCACCACCATTTGAACATCCACGATGTTCAGGTCACCGCTAATCATCAGAGCCTCGGTTGGGAAGGGGTTGCCGGCGCCGGTGGCGTTGCTGCGGAACCCCAATTCCATGCGGCGGGTCTCGGTAACCAGGATTACATCACGCTGGCCAATGGGGCGGGGCCACCACCACCGCAAGCCTTCCTGCGTTACCGGGTTACCCTGCACAGCCCCGAAAAGGCGCAGGGCCGCGTTTTCGCCGGGACCGATGGTGTAAACACCGGTACCCATCCAAACGATGATTGCCAATACGATTATGCCGAGAATGAACAGGAACAATCCGCCGCCGCCGAAGCGGCCGGAAAACCTGCCCATTCCTTCGCGGAATCGCGCAGTTACCTGCTCGAAATCCATTTCAGGCTGACGTTGTCCGCCAGGAGGATACATAAGCGGTTCCTTTCCAAATATTACTAAGCTGCGGCGGTTTCATCCGTCGCTGTGAATCTGGCCCCACAGGGCCCCGAAATCACATCTTTAGATTCTACCATTAAATGGCAAGGCCGTGACGCTTTTGCCCAAATTCGGCCAGTATTGTGTTAACCATCATCGTGGCGCCGGCCCGGGAGGAGGCCACGATGAACGGGGGCATACCCTGACCCATAGGTGTGGGGCCTGGAGTTTCCTGTTGGCTTGAAGGGTTGGGTGGAGCATATAATTGAAGGGCCGAAGACCACTAAGAGACTACCATAGGTTGCCGCGCCTGCTGCTGCGGTTGTCGCGACTTGATGGTACGGGAGGACAGAAGTTAATGGCGGACAACGGAATGACCATCAAGCCAGGGGCGGACATGACCCGAATACAGGTTACCTGCCCCCACCAGAGTGGCCTGCTTTACGTTGTGCCGGCAGAGCGAAGCTGGGTTTGCGATCCGGCGAAGACGCCGGCCCATGCTCTGGCCGGGTTTTTCCGGGAACTGGTCAACCTCGGGGACGACCGGGTGGCTGCCCTGATGAGGGACTGGGGCCTTTACTACCGGCAGCTTCCACTGGAAGGAGAACAGGGGGACGTTGAAGGCTGAGGGCTATTCGGCCCCGTCTGTCCGGTTACCTCTCGTCTCTATGCTGGCGAGGGTTTGTTCTGACTACGGATTGGCGTGTTCATCGTCTCCCCAGCGAACGATAGGGAGGCACCGGTCGCAGTACAGAGCCCCTGTCGGGTACATCCTGCAATGGCACCTGCGGCAGTATTGGGTGACCTGGCCGTCCGTCGCCTGCCCCGTCCACCGGATAAACAGAGCCAGGTAGTCCAGCGCCGCCCAGCAGAACCGGACGATCTCCAGCCATCCTTGAAGGGCGCCACGGACTATACCCGCACTTGCTTCGGGGGCGTTGCCAATCCCACCAGTTTTCGGCCTGGCAAGGAGGCCGATCAGGGCAAAAGCGCCTGCTACGGGGACCAGCTGAAGAACTACCAGCCAGCCCGACATACCGGCGTCGCGCAGTCTCCTCACGGCGGCAAACACAAGGAGCACGGTTAATGCCAGGACACATGCGTTGACCAATAGCCGGTTGGGGGAAGCTAATGCCACAACGGTTACCACCGCGGCATAGAAGAACAGGAAGCGCCAAAATCCCTTTCGCCCGGTGCGTCAGGTAATGCTGAAGGGCCTGCCTATGAAGCTGATCACGCTTCGCACAACATAGGTCTCCCAGGTGGTCTGGACGTCGGCTGAGGTTCTTCCGGACAATACAGGTGTAATGAAATGGCAGGGCCGGGGTGTTAATCCCCGGCCCTTGGTGCGTTTATCGTGAGTGGAGGGCGTGCCGGCCTTCTCCAGTTAATTGTCGCCGCTGCTGCCAGGCATGGCGCCCAAATCCTGGTCGTGATGGCTGGACAGAGTTGGAGCCGGCTGGGGCGACACATTCGGCTGGGCTGGCTTGGGCGCGAAGGGAGGCGCATCCGGAGGCACGGCCGGAGTGCCCGGGTCTTCACTGCCGCCCATTTCCTCTCCGTTGAACAGGCGGTTCAGGTCGTCGCCGGAAACGGCCTCATGCTCGATGAGATATTCCGCGATACGAACCAGGTTGGGTTTCTGTTCGGTGAGAATGTCGCAGGCTTGGACGTAGGCGTTATTGACCAGTTCCTTGACCTCCTGGTCAATTTCCTCTGCCACCTTGTCTCCGTAGTCGCGCTCCTCGTTGATTTCACGCCCCAGGAACACCAACTCCTCGCGCTTGCCGAAAGTGCGGGGGCCAAGGGCACTGCTCATGCCGTAACGCTTGATCATGCTGAGGGCGATCTTGGTGGCCCGTTCCAGGTCGTTGCTGGCCCCGGTGGTTACCTCGTCGAATATCTGCTCCTCCGCCACCCGTCCGCCCATGGTGACGGCCATCATGTCCAGGAACTGGTTTTTGGTCCACAGGTAACGGTCCTCATCCGGGAGCAAGGTGGTGTGACCGCCCATATTGCCGCGGGAGATGATGGAAATCTTGTGCACACGGTCTGCGTGGGGCAGGACCCAGGCAACCAAGGCGTGGCCGGCCTCGTGATAGGCAGTCATTTCCTTCTCGCGGGTGCTAATGACCCGGCTCTTGCGCTCGGGGCCGGCGATGACGCGCTCCACTGCCTCTTCAAAGTCGGGCATGTGGATGGTCTTCTGGTTCTTACGGGCCGCCAGCAGGGCCGCTTCGTTAATCAGGTTGGACAGGTCGGCGCCGCTGAATCCCGGAGTTTCCTTGGCCAGGGTTTCCAGGTTGATCTCGGCGCCCAGGGGCTTGCCGGCGGAATGGACCTTGAGGATGGCCTGGCGGCCTACCACGTCGGGCAGGTCCAGCACCACTCTCCGGTCGAAGCGGCCGGGGCGGAGCAAAGCAGGGTCGAGAATGTCAGGGCGGTTGGTGGCAGCCAGAACAATGATGTTGGTGTTGCTTTCGAAGCCGTCCATCTCCACCAGTATCTGGTTCAGGGTCTGTTCCCGTTCGTCGTGGCCTCCGCCCAGGCCGGCGCCACGATGGCGTCCGACGGCGTCAATCTCGTCCACGAAGACGATGCATGGAGCATTACGCTTGGCCTGGTCGAAGAGGTCGCGGACACGGGCAGCGCCGACGCCCACGAACATCTCAACAAATTCGCTGCCGCTGATGTGGAAGAAGGGCACTCCCGCTTCGCCGGCCACGGCCCGGGCCAGTAGGGTCTTGCCGGTGCCGGGCTGGCCCACAAGGAGCACGCCCTTGGGAATGCGGGCGCCCAGAGACAGGAAGCGTTCAGGGTACTTGAGGAACTCGACCACTTCAACCAGTTCGGTCTTGGCCTCGTCAACACCGGCCACGTCGGAGAAGGTAACGGTGGGGCGGTTGAAGGGCATCATGCGGGCGCGGCTGCGGCCAAAGCTAAGGGTCTGATTGTTGCTGCCCTGGGCCTGGCGCATCATAAAGAGGATCAGGCCGCCAAAGAAAATCAGGGGCAGGAAGTTCAGGAGCAGGCCCAGGAAACTGCCCAGGCCGCCGGAACCCTTGAAGGTTACCTGCACTCCGCCGGGACCGGTTTCCACGTCGTTATCGGCCAGCACGTCCATTATGTCGGTCTGGTCGTTGATGCGGCTGGTGTACTGGGAACCGCCGGCGCCGCCGGTAACGATGGGGATGACCGTAAGCTTATCCCCCTCAACGACAATTTCGCTGATTTCGTGGTTCTGGGCCTTGGCAATTACTTCGGTAAGGGGAAGATCGTTTCGCGTGCCGAAGGCCGGAATCAGGGTATAGAAAATTACGATCACCCCGATGATTATCAACAGGTAAACCAAACTGTTGCGGAGCCACCGGTTATTTCCCATTCTCAATTTCTTTTCCTCATTCGACCAACTTAAGGGCCGGTACCTTGCCCAGCATTCCACCCCTAAAGGTATATATTAAATGAGGCAGGGGGAAATTGCAAAAGATAAGGTCATGGCAATCACGTTCTGATTGTGTTGTCCCGTTTACATTGCTCAGCGCAGCCTCCTTTCAACACGGAGACTCTGAGGGCACAGTGGCACTCAGAGAGTCTGAGTCCAGCCCCGCCTCGTTGCAGTGAACAATCGGGGACAGGTGTTGGCGGAAGGCGGAGGTGGGAACATGGCTGTTAGGGACGCGAAACTCGAGTGTTTAAGTGTCTGGTCTGGTTTGTGGGATTACTCCAGGGGGGTTACGGCGCCGTCGGCAACGCGCAGGTAGGTGGCGCTGGCTCCGAAGCAGGGGCGCACCAGGTCGATGTCGGTGGTGGTAATGAGAGACTGGCTGTAACCGGCGACTTTTTCGAGCACCCGGCGGCGGCGGTCTTCGTCCATTTCCGATAAAACGTCGTCCAGGAGAACCACGGGTTCGTCCTGGCGCACTTGGGCCAAGTAGGAAGCCTCGGCCAGCCGCAGGGTGAGGGCGAGGGTGCGGGCCTGTCCCCTGGAGGCGAATGTACCCATATCCAGGCCGTCCACCAGCAGCTGGAAATCGTCGCGGTGTGGGCCCACGGCGGTGGCGCCGGTGGCCAGTTCCCGGGGGCGCTGGCCCGCCAGGGCCTGGCGGAAATGGCCTGCGGTGGCGTCCACATCCTCGCCTACGGTAACGCTGGGCAGGTGTTCCAGGGAGAGCAGTTCGCCAGGGTTGCTAAGGTTCCGGTGGTGGTCTGCGCACAGGTCGGCCAGCAAGGTCAAAGCCTGGGCGCGTTGCCAGATCAACCAGGCGCCTTCGTGGACCAGGCGGTCGTCCCAAAACTCTAGCTCGGAATTGTCGGCCCGTCCCTCGCGCAGGAGGCGCAGCAGGCGGTTGCGCTGGCGGACCACCTGGGTGTAGCGCTGGAGGGTCTTGAGGTAGAGGGGGTCGGCCTGGGAGACGAGGATGTCCAGGTAGCGGCGGCGGCGGGCCGGCGGACCCTGGACCAGCTGGATATCGTCGGCGTTGAAGAGGACGGCGCCTACGGTACCCACCAGGTCTGCGGCAGTGCGCCGGACTCGGTTGACGCGAATTTCCTTGCGGACGGAGTAGTGCAGGCTCGTCTTGCCGCTGGCCTCCAGGGCGTCGACAGCAGGAGCGCTGCTGCAGGAATAGCCGACGTACACTTGGATGCGCTGATCGTTCCTCTCCAGAAGGCCGCCCACCAGGGCCTGTTGACCCTCCCGTGCGGCCGCGAAGTTGACCACCTCGCGCTCGTTTTCGGCGCGAAAGGAGCGGGCTATAGCCAATAGGTACACGGCCTCCAGGAGGGAGGTTTTGCCCTGAGCGTTGGCCCCGCACAGCACCACCACGCCGGGGGGCAGGGCCAGGTCCAGCTCCGCAAAGTTGCGGAAGTTAGACAGGATGATGCGGGAAAGCAGGGCCAACCGCGGAGAGACCTCCTGTCAGGTATGGGGTGGGCGTGGGGTAATTTTAGCAGGCGGGAACAAACCGGTCCCTAGAGCCGCCTTTCCGGCGAAAGCCGGAAACTAGGAAAGTAAACGCAATTGCGCCATATTGTAAGGCACGATTTCTGGATACCGGCTTTTGCAGGTATGACGGATTCGGGGGCCAGCCTATTCCCCTGGGCCTGAAAGGCTACCCGGGGAAAGGCCCGGTAGCTAGGCCGGGCGGTATGGTATATAATGGTGCCGCTTCGGAATCCGCTGACCGGTTAACGGGTTGGCGGTTTTACATTGTCTCCGGTGCAAGGGAACAGAAATATGGAGCAATCGCAACACCAGCCCCTGTATGCAGCCAAGGACCGGGTGCCGTTCAACCTGACCCTGGTGCTGGCCTTGGGCATTGCGGGATGGGGGCTGGCCGGGCTAATAGGAATTCTGCCGCCGCCGGGGAACCCGGAAATGATAATCGTCCTGGGGCTGGCGGTGACGGCCTATACGTGGCTGTTCACCCCCAGGGAGTACATGGTATATAACGATGCGGTGTGCGTGGCCTACGGCAAGCCGCGGGTGAAGACCATCCACTTCAGCAACATAGCCGTGGTGGAGATGGGATCGCCCGTCTCCATTGACCAGTTGCGCATCCGCCCCGTCAAGGGTCGCAGGCAGTCCATCAGGGTAAGAGACCCGGAGACCTTTTACGACCAGCTGGAGTCGGCCCTGAATGCCTACCGGGCCGCCCACCCGGAGGAGGATATATCCTATCAGCTTACCGGGCGCTACCCGCCGGAGGTGGTTGAGGCCGAACCAGTGGAAATGGCCTACGCCGAGGCCGACAAGGAACCTGAAACCGCGCAGGCCGAGGACCTCGTGCCGGAGGAGTCTTTCCCGGAAGACGGCGGGCCCGATAACGCCGAGGTGATAGAGGACACGCTGGTGGACCAGCCAGTAGCGGAATTGTCGGAGCTTCCGGAGGACGGAGAGACTGCCGCGGAGGCGGAATCTGAAGAGCAAGAGAAGCCCCAGGAGCCTGGGAGCCGGGGCTTCTACTGACCTTCCTTTCTATCCCCCCTTAAACTGGCCCCGGTTTAGCTATACCCTCTGTTCCAGTTCCTCGTAGACTGGCCGTGCCATCTCAAAGACATCGGCAGTGTGGCAGTACATGCTGCCGGCCAGGCGGCCGGTGGGCTTCAGCAACTGGTGGTTGATGCGGTGGCCGTTTATCAGGTCGTCGCGGATGTGCATGTAGATAACTTCGCCGATGACCAGGCCGTGGCCCGTTTCGGGATCTCTGCCCAAATCTACTACCTGCTTCAGGCGGCACTCCATGTTGACCGGGGACTCGGCAACCCGGGGGGCCTTCACCTTCACGGAAGGGGCTTCAGTCAGGCCGGCGATATCGAACTCGTTGACCTCCACGGGGAACTCGGCGGCGGTCCTGTTCATGGCCTCGGCGATGTCATCCACCACCACGTTTACCACGAACTCGCCCGTTTCCTCCACGTTGGTCAGGGTATCTTTTGCCTTGGAACCGGCGCGGCGGGAAGAGGAGAAAACGATGGTGGGCGGGTCGGACGCCACGGCGTTGAAGAAAGAGTAGGGGGCCAGGTTGACGATGCCGTCGGTGGAGATGGTGGAGACAAAGGCGATGGGACGTGGGACCACCACCCCGGTGAGGACGCGGTAGAAATTGTGCTCAAAGGTGTTGGGGTCTATCTGCAAGGTGGTACCTCTCAAAGGTTCAGGCTGTTCCAGATATTAACATTAAAATGGATGGACAAGATATACAGGATTTTACTGGAATTCCACATCCATCATCCTGTGCATCTTGTCCATCCATGGTTGGAGCTATTTTTGACTTTCCCCTGTATTGCTGATAATTTAGGCAATGCCCTTTTCAGGTACAAATCGGGGCACGGGAGACACTAAACAGCTATGGCGTGGAACGACATTATCGTTGACTCACTGAAGAAGTGGGACACATCCCTGGTGGCATACGTGCCCGACATTTCCATAGACCGGGTTACTACCCTGATAGATGAGGACCCTTATTTCCACCTGGTTTCGGCCACGAGGGAAGAGGAAGCCATTGGCGTGGCGGTTGGAGGCTATGCCACGGGACGCAATTCCGCCGTTTTTATGCAGTCCAGCGGGTTCGGCAACAGCATTAACGCCATTGCCAGCCTGTGCATTCCGGCCCGCACGCCCATCCCCATCTTTTTGAACCTGCGGGGCGGACCCGGGGAGTTCAACATTGCCCAGGTGCCCATGGGACGGGCCACCCGTCCCATTTTGGACACTTTCGGGCTGGTGCACTTCACCCTGGAGGACGAGTACAACATGGAGAAGATAGTAGATGGCGCGCTGAAGCTGTGCCACGCCAACCGCCAGCCCGTCGCTATCTGCATGACCCAACTGCTGCACGGAGGCAAACTTGCTTAGGTTCGAAGCTACTCAAATGCTGCTGCGCCACATTGGGGACCTGCCCATCGTAAGCAACCTGGGACCCACCACGGATGAACTGTGGCACGCGGGGCACCGGGACCGGAACTTCTACACTTACGGGAACATGGGGTTGTGTTCGTCCATTGCCCTGGGCATGGCAGTTTCCACGAACGAGAAGGTGGTGTCGCTGGACGGGGACGGTTCCCTGCTGATGAACCTGGGGACCATTGCCACCATCGGTCGGGAGCAGCCCAGGAACCTGGTGGTGGTGGTGTGGGATAACGAGCAGTGGGCGCAGACGGGCCACCAGTCGAGCCACACGGCCTTCGGCACCGACCTGGAACAGGTGGCCCAGAGCTGCAGCATCCCCCGCACCACCACGGTTGATAATCTGGAAGACCTGGAAGCGGTATTCTGCGAGGCGCTGGAGCAGGACGGCCCCTGGTTCATAGTGGCGAAAATTGAGGAAACTGAGTATATGCCCGTGGCGCCCATTGAGCCGGAGATGACACTGTACCGGTTCCGGGAGAGTTTCGGGGCCAGCGGGGTGTAGGGCCTTTACTTCCCGATGGAGGTAGAGTTCGCCACTGGCCGGCTGGAGAGGTGCTCCGCCAGTCGCAAAGAGGCCACCAGGGAATGAGGGTCCGGTGGTGGCGAAGAGCTACACCGATTTGACGACTAAAGGAAATCGAATCTACTCCGACTGGCCCATTCCGCCCGGTGAGGGGTTGAAGGAAGAGGTGCAGTTTCGGGGGAATTCGGCTCAGGAAATGGCCGGCATTTGCGGTGTGTCAATGGAGACCCTGGAAGCCATCTATCGGGGAGCGCGAGAGATTATGCCGGAAATAGCGGAAAAGCTGGAGAATGTCCTGGGAATTGGTGCTTACATCTGGCTCGGTCTGGGAGAAGACTACCAGGAAACCCTGCGCCGGGGTGGAGAAAGCCTGCCGGAGTGAGTCTCAGGCGGTCATGCCGCTTCATCCACATAAGAGCCGGAATGAAAACAACGGGCATCCGGCAGCCCACCCGGCTGGCAGGAGGCGTTGGATGCCCGATCCCACTCCCGTTGAGATAATTGACACGGTGCAGATTTTTATCGCCGATTACCTGGAGCGGCCGCCGGAGGAGTTGATTTACGAGTACGACCCCGGCGTGCGTTGCGACGACGCCTTTCCCGATATTGACGATATGAACCGGGATGTATGGCGGGTCCACATCCGCAACGCCTTCCCCGAGGATGATGGCTTCCGCATTAACATCGCGGAACGGTTGTATGACAAATACGGCATTATAGCCGAGGTGGAGTTGGCCTGGCGGTAATGGGGCCGCCGAAGCCCAATGGCGATAGTCCAAAAAGTAAGGCCCGGCTGCCAACCAGCCGGGCCTTATTCCGTTCGTACATTGGCGGGCAGCGGTTGAGGACAGTGTCCCAACCATCACCCCCATCCTTATATTCTCCCTTCAAGAGGGAGGGGTCCCTTAGTGATGGCTACTAGCTCTTCAGGTGCTGTTCGAAGAACCCCAGGGTGCGTGCCCAGGCGTCTTCGGCGGCCTCGGCGTGGTAGCTGTCGCGCTCGTCGCAGTTGAAGCCGTGGCCTGCGCCGGCGTACATCTTGAAGTCATAGCTGATGCCGGCTGCATCAAGCCTCGCTTCAATCGTCTCCACGTCAGCCGGCGACGGGTTGCCGTCCTGGTCGCCGAACTGGCCCATCAGGGGAATGCTGATGTTGCCTGACAGGTCTATGGGCGCGGGGTTATCGTCGCCGAAGGGGACCAGTACCCGGCCGGGGTAGTAGGCCACGGCGGCGGACAGGCCGGGGCAGCTGGTGGCTGCCAGGTAGGTGATGCGGCCGCCAACGCAATAGCCGACGATCCCTATCTTCTGTCCGGCGGTGCGGTTGTAGCCGGTGACGCCGGGACCGCCGGCAAGGTATTTCACCGTCTCGTTGATGTCGGTAACGATTTCTTCGTCCCGCATGACCGACATATAATTGATGCCGGACTGCATGTCTTCGGGGGTATAACCGAGCTTGGGGTTGGGGTGTTCACGGTGGAACAGGGAAGGTGCAATGGCGACGTAGCCGTTGGCGGCAAAGCGGTCGCACACCTTCTGAATGTGCTGATTTACGCCGAAGATTTCCTGGATGACGATGACGGCGGGCCAACTGACGCCCTCGCTGGGGGCAGGATGGCTGATGTAGGCAACCATGTCCAAGCCCTGGTAGCCGTGCATGTCGTCGAATTCGCGGTCACCACCGAACCTTAGATTCTCCCAAAACGATGGCATAATGCTCCCTCCTCCTGTCACATTTTTAGCCATTCTCCGATTGCCCTGGCGGTTTGCCGGAAGCCGGCGCCTGCCTTGGCGGTCAGCCGCCGTATCAGCTACAACATACCTACCTGATTGCGTCGGGCTTAACGCGGCGATTGTAGCAAAGGAACCGGGGTTAGACAAGCGGTGAAGTAACGGAAACCTTCCAGGAAGGCATACGAGGGAGTGAAAGTGGGTTTGCTGCTGGGAAAACCGCAGACCGGGACGCGCATTACTATCGCGCGCCCCGGTAAGATTCGGGTTAAAGACTATCTCAAAACTCTCGGTGAAACTCTTGAGCGCTTTCGGCTTTTGGGCCGAATGGGCTTTCACTCCCATCCTTACATTCCCCGTCAAGGGGGAAGGAGCTTTTGAGACAGCTAATTGAAGCAAGCCCCGTTTACAATGACTGCCAGACGCGCTTGCCGCCTTCGGTTGCCACGCGGCCGATCTGCTGGCCCGGGGGGAAGTGGCCGGCGCAGACAATCCAGCCCTCGCTCTCGGCCCTGTCCAGCAGGGCTTCGCGGTTGGCCTGGCTGGCTGCCTTGTCGTAGTCCACGGAGGCGCACCAACTGGGCTCGGAGACCTGGGCGATGCAGTGGAGAAGGTCGCCTACCAGCATGGCTTTTTCGCCGCCGGAGTTGACCAGAACCACCTGGTGCCCTGGAGTGTGGCCCACGGCCGGCATGGTGGAGATGCCGTCGGTTACCTCGTACTCACCTTCCACAATCTGCTGCAGGCGCAGGCGTCGCAGGGGCATTATCTGCTGCTGCACGTGGGGGTTCTGCTCCAGGATTTCCGGCTGGGAGTAATAGTCGTAGTCGTCCTTGGGGATTATGTAGCGGGCGCGGCGGAAGTTGGGCGCCGGCATACCACCGGAATAGCGCAGGTTCCAGCCCACGTGGTCGGCGTGCAGGTGGGTGTGAATGACGTAGTTGACCTGGTCGGACGGGGAGACGTTGGTGTTGTGAATGTCCACGTTGGGCGGCAGCATTACGGGCCTGAGTTCCTCGTACAGGTTGCCTACCGCGTTGCCACGGGAAGGATGAGGGCCGGGTCCCATGCCGGTGTCCACCAGTACGGTGTGGTTCTCGGAGCGCACCACGAAGACGCCGTAGTAGAGTTGAAGCTGGCCGTCTTCCAGTACGTTCTGATAGTCGGCCCAGGCGCTGTCTGGCACGTCGGGGAACATGGCGGAAGTGGGCCTGGGCGGCGGAACCATGTCTATAACGGCGGTGATTTCGTAACTACCGACAGTAGTCTTGTCTGCCATGAATCTTTTCCTCCCTGTAAGCGTAAGCTGTGATTGGTTCGTAAGATGCCTGGGTAGAATTGGCGTCCCAGCCGGCGCGTTCGGGCGAAGCTGGCCTGGGCAGCCTTATTGCCTAGTATTGGATCAGGGAAAATATGTCGTAGGCGCCCAGGGTATTTCGCCCTCCCAGGTCTTCCAGTTCAATGACCAGCCCCATGGCAGCGACCTCGGCCTCGCAGGCTTCCACCAGGTGAGCGGCGGCGGCCAGGGTGCCTCCGGTGGCAATAAGGTCGTCTATGATCATCACCTGGTCTCCCGGCCCCACGTCTCCCAGGTGCATTTCCACCCGGCTGGAACCGTACTCAAGGAAATACTCGGCGGAAACGGTGTCGCCGGGCAGCTTTCCTTCCTTGCGGACCGGGACCAGGGGTTTGCCCAAACGGCAAGCCAGGGGAGCGCCAAAGATAAAGCCACGGGACTCGATGGCCACTATGGCGTCAATATCGTAGTCCCGGCTACGATCGGCCAGGAGATCTACCGTGTGACTAAAGGCGTCGGGGTCTCGGAGTAGAGGGGTGATATCGCGGAATAATATCCCTGGCTGGGGAAAATCGGGAATGTCGCGGATGTAGTCCTTCAGATTCATAAAGTGGTGACTCGGCAACTGGAATTGAAAAGGCTTTTCCCCCGCAAATCGGGCGCTGCAGACAGGCGGGGACAGGCCGAATGAAGTGTAGAATAACCCGTGGCGAGCGTCAAGGTTTGGGGGTAACATTTCAGATTCAAGGGGAACAGGTTTCCCCCAATCGGTCGTTCCTGCGAAGGCGGACCTATGTGTAGCACGGTAAAAGAGCCGATTAAGGGCAATATGAGGCTTGAAACCGTACCTGCCCCTGGCCATTCTGGATTCCGGCTTGGGGGCCCGAATGAAGTTTACCCAAAGGTCTCCAAAGTCGGGAAGGTCGATTTTGGGAGGTCGTCATTCCCGCATTTGCGGGAATGACGAACCTGGGGCTGCTCCTGCCCTGTATTTCTGAGCAGTTACAGGGAAGGAATTTGATTGACAACTTCCCCCGCCCATCTATATAATCACGTGAGTATCAAGCAGGCTGGCTGAATGGCCCCGAAGTAGCGGGGCCTTTTTCTGGTCTGGAAGTCGCTTGTGCCCCTGTGGCGCAATTGGAAGCGCAGCCGACTTGTAATCGGCAGGTTAGGGGTTCGAGTCCCCTCTGGGGCTCCATGAAAACTTTCCTTACCTAATTGCACCGGCAATGCGCAGGCCATGCTTCCCAGCGGGGAGCGGCCGCCGGCATGGAGGGGTGGGTGAGTGGTTAAAGCCACCAGACTGTAAATCTGGCGTCCGGAAGGACTTCGCAGGTTCGAATCCTGCCCCCTCCACCACCCAATTTGGTAAAATAGAACCAAAACAAATTCATACTACGTTTGGGGTAACGGGCCCAGATAGCTCAGCGGTAGAGCACGTTCTTGGTAAGAACGGGGTCGGCGGTTCAATCCCGCCTCTGGGCTCCATCACCTCCAAAGGAAAAGCAGGAGAGTAGGACAAGAGATGGCCAAGCAGCAGTTCGATCGTTCCAAGCCCCACGTAAATGTGGGCACCATCGGTCACGTTGACCACGGCAAGACCACCCTTACCGCTGCGATCACGCGGGTGATGGCGGAGAAGGGTATGGCTAACTTCCGGGACTTCGGCAGCATTGACAACGCGCCGGAAGAGCGGGAGCGCGGCGTAACTATCGCCATCGCCCACGTGGAATACGAGAGCGACACACGGCACTATGCTCACGTGGACTGCCCTGGCCACGCTGACTACATCAAGAACATGATCACCGGCGCCGCGCAGATGGACGGCGCGGTCCTGGTGGTAAGCGCTCCGGACGGCCCCATGCCCCAGACCCGGGAGCACATTCTCCTGGCCCGCCAGGTGGAAGTGCCCCGCATCCTGGTCGCCCTGAACAAGGTCGACATGATGGACGACGAGGAGTTGCTGGAGCTGGTGGAGTTGGAAGTCCGCGAGCTGCTCAGTACCTATGACTTCCCCGGCGACGACACGCCCATCGTGCGGGTCAGCGCCCTTAACGCCCTGGAAGGCGAACCGGCGGCCATGGAAGGTGTGGCCGAACTGGTTAAGGCCATGGACGAATACATTCCCGTCCCCGAGCGCCTGACCGACCGTCCCTTCCTGATGCCCATCGAGGATGTGTTCGGCATCAAGGGCCGTGGCACCGTGGTTACCGGCCGTGTGGAGCGCGGTACCTTGAAGCAGGGTGAACAGATTGAGATTATCCGCTCCGGCGACGTGCGCCAGACTGTTGCCACCGGCCTGGAGATGTTCCACAAGCTGCTGGATACTACCGAAGCCGGTGACGCCGTGGGTATTCTGCTGCGCGGCGTGGACCGGGACGAGGTGGAGCGCGGCCAGGTGGTGGTGAAGCCCGGTTCCATGCAGCCGCACCGGCAGGCCGAGGCTGAGGTTTACGTGCTGAGCCGCGAGGAAGGTGGCCGCCATACCCCCTTCTTCTCCGGGTACAAGCCCCAGTTCTACATTCGGACCAGCGACATCACCGGCGAGATTACGTTGCCCGAGGGCGTGGAAATGGTCATGCCCGGTGACAACATCACCATGACCCTGAACCTGATTACCCCCATAGCCCTGGAAGAGCGGCAGCGCTTCGCCATTCGCGAGGGTGGCCGCACGGTGGGTTCCGGCGTAATCACCAGGCTGCTGGACTAAAGGCGAATTTGGCCCGTCGCGGCGGGCCAAGAAGAGAAGGTGAATCATGGCCCGAAAGTCTGCTGATATTCGCGGGGTTATTACCCTCCAGTGCGGCGAGTGCCGTGAGCGGAATTACGCCACGGTAAAGAACCGCCGGAACGACACCCAGCGGATGGAATTGCGTAAGTATTGCTCCCGCTGCCGGGGTCACAAGACTCACCGGGAAGTACGGTAGTCGGCCATGGCGCGGGTAGGAACACAGCAAAGGAACCAGTCGCCCATAACGCCCCGTAGCGTGGGGCGGGTGAGTCCGATACTCTTCCTGCAGGAAGTCATCTCGGAACTTCGCAAGTCGGTTTGGCCGAGCAAGGAAGAGACGGCGCGGCTGACCGCCATAGTGATAGCCCTGTCGGTTGCAGTGGGCTTCTTTCTGGGCGGGCTGGACCGGGTTTTTGCCGAGTTGTTCAACCGCGCCATCTTTGCCGTGTTCCGGCTGTTTTAGAAATATACTAGGAGGGCGGAGGCAGTTATCAACCTGTTCCGCCTTCCCGCCAGCGTCGCAGAGCAAGCCCGCCAGCCAAGCGGGCTTGTAGAGTCAATGGCGTCAGCCCGTAACCCCAAGCCTGGAGTGAGCGTGACTGCTTATGGCCACTGAAAGAGATATCCGGATGGAAGAGGAACAGGACCAGCACTGGTACATTGTTCATACCTACTCCGGCCAGGAAGACCGGGTGAAGAAGAACCTGGACCTGCGGATTCAGAGCCTGGATATGCAGGACCGCATATTCCAGGTGGTGGTGCCCACCGAGGAAGAGGTAATCTTCAAGGACGGGAAGCGCAAGTCGGAGCAGCGCAAGCTTTTCCCCGGCTACATACTAGTGCAGATGAATATGGACGACGAAAGCTGGTATGTTGTGCGCAATACCCCCGGGGTGACGGGTTTCATCTCGACGGAAGACGATTACGACAAGCGGCCCAAGCCAGTGCCGCTGGAAGACTCACAACTGGACTCCATCCTCAAGCAGACGGAGTCTGGGCCGCCCCGTATTAAGATTGGCCTGCAGAACGGCGACACGGTGCGCATTACCGAGGGTCCCTTCGTTGATTTCGTGGGCGCAGTGGGCGACGTGGATGAGAGCAAGGGCAAGGTGCGGGTGCTGGTTTCTTTCTTCGGCCGGGAAACTCCGGTGGAGCTGGACTTTCTGCAAGTGGAACGCGCATAGATTTAGGAGGCCCCGGTGGCAAAAAAGGTCAGAGCAATTATCAAGCTGCAACTGGAAGCGGGGAAGGCAACTCCCGCTCCCCCCGTGGGCCCTGCGCTGGGCCAGCACGGCGTTAATATTATGGGGTTCGTTAAAGAGTACAATGAGCGGACTTCATCCCAGGCTGGCACCATAGTGCCGGTACATTTGACGGTCTTCGAGGACCGCTCCTTCACCTTTGTAACCCGCACTCCCCCTGCTTCAGACCTGCTGCGGCGGGCTGCCGGAGTGGAGAAGGGAGCCACCGATACCCGCTCGGGCAGGGCCGGCACCATCAGCCGGGACGCCCTGCGGGAGATTGCCGAAACCAAGCTAAAGGACCTGAACGCCAACTCGGTAGAACAGGCTATGTCCATCATTGAGGGCACTGCTCGCAGTATGGGCATAAGCGTGGAAGGGGACTAACAGTTATGCCCAAGCACAGCAGAAGATACGCGGCCGTTGCGGAACGGGTGGATGCGGACAAGCTGTACCACCCCCGAGAAGCCATAGAGCTTATGAAGGAACTGGCCAGCACCAAGTTTGACGAGACCATGGAGATTCACGTCCGCACCAGCGCCGATCCCAGGCATGCGGACCAGATGGTGCGGGAAGTAACCGTGCTGCCCCATGGCCTGGGCAAGCAGGTGCGGGTGCTGGTTTTCACCAGCGGAGAGGGAGCCGACATTGCCCGGCAGGCCGGAGCCGATTACGTGGGCGATGACGACCTGATTGCCCAGATAGAGGGCGGCTGGCTGGACTTCGAGGTGGGGTTGGCTACCCCGGAGATTATGCCCAAAATTGGTAAGCTGGGCCGGATTCTGGGTCGTCGGGGATTGATGCCCAACCCCAGGACGGGGACCATGGTTCAGCCACGGGACCTGGGCCGGGTTATCGAAGAGTCCAAGGCGGGTCGCGTGGAATACCGGACCGACCGTACGGCGATCATACATTGCGCGTTCGGCAAGGCCAGCTTCGATACCGACCGGCTGCAGGAGAACCTGGCGGTGCTGATAGACTCCATCGTTAGGGCGCGTCCGGCGGCGGTGAAAGGTTCCTTCCTGCGCTCGGCCTACGTTACGTCGTCCATGGGGCCGAGCATTTCTTTGGACCTGAACGCTCTGCAGGCCCTGCGACCCGAGTAGCTTTTCCGGTAGATTAGTGGTAATCTGTAGGTGTTCCACAGGAACTTATAGGATGGTATTCAGGTACAGGATCAATATTCAAGAAAATAACCCAATACCGCTGTAGACCGCCGGTCTCCCCAGGGGGAGCCAAGGGCCCAAAGAGACGGGCCGCCTGCCGAGGCGCATGAACCGGGTTCTTCGACATAATTTGCCGAGTTTCCCTGCGTCCGGTCTGCAGACGCAGGGAATTTTTCATTGGGAGGTGAGCATTTGCCCACACAGGCCAAAATAGACCGGGTCGCCGAACTGAAGGAGAAAATGGAAAGCTGTTCCATTGCCCTGACCGCTGGCTATTCCGGTATTCCAGTAAACGATATGACCGACCTGCGGCGCCGGATGAAAGAAGCCGGGGTGGAGTTTATCGTGGTCAAAAACACGCTGGTTAACCTGGCCGCCCAGGAAGCCAACGTGCCCCACTTCAGCGAAATCGTCGAGGGCCCCACGGCCATCGCCTTCGGCTACGACGACCCGGTGGACACTGCCAAGGCGGTCAATGACTATATTCGCGCCACCAGGTCTCCGCTGGCCATCCACGGAGCTATCCTGGGGGCCGGTCCCGCGCTGCAACCGAACGAAGTGGAGCGACTGGCCACCCTTCCCCCCAAGCCGCAGATGGTCGCTAACTTGCTGGGCCAGATGCAGTCTCCCATTTCCAGGCTGCTTGGTGTGCTCAACGGTCCGCTGCAGAACCTGGGCGGACTGCTGCAAGCCCGAATCAACCAGCTGGAAGAGGGTGGAGAGGCGGCGTAACGGCTAAACTCCTAAACATAGGTACCCGCGCGTCCCTCCGAGAGGCAAGCGGAAACTACGGCAATCAAAGTAGACGTTGTTCGATATATTAGAAGAGGCAAAAAGGAGGCCCCATGGCTACTAAAGAAGAACTGCTGGAAACTATCAAAAGCATGAGCGTGCTGGAATTGGCCGACCTGGTTAAGGCCCTGGAGGAAGAGTTCGGAATTACCGCGGCCGCGCCCGTGGCCGTTGCTGCGGCTCCCGCTGCCGGTGATGGCAGTGGCGCTATGGCTGCCGCTGCGGACGAGGAGCAGACCGAGTTCGACGTTACCCTGCAGGAGATCGGCCCCAATAAGATCAACGTCATTAAGGCCGTGCGGGAAGTTACGGCGCTGGGCCTGCGCGAAGCCAAAGAGCTGGTGGAGTCTGCCCCTGCCCGGGTCAAGGAAGCAGTGGCCAAGGACGAGGCCGACGGTATCAAGGCCAAGCTTGAAGAGGCGGGTGCCGTAGCCGAGGTTAAATAACGGCCAAACCTTCAGTCCGGTTATATTGAGCACAGCTTAACCCGGCCCGGCCCGCCGCAAGGGAGGACGCCATGAGCCGCCGCAAAGACCGGGAAAGATACCAGCTAAGGAAGGAGCAGAACCCCGACTACGTGGGGTTCAGGGGCTCCGAAACGGTGGTGGCAAGCCCTGACCCGCCACCGCCAGCGCTGGAGTCGGTAACCTGTTCGGTCTGCCAGCGGCGGCGGAATGTGCCCGTGGATACCTTGCCGGTGGACCGGGCCGTGTACGTTTGCCTGAGGTGCCAGGACGGCTGACCGCAATTGACGAATACCTCGGATAACTACTGACAGTTGGGGGAAGCAGTTGTATGAGGCGCCGGCTAGAGTATTCCTACTCAGTGGTTGAAGGACTCTCCGTCTTCCAGCCACCACATAAGGGTGTGTCGGTGACTATGAAGGACAGGTAAAACCCCAGGGAGAGCATCCGGAATGTCCGGCAGCTTTCCCTGACGCGGTATTACGTAACCTTCGCGGCGCTCTTCGTGCAGGTAATTCGTGCAGGTAGCAGGACTTCACCTTTGGCGTGGTTTTACAACCGCCATACTCGACGAGCACATAATTGATTCGGCACTGGCTGCGCTGAAAGAGGCCTCGGGCCTTATCCCGTGGCTTATAATTTCCGCCTACTATTTGGTGGAGGGGGGCCATGCGGGCTGAAAGATATTTGAAACTCGGGTTTGCCAAGGTACGAGGAGATTAAAGGTAAGAATGGCAGGTGTAGAACCAGGGCCGGGAGGAATTCCTGCGACAAGGAAAGGAATTCACGGAACCACCGCCTGGGCAGTCCGAAAACGTTAACAGGAAGCCTCTAACGCTTACCCGTACCATATTTGATAGCCATCACACTACTGTCATATCCTCTATCGAAAAGAAGGGCTTGTCCCAGTCGGGGTCGGGTTCATTCATCAGCCTACGGGTGTAAAGGCGGCAGGCCCGTATCCACAGTTGCAGGACGTTGTTATTGATCATACCCTGGGGCAGCCGTCGCCCGTAGGTTAAAAGAATCCACTGGGAGTGGCCTGTGCCCAGGAACTCCTCCATAAACGCGGTGGGTTCGGCCTCGGCGGCGCAGGCCTCGAGGATCTCATCGGGGGCCTCGGAACAGAGCAATTCCGGGTTTTCGGCCGCAAAGTCAATGTAGTAATCTTCCCGCTCCCTGTCCATCTATCCTTATCCCTTTCCTTCCTTCGCCTGGCAATCGCTGGCATGGCGGCGTTTCAGTTCCTCTGAACAGCGTTATTCTACCCTGCCAGACGCCAGACGCAATGGAAAGTAGGATGCCGCCACAAATTCGACCAAAGAGAAGGGGCGGATTGTAAACCCGCCCCTTCTTGTCCGTTACACTTCCCGCTGGCGGGAACCGGGACGCCGGGTTACAGGTTCATCTGGGGGACCATGTAACCGCTGACCTTGTTGTATATCTGGAAGCGACTGCGCTGGCTGTCCACCACCAGCAGGCGGTTGTTGGCCGCATCGTACATCAGGCCGGTGGGCAGGGCGAACCGCCATTCCGACTCCATGTTCTGCAGGTTGACTTCCCGGCGGCGCTTAAGGTAGTCCGCATTAGCGTCCACCGTCAGCTTGGCCCAGGCGGAAAGTTCCATGGCATCTCCGATCAGGGTGATGATGAAGTTGCCCTCGGCATCGAAGATATGGACCCTGCCGGGGTGCTGGCCATTATCGCTCCAGTCGGCGACATAGACGTCGCCCTCGGGGTCCACGGCCACGGCGGTGGGCAGGTGAAGCTGCCCGCGACCGGAGCCGGGGCCGCCGATGGAGGCCAGCCACCGGCCGTCGGCGGTGAACTTCTGGACCCGGTGGTTGCGGTGGTCGGCCACATAAATGTTGCCGGCCTGGTCAAGGGTGATGCCCCACGGTGCGTTGAACTGGCCGTTGCCGGAGCCGAAGCTGCCCCAGGAAGCCAGGAACTGGCCGTCGGCGGTGAACTTGCGGACTTCGTGGCTGCGGCCATCAGTCAGGTAGATGTTGTCGCTGGCATCGATGGCAAGACTGGCGGTACCATGCTCGCCACCATCGTCAGTCTCGAGGGTGCTCCAGCGGTTGAGGAAGTTGCCTTCCGCGTCGTAGACGTTTACCTGGTTCAGCCATTCGTCGGAAATATAGACCCGGCCCTGGCTGTCGATGACTACGCCGGAACCCCAGATGAATTCCCCATTACCGTTACCGTACTTGGAGAACTCGCCCAGGAACTCTTCCTGGCCCCACTCGGAGCCGATAGTGATCTGTGATACGCGGGCGCCGTAACCGGTGCGGTTCCAGGAGACGTTGCTGATCCCCTCGCTGCCGCGGTTGACGACGTACACCACTCCGTTGGGACCCTGGGCGGCGGCCACGGGCTGGCTGAATCCCATGCCCGATTGGGCGCCCCGTCCCACGGAATGGCTGAAGTCGTAAGTGCGCCCGGCTGCTACTTGCGTTAGCATTGTGCACTCTCCAGTTCGTTATTTGGCGTCCCGCCTAGAAATAAGCCGGCTTCTCGAACACGCCGCCCACCAGGGGCTGGGCGTCCATGCCCATCCAGTCTTCAGCGATGGCGGTATAGACGCTGCGGAAGTCGGTGTGGGGGACCAGGTCGCCCTGTTCCAGGTGCTCGGGGCGCAGGGACGGGTATTCGCCGTACTCGCCGCCCTTGATGGCATCGCCAGCCAGGAAGGCCACGCCGCCAGCGCCGTGGTCGGTGCCGGAGCCGTTGTCGTGGACCCGGCGGCCGAACTCGGTGAACATCAGCATGATGACATTGTCGGCGGCGTCATTTTCGCGCAGGTCGTCGAAGAAGCTCTCCACGGCCTGGGAAACGTCGATCCAGAGCTTGTCGTGCATGCCCACCTGGTTTGAGTGGCTGTCGAAGCTGCCGTGGTCGCAGTAGAAGACGCGGGTGCCCAGGTTGGCCTGGTGCACCTGGGAGATGCCCTTCAGCTTGGAAGCGATGGAGGTGTCGGGGTACTCGATGCTGGAGGAATACATCTGGGGGGCCACCTTCAGGATGTCGGCAGCCTTCATGGAATCCAGGCCGGTCTGGCCCAGGTAGTCCATCACGGCGCCGGTGCCGATGGTGGGGGAGTAAAGGCGGGTGAAGCGGTCAAGAATCTTGTCCCGCTGCTCGGCCTCGTTGATGCCGGTCAGCAGACCGAAGGAGTCCAGGTCGTCCACGCAGGCCACCGGCACGCCGGGCAGGGCCAGGGCGCGGGGCAGGCTGGGGCCGAAGCTGACAGCGGTTACCACGTTTTCCTTGTTGGGGTCGATTTCCTTGGTGGCGCGGCCCAGCCAGCCCTCGGTGCCCAGCTTGTCTGGCTCGCAGGTGTGCCAAATGTCCATGGAGCGGAAGTGGGAACGGGGGGCGTTGTGATAGCCCACGCCGTGAATGATGGCCAGGTTACCCTGGTCAAACAAGTTCTTCATGGGGCCCATGGTGGGGTGCAGGCCTACCTTGTCGTTGAGCTTCAGAATGCGCTCATCGGCCACGCCCACTGCAGGGCGGTTGTCGCGGTAAAGGGGGTCGGTAAAGGGAATTACCGTGTTCAGGTAGTCATTGCCGCCGGTAAGCTGCAGGACCACCAGCACGGGGTCTTTCTTGGTTGAGGCCATTGCTGTTTCCTCCTGGAAGATTCTGGTTTCTTGCTAATGCTTGCCGGGGCGGCCTTTGGCCATGGCCGCCCCAGTGACTCTCAAGGATTACGCGTACTGGTAGTCCCGCAGGGAGACGATGAGCTGGAGCAGTTCGGACACGCGCTCGGTTGCCGCGGCCTCGTCGCCCCAAGTCAGGCTGCCGCCGGGTACGGCGTGATCCAGCAGTTCCTGGCGGGTGTCGGCGCTGACTTCCAGCGGACCCATCAGGTCCAGGCAGGTGTCAACGAACTGCTCGGGACCGACGTCGCCCTGGCTGCGCAGGCGGCTGACGATGGACTGGACGCCGGGGCGGGAAGTGTCGCCCACCATGTCGGCGGTGAAGTTGATGCGGCGCATAAGTGAGCCGCTGTTGATCCACTCGGCGCCGGTGTGCCACCCTTCCACGCTGGGGGGATTGAGCAGGTCCTGGCCCATGTAGTTGGGCTGGCGGGAAAGGTCGCCAATGCCGGGGGCCGGGAAGTCCGCGCCGCCCACCAGCTTCAGGGTGCCTACCACCACCTCGGCCGGGCTCTTGAGCTTGGCGAAGCGGGCGTTCTTGAAGAAATCGGAGTTGAACAGCACACGCAGGGTGGCCGTCATATCGTAGCCGGACTCGATGAAAGCATCGGCCAGGGCGTCGATGGCATCCTCGTCCACCGGGGGAGTAACCTGCCAGGCGGGGACCTGCGCCTCGTCGGCCACGAAGAAGTTGTACAGGTGGCGGGCGACGAAACCCGCGGTGGCGGGATGCTGGCAGACGATGTCGATAATGTCCTCACCGTTGAAGTTGCCGGTCTCGCCCAGGAAAGTCTTTTCGCCGTTATCGTGGTCCTCGGGGCGGTACTCGAAGCGCCAGTCGTGGCGGCCCAGGGGACCGCGGGGGAGCTTGGCTTCGAAGGTCCAGCCGGTGAAGGCCCGGGAGCACTCGCGGACGTCAACCTCGGTGTAGTTGCCGACGCCCATGCTGAAGAGTTCCAGGAGCTCGCGGCCCCAGTTCTCGTTGACCGCGTCGGCGTGGTTCTCGTTGTTGTCCAGCCAGTAAATCATGGCCGGGTTTTTGGCAATCTCCACCAGGAGGTCCTTGTAGTTGCCCATGCCCTTTTCGCGGAACATGGTGATCATGTTCTGGATTTCATCGTAGTGGTCGACCTTGGAAACGCCGGTAGCGAAGATGTGGTGCCAGAAGAGGGTCATCTTCTCTTCCAAGGGCCGGCGGGTGTTGAGCATCCACCACAGCCACTCGGCGGCGCCCATGCCGGGCAGGGTGCCGGGCCGCCAGGTCCAGGGCTGGTAGCGCATCATTTCGAAGCGGTCCAGGGGTGCTTCCGTGGGGTTGAGCAGCTCTTCCACCACGTTCTCGTAACCCTTTTCGCACAGGGCTTCCAGCTCTTCGCGGGTGGCGCCAAAACCGGCGCGGCGCATTAGGTGAGCCATCAGGGCTATATCCTGGTTCGCCATAGCCTATCCTCCTTGTTGGTTTCTTCAATAATCATTGTTGTCTGCGAATGATTATAGTTGGGGGCAATTATCGGGGATGGGGTGGGTTGGTGTCAATTGGAGGGTTTACCTTGGTCCTATTTTCTTCTACAGACCCATATTCAATTCATAACTGTTAGTGCTTGCAAAAAAGGGGTCTACCTGACCCAGGTAGATTGGTACTCTAGCTTATGTATTGGTATTCACTTTCCTGCCGCGATAGTTACACAACAGTCTTGTAAAACCAACACAATAATGGCAAAGCGTCAAGGGCGGAGTCATTCCGGTAGTCGCCACGCGCCCTCGACCCGAACAGAATTGTCTGCTGGGCATCGGCCATGTGGTGGAGTTGCTCTGCGATACGCAGCGCCCGCCTGTCAATTTCCGCTCTTGGCATTAGCTGTCCTCCAAGGGTATTTTACTACCTGGAGAACGGCCAGATTGCGGGGAAGTTCATAATTCCAACCCCCGCAACCTGAACCCCGGTCTGTCCCCCTCCGGCAACTTCCCCAAGTCCACCAACCCCCCGCCAGTCTCCACCAGTACCGACGCTATCCCCATGCTGTTGGCCCCGCGGATATCCGTGCTGGGGGTGTCGCCGATCATGACCATGCTGCGGGTGTGGGCGCGGCGGAAGGCTTCTTCGAACATGGCGGAGTGGGGCTTGCCCAGACGGGCGAAGGCGAGGTCGGGGCGGTCCGGGTAGCGCAGGGCCAGGGCGGCCTCGAACATACCGGCCACCGTGCCGCTAGCAAAGCCGAAACAGTCCCTTTCCGGGTAGTACAGGTCGGGATTGGGGACCACCAGACGGGGCAAATCGCCCCGGTCCAGCTTGCGGAACAGGGTGGTCAGGACCGAGCGGGTGGCATCCAGGAAGGGAAAGCCGTCCTGGTCGCCCACCACCAGCACGTCGAAGTCCTCATCGAAAGCAACCACTTCCCCGCCGGCCTCCCTGGCGTATTTGGCGCTGTCCTCGGTGCCCAGCACGACGCATCTTGCCCCCTGCAGGCCCCGGTTCTGGAACCAGGCCTTCAGCAGCATGCCGGAACTGATGATTCTGTCGGGGTCGATGGCCAGGCCCAGCGCAGCGTAGCGGGCGGCGCGGGTCTCGGCGACCTGGGAGGCGTCGTTGGTCAGGACGAAGTAGGGCTTGCCCAGGGCGTTGAGCATGGCGATGGCTTCGGGGGCGTGGGGAATGGCGGACGGCCAGCTGACCAGAACGCCGTCGGAGTCAAAGAGGATGACGTCGAACCGTTCTACCAGTTCGGCAAGGGTGATGTAGGGGATATAGTCCAAAGCACTTCTCGCCGGGAGTTCAGGTGCAGGGTACCGGGCTTGAAGTGCTGACGTTAGTTGGCATCGACGGCGAAGTCAACCCGGGTTCCTGGAACGGCTTTCCGCCGCCCCAGCGCCTCGACCCCTGCGCCCTGCATTGGGCTTCGCAAGTTTCACGAATATATTATAAATTTGTGTGGCGCCTACAGTATTAACCTAATATTATTAATAGAGGGCCAGGCATAACTCTGGCACCGACACCGAAGCCATTACCGGCCAATGTTCCCTCTTTTCCGGCAGTGTTTTGGCGCAATGTGACAGATGAAAGGGTTGAAGGGATGCTGACGCTGCAACTGCTGTTTCCGGTGGCCATGCTAATGTTCTTCTGGGTAGCAGGGCAAATGGAGAGACTGCCGAATGGCTCCGGCGACAAGGGTTCCCGCCGCTTACTCTCGTTGCGGCACGGGGAATGAACCGTTGATGCGGCGTCCAGTCAAAGGGATGGAGGTGTGATGTGGAGGGGTCTTTGGAATCCGCGCAAATAGTCTCGCGAAACAAGGAGAATGCCATGCCCCCGAGTTCTGTCTATATTGGCCGTACCACCGAAAAGAGGTACCGGGGAACCGGCGTTGTCTGGTTCTGTATCCTGGCGGTTGTCCTGGTTCTGGCTGCTGGAATCATCCTGGTCGCCATGTAGAAATCTAGGGCGGAACCGCGCCGCGCCTATGGCGTGGAGAGCCACAGCCCCTCACCACATTCCCTCACTTACCATTTCCCCCGAACACGATCACCGCGACAGGGGCAGACCCGCGGGTCTGCCCCTGTTGGCCCTGTAGGAGGACTCCGGTCTGCGACCATGCCTTTGCCGGAAGAGCAAGGGCGGGTTTCAACCCCACCCCTGCAAGTCACCAACCTTCCGAAGACCAGCGCCAACATCCCCTGCATCCAAAGTTGACACGCCACCTGCCGGGGCTATAATCAAGCCAATCCAAAGCTGACGGGCATGGCCCGGCGAAGGCAGGTATAGAGAATGACGCAGCACGCGGAAGGCGAACTCAGCCCTGAAGTGGTCATGGCTGAAATGAAGAAGAACGGGGTCACCCACGTTGTGTGGCTGCCCGACAGCGAGACCAATTTCCTTTATCTGCTGATGGAGGCGGACCCCGACCTGGACCTGATTCCCGTCAGCCGCGAGGGGCAGGCCTTCTCCACCGCCGCCGGCCTGACCGTGGGCGGCAAAAAGCCGGTTATCCTCATCCAGAATACCGGGATGATGGAATCGGGCGACTCCCTGCGGGGCTGGGGCCTGAGCCTGAATATTCCGGTAGTGATGATGGTGGGCTATCGGGGCTGGACGCGCCACGGCGTGAACACCGATACCGCCGCCACCTACACCGAGCGGTTCCTGAATGCCTTCGGGATCCAGTACTACCTGGTGGAGAACGGGGAGGACGCCCCCCGCATTTCCGTGGCCTTCGAGGAGGCGTCCCGCACCCGACGTCCGGTGGCGGTACTGGTGGGGGATGAGTACCACGGGTTCAACCGGTAGATAAAAACTCTGTAAATTCAAACATGGATATACAGGATGTGCAGGATTTTTTGTATGTCCCTGTGCGTTACATGCAGGACAAAGTTACTATCCTGTATATCCTGTCCATCCATGTAAATTAGCGAGGCAGCATGATTGACACCGCAGATATGCTCAGGGCCTTTGCCCCCCACCGGGGCAACTCCATCGTCATCCCCGGCCGCGGCGGGCGGCACTGGACCCAGATCAGTGACCAACCCAACCGGGACCTGCCCGTGGGCGACCCGGCCATGGGAGGGCACGCCTCCTTTGGCCTGGGCGTGGCGCTGTCCCTGCCCGAGGAGCGGGTGATTCTCTTCGATTCTGAGGGGGACGTGTTGATGAACATGGGCGCCCTGCCCACCATTGCGGAGAAGGCCCCGAAGAATTTTTACCACTTCATGCTGGACAACGAGTGCTACGCCACCACCGGCGGGCAGCCCGTGCCCAACGCCAAGAACATCGAGTACGACGTTATCGCCAGGGGGTCGGGCTACCCGGCCACCTACGCCTTCGACAACCTGGAGGACTTCGCCAGCAGCATTGAGGAAATCCTGGGCCAGCCGGGGCCGGTGTTCGTTGCCCTGAAGGTGGAACCGGAAGTGGAAAACACGCCCATCGGCGCCCGGGTCCGCTGGCAAACCCGCTCCCGCACCCAGGTTATTGACGACTTGAAGGAGGAACTGGGGGTCGAAGGGCCGTAGGGGGGTGGCTTTTTCGGTTAGGTATGGAAAGGCCCGGCGTCCAACGCGCCGGGCCTTTTGGTTTGGGTGACGAAATGTCTCCTTGTCCTTCTGATGGACTAAATTCAGGACTTGACCGGTGGTTTCCCAGCTTGTTGGAGTTTTGAGTCGAACTCCGCTATCTTCTTTGCATTAACTGAAGGCCTTATGTAATAGTGATCGAACAAGTCCTCTACTATCTTCAAACAAAATTCAGCTTCCTCAGGCTCCACATCTATGATTTGTAGGGTTGTAGTGTCCGTAACAGGGTGTGGGGAAAGGTTGCCAAAGTTACGGACAGCGTCTATAACTGGTCGAAGATAATTGGGTAGGATTTTCGTAGGATCAGATTCCGTCAACACAGCATCGATCTGCTTTGCTAGATCTCTGTTCCCATATCCTTGATCCGCAAGATCCGTTTGTAATATACGCCGGGAAAGTGTTGCTGAGGCTTTTGGACTGATTAGGAGAACATTGCGAGCTTCCAAGAAATCTTCTCGCAGATTGTAAGGAACCTCCTCAGAAACAGAAGAAATACTGTCGGGCTTCGAGACCAACGGTGGGTATGTAGTTAGTTCGCCCATGATACTGTATCGAACATTTCTGTCGTAACGCAACAGAACTACAATCGGCATCTTACAGCTCGGACATATGGCACATTCGCGGCCGTAAGGTACGTAGTATTCGGTGTTGTCAAAATCTTGTTGAATCCAGTCATCTTCAACATCGTGGAAGGCTACCAGACAATTTGGGTACCGCATGGCGGATCTCCGTTGGGGTGTAGTGGCCCAAGACAGCATTTTGTTTCGTTCTAATCTACCTACCAAATGATACGCAATTCTCACCCCCATACTTTGACACCCTAACTTCCCTGCCGTTATACTGAATTCGTGGCTTGGCCGCGGCGCGGTGGAGTGGTTCTGGTAGCCATCTCCCCCGGTTGCGCTGGTGGCCCGGCTTTTTATTTGCTCAAAAAAAGGCAGGCTTTTGTTATGTCCCTTCTCGCCCAGCAGGACCCCGACGTCTTTCGCGCCATTGAGATGGAGGATGCCCGCCAGCGCGACTGCGTCGTACTCATTGCCTCCGAAAACTACGCCAGCAAGGCGGTGCTGGAAGCCCAGACCAGCGTGATGAACAACAAGTACGCCGAGGGCTACCCAGGCCGCCGCTACTATGGCGGCTGCGAGCACGTGGACGTGGTGGAGTCCCTGGCCATCAACCGCGCTAAGGAACTGTTCGGCGCCGAACACGCCAACGTCCAGCCCCACAGCGGCGCCCAGGCCAACATGGCCGTCTACTTCGCCCTGCTGGAGCCGGGCGATACGGTAATGGGCATGGAACTGTCCCACGGCGGCC
The DNA here is from genome assembly GCA_964587795.1 of uncultured Dehalococcoidia bacterium. Classification (GTDB taxonomy): domain Bacteria; phylum Chloroflexota; class Dehalococcoidia; order Lucifugimonadales; family UBA3495; genus Bin22. The sequence goes on along the minus strand of CAZPMU010000006.1, from coordinate 14,955 downwards.
ACCTGACTCACGGCGCCAACGTCAACTTCTCCGGCAAGCTCTACAACTTTGTCCCCTACGGCGTGGACAAGGACAGCGAGCTTATCGACTACGACGAGGTGGAGCGGCTGGCGAAGGAACACCAGCCCAAGCTGATCGTGGCCGGATGCAGCGCCTACGCCAAGATACTGGACTTTCCCCGCTTCCGGGCCATCGCCGACGAGGTGGGCGCCTACCTGATGGTGGACATGGCCCACATCGCCGGACTGATTGCCGGCGGGGCGCACCCGTCGCCCTTCCCCCACGCCCACGTGGTGACGTCCACCACCCAGAAGAGCCTGCGGGGACCCCGTGGCGGGTTCATCCTGTCCACCGCCGACCTGGCCCGCAAAATCGACTTTGCCGTCTTTCCCTACATGCAGGGGGGGCCGCTGATGCACATCATCGCCGCCAAGGCCGTCTGCTTCGGCGAGGCCCTGCGGCCCGAATTCGCCCGCTACGCCCAGCAGGTGGTGGCCAATGCCGCCACCATGGCTACCGAGGTTTCCGAGGCGGGACTTCGGCTGGTGTCCGGCGGCACCGAGAACCACCTGATCCTTGTAGACCTGACGCCCATGGACATTACCGGCCAGCAGGCCGAGACGGCCTTGGAGTCGGTGGGCATCATCACTAACAAGAACGCCATTCCCTTCGATCCCAGGCCACCCCGCGTGGCCAGCGGAATGCGCCTGGGCACCCCGGCCATTACCAGCCGTGGCTTCGGCGAAGCCGAGACCAGGGAGGTCTCCCGCCTGATAACCCGCGTCCTGAATAATGTGGATAATGAGCAGGTTATGGGCGAGGTTAAGGGTGCGGTTAAGGAAATAACGTCGGGTTTCCCCGTTCCAGGGCTGGATTCCTAGTTGAGCCGTACATCCGCCGATGTTATAATCGCCCAACAGATTAGAATGGGCCGATAGTCAGGAGTGCTTTTTGCGTCATTACGAGCTTGTTACCATCCTCAGCCCCATGCTCAGCCAGGACCAGGCTAACGAGGCATTCGGGCAGATTAACGCCTTTATCACCAACCGGGAGGGGGATATTTTCCAGGAACAGCCTTGGGGCACCCGCCGATTGGCCTACCCCATTCACCAGGGTTCTTACCACTTCCTGGAAGGCAATTACCGCCTGATCCGGTTCTCCACGGAAAGGCCTTTCAACCAGGCCCTGGAGAATTACCTGCGCATGGACGAACGGGTACTGCGGTCCCTGGTAATTTCTATTCCCGATCGGGAGCTTCTGCCAGATCCGGTGGCGGCTAGGCCCGCGCCCGCTGCCGCCGCGGCTCCCCCTGCCGAGGGTGGCGAGACTCCGGCTGAAGCCGTGGCTTCCCCTGCCGAGGGTGGCGAGGCTCCGGCTGAAGCCGTGGCTTCCCCTGCCGATGGAGCCGAGACTCCGGAGGCGACGGCCCCGGCCGACGCGGAGCCCACTGGGACTGCGGAGTCTCCGGCGGAAGCTGCTGCCCCCGAGGCGATTCCAGAGGCCGCAACGGAAACCGAGGCCCCGACCGCGGAAGCGGATGAAAGCCCTGCCGCCGAGACGGAAGCCCCCGCCGAGGCGGGCGACACTCCTGCAGAAGAAGAACAGTCCGAAGCTCAGGGTTAGTTCCTTTGCATAAGATTGTCATCATAGGAAACCTGGGCCGCGACCCTGAAATGCGTTACACTCCCAGTGGACAGGGTGTAACCTCTTTCAGTGTGGCTTCCAACCGTCGCTACCGCACCGCCGACGGGGAACAGCGGGAAGAGACCATGTGGTTCAACGTCAACGCTTGGGGACGCCAGGCGGAGATCTGCAACCAGTATTTGACCCGGGGCAGCCAGGTTTACGTGGAAGGTACTCTGACAACCCGCATTTTCACGGGCAACGACGGTCAGCCTCGTGTCTCCAACGACGTGCGAATGACAGAGATGCAGATGCTGGGGTCCCGAGGCGGTATGGATGATGACCGTGCCCCCTACGGCGGCGATATGGGGCGGGGCGGAATGGAAGAGAATAACCCCGGCGGTTACGGCGGCGGTATGGGCAGTGGTCGCGGCATGGGCGGCGGCTACGGCAATCTGCCCGATGATGTTGACGATTTGCCCTTCTAGCCCCCGCAAATAGATACAAGGCCTGGCGACAGCGCCCATTAAAATCGAAGGAAGAGTAGCAGAATGACGACACCCGCACCGGCAACACCCACAGCACCGGCGCAACCCGCCCAGGACAGGCCCGCTCCTGCTCCAGGAGGCCCCGGCCAGGGACCCCGGCCTGGAGGCCCCGGTGGCTACCAGCAGCGCGGCCCCCGTCCACAGGGTGGTCCCCGGCCGGGTGGTCGTCCTCGGGGGCGCTACGCTCCCCGACGGCGGGTATGCTCCTTCTGCGTGGAGCACGTCAAGTACATTGACTACAAGGACTACGAGCGCCTGCGCCGCTACGTTTCGGACCGGGCCAAGATAGAGCCCCGGCGCAAGAGCGGTGTGTGCGCCAAGCACCAGCGGGCCCTGAGCACCGCCATAAAGCGGGCTCGGCACCTGGCCCTCCTTCCCTTCGTTCCCATGCAGGCCATGCGCAGCGGCATCCGCCGCTAGTTCCCGGAACCTTGTCCGGTTATTTCCTGTAAGCTGGCTGAGCTTTCCCTTCGGAAAGCTCGGCTTTTGTTAGATAATGGAGTCCGCCGCCCGGGCCGGAACGCATAGCCCGGTGAGCAGGCAAAATCCACTGGATTCCCCAGAGGTCTAGGATGGTGTTTCCCCGGTCTCCTGAAGAATCAATACCCCAGGCTCCGGGCGACCGGCGGCGCCGCCGGCGCCGGCAAACGCCGGAAGACGCGCAAAGGCAGTCGGAGCGCCGCGCCCGGGATACTCGCCGGCAGAAAATAGCCATTGGAATCGGCGTGGCCCTGATCCTGGTTGTAATGGGCATAGTGGGCGTGGGCTATTACCTGGAGTTCTTTCGCCCGCCCCGAGAATTGGCCGGCCAGGTAAGGGACGTCCGCTTTACCATGGGCGACCTGGTGGACCGCATACGGGTGCTGCAGGGCATCAACCGGTACCAGGGAGGGCGAGTTGACCTGAGCACCGTGCCATTCGAATACCTGCAGGACATGATCCAGGCGGAAATTGTTCGCCAGGCGGCCCCAGGCCTTGGTTTCAGCGTGACCGATGGCGATATTGACGAGGAATTACGCCGCCGCTTCCGGCCTCAGCCGCCGGAGGGCCAGGTGGTGGACGAGGGGCAACTGGACCAGGAGTATCAGAACGCCCTGACCAATTTCCTGACGGCAACCAAGCTGTCGGAGGATGATTATCGCCGGCTGGTTGAAGAGGAATTGCTACGGCGCCAGCTTTCCCTGCTGATAGATACGGGAATCCCCGAGGAAGTGGAGCAGGTGGAGGTGGCGTGGATGCGCATGGAGCAGGACGGTCCCGCCGACCCGCAGGAGGTACGGAACCGCCTGGTACGGGAGGACTTTGGTTTGGTGGCGGCGGAGGTAAGCACTCCCGATGGCTTTGCCGACCGCGACGGGTACGTGGGCTGGGTGCCCCAGGGAGCCTTCCCCGAGCTTGACGACATCCTGTATGGCAACCCGGACCGCGACCGGGAGGCCTTGCCTGAGGGTGAAATCAGTGACCCCTACTTCTCCCCGGATGGAGTGTACATAATCCAAAAGATATCGGGCCCCGAGGTGAGGCCGCTGCGAGGCTTCCAGCACCTGGCGGATATGGACGAGGCGACTTTCGAGGGTATGTCGGATGAGGAACGCGCGTCCGTGCGTCGGGAGTTGACCATGCGCAACAAGCTGGCGCAGCAGAGAACGGAGGAATGGTTTGAGGACCAGATTTCCCGGGGTTCCGACGAGGACTGGCTGACCATCAACTTCAACAGTGAAGTTTATGCCTGGGTTGCCGACCAGGTACAGCTGTCGGCTCCGCGAATACCTCAGGGCCCGCCTGTGGGTGGCCCCGGATTCCCCTAAGATAATTTGTCAGAGTTTCCTTCCCCCATCGAGGGCGTAAGAAAAATATTAGCCCCGTGCCAGACCCGATTACCCCTGAATAACTTATGAGCGATTTATCCGACAAGAACCCAATCAACATTGGTCTGCTTGGGCTGGGAGTGGTGGGCTGCGGCGTGGCCGAGGCTTTGCTGGAGCAGCCTGAAGCCATATCCGTGCAGACGGGCAGATCCGTCAACCTGAAAAAGGTGCTGGTCCGTGACCCTTCCAGGCCGCGGGATGTTCAGGTGCCCGATGGCGTCATCACCACCAACCCCGAGGACATTCTAGCCGACCCTGACATCTCCTTGGTGGTGGAGGTTATCGGCGGCGAGAGTCCCGCTGCCCTGTACCTGCAGGACGCCCTGAGGGCGGGCAAACACGTGGTAACCGCCAACAAGGAGGTTATGGCCAAGCGAGGTCCGGAACTTCTTTCCCTGGCCCGGCGGCATAACGTCAACCTGCTGTACGAGGCCAGCGTGGGCGGCGGCATTCCCATCATTGGATGCCTGGTCAAGGAACTGGCCGCCAACCGGTTCCGGACCGTCCGCAGCATCATTAACGGCACCACCAATTACATCCTTACCCGCATGGCCAACGACCATACCGATTTCTCTTTGGCCCTGGCCGAGGCCCAGGAGAGGGGATACGCCGAGGCTGACCCCACCAACGACATTGAGGGCTACGACGCCGTCTACAAGCTTTCTATCCTGGCCGGCCTGGCCTTCCACCGCCGTGTACCTCCGGAGAGTATCCACCGGGAGGGCATCACCCGCCTGCAACCCCAGGACTTCCGCTACGCCCATGAACTGGGTTACGCCATAAAGTCTTTGGCTATCGCCACCATGGAAGAGGGCGGGCTGCAGGCCCGGGTGTATCCCGCACTGGTGCCTCAGGACAATATGTTAGCCAAGGTAGATGGGGTGTATAATGCGGTGGAAGTGGAAGGCAACCTGTGCGGCAGGGTGCTGATTCACGGGCGAGGCGCCGGTCGCGGCCCCACCACCAGCGCGGTTATGGGCGACTTGATCGAAATTGCCCGCACCCTGGGAACGGGTTCCAGTCCGTTGCCTTCAATAACACCGGAAGACTCGGGCGGTATTCGGTCCATTGACGACCTGGAGTGCCAGTACTTCCTGCGGCTGAACATTGCCGACCGGCCCGGGGTTCTGGCCCAGATAGCGCGCATTCTGGGCGAACAGAACATCAGCATCGCTTCGGTGCTTCAGAAGGACGCCAACCTGGAGGCCCAGACAGCGGAAATTGTCATTACCACCCACCCTGCCCGGGAATTATGGGTGCAGAGGGCCCTGGAACTGGCCGCCAACCTAGAGGTAGTGCAGGAAATCAACAGCCTGCTGCGGATTGAGGACTAGGCCGCATTCTTGTTTTCCACGAATGCACTCTGATTTACACGAATGGTTGATAGAGGCAAAAAGTGCTGGTGAATATTCGCCCTTATTCGTGGATAAACCACTAAGGCTGATTGCAAAAGCATGGGAATCGGCGTACTAAAAAAATATGGAGAGTTCCTCCCTTTAACGGAGGATACCCCCATCTTTTCCCTGGGTGAGGGGGATACTCCCTTGGTAAAGTCCCACCACCTGGGCAAGGAACTGGGGTGCAAGGAACTGTACTTCAAGCTGGAGGGGTGCAACCCCACCGGCTCTTTCAAGGACAGGGGGATGGTGGTGGCCATTGCCAAGGCGGTGGAGGAGGGCGCGGTGGGCATTATGTGCGCTTCCACCGGCAACACCAGCGCCTCTGCCGCGGCCTACAGCGCATACCTCGACCTGAAGGCCTTTGTGCTGATTCCCAAAGGGGAGGTGGCGCTGGGCAAGCTCGCCCAGGCTATGGCTTACGGTGCCAGGATAATAATGGTTGACGGCAATTTCGACGCCGCACTCAGCCTCGTCCGGGAGTTTACCCGCAACCACCCTATCACCCTGGTCAACTCCGTCAACTCCCACCGCATCGAAGGTCAGAAAACCGCCGCGTTCGAGATAGCCGATGTCCTGGGCGACGCCCCCGATTACCTGTTCATCCCGGTAGGCAACGCCGGAAACATCACCGCCTACTGGAAGGGCTTCGTCGAATACAACAAGCTGGAACGCACCCGCACGTTGCCCAGGATGATGGGCTTCCAGGCGGCCGGCGCCGCGCCCATCGTTCACGGCCACCCCATCAACAACCCCCAGACCATCGCCTCAGCCATTCGCATCGGAAACCCGGCCAGCTGGCAGCAGGCCTTGAATGCCCGGGACGAGTCGGGCGGGACCATAGACATGGTGAGCGACGACGAAATCCTGGAGGCTTACCGGCTGCTGGCGTCCCGTGAGGGCCTGTTCGGGGAACCGGCATCGGCGGCGTCGGTGGCGGGGTTGATCAAGCAGGTTCGGCAGGGGTTGAATCTGGCCGACCAGTGTGTAGTATGTATCATAACCGGCTCGGGTCTGAAGGACCCGGACCTGGCGGTAAGCAGTGTAACGGCCCAGACCATAGAGGTAGAACCGACCATGGAGGCGGTGGAGGCGGCAGCCCTGGCTCCCGCAGGGTAGCGCACCCGGATTTCTCCCAGAGGGTGGGTATAACCATTCAGTCCAGCATCGAACATATCGCAGCCGATCTGCTCATCGCCATTGGCGAAGACCCCCAAAGGCAGGGCCTGCGGGATACGCCCCAACGGGTGGCCCGCATGTACCAGGAGCTTTTTTCCGGGGTCGGCGTCGATCCGCAGGAGGCCATCGACGCCGTCTTTGATGAAGATAGCGCCGACCCCGTTATCCTGCGCAATGTCCCCTTCTACTCCATGTGCGAGCATCACCTGCTTCCCTTCTTCGGTTCCGCCAGCCTGGCTTATGTTCCCAACGGACGCATAGCCGGCATCAGCAAGCTCTCCCGCGCCCTGGACCTGGCGTGCCGCCGACCGCAGGTGCAGGAACGGCTCACCGGGCAGGTGGCCGATGCCATATTTGCGGCTTTGTCGCCCCGGGGAGTGGTGGTGGAACTGGCGGCGGAGCACCTGTGCATGGCCATGCGGGGCGTGCAGAAACCCGGCATCCGGATGGTTACCACCGCCGTTCGTGGCGACTTCGCCGACGGCCGCTGGGACCGGGACAGCCTTCTATCCCTGCTGCGGAGGGACGCCTGATATGACCCAGGGCACGGCGGCAACCCCCCTTATTTCTTTCGACCAGATTCGAGCGGAATGGCTGGACCTGCTGGAGGTATGTCCCGTCAACACGTTCTTCCTGATGCCCCAGTGGCAGGAAATCTGGTGGGAGGCCTTTCACGACCGCCGGGAGATGGCCGGTTTCTATCTGCAGCGGCCCGAGGGGGTAACCGCTATCGCTTCCCTGGCCCGCCAGGGAGAAGAACTTTCCTTCGTGGGCAACACCGAGACATTCGATTACAACGACTTCATGATCCGTCCTGGCAGCGAGACCGATTTCTTTGCCGCCTTGATCGGCTGGCTGGACCAGGTGGATTGCAAAGCCCTGGAATTGCCCTCGCTCATCGAGAACTCCCCCACTCTCGAGCATTTGCCGGAATTGGCCCGCCGGCGCGGTTATTTAGTGGACATATCCGAGGAGGACGTAACGCCCGGGCTGGCACTGCCGGACAACTGGGACGCCTATCTTTCCGGTCTATCCAAGAAGAACCGCCACGAACTGCGTCGCAAGTTGCGCAGGCTAGAAGCAACTGAGGGCTGGCGGTGGTACTGCGTCCAGGGAACGGAAGAGGTGTCGGCCCGACTGGAGGACTTCCTGAGCCTGATGCGCCAGAGCGCGCCCGAGAAGGCGGCCTACATGACCGGCGAACGGGAGGCCTTCTTCCGCCGCATTACCCGGCGTACGGCGGAACTAAACCTCCTGCGGCTGTACTTCCTGGAAATGGACGGGCAGGACGTGGCCTCGTCCCTGTGCTTTGACTATAGCGGCGCCCGCTACCTCTACAACAGCGGCTATAATCCTGAATATGCCTACTACAGCGTCGGACTGCTGCTGAATGCGCTATGCTTGCGGGAGGCCATTGAGCAGGGCAAGACCTATTTTGACTTCCTGCGAGGGCCCGAACCTTACAAGTACCACCTGGGCGGCATCAACCGGACCATTTACCACATGGTGTTAACAAAACCCTGTACGGTGGACCACAGTTGAACGAAGCAAGAGTGGCCTTTGTATCCTTCCATGCCAGCCCCCTGGCGGCGCCGGGAGAAGGCAAGGCCGGGGGAATGAACGTTTACGTCCGGCAGCTGGCCAGGGCCTTGGGCAATGTCGGCGTATCCGTAGACGTCTATACCCGTGAGTACCGCTCCGGCGCAACTGCGGCGAAGATGATAGAGAGCATCTCCGGCAATGCCCGCGTCATCCACCTGCCCGCCGGCGAACCGGACGCTCCCATGGACGGATTTTTCGACCTGCTGCCCGGGTTCCTGGCGGAAATGAGGGCTTTTACCCTGCGTAACGGGTTGAACTACCGGGCCGTCCACTCCCACTACTGGCTTTCGGGCTGGTTGGGCCAGGCCTTCAGCCGGTGGCTTAACATTCCCCACGTCATTACCTTCCACACCCTGTCCCGCATAAAAATGCAGTCCCGTCCCGGGGAACGTGAACCCCTGCAGCGGCAGGAAGTGGAGGAAGAGTTGATAGCATCGGCCGATCGCATCGTGGCCTTCAGCCCCCACGAGCGGGACGCCATGGCCCGTCTTTACGGCGGCGACGTAAACAGGATACAACTGGCGCCCTGCGGCGTGGACCTGGGCAGGTTCCGGCCGCTGGACCGGGAGGAATCGCGCCAGCGGCTGGGCCTGAACGGCGACAAGGTGCTGCTTTACGTAGGTCGCATCGAGTCCCTGAAGGGCGTGGAATTGCTGGTCCGCACGACGGCCCACCTAGACACCTGCGAACCGGTCAAGGTGCTGGTGGTGGGCGACGATAACGGACAGGACCGGGAGGTAGACCGTCTGCGGGAACTGGCGGAGACGCTGGAGGTGGGTGACAGCATCGACTTTGTGGGTCGGGTTGCCCAGGATCAACTGCCTGTGTACTACAGCGCCGCCGACGTGTGCGTCGTACCGTCCTTTTACGAGAGTTTTGGCCTGGCCGCCCTGGAATCCATGGCGTGTGGCACTCCGGTGGTGGCTTCCCGGGTGGGCGGGCTGTCCACGGTAGTCCAGCACGGCAGCACCGGCTATCTCAAGGCGTGGCGTTGCCCTGAAGCTTTCGCCAACTCCGTGGAAATGCTAATATCAAGCAAGAGTCTTCAGCACAGCATGGGTCTGGCTGCCCGCCGGCGTGCCGAGGATATGAGCTGGGACAAGGTGGCCGAACAGATCGCCGGAATCTACGATACCCTGTCCGACCAAAGGGCCGCAGCCAAAGCGACCTGAACTAATCTCGCGAACAATTCCGGGCGCTGTCGCTTCCCCAAACTTCGCGCCGATTCCGTTTCCTTCCAGCGGAGCCTGTTTCAAAGGGTACAGCGCTCCGCGACGTGGGCGCGTGTCCTTCATCGACAGGTCCGGTCCGGATGGTACGGTATCTGTAGTTTCGGGTGGAGAGTTCTTTCGACTCCAACCACTGATCTGGTCCATGAGGAAGGTAATCCAGTAATGGCCAAGCCTAACCAACAGCCCAGGGCCTTTCCAGGCAGAGTTCTGGTCCACTTCGAGACCACGCTGGCGGCTGGCCTTCTGGTCATTTTGCCCCTCTTCATTACCATCTGGATTCTCAAGTTCATTTTCGACCTGGTTGACCCGGTTATCCAGAACATATTGATCCGGTACCTTCCCGGCCCCCATTACCCGGGTATGGGCGTGGCCATTATGCTGGTGCTGCTTTACATTGCCGGTTGGTTCACTACCCACGGCCTGGGACAGAGGATGATCAACGGAGTCCACTGGCTGCTGGAACGCATTCCTGGAGTGGGCACTATCTACAGCCCGTTGCGCACGGCCATGCAGACAATCTCCAATTCCGAAGACCATCCCTACCGGGGTGTGGTGCTGGTGGAATTTCCCCGCCAGGGATCCAAGTCCATCGGCCTGATCACCTCCTACCTGGGCGAGTCCGACGGTGAAGACATGGTGGCGGTTTACGTACCCACAACTCCCGTCCCATCGTCCGGTTTCCTGATAATACTGCCCTACTCCGATGTAATCTTCACGCAGATAAGCGTTGACGACGCGATGAGGATAATCATTTCTGGTGGCCTGCTGGCCGGGTCGCTGTTGGGCCAATCGGAGTTGCACGTCCCTGAATTGGATGAACACGACCACGACTGACCTCCGGAAGCGCTCGAGGGAAAGAACATGGCGCTCTTCGCAGCCCCTTTTATCTGCCTCCCCCTCCTCGAATATTGACAGTCTCCCATTGCACAGTTGCCAGCACACTCTTCATTGTCAGGCCAAGGCAACTTTGCTCCCATTGAAACCGCAGAGTCTTTCCGTTGCTTCAAGGTTTGTCCTCCGGGGATGGAGGATCTCAAGTTCGCCATTACGCTGCCATTCCCACCCATCAACGAGAAGACTCCAAATACAAGGCAATCGGAAAGGGAGATTCCTGGGTCGGCCGGTTTACGGGCGAAGGGGATTGGCGAAAGCCTGGCAACTGGAAGCGACCATGTCCGTCTCCCCGTGGAAACTGTAGTGAATGAAAGCCGCAGTGGATGCAGATTGTTCACTTGCGATTGCCCTGGGCCAAACCCGGCTTGTCCCTGCCACCTTTGGCGGGTATGATTAGGTCAGCCGTAACTCCTCTCCCGCATTCCAAAAGGGAAAACGGTGATACCAGTGGTGGACACAAACCCTCTTGGTTATATCGGTATTGTGCTCACCATAGAAGCAGTGGGTGTCAGCCGGGCAGGCCTGGTGCTGAAGCTCCACAATGACTCCGACAGGGCGGATGGACTCAACCAACAAGCAAATAGACGTCACCAACACGAGGATTGACGGTACCAACAAGCAGATCGGCGAGTTCAACGCCAGGTTTGTAGAGATGGAAAAGGGTCAGGTCCGGCCGGAGGGTTGCCTGGCAGGTATGCAGGGCAGGACTTCGCCGTCCGACCAGAAACACGAACCCCGAAACAAATAACACGTCCCTGGAGCAAGGGGTCCCCCACAAGGAGACGATAGATGGAAGAAACCCCGCAGCGCGTACTGGTGGTAACCCCACATCCTGATAGTGCGGAAATCTGGTGCGGCGGCACCCTGGCTCGCTGGATTGGTCAGGGAGCCGAGGTGGTGTACGTTGTTTGCACCGACGGCGGAAAAGGCACCGACCAACCCGGAATCACCGCCGAGGAACTTGCCGCTACCAGGGACAGGGAACAAACGGCTGCCGCCGAAGTGCTGGGCGTGAGGGAAATCGTCAAACTGGGCTACGCCGACGGAGAACTGGAAGACACGGGCGATTTCCGCAAGCACCTGGTACGGCAGATCCGGCGGGTGCAGCCCGATGTGGTGATGGTAACCGAGCCCTACGTGCGCGGCATGGTGTGGCACCGGGACAACCGCATTGCCGGGCAGGTGGCCCTGGACGCCGTGTTCCCCTACGCCCGCGACCATCTCCACTTTGGTGAACTGTGGAGCGAAGAGGGATTGGAGCCCCACAAGACGGGAACCATCCTGTTCTGGGGTACTGAGCAGGCCAACACCTTCATCGACATTGGCGAGACCATGGAAGTCAAGCTGGCCGCAGTGCAGGCCCACCGGAGCCAGGTTGCCGACCACCCGGAGCGCGAGGTTGTGGATTACGTGTACGGCCGCGCCCGGGACGCCGGCGTCCAGGGGGACTGCGAATACGCCGAGGCCTTCCGCCGCGTCAACTTCCGCACGGGGTAGGGGCGATTTATCCACGAATGGGCACGAATAATCACTAATGGAAAATTTGGGGCAGTCCCTGTGGCTGCCCCATCGCTTTGAATGTTTTTGACTGCGGCTTTGCAGAACCGTTCCCGGCCACAAGGTCTATCCGATGTTGCGTTCTGCTTACAGGCGTCGACAGGCTTCCCGTCGGTCGGCCCTGGGTAAATCTGCCAGATCCTTGACCGCACTCTCCTTAATCCTTACCTAGCAGGTCGCGCTTCACGTCTTCCCAATCCAGGAAACTGTCGCTCTGGTCATTTAATCTATCCATGGCCAACGCCGCATCCCTCAGATCTTCCAGGCAGGTCTCCACGGCTTGCCGGATAATATCACTCCTGCTCTGGTTGGTAGCGGCCGACGCCGCGTCCAGGGCCTCAACAAGATGGTCTGGCATGGTGGCCGATATCTCTACCACGTGAGTCGCTCCTTGCTTTAGATGCCTCGCTTCCGGATCCCGCCCTACAGGGGCCCTTCGCCAGGGTTGGCCAGCATTGCCTCCCGCAGCAGCGGCAGGGGAGGCGCGCCGTAGGAGAGGAGCCTGTCGTGGAACCCCTTCAGGGAATAGGCCGCGCCCTGCTCCCGCCGGTAGTCCTCCCTCAGCTTGAGAATCATGAGCTTGCCCAGGGTGTAGTTCAGGTAGCCGGGGTCGAAGGTTCCCCTCAACGCCTCCCTGCGCGCCGGCAGTTCCTCCATGTAAGCGTTGTCCACGAAGAAGCGGGTGGCCTCGTCCACCGTCATCCCCTGGGTGTGCATGCCCAGGGCGCACAGGTAGCGGCAGTTGCGCACCAGGGCCTCCAGAAGCTGGGTAACCTGCAGCCTTGCCTGGCCCCGGGCGTATTCCGTCTCCAGCATCATTTCCTCGGTGTAGTGGGCCCAGCCTTCGGTAAAAGCGTAGGACGAGGCCACGCGGTTCACCAGGGGCAGGTCCCGCCCGTAGCTGTTGTGCAGGTGGTGGACAAAGTGGCCGGGGTAGACCTCGTGGATGGAGATGATGCGCAGGGTGTCGTAGTTAAAGTTGGACAGCCATTCCTCCGCCTGGGCGTCGCTCCAGTCATCGGCCACGGGAGTAACGTAGTAGTAAGACTCCGTGGCGCTGGTTTCCAGGGAGCCGGGGCTGTCCATGGCGGCGAAGGCGTAGCGCATGTAGGTGGGGGTCTCGATAACCTGGCAGCGGTCCTCCGACGGCAGCGAGATTATGTCGTAGTCCAGCAGGGACTGGCGGATGTCCTCGAGCATAGCCCGGGTTTCGGGTATCAGGGCATGGGCAGCGGGATGGTTGCGGCCAATTTCGGCCACAATGTCGCGAATTGGCCGCCCGGGGGCAAGGGACGACGCGGCCTCCGCCAGCCTTTCCAGGTTCTGTTCCAGGTTGGCCTGGCCCAGGGATATGATGTCGTTCAGGGGCGCCGTGAGTCCCTCACCGTGGGCCAGCATATCCGAATATAGCTGGGGGCCGATGGCAAAGGTGCCGTCGGCTCCCTCGGGCAAGTGGGCCAGGCGCTCTTCCAGCCTGGCCACGAAACCCTCCAGGGATCGGGCCGCCTGCTCCCGGGCCTGGTCGAACCGGGCCAGCGTTTCGGCGTCTCCCGCGCCACCGGCCGGCCGGTCCAGGTCCACGCGGTAGAAGCGGGCCATGCCCCGATAACTTTCGATGCTCATCTCAAGCACGGGCCGGCTCAGGTTACGGGCGAGGGCGCTGTCCAGCACGTTGAGAAAGTCGGGTACCTGCTCCAGTACCCGGGTGGCGGCGCGCAGGCGGTCCACCAGGGGGGCATAGTCCCGCTTCACGTAGCCGCCCACGTTAAGGTAGCCCACCTGCCGCATGGGATTGTTCTCCAGGGGCCGCATATCCTCCAGGTTGAACAGTTCACGGCGCAGGAACAGTTCCAGCAGGCGGTGGGTCAGCCGCTCCTCCGGCTCCGACCCGTTGCCGGCGCTCCCGCCGGCCAGGCCGGAAAGCTGGGCCAGACCCCGTCGCAGTTCCTCGATGCGGCGGGTTATGCGGTGGGGCGACAGGTCGGGAAGCTGACCGTCGTATTCGTGGCGGCCGATACGGGAACCGGCAGTGGGGTAGAAGTCCCAGTGTTCCTTGACCAACCGCTGGGCCAGGTTATCAAAAGCAGCGTTCATAGTTTTTCTCTTTATCCACGAAGGGGCACGAAGGTTAATAGATGGCTTCACTCCGGATAGCCTTGGGCCCGATGCAGCCCGTTAAACTGGAGGGATTCACCTCCATCCTAACCTTCCCCCATCAAAGGGGGAAGGGACTGGCGGAGAGGGTCTCGAAAGTCGAAACCAGGCAGGCCATGTGTGGACATTCGCGCCCAGTCGTGGACTAACTCTTAGAGCAGTTCGCTGATCTGGATCTGGGGGCGGATATCGGTGTAGTTGGCGGTGTCGCCCATCAGTTCGCGTCCGTGGGTCTTGAACCCTTCGTGGACCTCGTCGGTGGTGTTGAAGTACAGGTTACCCACGGCGACAAAGGGAGCAGGAGCGTTGGGGTCGGCGGAACTGACCCCGTTCTCGATTTCGCTACGCAACAGACCCATGGAGTCCAGCCGCTGGTGGACCAGGGGCATGTGGGTGCCGGTGTAGTAGTCCATGTCGAACTTTTTGCCCTCTTCGTTGGGGTAAAGGAATGATACCTTGATCATGGGGAAACTCCTTTGCATTTAGTGGCTGGGTACGCGCCAATTTTACATCAGGGGTTGGGGAGTGGCTATAAGGAGGGCAGGAAGGACTGGCCCTACGCTGTTCCTCGCCGCTGGGCAAGGCAGACACGCTTCTTGCCCTCACACCCCGCCCCAAGAGTTATCCACGAAGGGCACGAAGGGGCACGAAGGTGGAATTTTTTGATAATCGTTCCATTTGGTTCCGTTTTGGCCCACGACCCAGGGCGGCCACATAGGGCGGCCCCTACGGTTGTTGTTGACCCCAAGGGAGGGCGGCCACAAGGGGCGGCCCTACGGATGGTGTCATCCCCGGGGATAGGGCGTCCGCAAGGGCTGCACCTACGATGGTTGTTGACCCCAAGGCAGGGCGGCCACAAGGGCCGCACCTACGATGGTTGTTGACCCCAAGGCAGGGCGGC
>CAZPMU010000005.1:0-98268 GCA_964587795.1 uncultured Dehalococcoidia bacterium | reverse complement strand
CGGTGATGGAGACACCGTACTGCAACTGGGAAAGGTCTTCGCAGAGGCGCTGGTTACCCTCATTGAGGTTGCTTTCCAACATCACGCCAATGATGTCACTGTCCCCGCTGATCCTCTGGGCAACTACGTCCCTGAAAGCATGGGCCTGCTGCTTGTGGTCTTTGTTGGAGTTGCCGTGGCTGCAGTCGACCATGAGTTGGGAGCGGACGCCGGCCTTCCCCAGGCGGTCCTTGGCCTCAGCGATAGCTTCGGCGCCAAAGTTGGGTCCAGCATTGCCGCCCCTAAGCACAAGGTGCCCATCGGGGTTGCCGGTGGTGCGAATGAGGGCGGTCTGGCCATCGCCGTCCATGCCCAGAAAGCCATGCGGGCTGCGGGCGGAAAGCATGGCGTCGACGGCTATCTGGGCATTGCCATCGGTGCCATTCTTGAACCCGACGGGCATGCTCAGGCCGCTGGCCATCTGCCGGTGGATCTGGCTCTCGGTGGTGCGGGCTCCGATGGTGCCCCAGGTAATAAGGCCAGCCAGATATTGTGGGACGACCGGGTCGAGGAACTCGGTGCCGGCGTACATTCCCATTTCACCGATCTCGAGAAGGAGAGAGCGGGCGGTGCGAAGTCCGGCCTCGATGTCGAAGGTGTCATTGAGGTGTGGGTCATAAATAAGGCCCTTCCACCCAACGGTGGTGCGTGGCTTTTCGAAATAGACCCGCATCACAATGAGAAGGCGATCGCTGAGTTTGTCGGCCAGTTCCTTGAGGCGGCCTGCGTACTCCAAGGCAGATTCCTTGCTGTGGATGGAGCATGGGCCGACGATAAGGAGCAGCCTTTGGTCCTCACCGTTGAGAACTTTTCGCACCTGCTCCCGCCCCTCTAAGACCGTCTTCTCCACGGTGGGGGTGAAGGGGAGGGAGTTGACGAGATTTCGCGGGGAGGTGAGGGGTTGCATGGACTCTATGTGTACGTCTCTGGTTGCAGACGGTTGCACGGTATTCCTTCCCAATTAATAAGGTGACCCTGGTGACGGTCTTGCATCTATTCCAACGCCCGACCAGCCAATCCAGGCCCGGTCTCCGGCGCTACTACGAAAAATCCCCAACCTATACCGGCTGGGGTTTGGTGTCATCCTTGCTGCATTTGCCTAGCACACCAATCCTTCGCCGGCTGGCTTCCAGCCGGTATAGATATAGCAGCAATAGACGCAACCGTCCCAAGTAATTTTCATTGCGAAACAGATACTACTCGCCCATTGGGTTGAAGTCAACAAGTTTTGAAAGCGGTTTCAGGGAAATCGAATGTGGAGGAGTGGTGCAGGGGGTGTTAGAGCAGGGACGTAGAGTGAAGCCCAGTGGACTGGCGCTGAGTTTCGGGGGCAGTGGTGTTGGGGATGATGATTCAGGGAATGGAGCGCTTGGAGCATCCCAGACACGGTATCGCAGGTCGGCATTTTCCGCACGGCAGGTTGGTCATTGCCCTTTTCGATTTGCTTCGCGGTGGGGATGCGTGCGCCGGCACGGCCTTTTTTACCTGTTCAAGCGAGAGTTCCTGGGGTCCTTCCTGCCATCCAGGAACGGAATCCCCAGCCGCGACTCTTTCGCCGTTGCATTTTGCCCGTTGGGCCCGGGCATTCCAGAAGTGGTTCCTGGAGTTTATGGAAAAGGTTGCCCGAGGCTGCGAGGGTGTGCTGGCAAAATTCGATAAGACGCTGCGGGGGTCCTGAGCCCGAGCCCGGCCAAAATTTCCCTTGCACCTGGTCAATGCCCGGGCAGCAGAGCAACGCCTGGGACGGCCACTAATGCCGCTTTAATCAGTCTGTTACATTGGTGACCGTCACCGTTACTGCCAGGCTGGCCGTGTTGCCTTCGTCGTCCTTCGCTTCCACCGTTACCTGGTAGACATTGTTGCTTCCCGAGTCCGTCGGGTCCTCGTAGTCGGGCGGGTCGGCGAAGGACAGAACGCCCGTCTCGCTGATTTCGAAGGCGCTGCTGTCGGAGCCTGACAGAGCCCAGGTAATGTCATTGCCCTCCGGGTCGGTGGCCCGGTAGGTGTAAAGGTCTTTGGTCCCGTTCTCCTGGTAGGTGAAGGTGTCGGTACTGTTGCTGCGGAACTCCGGGGCCTCGTCGACGGCATTGACCGTCACAACCACGTCCAGGGTTCCGTAGTAGCGGCCGTCGGAGGCCCGGACCGTCACCTCGTAGATATTGTCCCGGTTCGCGTCGGCGGGCCGTTCGTGGTCGGGACTGTTCCGGAAGGTTAGTTCGCCGTCCTCGTTGATGGTAAAGTCGCCGCCATCCCGCCCGGCGACGCTCCAGCGGGTAATGTCGGCGGTGGGGTCCTCCGGGTCGGTGGCGGTGTAGGTGGCCAATACTCCCTCAAAGTTCTCGGATACGGACCTTGCCGTCTGCCCGGAAACTTCCGGCCCCTCATTCTGGTCGGTTACGGTTACGGTTACGGCGAAGGTACCGATGCCTCCCTGGTCATCCGTGGCCCGCACCGTTACCTGGTAGTCGTTATCGTCGGCGCGAGGCGGACTCTCGAAGTCCGGGGCAGCGCTGAAGGTAAGCACACCGGCGTCGCTGATGGCAAAGCGGCCGGCGTCCTGACCGCCCAGCGACCAGGTGAAGTCGTCGCCCTCCGGGTCGGTGGCCCGATAGGTGTACAGGCGGGTGGCGGTGGGAGTGTTCTCGCGGAAGCTCAGACTGTCCCGTCCCGTAATCACCGGCGGTTCGTTGTCGGAGGTAACGGTGATGGTGACCTCGTAGATGCCATAGACCCGGCCGTCGTAGGGACGGACGGTTACCAGGTACTCGTTGTCCCGGTTCCCGTCGGCCGGCCGGTCGTGGTCAGGCGGGTTGCGGAAGGTGAGTTCCGCCGTGTAGGGTCCTCCCTCCTGGCCGGTGTCGGTGATGGTGAAGTCGCCGGAATCGGCGCCGCCCAGGGTCCAGCGGGTAACGGCGGAGCCCTCCGGGTCCACGGCGGTATAGGTAGCCAGGACCTGGTCAAAGTTCTCGGCGACGGTACGGGTATTCTGGCCCGTAACTTCGGGGCCCTCGTTGACGTTGGTGACGGTGACGGTGACGTCCAGGGTGGCGCGGTTGGCGCCATCGGAGGCCACCACGGTGATGTCGTAAATGTTGTCGGTGTCCGAGTCCGCCGGATTCTCGTAGTCCGGCGGGCTGCTGAAGGTCAGCACCCCTGCCTCGATGACAAAGTCGCCGCCGTCGGAGCCCTCCACCGACCAGATTATGGTCGTGGCCCGGTCCATGTCCGTGGCCCGGTAGGTGTGGAGGCGGGTATCGGTGGCGGTGTTCTCCCGGAAGGACAGGGTATCGCGACCCGTCAGCACCGGCTCGGCCTCGTTCTGGTCGGTTACGGACACCATCACTTCCAGCTCGCCGTAGGTATTTCCGTTGTAGGCCCGGACGGTGACCAGGTACTCGTTGTCCCGGTTCCCGTCGGCCGGCCGGTCGAAGTCCGGGGTAGCGCGGAAGGTCAGCTGGGCAGTGTAGGTGCCGGTGGGGCCGATGTTGAAGTCCCCGGCGTCGGGGCCAGCCAGCCGCCAGCCCGTTACCGCGGCCTCCCCTTCGCCAGGGTCCGGGTCCCGGGCGGTGAAGGTGGCTCCCGTGAGAGAGCCTCCCTCGGCCACGGTGTATTCGGTGGCCCCCGTAGGTTCAGGGCCCTCGTTCAGGTCGGTTACCGTGACGGTAACCTCCAGGACGCCCTCGCTGCCCTGGTCGTCGGTAGCCACGATTTCCAGCAGGTACTTGTTGTCCGTGTCGGCATCGGTGGGCCGCTCGTGGTTGGGCGGGCTGCTGAAGGTGAGGACGCCGATGTCGCTGATGGCGAAGGCGTCGCCGTCGTCGCTGGCGTTCCGGCCCCGCACCGACCAGGTGAAGGTGGTGTTTCGGTCGGCATCGGTGGCCCGGTAGGCGTAGAGCCGCTGGGTGATGGGCGTGTTCTCGCGGAAGGTCAGGCTCTGGCTGCCGGTAACCACCGGGGCGGCCTCGTTCTCGCCGCCCACGGTGACGGTCACCTCCAAGGAGCCGTACCGGTTGGTGGCGTCGTAGGCCCGCACGGAAACCAGGTACTCGTTATCTCGATTGCTGTCGGCGGGCCGGTCGTAGTCCGGGGCGTACCTGAAGGTGAGTTCCCCGTTTTCGCTGATCAGGAAGTCGCCCCCGTCGCTGCCAGACAGAGTCCAGCGGGTGATGTCCGACCCCTCCGGGTCCACGGCGGTGTAGGTGGCCAGGGTTTGGGTCTGGGGGTCCAGGGTGGGGTCGGTGTACTCCTGCACCGAGATGGCTTCCCTGCCCGATACCTCCGGCCCCTCGTTGATGTCGGTGACCGTTACCGTAACCTCGAAGGCGCCGATGTTGCCCTGGTTGTCCCGGGCCTGCACCGTCACCTGGTAATCGTTGTCCCCGTTGTCGTCCCCTGCGATGTCAAAGTCGGGCGGGTCCCTGAAGGACAGGACGCCCCGGTCGCTGACCTCAAACAGGCTGCCGTCGGCGCCGCCGGGCTCAATCCAGGTAAACTCGTCCCGCTCCGGGTCGGTGGCCCGGTAGGTGTAGATGGCGCCCGTGCCGTTCTCTCGGAAGGTGCGGGCGTTGCTGCCGGTGATGACGGGCGGCTCGTTGGCGCCGGTAACGGTAACGGTGACGTCGTAGCTGCCGTACTGGCCCCGGCGGTCGTAGGCCCGGATGGTTACCAGGTACTCGTTGTCCCGGTTGGAGTCGGCGGGACGGTCCACGTCCGGGGGGTTGCGGAAGGCCAGGTCGGCGGTGTTGCGGCCCGTAGTGCCACTGGTGTCGGTGATGGTGAAGTCGCCGCCGTCGGTTCCGGTCAGGGACCAGCGGGTCACGTCGTCCTCTTCCGGGTCGGTGGCGGTGAATGTGGCGCCCGCTATGTCAACGTTCCGGGTGACCGACTGCAGTTCGTTGACGGTGTACAGGGCAGTGCCGGAAATCTCCGGCCCCTCGTTTACCTCGGTTACCGTTACGGTTACGGGCAGTTCGCCGGGAGTGGCGCCATCGGAGGCCACGATGGCAATCTCGTACACGTTGTCCGTGTCCTGGTCTGCCGGCTGCTCGTAGTCGGGCGGGCTGCTGAAGGTCAGAACACCCCCTTCGATGGCAAAGTCGTTTCCGTCGACACCTCCCACGGACCAGGTGAAGGTGGTGTTCAGGTCGGTGTCGGTGGCCCGGTAGGTGTACAGGCGCTGGGTAATGGGCGTGTTCTCGCGGAAGGTCAGGGTCTGCCTGCCGGTTACCACCGGCGCCTCCTCGTTAACGTCGGTTACGGTGACCCTGACGTCCAGGGAGCCGTACCGGTTGCCCGAATCGTAGGCCCGGACGGACACCAGGTAGATGTTGTCCCGGTTGGAGTCGGCTGGCCGGTCGTAGTCGGGCAGGTTGCGGAAGGTCATTTCACCGAACTCGCTGATGGTGAAGTCGCCGCCGTCACTGCCGGACAGGCTCCAGCGGGTCACGGCGTCTCCCTCCTGGTCGTTGGCGGTGAAGGAGGCGCCAACCAGGTCCTGCCCTTCAACCACGGTGAATGCGGTGGTACCCGACACCTTGGGCCCCTCGTTCACTTCGGTGACCGTGACGGTGGCGTCGACGGTGTCCCTCAGGCCTCCGCTGTCGGTGGCCACGATGGTGATGTTGTAGACGTTGTCGCCGCCGGAGTCCGCCGGAAGCTCGAAGTCGGGCAGCAACCGGAAGCCGAGGATGCCGTTGTAGATGGCGAAATCCCCGCCGTCCGCCCCCTCCACGGACCAGGTGATCACGTCCTCCCGGTCCGGGTCGGTGGCCCGGTAGGTGTAGAGGACCGAGGCGGTGTTCTCCCGCTGGGTGAACTCGGTCCGGCTTTTCGTGGTGATGACCGGGGCCTCGTTGACGTTGGTCACGGTGACTGTTTGCGTCTCTTCCAGCGTGCCCGTGTAGCGACCGTCGGAAGCACGGATGGTCACCTCGTAGACATTGTCCCGGTCGGAGTCGGCCGGCCGCTCGAAGTCGGGGGAGTTGCGGAACCGGAGTTCGCCGGACTCGCTGATGACGAAGTCGCCGCCGTCCCTGCCCGAGGTACTCCAGCGGGTTATGGCGGCGGTGGTGTCCTCCGGGTCGGTGGCGGTGTAGCGGGCCAGCACCGTGTCCTGGGCCTGGTTCTCGGCAACGGTTTCCTGGAGACTGCCGCTCCTGCTTATCTCCGGCCCCTCGTTGACGTCGGTAATAGTGACGTTGACCTCCAGGCTGGCGGTGTTGTTTTCGTCGTCGCTGGCCTGCACCGTTACCTGGTATTCGTGGCCGTCGGCGCCCGAGCCCTGGGGATTCTCGTAGTTCGGTGGTGTGGTGTCGCTGAAGTACAGTTCGCCCCGTTGGGCATCAATGGTGAAGAACCGGGCGTGGGCGCCGGCCACCGACCAGGTGATGCTTCCCCGCTCCGGGTCGGTGGCCCGGTAGGTGTAGAGGCGGGTGGCGCGGTTCTCCGGGTGGCGCATGGTGGTGGCCGAGGCGCTGGTGGTGGTGATGGCGGGAGCTTCGTTGACCGGGGATACGGTCACGGTCACGTCCAGGAGCCCGTAGTAGCGGTCGTCGGTGGCCTGCACAGTGAAGCTGTAGACGTTGTCCCGGTTCCCGTCGGCCGGCCGCTCGTGGTCGGGTATGTTGCGGAAGGCCAGCTGGCCGCTCTCGTCAATGGTGAAGTCGCCGCCGTCCGTGCCGGTGAGCCGCCAGGCGGGGTCCACGGCCAGGTCGCCCCTGCCCCCGGCGGTATAGGCGGCCAGGGCTCCCTCAAAATTCTCCGCACGGGTGATATTGGCCGCGCCACTGACCTCGCCGACATCGTCAACCGTTACCGTTACGGCATGGGAGCCGTAGTACCGGCCGTCGAAGGGGCGCACCTCCACTTCGTAGGTGTTGTCCCGGTCAGCGTCGTCGGGGCGTTCAAAGTCCGGTGTCCTTCGGAAGGTCATCACCCCGCTTTCCGTGATGGCGAAGTCGCCGCCGTCTCTTCCACCCAGGCTCCAGCGGGAGATGGTACCGCCCTCCGGGTCTGAGGCGCCAAAGGTGGCCCCGGCCCAGTTGCGGTTTTCCTGGACGGTGAAGGCGTCGCCGCCGGAAGTAACCGCGGGGCCTTCGTTCACGTCGGTGACGGTTACGGTTACCTCGAGGCTGGCGGTGTTGGGCGGGCTGCTGTCGTCGCTGGCCTGCACCACGACCTGGTATTCGTGGCCGTCGGTTCCCGACCCCTGGGGGTTCTCAAAGTCGGGCGGGGTGGTCTCGCTGAAGTACAGTTCGCCCCGGTCATTTATGGTGAAGAACCTGGCGTGAGAGCCGCCCACCGACCAGGCGATGCTTCCCCGCTCCGGGTCGGTGGCCCGGTAGGTGTAAAGGCGCGATGCGCGGTTCTCCGGGTGGCGCATGGTGGTGGCCGAACTGCTGGTGGTGGTGATGGCGGGAGCCTCGTTTACGGGAGTTACGATTACCGTGACCTGGTGGGAACCGTAGTGCCGGCCATCGTAGGGGCGGACCTCCACCTCGTAGATGTTATTGCGGTCCGAGTCGGCGGGGCGTTCGTAGTCCGGCAGGTTCCGGAAGGTCATCAACCCGTTCTCGTCAATGGTGAAGTCGCCGCCGTCCCTTCCCCCCAGGCTCCAGCGGGTTACTTCGCCGCCCTCCGGGTCGCTGGCGGTGAAGCTGGCGCCGGACAGTTCCTGGTTTTCTGGCACGGCAAAGGTGTCGCCGCCTGAGGTAACCTCGGGACCCTCGTTGGAGTCGGTTATGGTTACCGTTACGGCCAGGGTGCCAGACAGGGAGCCGTCGCTGGCCTGGACGGTCACCTGGTATTCATGGCCGCCGGTTCCCGAGCCCTGGGGGTTCTCATAGTCCGGCGGGCTGGTCTCGCTGAAGTAGAGCTCGCCCCGCTGGGCATCGATGGTGAAGAACCGGGCGTGGGTACCGGTTACCGACCAGCTTACGGCCCGGCGTTCCGGGTCGGTGGCCCGGTAGGTGTAAAGGCGCGAGGTGCGGTTCTCCTGGTGCCGCATGGTGGTGGCCGACGTGCTGGTGGTGGTGATTTCAGGCGCCTCGTTGATGGGGGTAACCGTCACTGTCACGTGGTGGGAACCGTAGTACCGGCCGTCGTAGGGCCGCACCTCCACCTCGTAGATGTTGTTCCGGTCCGAATCCGCAGGGCGCTCGTAGTCGGGCAGGTTCCGGAAGGTCAGCACACCGTTCTCATCGATGGTGAAGTCGCCGCCGTCCCGTCCTCCCAGGCTCCAGCGGGTGACGGCGCCGCCCTCCGGGTCGTTGGCGGTGAAGCTGGCGCCGCTCAGGTCCTGGTTTTCCTGGACGGTGAACCTGCTG
The DNA here is from genome assembly GCA_964587795.1 of uncultured Dehalococcoidia bacterium. GTDB lineage: Bacteria > Chloroflexota > Dehalococcoidia > Lucifugimonadales > UBA3495 > Bin22. Next base: position 89,905 of record CAZPMU010000005.1, on the reverse strand, counting down.
CCCCCGCTGGTTATCTCCGGCCCTTCGTTGACGTCGGTTACGGTTACGGTTACGGGCAGGGACTGGCTGTTGGGCGGGCTGCTGTCGTCGCTGACCTGGATTGTTACTTCGTAAATATTGTCGCTGTCCGAGTCTGACCTGGCCTCAAAGTCGGGAGGGCTGGCCGGGGCAAAGGAGAACTCGCCGCGCCGGGTGATGGTGAAGAACCGGGCGTCGGCCCCGGCCAGAGACCAGGTGATGGTGCCGCTGCCCTCCGGGTCGGTGGCCCGCCAGGTGTACAGGGGGGTGGCCCGGTTCTCCGGCTGGGTGAACTCGGTCCGGCTGGTGGTGGTGATGGTGGGCGGTTCGTTGACCGCCGTTACCGTTACCGTCACGTCCAGAGTGTCGTAGTAACGGTCGTCGGAGGCCTGAACCGTGAAGACGTACTGGTTGTCCCGGTTCCCGTCGGCCGGCCGCTCGTGGTCCGGGGTGTTGCGGAAGGCCAACCGGCCGTTCTCATCAATGGTGAAGTCGCCGCCGTCGGTTCCGGTAAGCCGCCAGGCCGGAGTTACGGCCAGGTCTCCCCGACCGCCGGCCGTGTAGGTGGCGAGAGTACCCTCGAAGTTCTCGGCACGGGTAAGGGCGGCGGTTCCGGTAATCTCGGTAACGTCTGCCACCGTTACCGTGACCTGGTGGGAGCCGTAATAACGGCCGTCAAAGGGGCGCACCTCCACCTCGTAGATGTTGTCCCGGTCGGCGTCGTCGGGACGTTCAAAGTCCGGCGTCCTCCGGAAGGTCATCAACCCATCGCTGGTGATCTGGAAGTCGCTACCATCCCGGCCGCCCAGGGCCCAGCGAGTGACCGAGCCTGCCTCCGGATCCCGGGCGGTGAAGGTGGCGCCGGCCCAGTTGCTGTTTTCCTGGACGGAGAAGCTGTCGCCGCCGCCGGTGACCTCCGGCCCCTCGTTGACCTCCGTGACGGTGACGGTGACGGCCAGGGAGGCGGTGTTGCTGTCGTCGTCGGTGGCCTGGATGGTTACTTCGTAGACGTTGTTACTGTCCAAGTCCCCGGGTGTTTCGTAGTCGGGCGGGGTGCTTTCATCGAAGGAGAACTCCCCCCGGTCGCTGATGGTGAAGAACCTGGCATCCGTACCTCCCACCGACCAGGTCACCGTGGCAGCGCCCTCCGGGTCCGTGGCGCGGTAGGTGTAGAGCCGTGTAGTCCGGTTTTCCGGCTGCCGCAGGGTGGTGGCCGACGTGCTGGTGGTGGTGATGGCGGGCGGTTCGTTGACCGGCGTTACCTCCACCGTTACTTCCAGGTAACCGTAAACCCGGCCGTCGTAGGCCCGAACCGAGAAGGTGTAGATGTTGTCCCGGTTGCTGTCCGCCGGCCGCTCGTAGTCGGGCGTGTTCCGGAACCGCAGTTCCCCGTCTTCGTTCATCACGAAGTCCCCGCCGTCGGTCCCCGAGGTTCCCCAGCGGGTGATTTCCGCGGTTGCATCCTCCGGGTCGGTGGCGGTGTAGGTCGCCAGAAGCTGGGTGTAGTTGTAGTTCTCGGCCACGGTGGACGGAGGGGCGCGCACCGGGCTGATCTCCGGCCCCTCGTTTACGTCGGCAACGGTAATGGTGAAGGCCAGGGTGTCCAGGTTGCCGTCGGTATCGGTGGCCGTCACCGTCAGGTCGTAGTCATTGCCCCCGTCCGAGTCCGCAGGAGACTCAAAGTCGGGTGGGGTTTGGAAGGTCAGGACGCCGGTGGCGCTAAGGCTGAAGTCACCGGAATCATCACCCCCCAGGGTCCAGGCAATGGCCTGCCGCTGGGGGTCGCTGGCCCGGAAGGTGTAAACCGTGGATGTCCGGTTCTCCGGGTACGTCGAAGGCGGGCGACGGGTTGTGATTGTGGGCTCGACGCTCTCGGCGTCGTTGGTGACGGTAACGGTGAAATTGAACCTGTCGGTAAGCCCCTGCTGGTCCGTGGCCACCACCCCAACTTCGTACACGTTGTCCCCGTTGGAGTCGGCAGGACTTTCAAAGTCCGGCGGGCTGGCAAAGGTCAGGGAGCCGCTGCTGCTGATCTCAAAGTCGCCGGCGTCGGTACCGGCCAACGACCAGCTAATGGGCTGCCCCTGGGGATCCCGTGCCCGGAAGGTGAAGATGGTTCCCGTGCCATTCTCCCGGAAGGTGAAGGCGGTCCGGCCGGTGGTGGTGATGGTGGGCTCATCGGTGCCCGGGGCGTTGGTCACGTTGATGGTGACGTCCAGCGTGGCCCGGTTGGATGCCGGGTCCCGCGCGGCCACCGTCACCAGGTACTCGTTGTCCTGGTCCGAGTCCACGGGAAGCTCAAAGTCGGGTGTAGCGGCGAAGGACAGCACACCCGCCTGGCTGATCGCAAAATCCCCTGCGTCCGTTCCGGAAACCGACCAGGTGACGTCCTCACCTTCCGGGTCCGCCGCCCGGTAAGTGTATATGGATGAAGTCCGGTTCTCCGCAAAGCTGAAGGTTGTATTACCCAGGCTGGTGGAATTGAACACCGGCGCTTCGTCGACGTTTGCCACGTTTATGGTGACAGCCAGGCTTCCCGTCTTCTGCCCGTCATTGGCCCGTACCGTTACCAGGTACTCGTTGTCCCGGTTCCCGTCGGCAGGACTTTCGTGGTCGGGCGGACTTCGGAAGCTCATCTCCCCGGTAAACCGGTTTATCCTGAAATCCCCTCCGTCCGTGCCCGACAGGCTCCAGGTGAAGGTGGTGTGTACGCCTTCTGGATCGCTGGCCGAGTAGGTGCGGGAGAAGGCGTCGGTGTTCTCGCTCACGGTGATGTCAGTATCGCCGCTGATTTCCGGCGGTTCGTCCACCGCCGTCACCGTCACCGCGACATTGTGGGACGCGGACAGAATCCCTTCTGCCGAAGTGGCGCCGTCTCCCAGGTTTCCGTCGTCGGTGGCCACCACCTGGAGGTTGTAGACGTTGTTTTCGCCAGAGTCGGCAGGGTTCTCGTGGTCGGGGGAATTGGCAAAGTAAAGGTTGCCTGAAGTATCAATTGTAAAATCACCGGCGTCAGTGCCGCCGATGGACCAGGTTAGCGTCCTTCGCTCGGGGTCGGTGGCCGAATACCGGCTCAGCGCCCGCGTTGTGGCCGTGTTCTCGGCATAGGAAAGAGTGGCGTTGCCGGAGATGGTGGGAGCCTCGTTGACGTCATTGACCGTAATCGTTACCGGCAGGTCGCCCCGCAGGTTGCCCTCATCGGTGGCCCGCACGGTTACCAGGTACTCGTTGTTCCGGTTGGAATCGGCGGGGCTTTCGAAGTTTGGCGTGTTGCGGAAGGTCAGCGCCCCGGTATTCCGGTCGATATTGAAATCGCCACCGTCCGTACCCAGCAGACTCCAGGTGAAGGTGGAGGTGGCGCCCTCGGGGTCGCTGGCAGAATAGGTGCGGGAGAAGGTGCCGGCGTTCTCGTCAACCGTGATGGAGGTGTCTCCGCTAACTTCGGGCGGTTCGTTGACGTTGGTGACGGTGACCTTCACCGGAAATTCGCCGGCAAGGCTATTGCTGTCCGTGACCACCACTGTCAGGTTGTACTCGTTGCCGCGGCTGGCCTCGTGGTCCGGCGCAGCCTTAAAGGACAAATAGCCTCTGCTGTCTATATCGAAGAAACTGCCGTCCGTCCCTCCCGTTGACCAGGTAAAGGTATCCCTTTCCGGGTCCGTGGCGGTATAGCGGGTGATGTTGCCCGTGCGGTTTTCCTGCCAGTCCAGTTCATCGTTGCCGCTGACTACCGGCGGCTCGTTCACGTTGGTTATCTCGACCTGGACCTCGATGGTGTCCGACAGACCGGCGGTATCCTGAACGCTCAGGTTCACCTCCTGTATGGTAGTGGACTCGTAGTCGAGGGTTGCGCCGGCCCCCACCCGAATCTGGCCGGTACTGCTGTCCACGGTGTAGGGCCCACCCTCCTGGCTGGAAATGGAGTAAGCCAGGGAATCGCTGTTGAGGTCCACCGCATCCACGGGATCGCCCACCGCCGTGCCTTCGGGGGAATTTTCGGGCACGCTGCGGGTAATTTTCGCGCCTTGCTCGAAATCGGGGGCCCGGTTGCTGTCGGCCACGGTAACGTCGACCACCGGACCATATACGTAAGTTGCGCCCAGGAGGCGGAACAGATGGTCAATCTCCGCGATATCGTCGAATTCATCGCCGTCCTGCACTCCCGTAACCGTAACCGTCTGCGCCGTCGCCCAGTTGCCGCCGCTACCACCGGTGAATATGAACGGCCCGGGGGGCACCGTTACCGCGTTAGTGTCGCTGCTGACGGGTACCAGGTAAATGGTGAAAGAGGGTGCGGCATCCAGGACCATCGTGTAGGTCGCGGTGCCGCCCTCGCTGACGGTGAGGGTATCCTCGGAAAGGACCAGGTTCGGCAGGCCGCTGTCCCGAGCCACAACATATAGCCGGGCCAGGGTGTAGCCCTCGCCGTCAATATTGGCGTAGTGGACTACGGGTGTTGCTTCGTCCTGGATATCAGAGTCTTCCAGGGCCATTATGGTGACGGTCTGGGGGTCGTCCCACTCGTACTTGTCGGGGTCGGAGGCCTCACCGGTTTTCGTAAAGGTAATTGATCCCGGGGAAACTCTCACCACCGCGGAAGTGGAGCCGTAAATCGAGACGGTCACGTCGCCGGCAGGCTCCTCCGCCAGCGCCAGCGAGTAGCTGTCCTCATCTCCTTCGGTCAGTTCGAACCTGCCGCTATACTGGACCCCTTGCCCAAGGGTGGTATTGGTGGGGTGTGAGAATGTCAGCTCAGGCTGATCGTCATCCTCGACCCACACCTGCATTACGTCGGCCTGGTACTCTATATCGCTGATCTTGAACGAGTGCCGAATGGAAGCGGCTTCGTCGTCAAGATCGCTATCCGCGACGCCCGTTACGGTTACGGTCTGCGTGGTAGTTCCGTTACCGGTGGTAAACGTAATCTCCTCGGGCGATAACGTTACGGCGTCCTCATTGCTGGATGAAAGATTGAGAGTAACTTCGCTGGACGGAAGTTCACTCAGCCTTACCGTGTAGGTGGCTGTGCTGCCTTCAGTAACGTCAACCGAGTCCAGCGAGGTTACCAGTTCCGGCAGGGTGGTGCTTTGAAAACAAGCGGAGAACTCGGAAGTTCCTTCCAGTACCGTGGAAGTGGCGGTGGCGGTAATGTAAGTTCCCGTCGGAAACTGATAGCTTCCCAGAGAGTTTCGATGGGTGCTGAACCGGTATGTTTTCTTGCCGGTAGTGGTCGAAGATGCCGATCCAAAGCCTATCTCTTCCCGGCCTTCGCCGTTGCCCGAAGAGTCGCAGGAAGTGTTGGCATAGAATTCCACCACGTATCTATTATTCGCCCGCACATCCAGGTCGATGGTAAAGCTGGCAGCGTCTTCATTCAACGCTGCGGACTGAATCACCGGGAAGTTCTGCAGGTCGTTGGGACCGCTGTCACTGTCGTTGATATCGTTGGCCGTTACCCCGTCGTCGCCCAGGTCGATGCCCAGCCCGGCGTTTGAGTAAATCAGGTTTTCCTGCAGGGAGTTGTCCTCCGTATTATTGCCGACGACGGTTATGCCGTCTCCCGAATTGTTGGCGATGGTGTTCTGCGCCACCACCGTGTGGTTGGCCGATCCCCCGATGTGGACCCCGGAACCGGAGTTGCCCAGGGCCGTACTGCCGCCCCTGGCTGTTCCAATAAAATTGTCCCAGATGCCCGTCTGCCGAACGCTGAAACTCGTCAGGCTGATGCCGTGGGAGTCATTGCCTGAGATGACGTTATCGGCTATGCCGCTGTTGGCTCCGCCGGAGATATGCACACCAGACCCGCCGTTGCCTAATGCGGCGGCCTCGCTGGCATTGGTTCCAATGATGTTCCTGTATATCTCGGCGTTGGAGGCGCCGCTTCCCGAAATATTGATGCCGTGCGAGTCGTTGCCGGAAATAAGGTTGTTCTGGATTACAACGTCGGGCGCACCGGAGACGGATATTCCCGAATCCCCGTTGCCCTGGTCGGAGGTCCCAGCCACATTAGTTCCGATGCGATTTTCCTCGATAACCTGCTTGCCCGATCCCCGCAGAACTATCCCATCGCCATCGAAGCGGTTGATGACCAGGCCCCGTACCCAGCTTTCCCGGCCAGAGATCGTCAGGCCGTCGGAGTTGGTCCCCGCATTGGTTCCGTCCAGCTCGATGAGATAGTTGCTGTCGGTGGCGCCTGGCTGGCTGAAGCCGTCAATGAACACCGTCTTTGTAACCGTGGGCAGTTCGGAGGCAGGCTGAATGGTGCGGGCGCCGCTGCCGGAGATATTGAACTCGATAATGCCGCCACTGCCGGCGTTGGCCTCCTGGATGGCAGCGCGAAGGGTGCAGTTGCCGCTGCCGTCGTCACATGAGCCGTCGCCACTGTTGCTGTCGGCGCCGTCCCCCGTGGAGTCCACGGTGAAGGTGGTCGCCGTCAACTGCCCTATTTCTTCCACGCCAGCCAGGGCATCGGCTCTTCCGTAACCGGTTTCGTTGTCGTGACCGGTTTCGCCGATGTCAACGGCGGTGTCCCTTATTACCTGGATTACCTCGTCGGCGACCTCCTTTTGGGTCATGTCCGGGTCTTCAAGGCGCTGGGCCTCTATCAGCAGGGCGGCAATGGCGGCCACATGGGGCGCGGCGGCGGAAGTGCCATGGAACAATGTGGGAAAACCTCCGGAGCCGGTGACGGTTACGCCGTCTATGCCCATCACGTCCGGCTTCATGCGGGTTTCTTCGTCGGGAAAGTAAATGAGGGAGGGACCCTGGTCGCTGTAATATCGGGCCTCGTCATACCCAGGGTCAACGGAAACGATGGCTCCTGCCGCCAGCACATCTGCCACTGCGGGGTGGCCGACAATTCCTCCCACCTTGACGCCGTATTCCACGGGACTTCCCCCGAGCGTAAACAACTCAAGGCGGCGGGCTTCGCCGGATTGCTTCTTGATATACAGATCGTAATAACCTGACCCGCCAATAAGGAGGTTCTCCGCGGGGTCGTCATCTCCGTCTTGAATGTAGCTGCTGGCTTCGCATACATCGTTAAGGATGTTGAAGTGGGTGGGCATAATTCCCACGGGGCAGACAAACAGGTTATAGTCGTTGGCGGAAGCTCCGAACTGGTCATTCCACTGAAGAAGGACCCCCGAATACCTCCTGTCTGTCCGGACCCGCATGGCAATATCGCTGCCGCCGTCGAAGACGTGGTAGCCGTCCCCGTTGTCTGTGAAGTCGCCTTCGTAATGTCTCTCAGCCCAGTTGCCAGCCGAGGAAACGTAAACGGTCCCTCCGTCAACCGCGTCAGCGGCGGCCTGGGCCACAAGGCCGTCCTCGAAGAAAGGCTCGTAATAGAACCCTATGTCGTCCACAATGACGTCGGCGCCCTCCCCGTCAAAGGCGTCGTTGGCCAGCCACAGGATGGCCCCGGCCATTCTGAGTGATGATCCGTACCCTGAAAAGGCCAGGTCTGCGCCGGGGGCCAGGTCGTGGATTATTTCCATCAGGGCCGTGCCTTCGTGGCCACTCCCCCGGATATTGGGGTTTACCTCGATGCTGGAAGGCAGGTCCCCGCTTGCCTGGGCCGTGTGCATTGCGTTTGCCCCGTCGGATATAACTCCAATCCGTACGCCCTCCCCTGTCAGGCCCGTCAGCGCCCGAACCAGGTTGGCCCGATGAATTCCGTCACCCTGGGTGATTCTGGAGCCTATTTTGGTGTAGCCGTAGTCGGGCGGCGAAATCCGATTGACCACGCCCAGGGACGCTATCTTGTCCAGGTCTTCGGGATCGACCCAGGCCTGGATAATGCCCGCATCCGTATTCTCGACTTCCACCTTGACCACCGCATTCCGTACCTGCCGGAGGGCTTCTTCGCCGGTGGAATGCAGGTGGATGTAAACTTCCACGTTGCCGTCGTCGTCAAACTTCACCGCATCTTCCAAATCCGGACCGTCGTCTTCTGCCGTCGGTGTGAATTCTGCGCTGCCGGGGACCGGCTTTCCTGCAAACCCCGCTTCCGCGACGCCTTCGGACTTGGTGTCAAGGCCAGGTAATCCTGTGTCCCTGGGAATCACCCCCTGCTGGCTTCCGCCTCCGCTGTTCCGGTCAGCAATTGAGGCCAGCAATATCTGACTGATGCCGGGGGCGTTGTTGACAGTGGATGAGTCGCCGTCTTCATTCTGGGGCGGCCCCTGGGCAAAGGCGGGGTATCCCGACGCTGCCAGGCAGGCCAGGACCAGTACCAGGAGTATTGCAGTGAGCCTGATCATGCGATGCGGTACATAGCCCCAAAAGAAGGGGAGGGTGATATGTTTCGGTACTGCGCCCTGCGGGTCACAACTTCAACACCCGACCCAGGAAAAGGATTGTGCCGGTCTCGTGGTGCCGGACCAGGTAGATGAAGGGCCGGTCGATGGTTACATCGAGGGGTTCCCCGGGTTCGGCCCTGGTGATGCCAATGATGACCGCCGTGGCCGCCGCCGCCTCGGTGCCGGCCTCATCCACCGATACAAAGGCCTTGTGGACCACGTCGGAAATCAGCAGGCACTCATCGTCGCCGGCCAGGCATGACAGACCGTCCATGCCCTGGAACTCGGCCCTCCTCCCGTCGAAGGCGCTGGGCATGCCCATATCTCCCAGGGTGTTGGCCAGGTCCAGGCTGGCCTCAAGCTCAAACCTGGGCAGGGACAGCCGCAATCGCGTGCTCTCCAGCCCAAGCAGAATCTCGCTTAACCCCTCCGGATCGAAGGAACTCTCAAAGCCGGCAAATTGGCCATCATCGGGCAGCAGGATAGTCATCGACACGGCGCCACCCTGGTAGGGCAGGTCCACCGCCTGGTAGCCGTCGCCGCGGGAGTAACCGAAATATGCCGTCTGCCGCATCATCGAGACTCGGCCTTCACTGCCGTCCAGCGCGTGAAAGGGGGCGGTGGACGTGGCCCTCTCGTCAAAGGGCGACTGCCACCCGGCCTTGAAATAAACGGCGTTGGCCAGCACCAGCCGGGTGAACCGGTCAATGGCGTCGCGGGGAATAAGGTCCTGGACTCTGTTCTCCGTCTCCCGCGCAACCCAGTCGTTGATGCGGAGGCGGGCGTCTTCCGGACTGGCCCGAAAGTCCACGTCCCTCACCTGGCCGCCGTAATTGAGGGCCAGGGTGTCCAGGAAGTCCGGCAGGAACCCGTGTCCCTCCTGGCCCCACACCGAGTTGGCAATGCTCAACTGGAAGGCAACTTCCTCGCCTTCCCGTGATTGGGGAGCCAGGGACAGGTCCAGGGAGTTGAAGGCAGGGTGGAGGCGTTCCTGGGACAGGCCCAATACCATCGTCCCTGCCATCTGTTCCTCGGTCTCGCCCCGGGCTCCGGCGTAGGTCATGGCCAGGGCCTGAGAGATGCTGTAGGGCGAATAGAAGAGGTTGCCGTCGCCTCCGGAGGCCAGTTGGCGGTACAGGGCCAGGGCAAAGGAGGTGTTGCCCTTAGCCAGCGCAGCCAGGTCCTGGCCGGAAACTACCGGCGACGTCTCCCGTGTCAGCGCCGAAGGCACCGACGGGGCCCTGGTTGGCGCCGGTTCAGCGGTTGGCGGTAACGTTGATGAGGCCTCGGCAGGTACGGCGGTGGCCCGCAAAGGCGGAGGAGAAACAGGTCTTGGCGCCGTTGTCGGCGAAGGAAACAGCGGCGGAGTTGACACGGGCGTGGGCGTGGCCGCCGTTTTGTCGGAGGTTAAAGTTGGCAGAGGAGTGAGTTCGCCGGAAAGCTCAACCGTGGGGCCAGCGGTGGCGGGAGGGCCCACCGGCGTGGACGCCGGAGAAGGGGATGGAACAGGTTCGGGTGTGTCAGTAGCGGGAGCAGGGTCAAACCGGCAGGCCGGCGCCAGCAATAACAGCAATACCGTCAGGCACAGGACAAAACCCGCATATTTCTCACATAGGGGCGCGGACATCTCACTCTTTGGAGTGCTTGATTTTGGTGTTTTATGTTATTTCACATACTAAGGTATATCAGCTAGACGCAAAACACAACATCGACAAATCCGCACTGCCAGGTTCACAACCTGTTGTACGAATCATGGCGCCAGGACCGCCGTTACTGGCGGGGCACCCAAAGAGGACTCTGCCGCCTCGGGCCACTACTGGGCCAGGGCGGTGGATGACCTGTGCATCCTGGGGGTGGACCCCTTCATCGCCACGGGGAAGACCCGCCTCGGCACGAGACCAGAGCCGATGCGACGGTGGGTTCCATGTTGAGACTGGGGCTGAGACTAGGGCTGAGACTGGATAAGAAAGCTCTCTGCCCCGTCAATTGGGACAACTTCCGGTGGTGGTACGGCAATGTCCGGCAGCACCTTCGCACCTTCCGGAATCGGCTCTTCTATGCCATCGATGCCGAAGACTTCGAGCTTGATGGAGAATGGTATGTAATTCGAACCCATCACTCCACCAGTTATATTTCCACATGCCCGCAGCGGAGCCCTCGGGGACCCGCCTTTGCATTTTGGGTATATCTCAGGCTTGTCCGGTGGCGGCTTGTAACGTGTTCCCATTTCCCATAATATCCAATAAGCCGTCCGGGAAAGGAATGGTCCCAGGTTACTCTAGCTGCAGCGGAAGGAGGGGGCTGAATGCGGCGAGGCGTCAGGCATTCATACCTGACCAAAGCCAGGGATGACTTTGATGCTGCCTTCTTCATAACTTTTTGCGGCCGCCACATACCAGCCGATTCGGAATCGGCCCTCTGGATTGAAGATTTTGGGTATCTGTGGGAAGAGATGAAGCGATCCGACCTCTGCCTGCATTGCGCCAGGGAAATGCGCCTGGAGGGAGCTTGTTGACGCCGGTAAACGAGGCTCGTGCGGCGTGGCGCTCAGGGCCTGAACCGGTGGGCGCAAGCCGGAAGGAATAAGACGGCGATTGGGCAACAAGCAGGGTTGTTGCCCGTTACCTGCTGACCCGGCCCGGTTGGCAGGCTCGGGGGTATGTTGGGCGAAGTTTGTTTGCAAAAACTGCAGACGTAACGCACTATGTAGCGGGCTTTTGCCGGCAGGAGGTATCGCACTATGAAACTGGGAATGCGGCGGGGTGCTAAATCCGGTACGGAAGGAAATTCTGCCGGGGACGGTCGCGTTACGGCCGCAGAAATGTACCAGGTGCAGGACTCGTACGTCCGGTTTAACCAGAGAGACCACATGGGTTCCCAGATGGTCTGGGACGCCTATTACAAGGCTGAAAGAGACAAGCTGAAGGACAAACAGCGCCTGCTGATGGACAAGGGACGCGTCGGGTACGAGTCTACCGCCTGGGCTTTGGACTCAGCGGCGGATTCCTTGCTCTCATTGATGAACTTCTCCAAGAACCAGCCGGACACGCCGGCCACTGCCTGGCAATCGGAATTGGAACCCTCGCCGGTGGGTCGGCCGGAAACCTCCCCCGGGGAAGCCTCTCAGATAGTGCGAAAGGCTGCGGAACTTTTGGGCGCGGACCAGGTAGGGTTTGCCGAGCTTGACCGTCGCTGGGTTTATTCCCATTACTTTGACGCGGAGACGAAAGAGGCCTTCCCCATCAAGTTTTCCGACGAACCGGGGTACGAAGAGCATGACCAACCCGTTCGCCTCGAAGACGGCACCCGGGTTATTCCCAAGGAGATGAAGTACGTGGTGGTGATGCTCCACGAATGGGGAAAGGACCTGGACGGCACGGAGCATGCTCCCACCCTTTTAACCGAGGGTCTCAGCACGCTGGCATACGCCCGCATGGCGCCCACCCTTTGGATGGTGGCCGAGTTCATAAGGGGTCTGGGCTACAACGCCCTCCCCGCGGCCAATGATACGGCCCTCAGCATTCCGCTGGCTATTGATGCGGGTCTCGGCCAGGTGGGGAGACACGGTATGTTGATAAACCCCAGGGTTGGGGCGCGCTGCCGCATATCCAAGATTTTCACCGACCTTCCGCTGGAGCCCGCCGGCGCAGTGGATTCGGGCATCACCGAATTCTGCAATGCGTGCCTGAAGTGCGTTCCGAAGTGCGGCACGAAAGCCATTACGACGGGCGAACGCAGTTTCGACCCCATAGACGAGAGCAACGCGACCGGGGTGCTTACCTGGAAGCTGGATGCAAAGAAGTGCATGACTTACCAGAATCGGGTGGGGAGCACATGCAGCACCTGCGTGCGCCGGTGCGCCTGGACCAAGCCGCCCAGCAGGAAGTACGCAATTCCCCGCTTCTTCATACGAAACTGCCGGTGGCGGTGGTTGAACAAGACCTGGATTTGGCTGGACGACCTGGCGGGCAACGGAAAGTTTGACAAGAAGTCCAACGACTTCTGGGTTAGCAGCCGCTAGTATGCCCACTGCCAGGGTGGGGTAACTAACAGGATAACTCCTGTCTGTCTCTGAAAATGCCCCGTGATGAAGGCGTCAACGTCTCCAGGGTAGTTTCCAATGCCCATTTACCTGAGTTCGGCTGAACCAGAACCCCGAACATCTGCTTGCAGGGCCTCCAGAAATAATGCCACCGACAAATCCAGGGGCAGCAATTCACTCAACGACCAAACCGGATACCTTCCGCCCGGTTTATCCGTTCACTGCTGCCAGGCCAATCGGGCATATTAGGTCAGAAAGATAAGGGAGGTTCCTGAATCCACACAAAGAGCCTGCCTGGTTGTCGTGTTCATGAAGGGAAGCTCGTCCCCTTCGTTGACATCCGAATTAGCCAAACCTAATATGGTGAGAACGAGCCCCTGACCTGGTGTTTCGGGTTCGAAAAACGGAGAAGTGGTAATGTCCCACCAGGAAGACATTCGATTGATGGCCCACCTGATGCGACGCGCCGGGTTCGGCGACACCCGCAAGGACCTGGAACGGCGTGTGTCCCAAGGCTACGAAGCAGTGGTGGAGGAACTTTTGCACCCGGAGCGGCAGCCGGCCATAGACGAGGAACTGCTGTACCGGTACTTCCCCGGTTATGAGGGGGCCGGGGCGCCGCCCATTAATCAGGCCAACTGGGTGTATCGGATGATCAACACCCAGCGGCCCCTGGAAGAGAAAATGGCCCTCTTCTGGCATCAGTTGTTCGCCACCGGCAATTCCAAGGTGGACAATCCACCGGAAATGACGCGCCAGATTGCCATTTTCCGAGAGCACGGGCTGGGCACTTTCCGCGACCTGCTGGTAGAGGTGGCAAAGTCGCCAGCCATGATTTTCTGGCTGGACAACCACGGAAATCGTGACGGCGCCATAAATGAGAACTGGGGGCGGGAGTTGCTGGAGCTTTTCTCCCTTGGCGTGGGCAACTACACAGAGGATGACATCAAGGAAGCGGCCAGGGCCTTTACCGGGTGGACGATTGTTCCCAAGATTCCCCGCAACCCTTACGGCCGTTTCCACTGGCAGTTCGAGTACAGGCCCGAGGAGCACGACTATCGACAGAAGACCTTCCTGGGACATACTGGCAATTTCAACGGCGAAGACATCGTGGACATAATTGTGGGCCAGCCGGCTGCGGCCCGGTTCCTGGCCCGCCACCTATACAGATTCTTCGTCGCCGACGAGCCCCATGTTGCCAGTTGGAACATTACGCCGCCCGTTGACCCTGACGCCATTGAATTTCTGGTGGAAGCCTACAATGAATCCAGGGGCGACATCCGGTCTGTCTTAAGGTCGCTGTTCAATTCGGAGTTCTTCAAGAACGCCCGGTTTGCCCGGGTGAAATGCCCCGCTGAACTGATAGTGGGCACCGTGCGGATGGTCGGTAACTTTAACGGCTTCAAGCCGGGGTTCAATAACCTGGCCCTCGAATGCGGCTGGCAGGGACAGGAATTGCTTAATCCGCCCAGCGTAGAAGGCTGGCACACCGGCTCCGAATGGATTGACCCCGGCGTGTTGATGCGGCGGGTGAATTTTGCCGCCAGGGTATTCGGAGACATTTCCCTGCCCGGCGTGCAGGCTATTTTCAAGCAGGTTATTGTAGCTCTGCAGGGAGACAATTCCCCAGAGGCGATTGTGGCGGCCTGTCTTGATGCCATGGGGCCGTTGGAAGTGGGCGAGGAGACCCACGCTGAACTAATGGTCCACGCCGACAAATGTGGCGATCTGGCATGGAATACCGGGGAAGAACTCATTGCTTCACTGCGAAGTGTAAGCAGGATATTGACCCTGATTGCCTCCTCACGGGAGTACCAGTTCGCATAGAAGCGGTTTCAAAGTCCCTTCCTGCGTCGAGGACGAAGGGATTATTGAAGTAGCAGTAGGACGCACCCCCATCCCAGCCTTCCCTTCTGACGGGGGAAGCGGCTTTTGATGTAGAGGATTTGACAATGGCATCAACTTATAAGGACCCCGTTCTGGTGGTAATGGAACTGACCGGGGCCAACGATTACCTCAATACCATCGTTCCCTATAGTAATCCTCTGTACTGGGATAACCGGCCCAAGGTCCATATCTCTGAAGACCAGGTACTGCCCATCGATGACGAACTGGCATTTCGGTCTGACATTGAGCCGTTGAAGGACATCTACGATCAGGGCGACATGGCAATCATTCACGGAATCGGGTTTGAAAATTCGCCCCGCTCTCACTTTCGCGCCATGGACATCTGGCATACCTGCGAGCCGGACTCCATCGGGACTGACGGCTGGCTCGCCAAGGTGATACGAGACCTGGACCCTGCCGGCGAAAACGTGCTGAAGGGAGTGAACCTGGGCCAGGGCTTGCCGCGGGCGCTGACCATGCGAGGGGTTCCGGTTACTTCCGTCAACCACCTTCCGTCCTACGGGGTGCTGTCATCAAATCCCGGAATCGGGTCTGAGCAAGAGCGCAACCAGCTGCTGGACAGCTTTGCCCGCATGTACGCGCCGGCCATCGGCAGCGGCCCCACCATGGAATACCTGGGGCAGGCGGGGCGGGATGCCTTGAAGGGCGCCGACATCATCCGGGTGGCGCCCGAGACCTATTCCTCCAACGTCGAGTACGCCAACAATCCCATCGCCAGGCGGCTCAGGGACGTGGCCCAGGTACACCTGGCCGGCCTGGGCACGCAGGTGTTCTACACGGCCTACGGGTCCTTCGACACCCACTACGACCAGATGGGGTCGCATACCAAGCTCTGGATGGACGTGTCCGTCGCAATACGGGACTTCCTCGCCGACCTTCGTGAACACGACGCTTCGGAAGAGGTGGTGCTTATGCTGTTCAGCGAGTTTGGCCGCCGCGTCCGCGATAATGGCACCGGTACCGACCACGGGGCGGCCGGTGCGGCCTTCGTCATCGGCGAACGGGTGAAGGGCGGAATGTATGGTACCTATCCCTCGTTGCAGCCGGGGGACCTCACGGAGGGAGACCTGGCGCCCAGCTACGACTTCCGGGGCTTCTACTCCACCCTGGCGGAAAAGTGGCTGGGACTGGACGCGGTACCCATCGTAGGCGGGCATTTCGAGCAGATGGCCTTCGTGTAGCCTTAAACCAAAGCCAAGGCTGGAAGTCCACCGTTGGCGGCCCGGTCTGCCAGCGAAGGACCGGCGCCGCTCTACCAAGTGAATATCTCACCCTGGCTTTGATCCGGCTTGACCGAATACCAGAGTCTATCAACACAAAACATCGCAATCCCAAATCTGTCTCTGGAGTGGGTATATGCTGACCACCGTTGCCGCCGGCCGGGTGTATGACTACAGCTACTGCATAGGCATGTACAGCCAGTCGGGCCGGGGCTTCTGGGCGCCCCAGGACTTCGTCCTGGGACCGGACGGGCGAATGTACGTGTTGAGCCGGGGCGTGGAACAGCTGGGACAGCGGGTCAGCAAGCTCAACCTTGACCACGAGTTCCAGGGCCAGTTCGGCTCCGTCGGCGCGGAGGACGGGCGGTTTGTCTGGCCCCGTTCCATTGACCTGGACCCGCGGGGAAGGGTGTTCGTTTCGGACGAGTACCTCAACCGCATTACCATTTACGACGAAGAGGGCGCGTACCGGTATCACTGGGGCCGGGCGGGCAGCGAAGAAGGGCTGCTGAACGGGCCGTCGGGAATCGCCTTCGATTCCCGGGGAAATCTCTGGGTGGTGGACAGCCTGAATCACCGGGTGCAGAGTTTCAGCCAGATCGGTGAATTCCGGTCCAGTTTCGGGAAACAGGGCGGGGGCGACGGAGAGATGGAAATGCCCTGGGGCATCTGCGTTGACCGCCACGACAACATCTACGTGGCCGACTGGGGCAATAACCGGGTGCAGAAATTCGGTCCTGGCGGGGAACTGCTGGTCAAATTCGAAGGCACCAGCGACGGCGTGGGCTCGCTCAAGGGGCCTTCCGGCGTGGCCGTGGACTCGGATGGGGACGTATACGTAACTGACTGGGGCAACCACCGAGTCCAGATTTACGCCGCGGACGGCCAATACATTACGGCGCTGGTGGGCGACGCCCAGGAGCTTTCCCCGTGGGCCCAGGCCTATGTTGACGCCAATCCCGACCTCATCAAGGCCAGGCGGCGGACGGACCTGGAGCCCGAATGGCGGTTCCGGCGGCCGGTGGCGGTCAACGTTGACGCCGACGACCGGATCTTAGTCCTGGAGTCATACCACCACCGGCTGCAGGTTTACAACAAGCTCAGGGACTACGCGGAACCCGCCATAAACCTGTAGGGCCTCCCGCTTTCCCCACCTGCAATTGCGGACCCTTTTCCACTGCCAACCTCGGCAGCAGAACGCCGCCAGGAGATTTGATATGGCCGACAAACAGATACTATGCGCTTTTGGGGTTGACCTGGACGCCGTGGGCGGCTGGCTTGGTTCCTATGGCGGAGAGGACTCGCCCGACGATATTTCCCGCGGCCTGTTCGCCGGAGAGGTGGGAACGCCCCGGCTGCTGAAACTCTTTGAACGGCTGGACATCAAGACAAGCTGGTTCATCCCCGGCCACTCCATCGAGACCTTTCCCGACGAATGCCGGATGATTGTGGAGCAGGGGCACGAGGTGGGAATGCACGGCTACTCCCACGAGAACCCCATTTCCATGTCGCCGGAGCAGGAAGAGGCGGTGCTGCTGCGCTGCATCGACCTGATTACCGAGGTTTCGGGGAAGCGCCCCCGGGGTTACGTGGCGCCCTGGTGGGAGTTCAGCCACGTTACCAACGAACTGCTGCTGAAGCACGGCATCAAGTATGACCACAGCCTGATGCACCGCGATTTCGAGTGCTACTACGTCCGGGTGGGCGACCGCTGGACGAAGATTGACTACGGTATGCCGGCGGACCACTGGATGCACGCCCTGGAACGCGGCGTGGAGACCGACCTGGTAGAAATTCCGGCCAACTGGTACCTGGACGACCTGCCGCCCATGATGTTCATCAAGGCGTCGCCCAACAGCCACGGGTTCGTAAACCCCAGGGACATCGAGTCCATGTGGCGGGACCAGTTCGACTGGGTGTACCGGGAGTACGACGAGGCCGTGTTCCCCATTACGATCCACCCCGACGTGAGCGGCAGGCCCCAGGTGCTGCTGATGCTGGAGCGCATCGCGGAATACATCCGCTCCCATGACGGCGTGCGTTTTGTAACCATGGAAGAAATTGCGGACGATTTCCTGGCCAGGCACCCCAGGGAGGGGAAGTAGGGGAGTTCCTGGTCAAGGTTGTTGCTCCCGCCCCTTTGGTTGCAGCAACCCAGAAGACTAAAGCCAGGGTGGGGTTGGTACAGGCATTGGCAGCCAGGGAAGGCTGTCATTGTGAACGGAGTGCAGAATCTATAATCCTAAGTGTTCGGGTGGTTTCTTCAGGCAGGGATTTCAGATTCTTCGCTCCACTCAGAATGACTGTTCGATGGTTGGCCCCTGTGAACTGAGGCTTGGCAGCCCGAGATGGAAAGGCACATTTCTCCTTCCCATTGGCTTGGCCCGCCACCGCCTACGTCTCAATACCCCACTGGCGGACCATTTCCAGCATGGTGCGGGCGGTTTCCTCGTGGGCTATGTCCACCATGTCGCCGGCGTAGGTTACCACCGCGCTGCCGGCCTCTCTCTGCTCCTCCATGGCCTTCAGCAGGCCCTTCCAGTGGGCTATCTGCTCCGCGCTGGGGGTGAACACCTCGTTGACCACGGGAACGTGAGAGGGGTGAATGAGGTGCATTCCGGTATAGCCCAGTTGTTTCAACTGGTTGGCCAGGTCGCGCAGGCCGTCCAGGTCGTGGATATCGAACCATCCCCCGCTGATGGGAAATTCAATACCAGCGGAACGGGCATCCACCAGCACCTTGGACTTGATGAACAGGGTCTCCAATCCCTCCGGCGTCCACTGGAACCCGATGGAACGGGCGGTGTCGCCGCCCTTACCGCCGCTGCCGCCCATGTAGGCCACCCGGTCCGAGGCCATGGCGATGTCGTAGGCCTGCCGGATGCCGTCGGCCGTTTCCAGGCCCGGGTCAATGCAGATTGACCCGATGGCCATTCCCGCCTTGCGCTCGAAGAACCTGAGAAGAATGTCCACCTCGACCACGTCCTCGGGCCGCTCCACCTTGGGCAGCAGAATGCCGTAAAGGTGTGGGCTGGTCACCGCTTCCAGGTCAAAACCGGTCAGTCCAGTCTCCAGGCGGTTGACGCGGACAAACAGGGTCTGTCCCGCCGAGCCCAGTTCCTGGACCATGCCGGCTACCAGGGCGCGGGCCCGCTCCTTTTCAGCCTCGGGCACCGAGTCTTCCAGGTCCAGGATCAGGGCGTCAGAGCCGTACTGGTGGGCCTTGCGCATCCAGTCCTCCCGGTTTCCGGGGACGTACATTACCGACCGCAGCGGTTTGGCTTTGAACCTCATTTGAGCCTCGCAGATTGGTTGTTTGAAAAGATTGAAGTTGCTCCAGCGCAAGCGACTGCAGGGATGTGGGCCTCCATTAAAGTTTGGGGCAGTACAGTTTGGGGCAGTTGAAGGGTTAGATGATTTCTCCGTTTGCCCTGAACTTGTCGAACCACCAGCGAGCGGCCCTTCGACAAGCTCACCACGAACAGGCTCACTGCATGTCCATCACAAAAGAAATGGTGGCATACTAGATAACCCCGCCCGAGGACAAGCCCTCCAGAGCAGACTCGTCCAGGCCCAGCAGCTTCCCGTAGATCTCTGCGTTGTGCATCCCCAGGGTTGGGGCGCCGGGCAATGTTGGCAGCGGTTCGCCCGAGAACATTACCGGAAATCCCGACGCTATCCCGCCGGGTACCGGGTCATCCATGGCCCCGTGGCGCATGGGCTGGAGGGTTCCCCGCTGGTAGAAGTGGGGGTCGGCCATGATGTCCGGCACCGTCCGGACCGGGCCGCAGGGAACGTCGGACTCCTCCAGCCTAGCCAGGATTTCGGCCTGGGTCATTCTGCCGACGCGCTTCTGCACTTCGTCCCGGGCGTCGCTGACATTGATGGAACGGGAAGTGTAGTCGGTAAAGCGCGGGTCATCCAGCAATTCCGGGGCGAACAGGGCTTCGCACAGGCGCCGCCACTGGTCGTCGCTGGCGGCGGTGATGATCAGGTCGGCGTCGGAGGCGTGGTACAGGCCGGTGGGGCCGCTGCGGCTGGTGTTGCCGGTACGCAGGGGAATGCCCTGCTGCACGTCCTCTTCCAGGTTCTCCATGAACATCAGGGTAGCCAGGGTATCCATCATGGAAACGTCCAGGTGCTGCCCCTTGCCCGTGCGGTCCTTCTCCCGCAGCGCCCCCATGATGGAGTAGGCGGCGAACAGGGGCGCCACCAGGTCGCCGATGTAAAAGCCTACCTTGGTGGGCGGGCCGTCGGCATCGCCGTTTATGTCCATCATGCCGCTCATGCCCTGTATCTGCGGGTCGTGGGCCGGCCGGTCGGCATAGGGACCCGTCTGGCCGTAACCGGCGATAGAGCAGTAGATAATGCCCGGATTGACCGCCGATACGTCGTCATAACCCAGGCCCAGCCGGCGCATGGACCCGGGGGCCAGGTTCTCCAGGACAATGTCGGCCTGGCGGGCCATATCCAGGAACATCTCCCGGCCCCTGGGGTCCCGGAGGTTCAAGGTGACGCTCTTCACACCCTGGGTGCGCTTCAGGAATCGGGTGGCGATATCCTGCCCGGTCCGGGGAGTGTTGTGGACGCCCTCGGGCCCGGCAAAGGGGCCGTTGCCCCGCACCGGGTCGCCGCGCCCGGGAATCTCCACCTTGATAACCTCGGCGCCCAGCCGGGCCAGGTTCATGCTGAGGTACGGCCCCGCCAGGAACACCGTCACGGCCAGCACCCGAATGTCGTTAAGGGGCTGCATAGCAAATCCTGCGCCTTATTACTGTTTGGTGACTGTTGGGCCCAGTATACCCGGAGTTAGGCGGGGGCGCATTGGAGGGGGGGGTCATGGGCCATCGCATTCCGGGTGCTCCCACAACCGCAGCGAGACTCTGCGACCGCTGCGTGTCAGTATCTATGTGTCAAGAGTCGGATTCAGGGGGTAGCGTTCCAAATCAAGTGGTTTTACTATGGGAACAGGGCAGACCTGTGTGTCTGCCCCCACTATTCTCGCGCCCGGACCACCTGAACCGAAACGCTACCCGAAAATGTGAACAGTTGTCATTTCCACGCCCCACCCCCACCATTCTATGATAATATACCCTCACAACTATCCGCCGACACGGCGGAACAGGGGTAACCGTTCAGATTCGCGGAGTCGCTTTAAAACCAATTCAGCGTATAGGTTGCGACGACTCCTGGATACCGGCTTTCGCCGGTATGACGAAAACAGGGACAGCCCGTTGCCCCTAATCGTGAACAGTTGAGAACAGGGAGGGATTTGGAATGGCAACTATGATTGATGGCGAGTCTTACCTGGGGCAGGTTATGGTGCGACCGCTCAGCAAGCAGGGCGACGTTACGATGTACATGTGGCCCCTGCGCTGCCTGCGGGGCAAGTTCGGCGGTCCTACCTTCGGCGTGGACGTCCGGGGTGTGGAGATTATCCGGTTCGACCCGCATGGGAGCCGCGGCCACTGGCACAAGGGCGGCTATGACAAGCTGGGCGCCGGCGGTTCCCACGTCGATTTTCCTGAGGGCATGATGGAGAGCGAAGCCCAGCTGGAGTGGTCGCTGAACGTGCTGCGCGAGCAGACCGCCAACTACCTGACCGAAGCAGGGTATGCCGAAGAGGCAGCCAACCTGGACCCGGAGATGCTGGGCGCCGCGGCCGACGCCGTCATGGCTCACCTGGAGTCCCAGGGCGACCTGAGGGCCGACGCCATCGCCAAGGACCTTATCTCCGCGTAAACCAGCGCCGGATTGGGTATCTCAGCCGGGGGCGAGTTGCAACTCGCCCCCTGTTCGTTGGGCCTGACTCTCGTACTTACCGGGTCAGACTTGCGGCATCGGTCAGGTGCACCAGGCAACCGCCCGTATCCACCGGGTCAAAATAAATCAGGCGATAGCCCATAAAGTTGGTGAAGGGTTCGTCGGTCACGAAGTTATAGCCCCGCTGGCGGCGCTCCGCCACCACCCGGTCCAGGTCTTCCACGACGTAAGCTACGTGATGGACCACCCAGTTGCCGTTGGCCCCGGCAAGGCTTGACAGGTCTTCGGGGCAGATAAACTCCACCTCCACGTCGCCCGCCTGCAGGAAGGCCACCTCGCCCAGGTTGGGCACCGTCCCCCTGCCCGTGACGGTCGCCCCGAACTTTTCCGCGTAGGAACCGATTGCCGAATCCAGGTCGGGTACCAGGTAGCTGATGTGGTGTATGTCGGAAAACATGGCCGCTCCGGTGCGTTAGATGACTGGGCTTGCCCAGCATTCTTAGACAACTGGCACATTGTACCCACCCACAGCCATTTCTGTACGCCCCGGCCATCCCGGTTGACTTGCCCCGTCCCTTCGGCGTATGTTGGCGACCTGAGCTAACCCGCTTATTTGGGAATTCCGTCGCAATGCTGGGCAGCAGAAACGCTGTCAGGGCTGTAAACGGTAAACAGATTCCCCGAGGATATACCCCGTTGCCAGCACTTTCCGGCATTCCCGTTTTGGTGGTACTGCAGAACCCCGACTTCCGCCTGCTGTGGGCGGCCCGCTGGGTACACGAGACATCCAGGCGCATGGAACTGCTGGTCCTGGGCTATCTCATCTACGAACTCACCGACTCGGCCTTCCAGGTGGGGCTGATTTCCACCTTCCTCAACGGCCCCCGTCCGCCCCTGTCCCTGGTGGCCGGAATGCTGGCTGACCGGCTGGACCGGTGGCGCATCCTGGCGGGCATCCACACCTTCTACCTGCTGGTGGCATCGGCCCTGCTGACGCTGCTGCTGCTGGACCTGATTCACCCCTGGTTCGTATTCTTTGCCATCCTGCTGCAGGGGACGGCCAAGGTGCTGGACGACCCAACCCGTCGGGCGGCGCTGTTCGACCTGGCGGGACAGGACCGCATTGCCCACGCCATGTCTCTGGAGACCATCACCAACAACGTGGGCAAAATTCTGGGTCCCATTACCGGCGGCCTGATAATTGCCTTCTACGGGTTCACCGGCGCCTACATGGTGCTGGTGGCGCTGGACCTGGTGGCGGCCGTTCTGGTGTTCCGGATGCGCCTGACCCGCGCGGCAGTGGTCGTGGGCCGCGACCGTGCCTTCTGGCAGGGCATCCAGTCGGGAATTGGTCATTCCTTCTCCAACAAGTTTGTGCTGGGCGTGCTGTCCATTTCCCTGGTGATGAACTGCATGGTGCTGCCCCTGCAGTACTTCATTCCCGTCATCGCCACCGAGGTGCTGAAGGTGGGGCCGGCCCTGGGGGGCGTCATCGGTGCAGCGGAGGGCATTGGGACGCTGGTGGGAGCGATAATCATCGGCTCGCGCCGCAACTACACTTTCCACGGACGTTATTTCGCCATCGGGGCCATGATCGTGGCGGTGGGCGTGGCCGCGGTGGCCTGGTCGCCCTGGTTCCTGGTCTCCTTCCTGCTGCTCTTCAGCGCCGGGGTGGGGCAGTCGGGCTTCAGCACCATGCAGAGCACCATCCTGCTGCTGTCGTCACCGGCGGAGATGCGGGGCCGGATAATGGGGTCGCAGGGTCTGGTCAACGGGCTGGGCCACCTCATCGGCGGCGTGGAAATCGGCGCCATAGCCTCGGCCTTCACCATCTCCATCGCCATCGGCATCAACGCCGGAGTGGGCCTGCTGCTGATGCTGCCGGTAATGCTGCTGACGCCGCTGGTGAAGCGGCCGGTGGAGAGTTATTACAACCGGGTTGGCGCCGCCGGGGAGGCGGCCAGGTAGTTACTGACGACCGTTCCTGTGCGGTTTGTGGGTACCTCAAATGGCTATTGCCCCGTCCCGGCTTGACGCCGCCTCATCCCCCAACTATGCTCATTCCATACGGTCGCCCCAGGCAACGCGCGCCCCAGCCCCAACTTAATTCGCAGAGGAATAACGGCATGAAAGTGCAGATAATGTCTCCCGCCGCCGACCGCGTGGACTTCAAGGTGCCGCCGGCGCCCAGGCTTGCCAGCTTTGAAGGCAAGACCATAGGCCTTTACAACAACGTGACCGGTGGGGCCGACGTTGCCGTTGACCGGTTCGCCGAGCAACTGCAGCAACGCTATCCCGGCGTTAAGTTCCAGCGCTACGGCGGCGACCTGCGCGAGGGCCGCCCCGTCCTCAGCCGGGGGGTCCACATCGACGAAGAGGAGGCCGCCCGCATAGCCACCGAGGTGGACGCCATGGTGGGCGCCACGGCCCATTGAGGGGGCTGCACGTCGTGGCTTAGCCATGACATGGTCGCCATGGAAAAGGCCGGTGTTCCCACCGTCGCCATTGTCGCCCAGAGCTTTGCCCGGGCCTGGCAGGCCTGCGTGGACGGCTGGGGCCAGCCCACCGCCGCCTACGTTATCATTCCCCACGCCACCACGGGCCAGCAGCCCGACTTCATCCGCAACATGGTGGACGGGCAGATTGACACCATAATCCAGGGCCTTACCACCTACCCCACGGACCGGGGGCCCGTTTCCATCCACGGCAACGGCAATGGCAGCGCAACAGAGGTGTTCACCGTGGAGATGGACGCTACCCCCGACGGGCTGGACGCGGTGAACCGGTTCCTGGCGGAGCGGGACTGGAGCGACGGCATTCCGGTGGTGCCGCCCACCCCCGAACTGGTGGAGCGGATGCTGGCCGGCACCGGCCGCAGTCCCCAGGACGTGCTGATGGTTATGGAGCCGGGCTTCGGCGTGGCCACCGTGGAGAAAATCGCCATCAACGCCGTTATGGCCGGCTGCCGCCCGGAGCAGTTACCCGTATTGCTGGCCGCCATTGACTGCCTGGCCCAGCCGGAGATGAACCACCGGGATATGCAGGTTTCCGGCCATACCGAGGCCCCGCTGATCCTGGTCAACGGGCCCATTGCCCGGCACGCCGGCATCAACTGCGGCACCTCGGCCATGGGGCCCGGGGTGGTCAACAGCGCCAACACCGCCATCGGACGGGCCCTGCGCCTGTGCCTGATGAATATCGGCTACTGCAAGGCCGGCACCGGCGACCCCAACTTCATCGGCCTGCCCACCAAGTTTGGCATGTGCATCGCCGAGAATGAAGACCTCAGCCCCTGGCAGCCCTACCACGTGGACCGGGGCTTTCAGCCCCACGAGAGCGCGGTGACGGTGGTAACCGTTACCGGCCCGGGTGACATCCTGGACTCGGGTTCCAGGAACCACGAAGACACTTTGAACAACATTGCCCAGTTGATGTACTACCCCGGCTCGGGCAACGGCAGCTGGATTCGCGGCTGGCAGTCGGCGCAGGTGGGGCACACCAGCCAGCGGGTGTCATACCCCGGGCCATACCATCCCATCATGCTCAGTCCCTCCCGCGCGGTTATCCTGGCGGAGGCCGGGTTCAGCAAGCAGGATGCCCAGGAATGGCTGCACGAGCGCTGCCGGGTATCACTGCAGCAGGCCATAGGCAGCCGGGGAGTTCCCAAGGATGCCCAGGGCAGGTGGCTCCACCACCCGGATCTGCAGGCCCTGGAGAACGACCCGGACGCCACCATTCCCATGCTGGAGAACCCGGAGCAGTACCTGCTGTTCGTCACCGGGGGTACCACCCACTACGCCAACTTCTTCTACGGCACCTACGGCATAGCCACCCGCCCGGTGGAGGAGTTCTAGCCGCCGGGCAGAAAACCGCAAAACCAGCGGGGGCGGGTTTGCAGTCCGCCCCCGGACAACGCGGTTAACGAAACCGGAACCGTGCTTTCAGCGTCCCACGGCCATGTCGATACGCCCAATAAGGGCTGCATCCAACGGCCCGGCCGCCTCCGCCCGGACGCACTCGCGCAGTTCCTGACGATTCTTGACGCCAAGCACCACCGTGGAGACGCCCACCATTGACAGGGCGTAACGGTGGGCCAGTAAGGCCGCGCTCTGCTCCACGTCCGCGGCGATGGCGCGAAAGGGCGCCGCCCGCGCAAAGTCAACCAGCTCCGGGTGCCCCTCGGGCAGGGGACGGTCAATGGCATCCGTCAGAGCCCCGGCCTGGACCGCCCTTATGCCCATGACCGCAACATCGTTCTCGTTGGCCGCCGCGATTACGTCCCGGGGACAGGGCGGTTCAGTGCCCTGGTACAGACCACCGGCCGAGTCCAGCAGGTTGGCGATGCACTGGATGTATCCGGGGCGGGGGCCGCCGGTAAGCAGGTGAATCAGCGCGTCCGCATTCCCGATACCGGTAAGCCCCCAGTAGCCGATGCGGCCTTCGGAGATGAGCCGCTCAAAGGCAGGGGCCAAGGCTTCCACCACCGTGGTCACCGGGGTCAACCGGTCGCCGCCGACGTTGTCCAGCGTTACGGCGTTGTGGAGGAACATTACGTCCACCCGCTCCAGCCTCATGCGTTCCAGGCTGGCATCCAGGCTGTTGGAAAGCAGGTCGTACACCTGCTCCGGCGGCGTGTCGCCCACGCGGCACTTGGTGGTGACCCGCACACCCGCCGGCAGTTCACCCTCAAAGGCCTCACCGATGACGCTCTCGGCCTCGCCATTGCCGTAGGTAGGCGCCAGGTCCAGCACATTGATTCCCGATTCCACCGCTTCCCGCACCGTGGCAACGCACTCCTCCCTGGTAGTGCTCCCCCACACCTGCCCCAGGCCCCCGCCTCCCAGGGTAAGGGCGCTGGCCATGCCCAGACTGCCAAAAGGTCTCTGCTGCATATTGTCCTCCATAGCGGCGCCGGCGGGTTGCCCCAGCCGGCTACTCGAGGGTGTCCAGCCGTGCCGGCGCCCGTTCGTTCCTGCGAGCTACCATGCGGGTGAACCCCAGGGTCCGCCCGCCATCGAGGGCCAGCATTTCGGCCTCGTCGGCGGGCTTGCCTATGCGTTCCGACCATAGCTGGTCCGATACCATCCACAGCCTCCATCCGTCGGGAATCAGGTCGGCAAGTTCCACGTCCACCAACCCGCTCCGTAACCAGTGGCGTTGCCACCAGGCCGGGCTGTGGAGGCTGAAAAACGCTGGCTCCCAGTACGGACGCAGGTGTTCAGGTGGCTCGTCGGAGGGAAGTTCTTCCACCAATCCGGGCACGACAATCCCCATGGAACCGCCGGGTTTGACCAGCCCGGCCGCGTGACTCTCCAGGTAAAGGTCATCGGTGCCGAAGTAATGGTAGGCGTCCACGCTTACCATGGCGTCGAAAAACCCGTTGGCGAAGGGCAGGGAACGGGCTTCGGCACGGATGGGAAACACCCTGTCTTCAACGCCGGCGTCTTTGATTCGGCCCAGGTTTTCGGTGGCATCTATCCACAGGTCCACGGCCCACACCTGCGCCTCGTACTCCTTCGCCAGGAATATGGAACTCAACCCCCTGCCGCAGCCCATATCCAGCACGCGCATCCCCGGGCTGAGGTCCATGCGCTCCGCCAGGGACTCCGTAAGCCACAGGACGTTCGGCCCCATCATATTGTCCAGCACCCAGTCCCGGTCGTATTTTGCCGAGCGGGGAAACTCGGGTGGCTGGGACTGGTCCTCTCGCCCTTCATCGTCGCCACGCAATTCAGGCCTCCTTTGGTTCGATTCACGCGGGAAAGCTATGGCGTCAACCGCGTCCCCCTGGCAGTATAGCCGCTGGGGATGCCGTTGCAAGAAGTCTCGTCCCGCGTTTCGACCATCACCGCATCGTAATGGCTTGATTAGGGCCGCGACCTGATTGTGGTTTAGAATGGAAGAGAGGCCCTGGCCTGCATTGGGCGGCCACCGGGCGAATACTACCCTGGCGGTCGACTTTCCTTGAACTTCCCAGATTCCCCGGCATTTACTTTTTTGACTCGCGCCCTGTTCCGGTTGGCGCTGGGCGCGCGGCTGCCCGTTACCCGTGGCGCACTGGATGTGGATGGCCCGGGCGGGCAGGTTTCCATACACCGCGACCGCTACGGCATTCCGATGATCGAGGCCGGCGACGAGCCGGACGTATTTTTCGGCTTTGGCTTCTGCCAGGGCCAGGACCGCACACTGCAGATTGAGCTGTCCAGGCGCGCCGCCTCGGGAACCCTGTCCGAGGTGTTCGGCCAGGCCACCCTGCGCATAGACCGCCTCTTCCGTCGGGCCGGTCTCCGCCACGCCGCCGCAGAGCAGTTCCAGGCGCTGGAACCCCGGGTTGCCTCCATACTCACCGCCTTCGCCGCCGGACTGAACGCCGGTTGCAAGGCGGGCCTGCCCCGCCGTCCCCACGAGTTTGTACTGCTGCGGGCACGGCCTTCGGAATTCACACCCATCGACGTGCTCACCATAATGAAGCTCCAGTCCTTTGCAATGCCGTCCAACTGGGACTGCGAGCTTGCCCGACTCATGGTGCTGAATCTGGACGGCGCGGAATCGCTCCTGCATCTCGATCCTGCATACCCGGAGTGGCACCCGGTTCCGGTACCCCCCACGGGTGTCGCCGGAAAGGCGGCGCAACGCCTGTCGGAAGACCTGGCGATATTCCAGGAGACGATTGCGACGGGAGGCGGTTCCAACGGTTGGGCATTGTCCGGCAGCAGGACCAGGTCGGGACACCCGCTGCTGGCCAACGATCCCCACCTTCCCGCTGCCGTTCCGCCCCACTGGTACCTGGCCCGCCTGCAATCTCCGGACTGGGCCCTCGCCGGCGCCGCACTGCCAGGTACGCCAGCCATCGCGGCGGGCCACAACGGGCACTGCGCCTGGGGCGTAACCGCCGGGCTTACGGACAACACGGACCTGTTCCTGGAGCGCATCGGTCCCGACGGCCGGTCGGTCCTTGAGGACGGCCAGTACGTTCCTTGCCAGGTCCGGCGGGAGGTGATCCAGGTAAAGGGAGCCGATGCGGTGGAGGAGGAAATCCTGCTCACCCCCAGGGGACCGATCATCAGTCCCGCCCTGGACGATGAGCTCGGCGCTCTTTCCCTGCGGGCCGTGTGGCTGGACCCCCTTCCGGTGCAGGGTTTCCTGTGTACCCTGAAGGCCAGGAACTTTGAAGAGTTTCGCGCCCCCTTCGCCGAGTGGCCCGTTCTCCCCCTGGGGCTGGTCTATGCCGACACCGAGGGCAACATTGGCTACCAACTGGCCGGCCAAACGCCGCTCCGCCGCCGGGGTTACGGCATCGTTCCCAGCGCCGGATGGGTTCCAGGGGCGGGCTGGGAGGACGATGTTGTTCCCTTCGGCGAGATGCCATACGCCCATAATCCACCCGGGGGGTACGTTGCCACCGCCAACACCCAGCCCCAGCCCCACGGCGACGGTCCCTTTTTGGGCGTGGACTGGATTGACGGTTACCGCCTTGGCCGAGTAGTGGAAGCGCTGGAAGAGGGCCAGGACTGGGACCTTGAGTCGGCAGCCGCCCTTCAGCTGGATGTGAAATCGATGCCCTGGTTTGAACTGCGGGATTACGTCCTGGCCGGGGACTCACATAGCGTGGAGGACGGAGCGGCGCGCCAGTTGCTTGCCAACTGGGATGGACGTATGTCCACCGACTCCGTAGCCGCAACCCTTTTCCACCTGTTCCTGGCGGAAATGTCGCGCCGCATTGCCACGGCGAAGGCTCCCAATTCCGCGCCCTGGCTGCTGGGCCGCAGCACCCTCCCCACAATCAGCGGCACATCCATCGCCGCGCGCCAGGTGGGCCGCCTGTCCCGCCTGGCGAGGGAGCAGCCCCCCGGCTGGTTCACGGAAGGCTGGCAGTCAGAAATCAACGACGCCCTGCGCTCGGCCTATAATTGCGCCCTCCGGCGGCTGGGCGAGCCCTCGGACCGGTGGCAGTGGGGCCGGGCCCGGACGGCCATGCTGAAGCACCCGATGGGCCGTGTCCGGCTGCTGAGCAGCATTTTCAACATTGGCCCCTTCCAGTGCCCAGGCGACAGCAACACCGTGCTGCAGGCCGGCACCTTTGGGGATGATCCGCTGGCCGGACCCGGGGTAGTCCCGTCCCTGCGGATGGCGCTGGAGGTGGGCGACTGGGACCGGTCGCGGTTTTCCCTGCCCGGCGGCCAATCGGGCAACCCCCTGTCGCCCCACTATAAAGACCTGTTTCCCCTGTGGGTGAGGGGAACCGGCGTGCCCATCGCGTGGAGTGAAGCGGCCGTCCGGGAGGCCACCGTAGAAACCCTGCTGCTGAGGCCACGGTAACGGCTGCCAAAGCGGCAGGGCGGAACCGGCGCGTTTTGGCGCCCCACAAGCATTGATTGTGGGTCTGATAGAATTAAACCCTTGTGACAGCCCACCAATCCGGTCACCCGTAGAAGCTAATGCGATTCATCCGGCCCGTAGCGGCCCTGGTTTGGAAGGACCTGCTGCTGGAACTGCGTTCCAGGGACATCGTCATCTCCGCCCTGGTGTTCGGGTTCCTGGTGGTGGTGGTGTTCAACTTCGCCCTGAAGGTTACGCCGCAGCGGGTGGCGGAACTGGCCCCGGGCATCCTGTGGGTGGCCTTCGCCTTTGCCGGAACCCTGGCCATGAGCCGGGCCTTCGTCCGGGAGCGGGAGCAGGGCGGGCTGGAGGGGTTGCTGCTGTCTCCGGTCAGCAGGGATGCCATATTCCTGGGCAAGGCCCTGGTCAGCTTCCTGTTTATGCTGGTCATCGAGGCGGCCCTGCTGCCGGCGCTGGCAGTGCTGCTCAACTTTACGGCATTCACCTGGACCCTTTTCGCGGCCATTTTGCTGGCGACCCTGGGCTTTGCCACCGTGGGCACCCTGTTTTCGGCCATTGCCGTGCAGACCCGTTCCCGGGAGGTAATGCTGCCGGTGCTCTTCTTCCCCATAATCCTGCCCGTGCTAATCGGCGCGGTGGAGGTTTCGGGGGCGGCCGTTGGCGGCGGCCCGGAGTCCGGTGTGGTTACCCGCTGGCTGCCATTGCTGGCGGTATTCGATGCCGTTTTTCTGGTAATATGTCCCTGGATTTTTTCGATAATCGTTGAGGAGTAACCCCTTTTGGCATCTGGACAGGGGACTGCGGCGTCTTCCAGGGGCAGGGTAACGGGCGGCCGGGGAGCGGGCTTTGGCTTCCCCGGGCTGCAGGGCATTCTGCTGGCGGCGACCGCCGTCCTGATGGTGATTGACCTTTACCTGATTTTCCTGGTGGCCCCCACCGACGCCGTCCTGGGCCACGTCCAGCGTGTCTTCTACTTCCACGTACCCATAGCCATCGTGTCCTTCGTCGCCTTTTTCGTGGTTTTCGTCGCCAGCATAGGCTACCTGGTTACCCGCAAAAGCGGGTGGGACAGCGTGGCCCACGCCGCCGCCGAGGTGGGCGTCGTCTTTGTCAGCCTGGCCCTGCTTACGGGAATCGTCTGGGCCCGTCCCGTCTGGAACGTTTGGTGGACCTGGGAGCCGCGTTTGACCACCACCCTGATCCTGTGGCTGATCTACGTGGCCTACCTGATGCTGCGCTCCTATGTTCCCAACAAGTCCCAGGGTGCCCTCTACGCCGCCGGCCTGGGCATCATCGGCTTCATAGATGTGCCCATTGTCTACTACTCGGTACAGTGGTGGCGGTCTATTCACCCTTCGGCGGTGGTGGGCCCCCTGGCCGACTCCGGAGCGCTGGAGCCGGTAATGCAGTACGTCCTTTTCTACTCCATGGCCGTCTTCCTGCTGTTCTTCCTGTACCTGCTGCTGGAGCGAATGCGCCTGCGCAACATCGAAGACAGCCTGTCCCGGCTCCGTTTCGCCCAGCGCCTGAAGCAATCAAACATGGATTGACAGGATGTACAGGATGTTTGGCTGATTTCTCGCACGGTTGGTTTCGAAAATGGCTCCCGTCTGAGTGCAGAAAGACCTTTGCTTACGAGCTGCACATCCTGTCCATCCATGTCTGAATAACCTGCTCGAGTGAGTGAACAAATGCCCCTGATACTGCTGCAAACCCAGCCGTCGGCCAATATGGGCTTTCTCTTCGCCGCCTTTGCCATAACCTGGCTGATCTTCTTTGCCTATGCCTTCTTTGTTTCCCGACGGCGGCAGGAATTGGAACGGGAATTGAGGGACCTGCAGCAGGGCATGGAAGGGGACGAAGGAAATGCGGGGGACGTGAATTCAGGGGGTTAGGCGACGGGAGCGATGGTTGCGGCGGTGGGCAAGGGCGGGCTTGAATCCCGCGCCTACGAGATACAACCGCCTGCGGGGGCGCGACGAATCAGGAAGCCTGGGGCGCGGGGCCCGAGTTGTAGGTGTTGTAGTCCGCCGGCACTTCCTCCTCCAGCGACTGGTACTTGGAAGGACACTTGACCAGGATGCTGTCCGTCTCGAAAACCCGTTCCGGCGTGTAGCTGCCCTCGAGGATTATTTCCGAGTGGGGGTTAAAAAACAGGTCGGGCATCACTCCCACGTATGAGGCGTCCAGGCTGTGGCCGCCGCCATCGCCTTCCTTGTCCACCAGCTGGAACCTGGCCAGGGTACTGCTGTCCTGGCGCTTGAAGGAATCGGGCACCAGCTTGCCTGAAACCCGAATCAGCCGACCGTCCTGGTATTCATCCCCGCCCATGAACTCGCTTACCGTAACGAAGTAGAGGGCATTGCCGGGAAAGGCCGCATACACCATGTAGACCACCGCCAGGGCCACCACCACGCCCAGTATGATCAGGCGGTTGCGGGTGCGCCGACCCGTTCTCTCCTCTTCAAGTTCATCCTCGGGGGCGAACCCGGCGGGTATGGTGCGGTCTTCTGCCACGGGTATCCTCTCAGGCGGGGTTGAAACCATAATCCAGGTTTCTGCGACGAATATATTACCATCCGCTGCCGCAGGGTGTCATCAACGCCTGATGGAACCATTGACCGTTCAGATTCAATAAACCACAGTGACGCAGCGGGGCACAGAGATTCTCCGTGCAACTCCGCCTACTCTGTGTCTCTGTGTTGAGAAACTCGGGAAACAGAAATTGACTGAATAGCCTCTAAGGTTTAACCTAGGCACACCCGGATACACAGCCCCAGCCAAATTAAGGAGGTCGGTATGACCCTCAGCAAACAGACCACCTACGCTGTCCAGATCGAGGACGTGGAGTATCTCCGCCATGGCGACAAGCCCTTTCAGGCTCGTCTCTTCAAGCCCCAGGGCGACGGTCCCTTCCCGGTAATGATCGAACTGCATGGCGGCGCCTGGGTAAACGGCACCCGGGAGAACGGCGACCTTGGCAACGAAGCGCTGGCCAAGAACGGCGTCATCGTAGCGGCCCTGGACTTTCGCGTTCCCCCGGAAGCGTCTTACCCCGCTTCTTTCCAGGACATCCACTACGGCATCCGCTGGGCCAAGGCCCACGCCGCCGAGTGGAACGGCAACTCCGCAAAGATCGGCGCAATGGGCACCTCCAGCGGCGCCCACCAGGCCATGCTGCTGGGCATGCGTCCCTTCGACTCCCGCTACGCTGCCCTGTCCCTGGGCAACGGCGCTTCCGACGCGGACGGCACCCTGGGTTGCGTAATCATGGTCTCTCCCGTCATCGATCCCCTGGGCCGCTATAACTACGCCAAGGGCATCCGGGAAGACGTCAAGCCCCCCGAATCCGTGGGTGAGCGCACCGTCCGGATGCACGACATGTACTGGGTGACCGAAGAGGCCATGGCCGAAGGAGCGCCGGCCCGGGCGCTGGCAGCCGGCGAAAAGACCGAACTGCCGCCCACCCTGTGCCTGGTCCGCGAATACGAGGCGGCGCACCCCCGCCCGGACCTGCTGGAGTTCGTTTCCCAGTACCAGAAGGCCGGCGGACAAATTGACCTGACCGTTTTCCAGGGCGAGGGCGAAGGCGTTTTGCGCGACCTTGCCACCGACGTGACCCAGCAGGCCCTGGAACAGATGACTTCGTTCATCTACCAGCACCTGGGCTAGGCGGCCAGCCCGACGTACACGGGTAAACAGCGAAGGCGGGCCGGTCAGGGGACCGCGCCCGCCTTCGATTTCAGTGACTGTTCAGGGTTACAGTTAACAGGCCTGACGCAAGGAGTTAATCATGGCCACACAGCAGGAAGGAGCAGTCCCCGACTTTCTTCGCATGGACGAGGCGGGCGGTCCCGACTCCACCAATCCCCACCGCAGCGATAGCTGGTATGGCTGGCCCAGCAAGCGGGTGGAACCCGTCAATTTGCTGGATGACGAAGGCAGGACCCGGCGGGTTCGGACGCCGGTTATGGACCTGGAGGGGTTGATTACCCCCACTGAACTGCACTACGTAGTCCAGCACTTCGACATTCCCGAGGTGGTGCCGGCTGACCAGTGGACCCTTACCGTCGATGGCGAGGTGAAGAACCCGCTGAGCATCAACTATGAGCAGCTTCGCCGCTACCCGGCCCGGACAGTGCGCACGGTGATGGAGTGCTCGGGCAGCGACGCCACCTACTTCGAGTACTTCAAGGGCGAAGGCCCCAAGCCCTCCAGGACCCAGGAGGCCATGATTCTCAGCGCCTCCGAGTGGACCGGTACGCCCCTGGCCTCGGTGCTCAACGAGGCGGGCCTGACCGACAAGGCGCTGTATATCCGCGCCGAGGGGTGGGACTACGGTCTTCCGGCAACCGCCGAACCCGGTACTGATCCCTTCTATTACGACAAGGGCCTGCCCCGGCTCAAAGCCCTGCACCCGGATACCATCCTTTGCTGGGCCCAGAACGGCCAACTGCTGGAGCACCTGCACGGCGCCCCCGTGCGGCTGCTGGTGCCGGGATGGTCGGGTAACTGGTCGGTTAAATGGATTCGCCGCCTGCAGGTGATGGACCACATGCCCGGCTGCTGGTACCACTACAACTTTTACTATTACGCGGATTCGGCCGATTCCCCGGACAAGGAACTGATAACCACCATTCCGGTCAAGTCCATAGTCACTCAGCCCAACGACGATACCGAGACCCTGCCCCGGGGAACCCACGTGGTACGGGGCTACGCCTGGAGCGGCGACGGGGCCATCACCCAGGTCGAGGTCAGCGTTGACGGAGGCGAGACCTGGCACGCCGCCCGACTGGAGGAGCCGAGGGAAAGGTGGATGTGGGTCCGTTGGTCGTACCTGTGGGACGCCGACCAGCCCGGAAGGTACCAGGTCATGTCCCGGGCCACCGACGCTTCGGGCCAGACCCAGTCTCCCATACCCCGTTATAACAATATGCGCAAGAACTTCACCGCCATTGTGGGCTACGACATCACCATTACGTAGCAGAGCAAGTTAAGAAACCTCTGAACAAAGTTCTTCCCCCTTGACGGGGGAAGGTCAGGATGGGGGTGAAGGGGTTCGCTCCATAGCTGAGACCTTCACTCCCACCGTGGGGATTCTTGCCATCGTCTCAGAGACCGGTGGGTATCTTCAAATCCGCTGTTTCTTTACTGAATTGCCATCCGCCTGGAGCGGATTGACCCAGCCTGTCGAGGTTCCCCCCTTCGCGGAAACGACGAAACAGGACGCTGTGAGGCTACTACCTTCATTTTGACGACTTAGGCATTTTGACGACAGAGACTACGACATATTCAGAGGTTCCTTAAGTGGTCTGCGGATCTCATTTCACGCTCGGCGTGACCCCTGCCAGGGTATTATGCCAATACCGCAAGGGGGCTTCCTTGTGGTCTCTCGCGCCGGGGAGAAAGGGCTGCACCCTTGCCGGAGGGGCAACGCCGGCAGCCTGCCAGGAATCGCTGGCCTGACCCTTCAGGCTGGCAGTCCCTGCCTCTGCAGCGTCGGGCTGCCATTTAGAGGACTGGCCGGCGCAGCCCAGGGTCAAAGTTGGCAGAATTCTTGGGAAATACAATGAAACCGTGTTGCATGCTATTGCAAACCGCTGGTGCTGCCACCAGAATATAGGCCCCTCCTGCCGACCAACTAACCATTATGGGTGAATTAAGGGATGCTGCCGGATGTTCTCACAGGTGTTGGAGATGCGATTAATTTCGCCTCCCAGATGGATGAGATACGCGAGTCCCTCCTTTCCCTTGGCCTGCTGATCATCGTCGCCAAGCTGGCCGAGGGGGTCTTCCGGCGCCTGCGCCTCAACTCCATCCTGGCTTACGCGGCGGCCGGCATTCTTCTGGGACCCACCCTCCAGGCCCTCACCGGCTGGTCCATCCACCCCACCGGTCACATCGACCTGCTGTTGACCCTGGGTATATTCATCTTTTTCTTCCTGATTGGGCTGGACGAGATAGACATTTCCAGCTTTGTGGCCACCCTGCGGGGCCACTACTTTATAGCTGCCCTGGTGTCGGTGGCCTTCTCCCTGGGCGTTTCCCTGCTGGTTACTACGGGGGCCCTGTACGATTTTGGCATTATGCTCGAACCCACCGACGCCCTGGCCCTGGCTGGCGTACTGTCCATGAGCAGCCTGGGCATAGTGGCCAAGGTGCTGGCCGACGATGGCCGATTGAGAGAGCCGATAGGGCTGCAGATTTTCACCATCGTCCTCATTGCGGAACTGATTACACTACTGGTGATAACCTTCAGCATCGGTGAGCATGCTCACGAAATAACGTTAACCGGCGGACTGCTCCTGCTGGCCAAGATCGTGGGCTTTACAGCCATAGCCTGGCTGCTGTCTTCCAAGGTGCTTCCACCGCTGGTTGCCAGGCTGCAGCGCATAATCCAGGTGCCGCAGCTTTCCCTGGGGCTGCTGCTGGGTACCCTGTTCCTGGTAGTGGACGGCGCAGAGGTTATGGGTTTGCACGGGTCCCTGGGCGCCCTGCTTTTTGGCGCTTCCCTGTCGGGCCTGCCCTACCAGGTGCGCGTGGAGATTATGCCGGGGCTGCGCAGCACTGCGGAAGCGATATTTGTACCCCTGTTCTTCGCCTCCGCCGGCCTTCACTTCACCTTTAACTTCATCGACATCTCCCCGCTTACCATGGCCGCGCTGGCCTTCATACCCATGGGCGGCAACTTTATCGGCGCCCTGCTGGGGGCCTACGCGGCCCGGCTGGCGGTACCCCAGGCCGTGGCCTCCGGTCTAATGGGCAAGGGAGTAGCCGAGATCGCCCTGCTGCTGGTCCTGTGGGAAACCGGGGTCATTGACGAGTCGATCTTCTCCTTCCTGATACTGGTGATGTTCTGCTATATGCTGCTGACCCCTTCACTGATCAGCTTTGCCACCGGCCGGGCCAGCCGGAACATGGCTTCCATCACCACCCCCGACGACATCCCCCGGGGCATTTTCAGGTTTGTGCTCGCCGAGATTGTCATTGACGATATTCTCGACCGCACCCGGCGCCATCCCATGCCCTCTATTTCGGTGCGGGACTTTACGGAACGGTGGGCCAATGCGTACCAGCATGACTACGTGGTGGCCGACGGCGAATCCATAGCGGGCGTGTTGTCCCTCGACATGCTGCGTTACCTGCCCGAGGAGGAATGGGCAACCACACCCATAAGCCGGTTAATCCGGGCCGAGCACTCCCTCGCCTGGCCGGATGAGCATGTTGAGGACGTGCTTCAGCGCATGAGGGAAAATTCAGTGACGGCCGTTGCCGTGGTGGACCGGGAATCGGAGCGGTTCGTGGGCGTGGTCAACAGCAACGACATTCTGCAGCTTGTCATGAGAAAGGGGCGGGCGTAGCGGGCAGCGCCGATATTCCGGCGCCGTGTCCTCCGGCACACCTTGGGGGTATAATAGCGGCAATACTAGCATTGGGGGTGCCCACGTGGCCAAGATCAAGCACATCGCCATAACCTGCCAGGATCCCGACACCGTTGCCAGTTTCTACAAGGAAGGGTTTGACCTGGTGGAGGTCGCCCGCAACGACCGCCAGATCCAGCTTACCGACGGCGACATCAACCTCACCATTCTGAAGTGGAAGACCAACAATGACGCCGACGTTGGCCCCAATGGCGAGAACTACAGCGGCATTCACCACATCGGCTTCCAGGTGGACAGCCTGCAGAACACGGGCGCCCGGCTGCGGGGGATTGGCGGCGACGAGATAGTCCGCCGGGAAGTGGCCAAAGACGGCGAATTTCGCGCGCCCCGGGCCGAGGAAAAGTGGTCCGGCCCCAACGGCCAGGTTCTGGACATTTCCGAGCCCGGCTGGCTGCACAAGCTGCCCCTGGACTAACACCGGCTGCAAACAGCAGGGTTCAGTCGCCTCCGCATCCGTCCAAAAGCTCATCTGCATGGGAGCAAGCAGCACACAACCAGGGGGAGTCAAGCTATATGGAAGCCACCTGCGTTACTCACATCGGCATCTGCGTCAGGGACATGGAACGTTCGCTGGCCTTCTACCGCGATGTACTTGGCATGAGGGTGCTGGGCGACCGCATGACCGACCCCACGGAGGGCGGCCGCCTGCACAACTACCGGCGCACAAGGCAGGCCCGCCGCTGGGTAAGTTTGGCATACGGCGAGGGCGCCACTCCCACTCTGACCCTGACCAGCCACCCCGGTGACGACCCCGATGGCCAGCCCATCAAGCTGGACGAGGTGGGAATCAGCCACATTTCCTTTGGGGTTGCCGACGTGAAGGGCCTAATGCAGGAGTTGCTGGACAAAGGCGTTGAACTGGCCGGCCCCATGGAGTCCTTCACCGGTCCCGACGGGGAAGTCCGCAGCATTTACGTCCACGACCCCGACGGCATCCTGGTACAGTTCAACACCCCCTGACCGGCGGAATTGTCGCGGCATTCGGCAGTTCCTTTTCCCCCTGGCGGAGGAAGGTCGGGCGGGGAATGGAAGTCCGAATGCCTCATACCTGATTAGCCCAGCCTGAAGGAGGCCCTTTCCATTATGAAGTTTGCCCTGTTTCTGCTGGGCTCGTGGACGGAAGAGGAAACAAGCGCACAGAGTCGAATCTTCAGCGAAATGCTGGAACAGACGGAATACGCCGAGGAACTTGGCTTCGACTCGGTGTGGATTGCCGAGCACCACTCCAGCCGCTACGGCATCTGTCCGTCGCTGATGCCCCTGCTCAGCCACATCGCCGCGCGCACCAGCAAAATACGCATTGGCGCCGGCGTCAGCGTCCTGCCCTTCCACAACCCCATCTTCCTGGCGGAAGAGAGCGCCATGCTGGACGTGCTCAGCCAGGGCCGGCTGGATTTCGGCGTGGGTCGCGGCTCGGCAGACTACGAGTACGGCAACTTCAACATCGACTTCGACACCCGGGACGTGCGCACCCAGGAGGCCCTGGACATCATCCTGGGACTGTGGACCCAGGACAATTTCAGCTTCGACGGCGAGTTCTACCAGGTGAGAGACCTGACCATCGCGCCCAAGCCCGTACAGCAGCCCTATCCGCCGGTGTACCTGGCCGTATCCCGCACCCCCGCCAGCGTGG
The DNA here is from genome assembly GCA_964587795.1 of uncultured Dehalococcoidia bacterium. Lineage (GTDB taxonomy): Bacteria > Chloroflexota > Dehalococcoidia > Lucifugimonadales > UBA3495 > Bin22. The sequence continues at coordinate 51,236 of CAZPMU010000005.1, read as the reverse complement.
ACGTTGCCGTGGAGCGTGACCTGCCTATTCTGACCAGTTTTTCCATGCCGGAGGCGGATAACCTGGCCCTGTATTCCCTGTACGAGGAACGCTGCGCCGCCGCCGGCAAGACCCTGTCCGTGGCCGCAATGCCCTACTTCCGGTTCGTGTACCTGGATGAGGACGAAGCGGCGGCCCGGGAATACCCCCGCCAGTCGCTGACCTGGGTGCGAGACCTGGGAGGCTACCGGCGCACCCTTACCCACGGCGACGAGATAAACGTGGACCTGGACCACTGGCGCCAGGTCCGCACCGTGGAACCGGCCAGCTACGAGTCGGAGCTGGAGTCCACCTGCTATTTCGGCACCCCCCACCAGTGCATAGAGAGGATAACAAGGCTGCGGGATGATTACGGCATCGACTACTTCGGCGCCAGCATGTCCTTCGGCAGCATGGAGCACTCCAAGGTAATGCGGTCGATGGAGCTGTTCGCACGGGAAGTGATGCCAAATTTCAGGTAGCGTTCGGTGGTACGGCCAGGCCTTGGCAACGCACCCCCCGGTGACGAAAGGAGATTCACCCATTGGTAATTCCCGAGCAGCCGCGTAACATAGCCGTAATTGGCACCGGTATCATGGGCGCCGCCATCGCCTGGCGCCTGGCCCGCCGCGGGGCCCAGGTTGTACTGTTGGACAAGGACCAGCCCGGCCACGGCGCTTCCAGCCACAGCTTTGCCTGGATCAACGCGGGGGCCAAGGAACCCGTGGGCTATCACAACCTGAACCGCCGGTCCCTGGATATGTGGACCCGTTTCGCCCAGGCCATCGGTGACCACGGCGACCCGCAAACCGTTGGCCTGCGCTGGGGCGGCAAGGTTTCCTGGGAGGCCGACCCTGCTCACGTAGAGCGGCTGGCGGCCCGGGTCCGTCAACTCCAGGCCTGGGGCTATCCCACACGCCTGGTTGACGCAGGCGAGCTGAAACGCCTGGAACCTGCCCTGGAACCCGGCCCGGTGGCCGTCGCCGAATACAGCCCCAACGAAGGCCAGGTTGAACCCCAAATGGTGGTGGACGCCTGCCTGCGCCGTCTGCGGGAAATGGGCTGCGAGCTTCTGACCGGAACGGAAGTCCTTGGGTTTGAGCGCGACGGAGAAGGCCGGGTCCGCTCCCTGGAAACCAACGGCGGTTCCAGGCCCGTGGATGCGGCAGTGATGGCCACGGGTACCGACACCACCCGCCTGGCGGCCCTGGCGGGAATCAACGTGCCCCAGGCGGAAAGCCCCGGCGTAGTGATACGGACCACGCCCCTGCCGCCCCTGTTAGAGAAAGTGCCGGTGGTGTACGCCCCGGCCCTGGAGGACGGTCGCCGCGAGATTCACATCCGACAGTGCCCCGACGGCCGCCTGATGATTGGCGAGGGCGACCAGGAAAGCCTGGCGGAAGACGACTCTCAGGCCCACGCCGACGACCTGCTGGCCCGGGCCTGCCGCTACCTGCCTGGCATCGGTGACGCTCAGGCTGCCCCGGTGCCTGTGGGCTGGCGTCCCATGCCGCTGGACGGCTACCCGGTAATGGGGTTTGCCACCGAGGCGCCCAACCTGTACATTGCCCTCACTCACAGCGGCGTTACCCTGGCCCCTGCGCTCAGCCAACTGGCCGCCCAGGAAATCTGTGGCGGGGCACCGGCGGATGCGGCGCTGCGACCCTACCGCCCGCAGCGATTCGCCGGCCTGACTGCCCAGCAGGTGGCAAAGGCAACCCACCCCCGGGCCGCCAAGCTGGGCTGACCGCAGCTACCGATGAAGTCCGCAGACCAGTTTGCCAGTCTTCTCGATGCCCTGGTTGAGCAGCAGGCGCGGCTGCACGGTATTAGTCCTTCCGACGATCCCTGGACCGGAAGGCTGGCTCGTCTTTTCCGCTTTGACCCCCACCGGCCCCTGGAGCCAAACCTGGAAGTCATCGCCGGGTACCTTCCCCGGACGACGTGCTGGTAGATGTGGGTGGCGGCGCGGGCAGGGTGAGCCTGCCCCTGGCCCTGCGCTGCCGCGAGGCCATAGTCGTAGACCCTTCCCCGGGCATGGGCGCCGAGTTCGACGCCTGCCACAGGGAGGCGGGCATTGCCAACGTCCGCCGCGTCGAGGCCAACTGGCCGGACTTGAACAGCGTGGCGGGAGACGTGGTATTCTCTGCCGACGTGGTCTACTTCGTGCGGGAAATTGTCCCCTTCGTCGAAAAGCTGCAGACAGCCGCTCGCCGCAGGGTGATGATTACACTCTGGAGCGTATCTCCACCCAACAGCGAGGCCGTCCTCTACGAGCTACTGTACGGCGAACCCTTGGCCCCCGTTCCCGGATTTCGCGAACTGATGCCGGTTCTGTGGGACATGGGCATTCTCCCCGACCTGGTGACGCTGCCGGAGCCGCCCTGGTGGGAGCAGAACCTGCTCAAAACCAGGGAAGATGCCATACAGGACGTGCTGGAGAGCGGCTGGGTAATGGAAAAAGACCTGCCCGCAGCCCGTGAGGCAATATCCCACAACTTCGACCGGCTGTTTGTATATGATGGGGATGGCTACCGTCCCCGGTGGCGGCAAAGGTCGCGGGAGCTGCTGGTTACGTGGACTACGGGGTGACTCAAGCACAGGAGCTATAATCGACCAACGCGTCGTACGGATGCTGCAGGGACGGCGGCTCCTGATGTGCGGTTGCCAGGGAGTGCGCCGGTGCGGGGCCCACGGCTTCCCCTTCAGGTTACCGGTTCCTCCAGAACGGTAACGCACCGGGCGGGATCCGCCTCGGAAAGCACCGGAGGCATGTGCCCCGTATGAACGAATTCGGCGATGAGCTTCCCCGCCATCGGCCCGCGCCCAAACCCGGAAGAAGCGAGGCCGCTCACGATGTACAAGTTGTCGAATTGGGGAATACTGCCGATGACCGGCTTACCGTCGAGGGAAAAGGGCATCAGACCGGCCCAGGTACGCCGGATGGGAAGGCTGCCCGCGCCCGGAACAAGCTCGGCAACGTGGCGGAAATTAACGTCAATTCCTGCGTCCTCGACCGTCTTGTCGTAACCTGCCAGCTGCCGGTCGCCGCCGAACACAAGCTCGCCGTCCCTGGTCTGCCGCCCGTACAGGTGCCTGGTGACGCGGCGGTCTCCGGAGTGGGTCAGCTCCGGCGGCGTTTGGGCATCGTTGCCGGGGTATTCCGCCCAGTGCATTGGAGACTCGGTCGCCGACAGAGAATGGAACACCCTGGGGGGCAGGGAATCTGAGGCCCACATCTGCCCCCGTACCGGTACGATGGGTATATCCAGCCCCAGCATTCTGCCCAGGGGTTGGCACCAGGCCCCCGCAGCCAGTACCAGCCGCTGCGCCAGGCGCTCCTCTCCGCCGCAGAAAACCCGGAACGCGCCGTTCCCCAGCCGGTCAATATCCGTCACGTTGCGGCCGGTCAGAATTTCCGCTCCTTCCCGCGCCGCGGCAGCGGCAAAAGCCTGGGTCGCCTTAACCGGGTCTGCCTGGGCCCGCAGGGGGAGATACACCGCGCCCCAAAGGTCGGGGTTCAGCCCCGGCTCCAGGGCGCGAGCCTCGTTGGTCGTCAGCAACTCCAGGGTGTAGCCGCGAGCCTTCAGGGCCAGGGACCGGTCCCTGGCGTATTCGAACTGTTTCCGCGTCTGGATGGCCTGCAGCGCGCCGGATGCCCGAAATTCTATGTCGTAACCGAGTTCCAGCTGCAGTTGCTTGAAAATCTGCAGGCTGCCCATGGTCAGGTACGCCTGGAGGTCCGGAATATGCCCCCACCCCAGGGCGCCAATGCCTCCAGCGTTTACGCCGGATGCCTCAGATGCAATGTCTCCCCGCTCCAGGAGGGTAACCCTGCGGCCAAGAGAGGCGAGATGCCAGGCAGCGGATGCTCCGGCTATGCCCCCGCCAACTACCAGTACCTCGGTATCCGCCATGGTTGGTCTCCTTGATGCTCTCCTTCAACGGGAAAAGGCCAGGATGGGGTGAAAGACGTTACGCCACAACGGCGGAAAGCTCTCACCAGTTTCCTCGATAGTTTCGAGATAGTCTCTTAGCCCACAAGCCCCTCGTCTATCAGGGCCTTGATGGCGCCGTCGAAGGCGTCCAGGCTGGCGTCAATATCAGCCTCGGTGTGGACGCCGGAGAGGACGCCACTGGTGCGGGACATAAGGTCAACGCCCCTGACCTGCAAAGCCTGGCGGAAAGCCGTCTGCACCTCCGGGGGCGTGTTCTTCAGGGTATTGGCGTCCAGCCCCTCGATGGAGCGGCCCCCGAAATAGACGTGGAAGGTGGAAGACTCGCCATAAACGGTGGCGGGAATTTCCTGGCGGTCGATGATGCGGCGGAGGCCCACCCGCAGCCGCTCGGCCATGCGGTCGGCCTGGGCCTGCATCTCGCCGGTAGCGGCGATGCGCAGGGCCGCGTTGCCCGTGGCAGCGCAATAGGGGTTGGCGTTGAAGGTGCCGCCGTGCAGCACCCGCTGGTAACGGTCGTGCTGGCGGTCGCCCGTCTGGACCATTACCTGCATCACCTCGTCCCGGCCGGCCACCGCGCCGCCGGGAAGGCCGCCGGTGAGGATCTTGGCCAGGGTACACAGGTCGGGCTCAATGCCCAGCCATTCCTGCAGGCCGCCGGGGCTCCAGCGGAATCCGGTAATTACCTCGTCCAGGATCATCACCACGCCGTGCTGGCGGGTCAGTTCCCTTACGCCTTCTACGAAACCCTCCTGGCGGGGCACCGTGCCGTAGGACGCGCCGGATCCCTCGGTAATCACCCCGGCGATGTCGTTCCGGCTGGACAGAGTATCCTCCAGGATGTTCAGGTCCGGCGGCAGGACTATTACCGAGTCCACCGCGCCCTGCGGTATGCCGATGGAGGCGGGTTCGTCAAAGGGCGGCAGGTTGCCGGGCATAACGTAATCGTGCCAGCCATGGTAGTGGGACTCCCACCGGATGATCTTCTCCTTGCCGGTGTAGGCGCGGGCAATGCGCATGGCCAGCATGGTAGACTCGGCGCCCGATGCCACGAACCGCACCTTGTCGGCGCAGGGAATCAGGTTGCAGACCCTCTCGCCCCACTCCAGCATGGACTCCACGGGCGCACCGAAGTGGGAACCCATGGGCGCGGCGCGGGTGAGGGCCTCCACCACTTCCGGGTGGGCGTGGCCCAGCAGCAGGGAGGCGGAGCCCAGGCCGTAGTCAATGTATTCGTTGCCGTCCACGTCCCACTTGCGGGGCCCCTGGCCGCTGGCAATGGTTATGGGGAAGGGAGCGGCCACGTAGCCGTCGTGGCCGGCGCCGCCCGAGGGAAACAGTTCCGTGAACCTGGGGTACAGCTCTGCGGAGCGGGGATTTTTCCTGATGTACTCCTCCCGGATTGTCTCTGGCATGGCTTCCTCCTTCATGCGCTTCGTTCGGGTTCTGCGGGCCGCTGCTGGGATGTGGGACGGACCATTTCGTTGCCTGTCCCCAGTTCGTGCCCTCAATTTACATTAAATCGGGGGGCCACGCCACCGACCACGGCAAGGTGTCAGGGTACGCATTCCGAAGACTCCCTTAACTGCAGAGACTCGGAGACCCGGAGTTTCACAGAAATACTCTCTGCCTCTCCGGTAAATGAAACCTTTCCGAACACTTGCCCCACAAGGAGCATTACAAAAGGAAGGGGGCAGCCTTTGTGGCTGCCCCTGCAAATGCTGCGAGAAACGCCGGCCAGGTCGGCAAGCCGTTACCTAGCGCACACCCGCGGCTGCGGCCCCGAGTTCGCGGATGGCCTGGGCCGTCTCCGGCGTGGGCGGCTGACCCATCTCCACGTTCTTGGCCACCTCGTACGAGCGGGCCACGTCTTCCATCACCGCCTCGTCCGACTGATCGATGTCGATGGGGACGCCGATCTGGGCCCAGGAAGTGTAGCCGGTGAGCCAGAACACCTCGGTGGGGTTGTTCTCCGGGTCGCGGAAGTAGCAGCCGATGGCGCTGGCGTGGCTGACGATGCGGTCCAACTGATAGCCGCGCTCGTGGATGCGGCGCTTGAAATCGCGCAGGTCGTCCAGGGAGTCGACGCGCATGGAAATCTGCTGGATCCACTGGGGGTCCTCCAGCGATTGGCGGCCGTTGATGAGGGCGATTTCGTGATCAACGCCCTCCGGGTCGGCGCTGAAGAAGGCGCCCAGGGGGCCAACCTTGGTCAGTTTCATGCCCATGAAGTTGCCGTAAAACTCCTTCATGAGTTCCAGGTCCTTAACGTAAAAGCCGACATGGCCCAGTCCATTGACTCTTGATGACATTTCTTTCTCCTTAAGCGCTCTGTCAGGGTTGCCTTATTATGCCATTTCCCCTGGTATCGTGTCGACTGCGACGGTTGTGGCGGCTGCATTTTGATCAGTTTATTAGCTCGGAGGCAAAGAATACTCGGGGTGGCACGGAGCAACTCTGTGCAAATCTCCATACTCTGCGTCTCTGTGTTCAAGAAGGTCTTCCAAATGTAATCGCATTGGACTGACAGCCCCGTTGCGGTGTCATCATTACCACCTATGGTAGAATTTTGAGCATCAATCACCACCCAACAAGGCACCGGAGGGGCGCGCTTGGCATCACTGAACATAGTTTCCACCCGGCCCGGGGCCGGCAAGACCTGCCTGTCCGGGGCGCTGGCCCGCCGTGAGGCCACGCGCGGCCGGCAAGTCGCCTACTTCAAGCCGTTGTCCGCAGACCCCGCTTCGGACCCTGACATTGCGTTCATGGGGGAGTTGCTGGCGTCTCTTGGCTCGCCACAGGGCGCTGTTCCGCCGCCCTTTCCCCAGCCCATTGATCCCCAACAGCTTCCCACCCGTATTTCCGAAGCCCGGGCGGGGCAGGTTGCCGAAGCCGTAACGGCCCTGGAAGCCGCCTTTGACACTGTGCTGGTGGAATGGGACGCGCCGGTCGTTTCGGCGGGAAGTCCCACGGCGCTGATTCAGTCCCACACGGCGGGGCGCGACCTGCAGGCCATGGCAGATTCGGTGGCAGAGGAATGGGCCCGGCTTGGCGGCAACGCCGGAGGCGTGATCATCAACAACGTGCTTCGCCACCGGGACGAAAGCGTGGCAACAGGGCTGGTAGCGCCCCTGAAGGCCCGGGGCGTTCCCATGCTGGGCGCCATTCCCGAGGACCGGGAGATGCTGGCCTTTACCCTGGGGCAGGTGGCAGAGTTCCTGGAAGGAGAGTGGGTGCGGGAACCGGAGAACCCGGAATTGTGGGTGGACCGGTTTCTCATCGGCGGCAACATCATGGACTCGGGGCCCAACTATTTCGGACGCTACCCCAACCAGGCGGTAATCACCCGGGCGGCGCGGCCGGATATCCAGATGGCCAGCCTGATGTGCGACACCAGGTTCCTGGTGCTGACCGGCGGAGAGGAACCCACCGAGTACATAAGGGTGGAGGCGCGGAAGCGGAACGCGGCGCTGCTGCTGGTGCCCGCCGGCACCCAGGAGACGGCTGAATCGCTGGGCAACCTGCTGGCCCGGTCCAATCCCTACAGCCTCCACAAGCTGGAACGGTTTACCCTGCTGGCCGACAGGCACTTGGAGGGCGGGCTGGACGGGCTGCTGGCATAACCGCCGGAAATTCGGGCAGGGCCATTACGGTTTGTTGCCAGAGGTCCGTTGCACGGTCTCTTTACAACGGTGGTTATTACCGCGGAGGCACAGAGTTGCTCAGTGCAACTTCGCTCCCCTGCGCTTAAGGGAGCTTTAACGTAAGCGCCCTGGGCGACCAGCCCCTTTCACGGACACAGGGGCTTGTTGGGCTAGGCCACTTCAAATCGCTCCGATTCCGGAGGCTGGGCCCACAGTTCCTCGGCCCCGGCCATGGCTACGGCCCGCTCCGGGCTGGCCCGCCAGGCATCGTAGATTTCGTTGCTGTCCCAGGTAACCAGGGTGGTTATCTTGGTGGGATCGGAAAGGGAATAGAGGGTTTCCCGCGCGCCAAAGCCGGGGGCCCTGCTCTGGGCCTCGCCATTGCCATCCAAGAGCTTCTTCGCATCTTCAATCTTGTCCGACTTGGCCCAGTGGTGGGTCAAAACACCGATCATCTTTTCCTGGTCTCCTTCTGCAAGTTAGTTTTCAGAGGCTGAGGTGGGGGCGTCAACCGGCGCCGCGCCTAATCCTCCGCCCCCTCGGCCAGGGCGGCGCCCTGCTCCCGTTCTTCCTGGGCCAGCTTGCGCACGCCACTGCCGCCGGAGCGGAACAGGGGCACCAGCAGCGTCGGCGCAATCAGGGTGGTGATCACAGTCATAAGAATGCTGACGCCGAAAAGGTCCTGGCCGATGATGCCGTGGGACAGGCCGATGCCGGCGATTATCAGGGCAACTTCACCCCGGGGCATCATGCCCACGCCGATGCGGGTGCTGCCGCGGAGGTTGAAGCCACTGACCAGGGCAGGGCCACCCGACCCCACCACCTTGGAAAAGACGGCCAGCGCCGAGATTATCAGGCCAAATACCAACCCCGACTGCATGGAGGTCACGTCCACCAGCATGCCCATTACCACGAAGAAGACGGGGACGAGGAAGTCCACTATGCCCAGCATGGCGGCTTCCACCAGGTGCCCCAATCGGGTAGTGGACAGGGCAAGCCCAATGGAGAAGGCGCCGATGATGAAGGCCAGGCCGAAAAACTCCGCCAGGCCGGCTGCCAGAAGGGCAAGCGCCAGGGGTATGCAGAGGAGGGCGCTGGTGGAACTGAACCTCTCCAGCACCTTTTCGAGATATGGCGCAAGCAGGATTCCCACCGCGGTCAGCGCCACGCAGAAGCCGATGGCCTTGAAGCTGATCCACCCCACGCTGCCGATGGTGAAGGTATCGGTGGTGCTGATGCCCACCACCACGGTCAAGACCAGGATACCCAGAACATCGTCCACCACGGCCGCAGCGATGATGGTAACTCCCTCCGGGTCGTCCAGGCGGTGCAGGTCCGCCAGCACCCGGGCGGTAATGCCCACGGAGGTGGCGGTCATAATGGCGCCCATGAAAAGGGCCTGCGGCGAACTCCATCCACCGCCGCCGTCAAATCCCATTAGCACCGTGGCGCCTACGCCCAGGCCGAAGGGCAGGACCACGCCGCCAATGGCCACGGCGGTGGCGGGCCCGGCATATCTGATGAACTGTTTGAGGTTGGTTTCGAGGCCGATGGCGAAAAGGAGCACCACCGAGCCAATCTGGGCCAGGGCATAAAGTTCGTTGCCTACGGGAATGGGAGCAGGCTTGCCGTCAACCAGGGGAAGAGGGAAAAGAGGTCCGACTCCGAAGAAGCTAAGTCCGCCCAGGGCAAAAGGGCCAATGGCGACACCCACCCCCAGTTCAGCCAGCACGGCGGGTACTTTGAGAAACCTGGTCGCCAGCTCGCCAGCTATTTTGGCTGCCGCGAGGATGACGGAGAGTTGGATGAGGAGAACGATGAGGATTTCTGTTATCTCACCGGCGCCGGCCTGGAAGAGGGAAAGGGGCAACGAAACGAGGTTAAAAGCTTCACCCATAGTAAATGGTCTTTTCAAGCTCCAGATTAAGAATGTACGCCAGAGAGTATAACATTGAGGCGTTTCAGGGGACAAATTGCGGGGAAAGCATGGCGCGGCAACCGCTGCTTAATTGAAACGTCCGCCCCCTCCACTGCCATTCAGCTCGTTTCTCACTGCGCAGGTACAGGGTACGCAGAGGGGATCAGAGAATCTCTGCGGTCTCTGAGCCTCCGCGGTTAAGGGAACCTTCGTAATGTGATTACGCTGGATTTTGAGCTAGCGCGATTTACCCCTCGTTGGACAGCGGCCGGGAAAGCATATCCTTGACCCGCTCCGTTATGTCGGCCTGGTCGTAGTTCCGCATCAGGTTGATGCGGTTGCGGTTGGGGTCTCCGCCGTGCCAGTACTCGTAGATTTCCTGGCGCATGCCAAAGGAAGAAACGGCCAGGTCGTGAGCCAGTCGGAACAGACGGGACTTGTACTCCACGTCCACGCCCTTCCCCCGCATATACCGGTCCAGGTAGGGCCGCAGGTCGGAACTGGCCAGGTCCTTTTCGCTGGGCTGCATGATGATACCGGACCCGGCAATCTCCCGCAGCAGCTCCACCATCCGGGCCGACATCTGCGAAAAGTAGATGTTCATGGCGTTCATATCGCCCAGGGACATCAGCCCATCATCGGTGAGGAAGGCGTTGTGTTCGATGCCGTCCATGGCGTGGCGCCACATCTCGGTGTAGGTTGCCATCTCCCCCAGCTTGGCGGACACCTCTCGGTACTCGATGACGCCAATGGCCTCGGCAATGAGAGTGGCGACGGCGGTCATCAGCTTCATGCGCTGGTGGATGCGCACCAGGTTGGGCCAGCCCTGGAAGTTGGTGCGCCGCGTGAGATGGGCCACCAGGGGAGACGAGTCGTACAGCATGAAGATGCGGTCCCAGGGCACCAGCACCTCCTCGAAGAAGAGCATGGCGTCCTGCTCGTCGTAGTTGAGCCCCAAGGGATGCCCGAATCCGCCGTAGCCGTGGGAGATGGGTTCCCGGCACAGTATCTTCATTCCCGGGGAGTTGGTGGGTATGGAGAAGGCCAACACGCACTTGGGGTCGGAACGGCGCAGGAAGGTGGCGGACAGGGAAACATAGGTCTCGTTGCTGATGGGCGCGGCGGTGGCCAGTTGCTTGCCCCCGGTGATGATGACACCCTCGCCGGTCTCCTCAACGACATGCAGGGCCAGTTCCTCTTCGAGGATATTGCGCTGCTCGTTCTGGGGCTGCTGGCTCCGGTCCACCTGGGGGTCGCCCAGGGCGTGGGTCAGGAACAAGTCGTTCTCCTGGCAGTAGCGGTGATAGTTGGCAATGTTCTCGCCGAAGTCGCACCTGGGGTGCTTCACCGACCCCAGGGAGTCGCGGATGGCGTAGAGGGCCGTGATGTGGGGCGCCAGGATGTCGGGGCTGCGGCCCAGTTGGCCCCAGCTCTGTTCGTTCCAGATTTCACTGTTGCGGCGCTTGCGTTGCAGGTCCTCGGCGGAGCGGGGCAGCAGCCACGAGTAGCTGCAGCGGTTGCCCGTTTCCGGAGACGTGAAGGTCATCCGGTCGCGAAACTCATCCGTGTGCTGCAGGTCGTAGATTCGGGCCAGTTCGTTGACCATGCCCCGGAAGGCGGGATGGGACGGCACGTCTGTCACCCGCTCACCGTCCAGCCAGACCTCCCGGTCGTCGCGGAGACTTTCGATGTAGCGGGCGCCGGTCATAGCGCCGGCAGCGGTGGAAACGTTCAGGGACATGGCGGTCCTCCTGGAGGTGCGGCCGCAGGTTTGCGGTCAATGATACTTGGCGCCGGGAATGTTGGCAAAGGCTTGCAGGAAACCCGGGAAGGGCCGGAACCGGTGAATTCGCAGCGGCGCCAAAAGAAAAACCCGATTGGGACAATCGGGCTTTCTGCCGGAAATGTAAGGCTGTCCTAACCAGCGGCCGAAACACCGACGTTGACAGTCGGAGAATCGCCGCCTTCGAACTTGGCCGGCGGCTTAGACCCATTGCGCAGAACGGACGAAACCTGGTGCATGTGGCTGAGAATTTCGCGATAAGACCTCAACGTGCCGGTCTCGTAGTAGGGAATGCCCCGTTGCTGGCAAAACTCCATTACTATGGGCCGCGCCTTACCCAGCCTGTTCCTGGGCATCATGGAGAACAGGTGGTGCTCAATCTGGTAGTTCAGCCCCCCGTACAGGAAGTCTACCAGGAAATTGGGCTTGATATTGCGGGTGGTGAGCACCTGTGTCCGCACGAAATCCAGGGGCTGTTCCTTGTCCAGTATCAGCATCCCCTTGTGGTTGGGGGCAAATACCAGCCCGTAATACAGCCCGAACAGCCCCTGGTGGACCAGGGCGAACACCAAAACCTGCCAGGGGTTAAGCGCATAGAAGAGCAGACCAAAGTAAAGCGCAAAGTGCAAGGCCATCAACGCCAGTTCCGGAAGATAGGTCCTGGGCCTGCGCTTGCTGACCAGAAACTGGGCGCTGGAGAAGCGGAGGGCAAGACACTCGAATGCCAGAATGGGCAGGAAATAAAACGCCTGGTATGCCGCCAGGAACCGGAGGACGCCCCGCATGCGGATGGCCTTTTCCTCCGAGAAGGCAAACACCGGGATATGGGTGTGCGGGTCGTCATCCAGGTCATTTGGGCTGCGGTGGTGCTGGTTGTGCTGGTTGAGCCACCACGACTGGCTCATGCTCAACAGGAAACTGACGGCGTACCCCGTTAACCGGTTTCCCCGTACCGACCGGAACACTCCCATGTGTCCCGCGTCGTGGCCGATGTAGCCTATCTGGCCAAACACAAGTGCCAGGAACACCGCGTTGGCTATCTGGAACCAGAAATTGTCAACCACTATGAGAAAAGCGATGCTCAGGCTGAGCATAGCCAGGGTGTAAGCCATCTTGATTATGTAGTACCGAAGCTGCCGGTCCAGAAGTCCCTGCTCGCGAATGCGGCGGGGTAGTTCAGCGAAATCGGCCACCGGGTCCAGGGGCGCAGATTGATGGTCCTCCACAAGGGGAGGTACGGCATTGGTAGAATCCGGCATATTTCAGGTTATCTCCTCGTGTGGGTAAGCTGGCTGGAATGCACTGGCTGGATTAAATCCGGATCATCCCGGAACTTTTGAACTCGTTGACGGAGAGACCCGGGCAATGGGCCGCATGGCACCCGCATCGTATCTCTTCCGCCTGTTGAAAGGCTGCTGTGGCTGTGTCCTTAGCCATTGCCGGAAAACCCGCCTTCACGAGAATACAACCGTAAACACGGGGCAAACTAAAACCGGGGCGGTTCATTTTTCCGCCCCGGCTACTGTAAAGCGGTTTAATCTGGATGGCAGATGCCTAATCGGCCGCGCCGACGGGGAGCTTGGCGCCCTGGAAGGGACCCTCGGTGGCCTCGAAGCTCTGCGCAAAGGACATAATCTCCTCGTCGGACTGGGCTTCCAGGTCGATGGGGCGGCTGAAGCCCTGCTTGACCACGTAGCCGGTCTTGTAATAGACCTCGCCCACGTTGCCTTCCGGGTCCTCGAAGTAGATGCTGTTGGAAATGCCGTGGGTAACGGTGCGCAGGATGGTGGTGCCTTCAACCTTGAACCGGCGGTCCAGTTCCCGCAGCGCCTCCATGCTGGGTACGATGAAGGAGACCTGGCCCACGTTCTGGGTGCGGGGACGATTTTCGTTGGCCTGGCCCAGGTTAAGCTCGTGGTGCTCGTTCGCGGGGTCGGCGCTCAGGAAGCAGCTCCCCCGGTCGGGGTCCTCGTCGGTTACGGTCAAGCCCAGCACACGGGTATAAAAGTCACGCATCTTCAGGAAGTCGTCGCAGATAATACCCACGTGGCCCAAATTGGATATGAGAGCCATGCTTGTACCTCCGTTCATAGTGATGGATACCTTTAGTTTCCGGCTAATGTTAGCACCGGCGGGGTAGGTGTGCAACCCGGCTCAGTCATCCGCCGCAACGCTGTTAACGCCGCTGTCGTCATCTTCATTGCTGGCGTAGACCGACGCCCTGGGCAGCCCGTCTATGGCCTCCGGCGTGGGCAGGTCGGCGTCCCTGCCGATTACCAGGTCCGCAAAGCGGCGACCCTGCGGAGCCAGCCGCTGGTCAAAAGAGCCCACCGACTGGTTGTAAGCGGTTACGGCAGACTCCAGCTCCCTGCCCACCCGCGCGTAGTGATTCATGAAGGTGGTCAGCCGCTTGTACATCTCCTCGCCAACCTCCTTGATGCGGGCCGCGTCTTCGGCCAGGCGGAACTGCTGCCACCCATTGGCCACAGCCCAGAGCATGGATATCAGGGAGGCAGGGGTAGCTATGGCAACCCGCCTGGACATGGCATACTCCACCAGCCCGGGGTTGGCGCTGAGGGCGGCGGCCAGGAACTGGTCGCCAGGCACGAACATCACTACAAAATCCAGCGAACCCTCTACGGAACTGCCGTAGCTCTTGCCACCCAGGTCATCCACCTGTCGCCGCAGGGCCTGGGCATGGCGCGTCCAGGCCTGGTCCGCGGCATCCGGGTCGTCCGCCTGCTGGGCCTCCATGTAAGCCAGGGTCGAGGCCTTGGCATCAACCACAATGGCCCGCCTTTCGGGCAGCCTGATCACCAGGTCGGGCCGGCCCTGCGACGCGCTCTGGGCTTCCTGCTCAGTGAAGTCGCAGTAGTCAGTCATACCGGCCAGGTCAACTACCCGACGCAACTGCACCTCGCCCCACTGGCCGGCCTGCCGGTTATCGGTGAGGGCGGATGACAGCCTGCCCGTCTCTGCGGCCAGGGACTGGCTTTGCTTCACCAGGGACTCGATCTGGGGGTTCAGCTTGCTGTAGTTTTCAGACAGGGGCTTGACCAGTTCCTGGAATTGCTGGTGGCGCTGCTGCAATTCCCGGGTGGCCGACTCCATGGTCTTGCCCAGGTTTTCGTTGGCCAGTTTCAGGAACTGGTCGTTATTCCCCTGCAGGGCCTCGGCAGCGGTAAGCTTCGCCGCCTCGGTGAACTGGGCCCTGGCGGATTCCAGCAGTTGCTGGGTGGTGGCCGCCTGTTCCAGTTGGCCCTGCAGGCGCGCAACCTCCGCCTGGCGGTCGGCTGCCTCCCTGCTGGCCCGGCCGCTGCGCATGGCCCAGCCTACCAGCGTCCCTATGGCAAGGCCGAGTACGAGAACACTGAGCAGGATTACCGTGTCCATTATTCACCCCCAGGATATTCAAGGTCAGTTCGGGTTGCCCACATCCACGCAGATTTTCCTTAAGGTTTCCACCACCGCGGTGTTCCCGCTGCTCCCTTCTCCCAATTGTGCTACTGCATGGTCCAGGGCCTTGCGCCAGCCGGACTCGGTTTCCCGGGAATCTTCACCCATTTCTCCCGAGGGCAGCGAGATAATTTGAGGCTGAACCCCTTCGCCGGAGAAAAATGCCAGCGACGGCTTGCCGCCAATTTCGAGGCCGAACCTGGCTTGAAGTCGCCTCGCCGTCTCCGAAATCCCGTGTTGCCCGAATATGACCAGGTGGGCAAAGCCGAGGCCGCTTTCCTCGAAACCGGCGCGGAAGGCACGGAAAACGTCGTGAGCGGCCCGGTCCTCGCCGGATACCAGGAAAATGGCAAAGACGGGCGGGGCATCATCCGGAGTGGCTTCCAGGTCCTTCTGCCACCGCTTCAGCTTGTCCAGGTCGTGGGTATCAGCGCGACTTGGCATTACCGTTCCCCCAATTAAACATGGATATACAGGTTGGACAGGATTTCCTGGCCATCAGCCTTGCCATATCCTGTGTATCCTGTTCATTCATGCTTGAGTTCTTTGTTCAGATGAAAATACCAGACAGCAGCCAGACTCCCCAGGCCAGCAGGCCGACGCCCGCGGCTCGGCCCACCCACTCTCCGGCGGGGACCACCTTTTCCACCAGCACAAAGGCAGCCAGGGCGGCAATCCACAACAGGTTCATTACGCCCAGCAGAAACAGGAGACCCATCAGCGCCCAGCAGCAGCCCAGGCAGTATCCCCCGTGGTGCAGGCCCATCAGCAGGGCGCCCCGGCGGCCTTCCCGCCAGTCGTTGGTGATGAACCCCATGGGGGTGCGGCAGTGACGCAGGCAGACGCTCTTGAGAGGACTCAACTGGAAGAGGCCGGCCGCCAGGAGAAGAACTGCCCCAAATATGGGGCTGGCGCTGGCCATCATTGGAGAAAGCAGGAAATTCAGGCTGAGACTGATCTGGGCCACCGTTGCAGCAGCGGAGAAGACGGCCCAGGCCAGCAGGTAGCCGGTCAGGAATACGGCCGTGGGAACATAGGGACTGCCCTGCTGTCGGCGCCGCCGGTTGATGTTGGCGAAGGCAAGGATCATCGGGGCTGCCGAGGGTACCATCATCCCCACCATCATCACAGCCCACATCAGGAAGGTCAGAGTGATGTCCACCGGTCCGTAGCCTACCCCCATGTTGCCACCGGACATGACCATATCGGACATTTCCTGCATATCCGCCATACCTTGGGCCAAATAGACCAGGTAGGCCCAGGCCAGCAGGGTAATGGCCGCCAGCACGGCCATGACGACGTACCTGTCCCGGCGCAGGGTGGCTTCCAGCAGAGTTGGTTGTTGTGGCGTTGTCTGCATGGCGGTATTTTGGCACAGGGATTGGGGAATGGCTACCCGGATAAGACAGGGGCGAGGCATGGGAATTACAGGGGCCTACTTAACCACAGAGGCGCAGAGAACACGGAGGTTCGCAGAGATACCCTGTGCGTCTCTGTGAATTCTGCGACTCTGTGTTGAAAAACAAGCTGGGAGAGAGGTAAGTAAAAGCGGCGATCCAATCAAAACGCCATTGCCCCGAATGTCCTGTGAAGCAACTGGCTGCATATCGGAATGTAATATTCCGATTGACCAAATATCACCCTTTAGGATAATATACCCCGGCCAGCATGAGTACCTCCCCAACAAACCCACAGACAACCACCCCGGCGGAACCAGGCACCACCCAGCGGCGGCAGGGCCGCTTTTTTTATGGGTGGTACGTGGTTGCAGCGGCCTGCCTGCAGGGGATGTTCGGCAACGGGGCCATCTCCACCGGCTTTCCACGCTTCTTTGAACCCATTCGCGCCGACCTGGCTATTTCCTACGCCGCCATGTCCCTGGTGTTCTCCCTGGCCAGGGCCGAGGGAGGACTGGGCGCCCCCCTGGTGGGCTGGCTGGTGGACAGGTTCGGGTCCCGGCCTATGATCCTGTTCGGAGGCTTGACTGCCGGAATCGGGTTGATGTTGCTGGCCTTCGCCAGGGAATACTGGCAGTTAGTGTTCCTCTTTGTCGGCGTGGTGTCCATCGGCAAGACGGCGGGACTGGGACAGACGCTGATGGCCACGGTAAACCAGTGGTTCATCCGGCGCAAAGCGGTGGCGCTCTCCACCCTGATGACCGCTTTTGCCGGAGGCGGCGCCATAGTCGTGCCCCTGCTCCACCTTGGCATTGTTTACCTGGGCTGGCGCCCTACCGTTTTCATCATCGGCCTCTTTATCACCATCATCACCCTGCCTGTGGCCTATATCATTCGGAGCAAGCCCGAGGACATGGGGCTGCGGCCCGACGGGGACCCCCCCGCGGGAACAACGACGGCCCGGCCGGCCCGGAGCGGCGGCCATCACGCTCCGGCGGCTTCCACGTCCGGCGAGGAGCAGAACTTCACCGTGCGCCAGGCCCTGCGCACCCAGGCCTTCTGGTTCATCCTGCTGGGCGTCATCACCCGGGTTTCGGCCACCAATTCCATCATCATTCACCTGTTTCCCCTGCTGGTCTGGAAGGGAATGACCGAGGACGTAGCCACCCTGGCCGCTACCTTGATGTTCTTCATGGCCATTCCGCTGCGGTTCCTGCTGGGCGTGGCCGGAGGGCGGCTTTCCCCAAGGAAGCTCCTTTTCTACGGGATGAACCTGGGCGCCATTGGCCTGCTGGGCTTGTGGCTTTTGCCTCAGTGGCCTGGCCTGATCGTGTTCATCCTGGGGCTGGCCATCGTGGAAGGAATAACGTCGGTCAACTGGATTATGGTGGGGGACTACTTCGGCCGAAGTCGATTCGCCAGCCTTATGGGGGCCATGAGCGTATTCCACAACATCGGGATGTTCATCGCGCCCATCTATGCCGGATGGATTCGGGACACAACGGACAGCTATGCCATAGTGCTGGCCACCTTTGCGCCCACCTTTGTGCTCAGCGCGCTGATGTTTGCCATGGCACGAAGACCCACTCTGCCCCAATCACCCCAGGAGAGTCTGGAAAGGGCTGAATAAGAGCCTGTTTCCCTGGAGGGAGCAAGCCGGGGTGAAGGGAAAATCCCGTCAGCAAGCTCTCACCGCCATCCTGACCGTTCCCCATCCAGGGAAAAGGCGCTTGTCCGGTGGTCCTTTGGCTAACTTTCCCCTGCGTCGAACTCTGCAATGACGGGGTTGGTCAATACGCCGATGCCGGGAATGTCCACCTCCACCACGTCGCCGGGGACAATGGCCCGGGTAACACCGGTGGCGCCGGAGAAAACCAGGTCGCCGGGGCGAAGGGTTACCTGCTGGCTGATGTAGCTGACTATTTCAGCAAAGCTGAAGAGCATATCCGAGGTATTGCACCGCTGGACCTCTTCACCGTTGATCCTTACCAGCAGGTCCAGTTGCTGCGGGTCCAGGTCCGTCTCAATCCAGGGTCCCACGGGGGCGAAGGTATCGGCGCCCTTGGCCCGCCAGAACGTCCAGTCGTCCTTTTGCCAGGCTCGCTCGCTGACGTCGTTGCCACAGGTGTAGCCCAGAATGTACTGGGGGGCCCGTTCGGGAGAGACACGCCGGCAGACCTTGCCGATTACCGCCACGGCCTCGCCCTCGTAGTGGACTTCGCCGGCGGTGTCGCGGGGAATGATGATGGGTTCGTTGACCCCGGTCAGGGCGTTCCGGCCCTTGCGCCAGGGCTGGGGGCGTTCCGGCACCGGCATGGCCCCCTGGCCAAACACCGAGCCGGCATATTCCAGGTGGTCCACAAAATTGAGGCCCGGCCCCCAAAGTTCGGCGGGGTCGGTGGGCGGTAACAGTCTTACGTCGGATAGCCGGTGGCGAGTATCGGTGATCCTGAAACTGGTAAAGATGCTGCCGCGAATTTCGGCTACCTCGTCATCTATCACTACCCCGTTTGCGGTTCTGCTGCCGGCACGGAATCTGGCAATTTTCATCCCTCACCCCTTTTCCCATTTACATAACTTTATCGCAACGGTCAGGAATTCTACAATAGCTTGACAGTATCATAGCATTAAAATTCTGTAAATTTCATTATGCCTGTATCAAGGCTAGCTTATTGTTCGGGCGAAAGCCAGCCTTTAGAATAGGGCGGGATAAATTAACGGCTTACTCCGACAGGCGAGCGGTGAACGTCGGAAAAGGATTGGCATGAAGCTGGGATTTTTCGTTACTAATCAATACCTTCCAGGGGAGTCGTTCCCCTTGAAAATCCAGGAAAGTGTCGAGCAGGTCCGGGCCGCGCGGGAGGCCGGATTTGACATGATCTGCACCGGCCAGCATTACCTGGCCGCGCCCTACCAGATGAGTTCCAGCTTTCCCCTGCTGGCCCGGCTGGCCGCCGAGGCGGGGGATATGGAAGTGGCCGCCACAGTGATTCTTGTGCCGCTGCTCAATCCGGTAGAACTGGCGGAGAGCGTGGCCACCATGGACGCCATCTGCGGAGGCAGGTTCATTTTCGGCGTGGGCCTGGGCTACCGGGACGAGGAGTACGCTTCCTTCGGCGTGGAACGCGGTGAACGGGTGGCCCGCCTGCGCGAGTCTCTTGACGTCATGAAGCTGCTCTGGACCCAGGAGGAGGTCGAGTTTGACGGCCGATTCTACACAGTTCCCCGGGTTGCCCCTTCCACCAGGCCGGTGCAACAGCCCCATCCGCCCATCTGGGTGGCCGCCAACAACGATGTGGCCATCCGGCGGGCGGCGCGGTGGGGTTACCCGTGGCTGGTGAATCCCCACGCCACCGTCCAGATGGTGGCCGAGCAGTGGCAGGGATACCAGGAAACCCTGGAACGAGCCGGCCAGCCCATGCCCGAGTCATTGCCCATGATGCGGGAACTGTACGTGGCCCAGGACCGGGAGACGGCTTACGTGGAAAGCGAACCCTGGCTGGCCCCCAAGTACGCCGCCTATGCCGCCTGGGGACAGGATAAGGCCCTGCCCGGCGAGGAGAGTTTTTCCGTTCCCTACCAGGACCTGGCCCGCGACCGCTTCCTGCTGGGTTCCCCCGAGGATGTGGCGTTGGAGATTCAGCGTTACGAGAGGGAACTGGGCGTCAACTACCTGATATTCCGGATGCAGTGGCCTGGAATGTCCCAGGAAGCGACCCTGCGACAGATTGAGCTGATGGGGAGTGAAGTTATTCCGAGGGTGAAGGGGTAGCAGGTATGGGACAAGGGACACAGCGGAATTGGCAATGACCGCCATGGGCATGGCATCTGGCCGGGTACCCTGGCTGGCCGCCTTTCCATCATTTCAGTGGAGGTTGGCAACATGATCGCGGAATGCCTGATTGTAGAACAATACAGGCGAGCCAAAGCTGAAGATAAGAAAGAGGGAAAAAGAGAAGACATCAGGGAGAGTGCAGCGGGGGAAGGCTCGAAATGGCAAGCCTGGTACGAACGCCAGCAAACCTCCCAGCGCGGGGGCAGCCCTTTGACGAACCGCCGCCGGGAATGGGTGAGAGCAAGGATTAAGATACACTGCTAATTTCTGGAAGGTCTAAAGGGGTCAGGTTGAGGGCCTGACCCCGTTCTTCTTGGCCCGGCTCCTATTTTTCTCAAAACCTGTTACTTCTACCCGTATGTTACACTATCCCTGCCCTTAACCGCAGGGCATAAATCAACCACCGGAGTCCTCCACCATGGTCCCACCTGGCGATATTTTTGGCATTATTCCCGTTTGGATTGGGGTTTACCTGGCCCTGATCGCGACCCAGGCTTTGGCTGGCTGGCTGGCTTACAAGCGAGTCATTCACCTCATCCGGCAGGGGCGAAGCGTTGCCCGTTTTGACCAGCCCTGGAAGCGGTTCACCGGCGCCGTCGCCATCGTGGTGGGACAGCGCAAGGTGCTGCAACGCGTGGGTTCCATTGACGCCCGCAGCCGCAACCTGGACCTGGCCGGGCTGGGCCACGCCTTCGTCTTCTGGGGCTTCCTGTCCTTTTCTCTGAGCTACGTCATCTTTATCTTCATTGGCTCCATCTGGCACGCCTTTCCCGAACTGCTGCTCACCGCCACCGGCGTCAAGGTGTACAGCATCTATCTCGACCTGTACGCCGTCCTGATCCTGGCCATCCTGGCGTGGATGCTGGTGCGCCGGTGGGCTGCCAAACCCTACCGGCTCAGCTTCGACCTGACCCGCAACATTGACGCCGTCATCGTCGTCTGCCTTACGGCGGGCCTGATGGTTGCCACCCTGCTGGTCCACGCCTTCTACGTGGCCGCCGGTGGCGAAGGTCCGGAGGCGGCGGTGCTGGCCGGTGGCGTCCTGGCCGACACTTTCACGGGAATAGGCATTGGCGCCGGGGCCGCAGAGGCGCTCCATGCCATTTTCTGGTGGGTCCACCTGGGCATCATCCTGGGCTTTGGCATTTACGTCCCCACGTCCAAGCACATACACATGATTGGCGCGCCCCTGAACGCCTACTTCCGCTCCCTGGAACCCCGGGGCGCCATGGCGTCCATCGACCTGGAAAACACCGAGCGGTTCGGCGCCGGTCGGGTCCAGGACTTCACCTGGAAGCAACTGTTGGACGGCTACGCCTGCGCGGTATGCGGCCGCTGCACCGACGCCTGTCCCGCCAACACCACCGGCAAAATCCTGTCCCCCATGCACATCGTTGAAAACCTGAAGGAACACATGCTCGCCATCGGTCACCAGGGTCCCCGGGACCCGGAGCACGTGGAACCCAACCCCATCATCGACCACGCCATTCCGGAGCAGATGGTGTGGGACTGTGTTTCCTGCGGCGCCTGCATGGAGGAGTGCCCCGTGGTGGTGGAGCACATTCCCACCATCATGGACCTGCGCCGCAATCTGGTATTGGAGGAGTCCCGCATCCCCGAAACGGGCATGAACGCCCTCCTCAGCATGGAGCAGCGCGGCCACCCCTGGCGGGGCACCCAGTTTTCCCGCACCGACTGGGCCCAAGGGCTGGGCGTGCCGACGCTGGCCGAAAAGCCCGACGCGGAAATCCTGTTCTGGGTGGGCTGCACAGCCGCCCTGGAGCAGCGCAGCCAGGGCACCGCCCGCTCCATGGTCAAGGTGCTCAAGGCCGCTGGCGTGGACTTTGCCATCCTGGGCGACGAGGAGACCTGCACCGGCGACCCGGCCCGGCGCATGGGCAACGAGTACCTGTTCCAGATCCTGGCCGCCCAGAATATCGAGGTGCTGAACGGCTACAACGTCAAGAAGATAGTCACCATCTGTCCCCACTGCTTCAACACCATGCGGAACGAGTACCCCCAGTTCGGCGGCGAGTACGAGGTGCTCCACTACACCCAGTTCGTGGATGAGCTTATCCAGCAGGGCAGGGTCAAACCCATCAGGATGATGAACATGGACATGGCCTACCACGACTCCTGCTTCCTGGGCCGCCACAACGGCATCTACGACCAGCCTCGCAACATTGCCCGCTCCATACCCGGCCTAAAGCTGTTGGAAATGGAGCCTCGCTGCCGGGAACGGGGCTTCTGCTGCGGCGCCGGCGGCGGCCACATGTGGATCGAGGAAAGCCAGGGCCAGCGCATCAACCACGCCCGGACAGACCATTTCCTGGAAACCAACGCCGACACCGTGGGCGTTTCCTGTCCCTTCTGCCTGCAAATGATGACCGAGGGCATCCAGTCCAAGGGCGAAGACCAGACCAAGCAGGCCAAAGACGTGCTGGAAATTCTGGCGGATAGCCTGGGGGATTAGGCAAACCAACATTCCGATGAACCGGAGTGCCTTTCCAACCCTGGCAGAGGTTAGAATAAGGGAAGCCCTTGTTCTGCTGGAAAACCAATGCTACGAAGGCGCTTGCTACCTGGCGGGATACGTCGTGGAATGTGCTCGGCCGCGTGGCTTTTTCCTGAGAAGACGAGGACTGGCGATTGTTGGTGGCGTTGAAGAACCTTGATGGCTCAGGACGAAGAGGAGCCTACAACGCCATTTACCATCTCTTGAAGAAGAACCCTACCATTGAGTCGACCATCGGTCTTTACGATGTTTTTATCGTTGTTGACAGCGACCCATTAGCCCAAGCATTTAACGGGATAGCGAAGGGAGTGAAGGACGAACCTGGAAGAATGTACGCCGGCTCCGTAAAGGACGGCCCCTACGTGGAAGACTCTTATATCAATCGCTTGCGGTAATGTCGTTCGTCACCTTCATTTGCCTCCGTCGTACAAGCTGCCTACGGCCTGGCGGGCTGTATCCAGGGTGAGGAAATTCGTACCCTTTCGGCAATATTCTGGCTTGACCTGCTCCTGAAGGCGGCAGTGGTGAGCCTTCTTGTCTTCGGAGCCTTTTCCGGGCTGCAGCAGTTCGAGGGCAAGGGCTTTTTCTGGCGGCTCGTCACCTATCCCCCAGCCATACTGGTCTTGCCGGCGGCCTGGGTGGTCTGGCGCAGGCAGTCGGCCTTCCCTTTCGTGGCAGACATCCTGATTACGCTGCCCTTCCTGATTGACACTGCCGGCAACGCCCTGGACCTGTATGACACCATCGTCTGGTGGGACGACGCCAACCACCTGGTCAACTGGGGATTGCTGGCGGGCGGCGCCGGCGCGCTGTTGCGGAGAATCCGGCACGGCTTTTGGGTTACAATGGCCCTGGTCATCGGCTTCGGGGCCACCACCGCCATCCTGTGGGAGATTGCCGAGTATCTGGCCTTCATCCGCGTTTCTCCCGAACTGGACACGGCCTATGTGGACACCCTGGGCGACCTGGCGCTGGGGCTAACGGGTTCCGTAGTGGCCGGCCTGGCATTCGGCCTGGCGTCCCGCCGACGCGCGCACGATAAAGTAGCCGATCCATGATTCCATATATGAAATCCCTGCTGTCCAAGGTGATAACCCTATGCCCACTTCAAAGCCCTACTCCCTGCTGGTAGTCCCCGACGATGAACCGCCGGCCCTGGCCGGCACGCCCCTGGAAGCCCGGGCCCGCGCCCTGGCCGACCGCGCCGAATGGCACACCACCCGCCCGTCCAACAACCAGGAAACCATAGACCGCATTGGCGAGGCCGACGCCATCATCAACATCCGCTCTGCCGTGCCCTTCCCGCGCGAGGTGCTGGCAGCCTGCCCCAATCTCAAGTTACTGTCCGTCTGGGGTACCGGCGTTGACCATGTTGACCTGGCGGCAGCCGAGGAACTGGGCATAACCGTCGCCAACACCCCCGGCTACGGCGCCCCCTACGTCTCCGAGCACGCCCTGGCCCTGGCCCTGGCCGTTTCTCGCCAGATAGTAACGAACGACCGCCGCATTCGCGAAGGGGGCTGGGCCGCCGGCTTCATTGACGAGCTTTACGGTAAAACCCTGGGCGTGGTGGGAACGGGCGCCATCGGACGGCGAATGGTACAGCTGGGCCAGGGCATCGGCATGAACGTTGCGGCCTGGACCTTCAATCCCACTCCGGAGCGGGCGCGGGAGTACGGCGTGGAATTCCTGGAGCTGGATGAACTGCTGCGAGTGTCGGACGTGGTGTCCCTTCACGTGGCCCTGACCCCCGACAGCCAGGGAATGATCGGCCGGGAACAGCTTGCCCTGATGAAACCCACCGCCATCCTGGTCAACGTGGCCAGGGGAGCAGTGGTAGACGAGGCGGCGCTGGTGGAAGCCCTGCAGCAGAATGTAATTGCTGGCGCCGGCCTGGATGTGTTCGAGGTGGAACCACTGCCGCCCGGGCACCCGCTGACCCTGCTGGACAACGTGGTCCTGGCGCCCCACGCCGGCAGCATGGCCTACAACGGCACCATGCGCGGCCTGGAAATGTCCATCGAAAACCTGGAACAGTTCGCCGTCGGCTCTCCCGTTAATGTGGTGGCCCGGGGTTCCCGCGCCTGACCATGTACCCCTTACCGCCCTGGCCAGGTCCGTTGCGCTGCTTGCCGTCACAGCCATTCTTGCCCTTCCAGGAAGCTTCCACATGAACCTGCTGGAAGTGCTGGAGCGGCAGTTCATCTTCTTTCCCATGTCCCCGGTGGAACGTACGCCAGCCGACCTGGGCATCCCCTTTGACGACGTTTATTTCGATACCGATGACGGCTACACCCTCAACGGGTGGTTCATACCGGCGTCATCCGCAGATGCCACTTCCTCCGCCGCCAACGCCGACATCACCCTGCTCTGGTTCCACGGCAACGCCGGCAACATTGGCCACCGGGTGGACGACCTGGCCTTGTTCCACCACCTGCAGGGCGTCAACGTCTTCATTTTCGACTACCGGGGCTACGGCAACAGCCAGGGCAAGCCGTCGGAAAGGGGCGTCTACCAGGACTCCCGCGCCGCCCTTGCCCACCTGGCGGGCAGGGAAGACGTGGACCCCGACCGCATCGTTTACTATGGCCGCTCGTTGGGCGCGGCGGTAGCGGTGGAACTGGCCCTGCACCATCGGCCAGATGGCATGGTACTCTATTCGCCCTTCACATCGCTGAACGATATGGGGGCTGCGCTGTACACCTTCTCCCCGGTGCGCCTGCTGGCGGGCAACCGGCTTGATTCCCTGTCCCGCATCAGGCAGTACCACGGCCCGCTGCTGGTGATTCACGGGGAGGCCGACGAAATCATACCCATCGAGCAGGGCCGCGCCCTGTACGACGCGGCCCCTGGCCCCACATACTTCTACCAGTTGCCCTGGGCCTACCACAATGACCGGCTGGGCGACGCTGGGTCGGGACTGTGGGCAGCCGTTAATGCCTTCCTATCATCACTGCCGGGCAGCGCGACCACCACTGACAGGGACGCAGGAGCCAACCGCAAGACAGCGGAGTGAATGCCGCCGCTCCTTCCATATCGTGCCAACCGAAGTTCTGCTGATTCCACGCGCCTACACTCCCGAAATCAGTTCCACCTGGTAGTCCAGCACTTCCAGGTCGGGCCTGGCCTCCTCCACGAAGTCCGCCACCTCCGCAAGCATTTCGATGGCATGAGAGCCGTCGTTGCTGGCGGAGCAGACCAGCAGGTCCAATCGCTGCCGCAGGTCGTTGTCCGCATCCTCGGCCACGGTTACGTTGAACTTGTTCCTGATGCGCTCGGTAATGGAGCGGGCTACCCGCCGCTTATCCTTCAGGCTGTGCGCGTCGGGCAGATACAGGATCAGGCGGCAGGCGCCGATATGCACGGCTTCACCTCGGGCTTTCGATTGACGGGATTCAAGCAGAGACCACAGACCCTTCACGGCACGAAGATGACGTCGCAACGGAAGGCCTGCTTGACGCAATTACGGCGACATTATAGATTGTATGATAAGAAGGCCAATTTATCACCGTCGGGATTGAGAGTATTCCTGTTAATGGCGCTTCAACGGTTTTAGCCTTTGCGGATTCGTAAAGAACATTCCCCAATCTCGTGACGGGCCCAGGTTCCAGGCATGGCATCCAACTTTGATCATCAAAACCACGGCCGCAACGAGGTGCCCGACGTTGTAGTCAGCCGGCTTCCCCAGTACGTGCGCACGCTGACCCAACTGCTGGCTGAGGGAGTGCAGATTGCCAACTCCCAGCAACTGGGCGAGAAGCTGCAGATAACTCCGGCCCAGATTCGCAAGGACTTGAGCTATTTTGGCCGTTTTGGCAAGCAGGGGCGGGGTTACAACGTGAATCACCTGCTGGACGAGTTGCGGCAAATTCTGGGCATGACTGTAACCTGGAACGTGGCGGTGGTCGGCGTCGGCCGGTTGGGCAGGGCCATCCTGAACTATCCAGGTTTCACTCCCGACGGCTTCCAGTTGGTGGCTGCCCTGGACGACAATCCCGACGTGGTGGGCCGCGAAGTTGGGGGACTGACGGTCCAGCCGGTAGCCCAACTGGGCGACGTGATTCAGCGTTACCAGGTCAGCATCGCCATTGTGGCCGTGCCCATAGCCTATACCCAGGCGGTGGTGGACCGCCTGGTGGAGTGCGGTGTCAAGGCCATCCTCAACTACGCCCCCATCATGCCCCAGGTACCTGAAGGGGTGAACGTCCGCAACATCGACCCGCTGCTGTCCCTCCAGTCTATGACCTACTACCTGGCCAATGGTACCGTCACAGAGTAGGCCCAGGTATTGACAGATTTAAGGGGCGCCGGTTAATTGTCCGGCGCCCCTCTTGTTTCACCAATCGTAACGAACGGCGTCAGCCGCCGGGCTGGTTGCCTACGGAGGACCTCATATCTCCCCGGGGACGGCGGCGGCGCACCACGTTCAGCCGCACCTGGGCCCGCCGGAAGGAACGCAGGGCCTCGGCCAGTTCGGCTTCAGTACCGTGGCTGCGGATGCGGTCCTGGGCCCGTTCCATGGCGGCCTGGGCCCGCTCCTCGCTTATCTCCTCGGTGTATTCGCAGGTCTCGGCCAGGATGGTAACCTTGTTGGCCATTACCTCCATGAAGCCACCCGAAACGGCCAGGTAGGAAGGCTCGCCCTCCTTGCGGACCAGTATCTCCCCAGGCTGCAGGGCGGTCATCAGGGGCGCGTGGTGGGGCAGAATTCCAAGCTGCCCTTCCACGCCGGGCGCTACGACAATGTCCACGTCGTCGGCATAAACCTCGCGCTCGGCGGTAATAATTTCCAGTCTCATCGGGGCCATTGGATTAACCCTCTATACTCATAGCAAGTTGTTGGTTTGGCTCTTTACCATGGACATGCTTTTGTGCGAATACCTGTTCAACAGAGGCCGGGTTAAGGGCAATTGCTGAAGCGTTCTTCAGCAGAAGTCGGTTGCCAGATCCTCCAGAACTTTCCACGGGGTATTCTACTGCCCACAATTTCTTGGCCTGTCTAAGGCACTTGCGAGCGGCGTCGATTGTGCCTCCTTTTTCACGTGCTTCGACAACAACCAAGCTTGTTGATAGTCCTACAATCAACTGGTTTCTTGTCATGGCACGCCAGGAAGTCCACCTTGCACTTGGTTCGAACATAGAGACGGCAAGAAAGTTACGTTCCAAGTCCACATGACTTGCCAACTCCCGACGAATACCAAACCCTTCAATTCCTTCAGGCAAAACGGCAATGGTGCTTCCACCGGCTTCCAGCGCGCCCCTGTGAGCCTCGCGGTCCACACCCCGCGCATAGCCGCTGACAATAAGCACGTTTCGCTTTGCGGCCTCTTTGCCGAGATGGTAAGCCCAATCCAATGCCTCTGGAGATGCATCCCTCGAACCACAAATGCCTATGCCGCTCTTCCCCAGCAGTTCCAGATTTCCGAGGACATAAAGGGTTACGCCACCTAGGGCTTCAAGCTGTGTGCCTGGATAGTTGCTATCGGTTGGGGAAATGGCGACGTATTGTTGTTTCATTTCCACAACTCCTCCTTAAGATCCACCCCTCCCAAAGTAAACTTGGCGTCTTTGGCAACAGTTAAGCCGTAAATTTGCCGAGCCCCGCCGTCTCGTAATGCTCGCGCCATTTCTTTAAGAGTACCGCCCGAACCTATAGTGTCATCCAGAATGAGGACTCGAGCATCTGCAACCGCCTCTCTAATTGTAACACTGTTGGCTAATCTGCCTACCAAATCTTCCTCAGATAACGACATTAGAAGGTTCTTCTGAGGACCAATTCCCTCTCTAACCTTAAGAGCATTTAGCCTTCTTGCTCCCAGTCGTCCTGCGATTTGGTTGGCCCAGGATCCAGCTAAATCAGGAGTATTACTGTCACTCTTGGGAGGGGCTATAATGGAGTTGATAGTCCTGATTGCTAAATGTCCCTCAATGAATTCTTCAATTCTGGATAGTATCTGCCTATTTGCATCAGGATCGCTCCGATATTTGGCGCGGTAAATTAAATCTCCCCAAGGTGACCGAACATTGACTCTCCCATCTTCACCAACAACGCTATAGGGCCCCAGAGAATAGCATTGAGAGAGATCCGGAGAAAGGTCAACAATTATCTTGCTTTTGAGAGTCTCCAAAAGCCTGCGTAAGCTACCTTCCTCTCGGACTCTCTTTAACATGAATGTCTTTTTGAAAGGGAGGGTAAGACTGGTTGAGGTATTTTCTACAACTGAGTCAGCTAATCGGGAATTTCTCAAGACTTCCGCGAAATTCCCCAGTGGACCCGTAGGAAGTTGTAAACGAAAATACTCTTCAGACAAACGTGTGAGAGTATAGGAATGAAAACAGCCGCACAATGGCATACAACAATTGCCCTCTGTTTCACATTGTCGTAGGCCAACGCACGGCTGTCAACGCGCATTTGTCAGTTGGAATCCTACCCCACGGCCGCCATCTGTTCGGCCTTCTCGATGGCCTCGTCGATGGTGCCCACCATGTAGAAAGCCTGCTCGGGCAGTTCATCGTGCTTGCCCTCCAGGATTTCCACGAAGCCGCGCACCGTCTCCCGCAGGGGCACGTACTTGCCGGGCTGGTTGGTAAATGCCTCCGCCACGAAGAAGGGCTGGGTCAGGAACCGCTGGATTTTACGGGCCCGGAACACCGCCTGCCGGTCTTCCTCGGAAAGCTCTTCAATACCCAGGATGGCGATGATGTCCTGCAGGTCCCGGTACCGCTGCAGCACTTGCTGCACGCCCCGGGCCGCCTGGTAATGCTCGTCGCCCACGATGCGGGGCTCCAGAATGCGGGCGAAGGACGCCAGCGGGTCCACCGCCGGGTACAGGCCCTGGGCCGCCAGGGAGCGTTCCAGCGAAACCACCGCATCCAGGTGGCCAAAGGTGGTAACAATGCCCGGGTCGGTGTAGTCGTCCGCCGGCACGTAGATGGCCTGGAAGGAGGTGATGGAACCAGACTTGGTGGAGGTAATCCGTTCCTGCAGGGCGCCCATCTCCGTGCTCAGGGTGGGCTGGTAACCCACTGCGGAGGGCATCCGGCCCAGCAGCGCGGACACTTCCATGCCCGCCAGGATGTAGCGGTAAATATTGTCGATAAACAGCAGCACGTCCTGGTTCTGCTCTTCGCGGAAGTACTCGGCCATGGTCAGACCCGTCAGCCCGATGCGGGCGCGGACGCCGGGGGTCTCGTTCATCTGCCCGAACACCAGCACCGTGCTGTCCAGCACGCCCGAGTCCGACATTTCGTGCCACAGGTCGTTGCCTTCGCGGGAGCGTTCACCCACCCCGGCGAATACGGACACGCCCTGGTGTACCGCGCCAATGTTACGGATTAGTTCCTGGATGATAACCGTCTTGCCCACGCCGGCGCCGCCGTAGGCGCCCACCTTGCCGCCCTTGGGGAAGGGGGTGATAAGGTCGAATACCTTGATACCGGTTTCGAGAATCTCAATTTCGGGATTCTGGTCGTCGAAGGCGGGCGCGGGACGGTGGATGGGCCAGCGCTGGCCGGCCTCCACGATGCCCAGGTTGTCCAGGGGCGTGCCGGTAACGTCGAACAGGCGGCCCAGGGTTTCCGGCCCCACGGGGACCAGCACCTTGTCGCCGGTGTCGGTTACCTCGGTTCCGCGGGCCAGGCCGTCGGTTGAACCCAGAGCCAGGCAGCGGGCCCAGTTGTTGCCGATGTGCTGCTGTACTTCCAGCACCAGCCTCTCGCCGTTATTGTCCAGTTCCAGGGCGTCGAACAGGTTGGGCAACTGGCCCGGCGGAAACTCCACGTCCACCACGGTACCAATTACCTGTACGATACTTCCGGGCATAATTGTGACCTCCCGCGGTCTCAGGTTGTGCCGTCTAATTGAGATAGATTAGAAACTGTTCCAAAAGTCCCTTCCTCCTCGATGGGGGAAGGCCAGGACGGGGGGTGACGGCTCGCGCAATGCAAACGCTCCCCAAGTTTATGCAAGGTATATAGAGCGCCTCTTGCTAGTTTCCTACCCCTCCAGGGCAATCTGGCCGCCCACCAGGTCCAGCAGTTCGTTGGTGATGCTGTCCTGGCGAAGCTTGTTCATTACCAGGGTCAGGTCGTCGGCCAGCGACTTGGCGTTGTCGGTGGCGTTGCGCATGGCCACCATGCGGGCCGACTGTTCACTGGCGATGGATTCCAGCATGGCGTGGTAAACCTCCATGTCCACGAACTGGGGCAGGAGGGAACCAAGCACTGTCAGGGTGTCGGGCTCGTAGATGTAGCCCGACCGGTCGGTGGCCGAAAGCTCCGCCGGGGTTACGGGGAGCAGTTTCTGCACCACCGGTTCCTGGGACATGGTGGAAACGAACCTGGTATAGACGATATAGACCTCGTCCATTTCGCCGGCCAGGAAATTGTCGATGAGCATACGGGAGATGGGCAGCGTATCCACCACCAGGGGCCGGTCGCCCAGGTCGGCGAATACGGCCAGCAGATCCTGGCCGTAGCGGGCCATGAAATCGCGGCCCTTACGGCCCACGGCAATGCTGCGGGTGGGGACGGTCTGGTTAAGGATGAACTGGGCCGCCCGCCGGTTGATGTTGGAGTGCATGCCCCCGGCCAGGCCCCGGTCGGGGGTGATGGCCAGCAACCCGATACGGTTGATCGGCCTTACCTCCAGCAGGGGATGCAGTGCCTCGCCATCCTCTGCCGGCTGGGCGGCCAGGTGGGCGATGACCTCATAAATTTTCTCGGCGTAGGGACGCCCCTGCAGCACCGAGTTCTGGGCGCGGCGCATCTTGGACGCAGCAATCAACGACATGGCGTTGGTTACCTTGCCCGTATTCTCCACGCTGCGAATCCGCCGCCGTATATCCCTTACGCTTGGCATACTCTTCTTTCTTCAATCCACGAATGGACACGAATGACCACCAATGGATGATATGAGATTAGTGAATATTCGTGCCTATTCGTGGACTTAACTTAACTGAAAGTCGCCTTGAAGTTGGTGATGGCCTCGTTCAGCTGGCCGGTAACGTCCTCGGGCAGGTTGCCGCTGGTGGCGATGGCCTGGCCGATTTCCGGGTGGGTGCTGCCCATGTACTCCAGCAACTGTTCCTCGAAGGCGCCCACCCGCTCCAGGGCCACGTCATCCGTCAGGCCTGCGTTGACCGCGTACAGGATGATGACCTCCTGTTCCAGCCGCAGGGGCCGGTACTGGGCCTGCTTCAGCGCCTCGGTGGAAAGCTGGCCCCGGGCCAGCTGGGCGCGGGTTGCCGCGTCCAGGTCCGACGTGCCGAACTGGGCAAAGCTGGCCAGCTCCCGGTACTGGGCCAGGTCCAGGCGCAGGCGCCCCGCCACCTGGCGGATGGCCCGGGTCTGGGCCGCGCCGCCCACGCGGGACACGGACAGGCCCACGTTCACCGCCGGGCGAATACCGATGTTGAACAGTTCGGGCTCCAGGTAAATCTGGCCGTCGGTAATGGAAATCACGTTGGTGGGAATGTAGGCCGACACGTCACCGGCCTGGGTCTCAATAATAGGCAGCGCGGTAATGGAGCCGCCGCCGTGTTCCTGGTCCAGCTTGGCCGCCCGTTCCAGCAGGCGGCTGTGCAGGTAGAAAACGTCGCCGGGGTAGGCCTCGCGGCCGGCAGGGCGGCGCAGCAGCAGAGACATCTGGCGGTAGGCCCAGGCGTGCTTGGTCAGGTCGTCGTACACCACCAGCACATCCTTGCCCTGGTCCATAAACTCCTCAGCCATGGCGCAGCCGGCGTAGGGAGCGATGAACTGCAAAGGCGCCGAATCGGAAGCGCCGGCGTTCACCACGATGGTATGGCCCATGGCGTCATTCTCTTCCAGGATGCCCACCACCTGGGCCACCTTGCCCTGCTTCTGGCCGATGGCCACGTAAACGCAGATAAGGTCGCCGCCCCGCTGGTTGATGATGGTATCCAGCGCGATGGCCGTCTTGCCCGTGGAGCGGTCGCCGATGATCAACTCCCGCTGGCCGCGGCCAATGGGAATCATGGCGTCGATGGCCTTGATACCCGTCTGCACCGGCGTATCCACCGACTGGCGGACCACCACGTTGGGGGCCACCTGCTCCACCGGGCGGGTGCCGCTGGTGTTGATGGGGCCCTTGCCGTCCAAAGGCCGGCCCAGCGGGTCCACTACCCGGCCGATCAGGGCATCGCCCACGGGAATTTCGATGATCTGGCCGGTAGAGCGGACCTGGTCCCCCTCCTTGACGACAGTGGCGTCGCCCAGGATGGCCGCGCCCACCAGGTCGGACTCCAGGTTAAGGGCCAGTCCGAGAATATCGTTGCCGAAGTCCAGCAACTCGTTGGAGCGTACCCCCTGGAGACCCTGGATGCTGGCAATACCGTCGCCCACCTGGACCACGGTGCCCACATCCACCATGCTCAAATCGCCGCCAAACTCTTCAATCTGGCGCCGGATTAAAGATACGATTTCCTGACCCCTAATCGCCATTGGGGAATCTCCTTAACTGCCAAATATACGCCGGAACCGTACATCCCTTTAGCCGGGCCTGCTCGTCGCGAACCCTGGAAAAAGGGGCGCTCAACCTTTCGTCAGTTGAGCGAGGCCTCCGTGCGTATTTGCTTTCGCAATTCTTCCAGCTTGGAACGGGTGCTCCCGTCCATAAGCCGGTCGCCAATCTGTATAACCATTCCGCCCAGGATGGAATCGTCCACCCGGGTGGTCATCACCACCTCGCGCTGGATCAACCCGGCCACGAAATCGCGGATGCGGTCCGTCTCGGCCGGTTCCAGTTCCACCGCAGTGGTAACCTCAATCTGCTGCCTGCCCAGCCGCTCGTCCACCAGCCGATTGTACGCCACGGCCACGTCGCCGATGGAGTCCACCGAGTTACGGGTCACCAGCAGCGAACCCAGGTTCCGCACCATGGGGTCAACCTCAGGCAGCACCGTCGCCAGGGACTCAATCTTCCGGCCCAGGGGCACCTCGGCGTGCTTCAGGAACAGGTTGAACTGCCCGTCCTGCATCGCCTCGGCAAGCTGGGCCAGGTCGGTGGCCCACTGGTCCATGGAGTCCTTCTCCACTGCCAGGTCGAACAGGGCACGGGCGTACCGCTGGCCTCCTACCTGCTTGGCCATGGTCGCCTAACCTCGCCGCAAGCTCTCACCCTCTTCCAACACCTGGGTGATGAGCTCTTCGTGGGCCTGCCGGTCCAGGGAACGCCGTATAACCCGCTCCGCGGCGGTGATGGCCAGGTCGCCGAAGCTGGCCCGCAGTTCGTCCAGCGCGGCATCCCGCTCCCGCTGGATGTCGGCCCTGGCCCGTTCGGCAAATGCCTCCGCCTCCTGGCGGGCCCGTTCCATCTCGCTTTCCCGGTACCGCTGGGAAGCCTCCCTCGCCTGGTCCAGCAGCCGCTGCCCCTCGCGGCGGGCCTCGTTCAGCTGCTCCTCAATGGCCGCCTGGGAACTGGCTGCCTCCTGCCGCGCCTGCTCGGCGGCGGAAAGGCCTTCCTGGATCCGTTCCGATCGCTGGTCCATGGCCGCCATCAGCGGCTTGTAGGCGAACTGGTACAGAATCGCCAGCAGGATTACGAAGGTTACCAGGTAGGCAATCAGCAGGGGCAGGTTGATTCCTAGTTCAACCATAACGCTAGACCACGAACAGCAGGATTACCGCTACGATCAGGGAGTAAATGCCCAACGCTTCGGCGAAGGCGATGGCCAAAATCATGTTGGTGGTAATGGAACCGGCGGCTTCCGGGTTGCGGCCGATGGCGCCCATGGCTCCCGCGCCCAGGATTCCAATACCAACACCGGGGCCAATTACGCCAATGGCAATGGCCAGGCCGGCCCCAAGGAACTTGGCCGCTTCGGCCTCCAGCGCCAAAAGAATCGGTAGTAGCTCCATTTCTGCTAGTCCTCCAAGTTATGTAGTCTGAAGCCCTTATTGGTCCGGCCCTCCCCATCCCGCGGGGAAGGTTCATCCAGCTAATTAATGCCCCGCCTAATGCTCTTCGTGATGCACCGCCAGGGAAAGGAAAACCAGGGTCAGTCCGGCGAAGATCACCGCCTGGATCAATCCCACCAGCAACTCCAGCCCGAAAACAAAGATGTTGGCGACGAAGGGCACCAGGAAGGTTATCATCACCACCAGGATTTCACCGGCGGTCATATTCCCGAACAAGCGGAAGGTGAAGCTGACGATGCGTACCAGTTCGCTGATCAACTCCAAAATGCCCACGAAAACGTCAATCAAGCCGCTGGGACGGCCCCGCAGCAGGTTGCCGAAAGCGAAGAACTTCTTGAAGTAGGCCAGGCCCAGCACTCGAATACCCCAGTATTCCACGAAGACGAAGGAAACCAGGGCCAGCGCCAAGGGCATGTTGACGTCGGTACCGGCGGGACGAATCAGGTGGGCCTCCAGCTTGAAGTCCCACAGGCCGCCGGACCCAAATCCCACCGCCTGGTAAATGGGCACCAGGAACAGGGCGATCCAGGCGTTGAACAGCACGAAGAAGAAGATGGTGGCGACGACGGGGAAAGCCTTGCGTGCCATCTCCGGCCCCAGCACGCTGGAGGCGAAGTTCAGCACTCCCTCAAAGATGCTTTCCACCACCGACTGGAACCGGCCAGGCACCATGGCCCGCTTCCGGGCCCCCAGGACAAAGAAAAGGATGATTACAATGCTGGTGAGCCACGCCGACAGCAGGGTGTTGGTAACGGCGAACTGGCCTATTCCCAGGGGAGTAAAGTGGTGCTCTTCCCCTTCGCCGTGGTCCGCAGACTCTCCCTCGGGGGGATGATCGGCATCGGCAGCGGGTTTTTCCTCCACTTCCTTTGGGTAATCGGCATAGCCAAGGCTCTCTTTAACGGCAGAGAAGGGGAAAACGGGTTGAGGGGGGAGATGGATTGCGGGTTGGGCCAGGAACCGGTTTACGCCAAACATCTGTGAACCGATGGCGCCAACTACAAACCCTGCAATCAACAATGCCAGCATGACCACACCGGCCAGCAGCATTACTCTCTTGGCGGCAGCACCCGACGGCACTATTCCTCTCTCCCTCGATTGGCGGTATCCGGATTACGAGATCCGTAAAGAACCGGCAGAATCATCTTGTAAACGCCCCAGAAAGCCAAAACGCTTCCCAGGACCACTCCTATTATGGCGAACAGTGGAGACAGTCCAGTCACTTTATCCAGCAATATGCCCAACACAATACCGGCCACCACGCAAAAGGCGATGTACCATCCCAGACCGGCCAGGCGCAGGGCTACTACCCACCAGGACATGCCGCTCACCAAACGCACAGGATGTTACCATCGGGATTACGAAAAGTCAATTTACCGGGAAGGGTTTTCGGAAAATTGCAAGGCTGGTGTGGCCCACAAATTCCAACCCCGTTCCGCATTAGTTAATTTTATCCCTACCACCTTCAAAGGAGGCGGTGGGAATGGGGGGGCCGCCTGCCGCGTAAGAGTCCCGACAATCCCGGGAGGAAGCTGCTCCGTTCAGAGGTTCCGGAACCTCTCCAACCCCTCCAGGCAAATGCCCCGGCTTCCATTACCGGGGCATTCTGCCATCATTATTCATTTCGTGGTATGCCTCGGTGTTACCGGCTCTGCTGCTCTCCGCCCAGGCCTTCCAGGTCCAGGTCGTTGATGAAGTCGGTGAAGGCCGACATGCGCCGCAGTTCTTCCTCGTTAACCTGGCCGGTGGGTTCGCCCACTTCGCCCTCTCTTTCGGGCGTAATCGGCTTGCCCGTTTCCTTGTCCAGCAGAATACCTGCCTTGTCCATTACCGACTCTTCCGCAAATATGGGCACCTGGGCCCGCACTGCCAGGGCCATGGCGTCGCTGGGGCGGGAGTCTATTTCCTTGTTTTCGCCGTTAACTTCAATGACTATCTTGGCGTAAAAGGTGTCGTTGTGCAGGTCGCTGACCAGGATATGCACCACCGAACCGCCCAGGGTGTCTATTACAGTACGCAGCAGGTCGTGGGTCAGGGGACGGGGTACGCTCAGGTCCTGGAGCTTCACGGCAATGGCGTCAGCTTCCGCCGGCCCGATCCAGATGGGCAGGTAGCGGTCGGACTCATTCTCTTTAAGGATGACAACCCGTTGATAGTTCATCGGGCTGACCCTTATGCTGTCGATGGACATTCTAAGCATATCCGCCGCCTCCGTGTGATACCCTTTGCGTGCCAGAATATTATGACCCCCGCGAAAATAATGTCAACAGGACAGGAATCTGGCAGCAGCGGTATCGCCCTTCAGGCCTGGAGTCAATACGGCGTTTCCGCGCAGGCGTCCGCCCCTGGCAACTGCCGATTCAGGAAGGACGCAGCGCATCTGACGACACACCCTGGTCCCGGGGCCTCTTTTGTAAATTGCCTAAAATCAACCCGGAAACCAACTGGAAAATCCCGTAGTAGCGTGAATTATAATGTCCCCCATCAGTAATATGCGGGTAGTGGGAGGGGCGGCCAAAGGCCATCGCCTCAAGGGTGCGGTAACTCCCGGTGTGCGGCCCACATCAGAAAGGGCCAGGGCCGCCATATTCAACGTCCTTCCCCCCTGGATACTGGAAGATGCCCGTGTCCTGGACCTGTTTGCCGGCACCGGCAGCCTGGGAATTGAAGCCCTGAGCCGGGGGGCTGCCTGGGCCGATTTCGTGGAGCGCAACCGCCGCCAGCACCAGGCGCTGCAGGCCAACCTGGAGGCCACCGGGTTTCGCAGCCGGTCGCAGGCATATTGCGCCGACGCCGCCAGGGTACTGGAGACTCTTCCGGGCCCCTACCGGCTGGTGCTGCTGGACCCGCCTTACAAAATGGAAAAGCTGGCCGAGTTCATGATGTCTCTGGGTACCACCCCGGGCCTGGTGGACGAGGAGGGCATGGTAGTGGTAGGCCACTCCAGGCACGTAACCCTGGGAGACGAATACGGGGCTTTGGCCCTGGAATCGAACCGGCGATACGGGGACAACCTGGTGGACTTTTACCAGAAAGGAGGAAATTGATGGTAACGGCTCTCTACCCGGGGAGCTTCGACCCGGTAACCGAAGGGCATACGGATGTCGCGGCCCGGGCGGCGGCTCTCTTCGAAAGGGTTGTTGTCGCCGTTTACGACACGCCCTCCAAGAACCTGCTCTTTAATACTGAAGAAAGGGTGGAGCTTTTCAAGGATGCTGTCAGCCACCTCCCCAACGTGGAAGTCCGCCAGTTCCAGGGGCTGGTGGTCCGGTTCGCCCGCGATGTTGGGGCTGCGGTAATAGTACGTGGACTCAGGAGCGGCTCCGACTTCGAGTACGAATACGAAATGGCCTTTATGAACCGCAAGCTGGCGCCAGACGTGGACATGGTGTCGTTCATGACATCCCAGGAGCACATGTACGTCAGCTCCAGCCTGCTGAAGGAAGTAGCCCGCCTGGGCGGTAATATCACCGGCATGGTTACCCCAAGGGTGGCCGCCGCCGTGTATGAGAAATTCGGCATTCCGGCTCCATAGCGGGGGTCCGGAGAAAAGGGGGACATCATAGATATCATAAATACTATCGACCGTTTGGAAATCCTGATCAACAACAGCAAGGTAATGCCCATTACCGGCAGCCTGATGATGGACAAAGCCAAGCTGATTGAGTTGGTGGACCAGTTGCGCCTTGGCGTCCCCCAGGAAGTCAGGGCCGCTGAAGAGGTCCTCTCCCAGAAAGAGCAGATAATGAATGTGGCCATGGCCGACGCCCGCCGGGCCAAGGCCAAGGCCGAGGACGAGTTCAGCAAGCAGCTTACCGATTCGGAACAGCACCGGCGCGCCGAAGAAATTCTGCAGGACGCGCAGGACCGGGCTTCCCGGATTCTCCAGATGGCGGAGGCTGAAGCCGAGTCCCGCCGTACCGAGGCCGACGCCTATGCCCTGCGGACCCTGAGATCCCTGGAGCGGGAAATCAACGGCATCAGCGGCAGCGTACGCAAGGGCATAGATATGCTGGCCGGCAGCACCCTGGCCAGCGCCGCCATGGCCAACACCAACGGCAATTCCGACGTCATCTAACGGGCCGGTTCCGCACCTGCCAAGCGGGGCCGGTAAAATCACCGGCCCCGGGGACATCCAAAAAAAGACCCTTCCCCCGTCGTGGGGGAAGGTCAGGCTGGGGGTGACGCCTTTCCGGCGATTCCCTGAGGGCCGGGTATTATGGCCTGAATGGGAACCGCCGTTACTGTGTTGCCATTGCCTTGTTCAGAAGTTCCTCACATCTCCGACTTGTACCAGTCCAGTATTTCGCTGCCCGTCATATACGCCACCCCCTCAAAGCGGCTGATGTAGTCGAATATCTGCTCGTAGTATTTAATCCGGTGCGCCGCCCCGGTGATGTAGGGGTGGGTAGAGACGCAGAAGATGCGGGCGCTCTCCTCCCCCTCGGCGTAGAGGGTATCGAACTGGTCTTTGGCCCGGTTGAAGATTTCCGGCGACTGGTGATGCTGCACCATGTAAATGGGAATATCGTTCAGTTCCACCGTATAGGGCACGGAAATAAGGTTGCCGTTTTTCACCTTCATGGGGTAGGGCTGGTCGTCGTTGCACCAGTCGCAAACGTACTCTATGCCCTCCTCCGCCAGGATGTCGGGGGTGTCGAAGGTCTCCGCCAGGCCGGGCCCCATCCAGCCCCGGGGGGCGACACCGCTGAACTCCCGGATGGTGTCTATGGTGCGGCGGATGGCGTCCCGCTCGTCCGGTTCCCGGTTAATCACCCGCTGGATGTAGCTGTGGCCCATCAGTTCCCAGCCCGAATCCAGGCAGTCCTGCACCAGGAAGGGGTAGCTGTTGCAGACCGAGGCGTTCAGGCTGACGGTGGCGCGAATGCCTCGCCGGTCCAGCGCCCGCTTCATCCGCCAGAACCCCACTCTTAGCCCGTAATCGAACCACCCGAAGTTGGGAATGTCCGGAATAACCTCCACTCCCTGGGGCGTGGGCAGCACGGTGCGGGCCATGGGTTCGTTGATGTCCCACTCCTCTACGTTGATCACCACCCACACCGCCACCCGGGCGTTATTGGGCAGCTTCAGCGGGGGTCGGTGAAATATGGGAGAGTATTCGGCGCGGGGATTGGCCATGGTTCCTCCGTTAAGAGACTATTTCAAAGGTCCCTTCCCTCTTGATGGTGAAGGTTAGGATGGGGGTGACCGGGGCCAAACGGCCCAGCGCAGGCGGCAGCCGCCTTCCGTACCGTCGGGCCTGGTCTAGCCAACAGGTTGTGGAAGGCACGGGGTTAACTTCACCGACCCGCCAGAAAGGACCGTCCATTCCGGTCGTGTTACGTTAAATGAAATGCTACAGGCCCATTGCCTGCACACCCAGACGGGCCAGGTCCTCGTCTTCCTGGGAACTCAGGCCGCTGACGCCGATGGCGCCCAGCACGGCGCCGCTGCCAGGATGAAGGGCCACCACCGCGCCCTGGGCCGACACCAGGTTAGGGTTTCCCATGTCAGACACGGAACGGCCCTGGCTCTGCAATCGTTCGGCATAAACCGCCGAGTCCGCTCCTGACATGGCGGACGTGTATGCCTTGCGGATGGCAAAGGTCTGTGGGTTGGCCCGGCACCCATCCATCCTGGCATAGCTAAGAAGATTGCCGCCGTCGTCCACTATGGCAATGGCAACGGGGCGATTCGGTTCCTGGGTGGCCTTGTCCAGCATGGCGTCCATGGCCTTGCGCGTCTGGTCCAGGCTGAGCATGGGTTTATCGTACATAGGGCGCCCCCCTTCGGCTTTCAAGTCTGGCTAATTCTACACGGGGGGTAAAAGCGTTACAAGGGAAGGAAATACATTGGAATCCGAGTCAATTGACCCTGATGAGAACGAGTGGTATAAGGGTGATGCAAGGAAAGACCAAGGGGAATCATGGCCTCAGTACCCTTCGATACCCTGAAAGCCTATAAGTCGCTACAGGAAGCCGGCTTCGACGAGGCCCAGGCAGAGGCTGTGATTATCACCGTCGGGGAGGCATTTGCCGGCAACCTGGCTACGAAAGATGACATTGCCGAAGTTACCAGGGTAATGGCCACCAAGGAAGACATCCGCGACATGGCCACCAAGGCGGATATCCGGGATATGGCCACCAAGGCGGATATCCGCGACATGGCCACCAAGGAAGACACCCGCGACATGGCCACCAAGGCGGACATCCGCGACATGGCTACCAAGGCGGATATCCGGGATATGGCCACCAAGGCAGACCTGCATGCCCTGGAAGTAAGACTGATGGTCCGATTGGGCGGCTTGATTATTGCCGTTGCCGGTGTCACCGTCGCGGCAATAAGGCTGCTTTCCTGAAATTTTGTTCCGCAACAGAGTCTTTCTCATTCGGTCGCCGGACATTCGGCGGCCTCAATTCTTCAGGCTCTATCTTCCTTGCGCTGGCCCTCGCAACTTCCCGCGTTGACCCCTTCCGACTAACTCCCATACAATGCCCCTGCTGACCTGCCGCACAAGCCAAAACAGGCAGCGGGCCTCACCTGCTGCTGACCAGGTCAATTGAAGGTGCATATATGGAGACTATCGGATTCATCGGACTGGGCAACATGGGTGGTGGAATGTCCCTCAACATCCAAAAGGCCGGCTACCCCCTGGTGGTCAACGACTTGCGGGAAGAGGCCGCCCTTCCGTTGCTGGAGGGTGGAGCCCGCCTGGCCAATACCCCGTCAGAAGTGGCCGAGTTGAGCGATATCATATTTACTTCCCTGCCCGGACCGAAGGAAGTGGAAGCGGTGGCCCTGGGAGATTCGGGAGTCTTGGAGGGTATCCGGCCCGGGTGCGTTTACGTGGATCTCTCCTCCAGCCGGCCAACTCTCATACGGGAAATAGAACCAATCTTCCGCCGCAAGGGGGCTCATGTCCTGGACGCTCCCGTAAGCGGCGGCAAAACGGGCGCCTACAGCGGCAACCTGGCAGTAATGGTGGGCGGCGACCCCGATATCTACCAGCGCATCAAGCCGGTCCTGGATTCCTTTGGAGACAAGGTATTCTATGCCGGAGCCATTGGCGCCGGTTCCATCTGCAAGCTGGTGCATAACATGGTGGGACACAGCGTCCGGCAGGCCATAGCCGAGGGCCTGACCCTGGGAGTCAAGGCCGGGGTGGAACCCGAGGCCTTGTGGGAAGGAATGCGTCGGGGTTCCCTGGGCCGAATGAGGATTCTACATGAAGGCCTGGTGCGGACCATGTTCCGTGGCGAGTTCGAGCCCGCCAGCTTCGCCCTGGAGCTGGCCCACAAGGACATTTCCCTGGCCACAGAGCTGGCCCGGGAGTACAGCGTCCCCATGCCCATGGCCACGTTAGCGGAGCAGGTGGCCATGCAGGCCATCAACCGGGGCTGGAAAGACAGGGACAGCAGCGTAACCGTATTGCTGCAGGAAGAGCAGGCAGGAGTGGAAGTGCGCGCACCCCACATCGACCCGGCCAGGTCGGCCCGCTTCATTTCCACTCACCCCGACGAAGAACAGGCCTAGACTCCACGGCCGTCGGGCAATTCAACGCTCGGGGTTTCGCCGCAATCTCTCTTGGGGCGAGTGCCGGACGTAACCTTTTCAAGGGGAAAACACTTGAGCCTGCTTTATCTCTGGGTGGCCCTGGCCAGCGCCGGCATAATGGGCTTCGTAACCGTCCTCGACAAGCGATTGACCTCATACAACATGCCCAACCTGCCTTCCCTGTATGCGGGAATGGCCGTCTGCCTTATCGCCCATGGAACTTTCGCCATCGCGATTACCGGCATTCCTACCGACGCCTCCTTAGGCGCCATCGCCTATGCCGTTGCTTCCGGCCTTTGCTGGGGAAGCGCCCTGGCCATGATGTTCTGGGGCTACACAATGGAAGAAGCCTCCCGGTCATCGGCCATCATCCACACATTTCCGGTGTTCGTGGCCTTCATGGGGGTGTTCGTCCTGGGAGAGACCCTGTCAGTGGGCCAGTGGGCGGGAATAGTAACCGTAGTCGGCGGCGCGTTCCTAATCTCTATCTGGGGGTCCCGGGGCGGAATTGGCCTGAGACTCAACTGGGCCCTGCCCATCCTCGTCGGAGCCAGCATGTTTACTGCCCTGGCTATCGTTTTGGGAAAGCAATCCCTGAATGAATTGCCAGTGCTGTTTGTTTACTCGGTCAGGAACTATGGAATGGGACTGGTGTTTCTCGCCTTGTGGAAACCCGGAGCATGGGGCGATTTCTTCTTTGCCATGAGGGACAAACAAACTCTCTTCCTGCTCTTCGGCGCGGAGTTTACGCTGGCGCCCCTGGGAGTATGGCTGAATGTGATGGCCATCAACCTAGGCCCCGTGTCCCTGGTTGCCACGGCCACCGCCACCCGCCCCCTGTCGGTATTCCTTTTCAGCTCGCTCTGCAGCACACGGTGGCTGCCAATTCTTGAAGAACCGCTGCAGTGGCGGATCCTCTCAGTAAAATTCGTTGCGGTGGGCATGGTTGTTTGCGGCATTGTGCTGCTGACGCTGCTGTGATTGCCCCAGGCACATTTGCCGAGCACCCATCCTGCCAGGCTGCCCCGTCATCCGCAGCAAATCACCGTTCGCCCGTTCCTTGCCTGTATGGGGCGGTGGTTAAATCCGTTATGCAGTGCGGCAATCCGGTTGACCTGTTCCTGCGATATCGTCCTTATCTCCCGCAGAACGTACCAGTCCACTCCTTCCGTACAGGGTGGCGTGGTCAACGATCCCTCGTAGTGGTAGTAGCCCCGGTCGGAAGGAAGGAAACTGGCGGCATTGAGGTTAATGCCGGAGTGGATTGCTTGCCCGGGTTCGGGATAGGCGTCAATCAGAGCCTGGATAACGGGGTCCGGGTCCCCCAGGCGGTATAGCTGGCCAACCACGCCCAGAAAACCGCCCTCCTTCCGGTGGACCAGGTGCATTTCGGCGGGAAAAAGCCGCCCGTCAACCTGGTGCTCGGCGTGAACGTGGATGTGCATTGAGGCCAGTTCGTAGCTGTTTCCGCCCACAGTCAGGGTGTTGCCTGCGCTATATTCCACGTGGGCTACCTTGCCGTTGTGGTTAACCTCCCGGGCGTCGCCGCCGTAATCGAAAACCAGGTCCGGGGCGGCTGGGTCCTCAATGCAATCAGTCAGGTCAATGGGTGACTGGCGCGTTCCCGCAGAGCACAGGACGAAATCCGGCGATAACGTCCCCCAGTTATTGGGCGCTCCCGCGCCCCAGTAACCCCAATCCGCCGGTCCGGCGGAATGGTCGTCCTGCCCTGCGCAGGGGATGCTCAGGCCAGGCAGCAGCGGCAGCGCCAGAGCCTGGCGGAAGGCGCGGCCATATCTTTCAAATGCGGCAATACGAAGTCGGCGGGGCATTTTCTTACTCCAACGCAGGCAACCGCAGCACGGGCGGAAGCGCATCCGGCAAAAGCCCCACCAGTTGTGAAGCAGGGGGTAGCGGGGCACAACAACAAACATCAAAACCATCAGGTCAGTGGACTACCGAGTGGCCTGATAGATCAACAAGAACTAGGCGTCGGGGAATCGAAGCTGGATTCCCGCCTTCTCCTCCTGTAACTTGGAAACCGCGTCCGAATCCTCGGGGCCCCAGCCCCGGAACATAGCTTCTACGTGGCGCATATCAACCAGGTTGGCCAGGTCCATGGGTACTCCATACTCCCGGCCCAGGTCGGTGCCCAGGCGCACATCCTTGGCAGCCAGGGCCGTGGCGAATCCGGGCTCGAAATTACCCTTGAACAGGTAGCGAGGGAATTTCTCGGTCAGGCGCCGGTTGCCACCGGAACTGTTGGCGATG
Source organism: uncultured Dehalococcoidia bacterium (assembly GCA_964587795.1). Lineage (GTDB taxonomy): Bacteria > Chloroflexota > Dehalococcoidia > Lucifugimonadales > UBA3495 > Bin22. The sequence goes on along the minus strand of CAZPMU010000005.1, from coordinate 6,952 downwards.
ACATCTGCCAGCACCGACAGCTCCACCCCTGCCTTGACACCCAGGGTCAGCACTTCGGTCATCAATACACCGATGCCCATGCTCAGGGTGTTGTTGCAAATTTTGCAAACCATGCCGTTGCCGATGGGGCCGCAATAGACCACGTGGCTGCCAATAGCATCCAAGGTTGGCTTTATCCGATTGAAAATGGCTTCGTCGCCACCTACCATCACCGCCAGGGTGGCCGCGGCAGCGCCGTAAACGCCGCCACTGACGGGAGAATCCAGGACGTTGACACCCTGTTCAGCGCATACGTCGTGGATACGCCGAATCGCCGTTGGAGAGTTGGTGGACAGGTCCATGTAGACGTCACCGGCCGAGGCGCCTTCCAGGATGCCGTTTTCACCCAGGACCACCGCATCTACTTCCCTGGGCCCGGGGAGAGAGGTAAAGACGACATCGTTGCCGGGCACACAGTCCTTGGGCGTATCGGCCCAGTCGGCGCCCATCTCCAATAGATTGGTGGCAGACTCGCGGCGAAGGTCATGCACTGTAAGCTGGTGACCTGCCTTGACCAGATTGGCAGCCATGGGGTTGCCCATGTTGCCAAGACCAACAAATCCGACTTTCATTGCTGTCGCTCCTTGTATCGGGTATTCCAGTTGATGGCGGATGCTGAAGCTTTATTGCCGACGCCGCAGTTCTTCCTCCAGTTGGCGGACTCGGATCTCGGCTCGCTCCCTAGCCGCCTGCTCCTCTTGCAGGGCCGCTTCGGCTTCCGGCAGGTTTCTCAGGTAGGCGCCGGTCTGATGGTTGAAGAAGGGCAGCATTTCCTCCTGCCAGCACAGAAACAACCGCAGCAGCAGGCTAAATCCCTTCAATACCCCGTCAGGTTCCGTGGTCAGCTCAAAGTGCCGGTATTCCCCATCTACCAACTATTCGCCTGCCAGTGGTTCTCCGTAATGCTCGCCCCCGGAGGGGTCAAACCGCCAGTATTCCCCCACTCGGATGCGGGCATAGATGTCCCGCTTGTTGCCAATATCCTCTCGGCCGGTCCTGGGCGAACCCACTTCCAACACCAGGTCCGGGGGTTGGCCAGCTTCCCAGGGCAGGTACATCAACCGCCGCTTTATCGCCTCCGCATCCACGTCAAAGGCGACATAGAAGTCCGGGCCTGCCTTTACTTTCAGATTGTTGGGGTCGTAGCAGATGAAGGTGTTGCCGCTCCGGAAAATGGTCTGCGGGTCGCCCAGGGTGTTGAGGTGGGCGTCAAGTATGCCGAAGATTTCAGCGAAAGCGGGGTATTGATACATACCGTCGGGCAATGGCTCCGGGTCATCCGGATTGAAGTCCAGCTTGTCGTATTCGATACAAGACCTGATGGTGTAGGGGTGTTTGGCTTTGGTGGTCATGCCAGACCTCTGGAGACGGCGGGTGACGATGTCGAGAATGATAAGTCATAATAGCATATTGCAAACTAAACCGGCCCCGGTGGAAACTCCGGAGCCGGTTTCATTTGGACTGTAGCAACCGCTAAATGTTCGTTACCACGTTCAGGTACGGCCGGGTTTTGAGGTTCCACTTGTTGTTGGCCGCATCGAAGGTGGAATTGACGAAGACCCGCCAGTTGGCGTCGTCCAGGTTGGGGTAGTCGGCACGGTAGTAGTAACCGGGCCAGCGGGTTTCCTGGCGGTGCAGCAGGTGGCGCATGTGAGCTTCGCCAACCCAGGTGCGGTGCACCACTTCCCAGCAGCGCAGCAGCTCGTGGCGGTTGCGGGCGCCCAGGTGGGCCAGATCCTCCCGCAGCATTTCAATCAGGGCAATGCCCCGTTCCAGCGTGGGGCCATTGGTGGTGTACCAGGCCGAAGCGCCGCCGGCGTACTCGTCCATGATCTTCTGCAGGCGAACCAGCGCGTCGGAAGGAGTGATGTAGTTGGGGTTGACGCCCTCGGCGGTAGAGGCGCCCTTGTGAGTATCAAAGGTTTCCAGGGGCGCCCAAATGGACTGGTGAAGCTGGCGAACCTGCTCGTCGTTGACGGTGGGTACTTCGCTGTTGTCACGGATGAAGTTGACCGCAGCCTTGGCCGCCAGACGTCCCTCGGTGAAGGAGCCGGAGGAGAACTTGTGGGGGGCCGCGCCCACGCCATCACCGGCGGCGAACAGGCCGCGGACGGTGGTCATCTTGTTGTAACCCCAGAAGTATTCGGGCGGAGCCAGGTCTTCGGGACCGCTGACCCAGGCGCCGGCCTCGCCGGAGTGGGAACCCATGATGTAGGGTTCGGCCAGGTTAACCTCGGAGGGGGTCACCTCGGGCTCGATATTCTGGGAAGCCCAGGTAAGGGCCTGGGCGATGGTCATGTCCAGGAAGTCTTCCCATGCTTCCTCTCGGACCTTGTCCATCTTGGCTGGATCGCCCTCGGCCAGCTTCTGCATGGCTTCTTCGGTGCGCATATACATGGGACCCAGACCGGCCTTGATGTCCAGGAACATCTGGTGGTTGCGCAGAGGCGTGGGAGTGGGTACGGCGCGGCCGTAGGGAGGGAACTTGTCCAGTTCGTCGTCGCGGGTCACGGTGTAGTCCTCGCCAAGGGCATTGGTAACCCGGGCGTGGAAGTACTGGAACCACATACCAACGGGACCGTAGCCGTCCTTGAAGCGAGTCGGGACGAAACGGTGCTCCATCTGGGTCATTTCGGTGCCGATGGGAATCATAAGTCCGTAGGCGGAACCGGTGGCGAACACCGAGTACCAGGTGCGGCCGATACCCTCGTTGACGGAGCGGGGGCGGAAGACGTTGGAGGCGCCGCCAGTGGTGATGATGACGGCCCGCGCCTTGAAGACATACAGCTTGTCTTCGCGGACCCCGAAGCCCACAGCGCCAGCGATTCGGTTGGGGTCGTTGGCGTCGGTAATCAGGTGGGTGATGGAAACCCGCTCGTAGATGTTCTCCTGGCCCACGGCCTTGCGTGCCGGTTCGGCGGTTACGGGCTTGATGGACTCGCCGTGAATGGGAATCTGCCAGCGACCAATGCGCTCGTAAGTGCCGTCGTCTTTCTTCCAGACGGGAAGGCCCCACTCCTCCAGGAGGTGAACGGAGGAGTCCACGTGACGGCCAACGTCGTAGACCAGGTCTTCGCGGGCCAGGCCCATCATGTCGTTGACGACGTAATTGACGAAGTCCTCCGGGGTGTTCCAGCCATAGCGCTGGCCCATGTAGCAGTTAATGGCGGAGAGGCCCTCGCCGGTGGCGCCGCTGCGTTCAATTACGGCCTTTTCGGCGATGACGACCTTCAGGTCGCTGCCCCAGAATTTGGACTCGAAAGCGGCGCCGCAACCGGACATGCCGCCGCCGATTATCAGAATGTCACATTCGACGGTTTCTACTGTTGGCGTTGCCATTTTGTAAGTGGCCTCCTTTACTTGCTGGCCTGGATGGTGGGCAAGGTGTCCACCCCCAGCCACAGGGATTCACCGGCCAGCCCCTGACCCTTGAGGTCGTCAACTGGGTCCTCGGTGAAGTTCGCATAAGGTTCGCTGGAGCCTACGGGAGTGCTGCGAGAGGGGTAGGTGAACTCTAGAACCTTGCCGTTTCGGAAGGTTACCGTCCAGGTCAGGCCGCCTTCCACTCGCCGGGGCTGCACGGAGGCGCCCAGGGGTATAAAGTCGGAGTAACCCCTGACGTGAATGGCTTCCTGGGGGCAGAGCTTGACGCAGGCGTAGCACTCGGAGCATAGCTGCGGCTCCTGGTTAAACCCCTTGTTGGCGTCGGTATCCAGGGCCATCAGGTCGTTGGGGCAGATGTAAACGCACAGCGGGCCGAGGTGTTCGTCGGCGCAGGCGTTACAGGCGGTGGGATTAACAAACGTGGGCATAGATTCCTCCTGCAGAAATTGTTTCCTATCCCAAAACGACGCCCCCGGCGGCAAACACCGGGGGCGCATTTATACCAGATTATTTATGTGCTCGTACAGGTACAGCCAACTTCCAGTTCGGGCATGGACATTACCGGGGTGCGGTTCTCCAGGTAGTTGTCCTCCACGAAAGGTGAACCGAAGCCGTACTTTTCGGCGCATTCCCGAACTACTGCCAGAACTTCAGCCCGCAGAGTAGTGGGCGTCGGTTCCTCGCCGCCCTGGATGATGCGCCGGATAAGGGTGCCGGCCAGGTCCTGCTTCTTCTCCGGGTGGCCGCACAAACCCTCGTAGGTTACGCTGCTACAAACCGGGCAGTACCACCATTCCAGGGTCAGCACGGACTTGATTCCCAGGTCCGGCAGGTCGTCGAAGATACGGTGGGCGGCGTAGGTATCGTAATAACTGCCCACCCCGGCGTGGTCGCGGCCGAACATGTGGTGGGTGCAGCCCAGGTTCTTGCGCACCAGGGCATGGAACACCGCCTCCCGGGGTCCCGCGTAGCGCATATCCCACATCAGGGTGGAAGTCAGGTGCGTACCTTCCCGGAAGAAGCCCGCCTCCCGCAACAGGTCGTGGGTAAGGACGATGGCCTCGTCTATATAGTCGCCCGGCTTCTTTTCGCCGATTACCGCACTGACCAGAACTCCGTCGGCCTCGGATGCGAACCAAGCGCCCTTCATCAGCCACTCGTGCCCGGCGTGGGGGACATTGCGGCTCTGGTGGGCCACCACCCGGTCCCACCCCTTTTCGGCAAGGGTCTGGCGAAGCTGGCGGGGTGTCTGCCAGTACCGGTCGAAGGGCGGGTTGATGGTTGGCGGATTTACCAGGGTCACTTTGCCTGAAACGAACTTGTCCTGGTAGGCGTAGGTGCGCTGGACTCCCGGGTGAGCCTCGTCGGTGGTGCCGTAAACCTGCTGGGCCAGGAACTCCTTGTCGTAGGAGTAGATTTCGTCCACCTCCAACACGGCCAGTGGTTGCTGCTGGTAGGTAAGCAGGACGGAATCCCCATTCTTCAGGCCAACCCGGGCGACTTCCTCTTCGGACAGGTCGAATACGACGGGAATGCTCCAGATGTACCCGCTGGCCAGGGTCAGGTTACGGGCCACCGAGTCCAGGTCGGCTGCGCCCATGAAACCTTCCAGGGGAGAGAAGAAACCGTATGCGATATTGACGCATTCCCGGGCTATCTGGTCGCGGACGGGGATACGGGGGAAGTGGGCCATGCGGTCGAGGTCGCCCGCCTGCAACGGGGCAACTCGCTCGACCAGAACTCCACCGTGGGGGGAAAGGCTGTTATCTACCAATTGCTTGCGTCGCCAGTCATTTGTTTGATTGCGGTCTTTGATGACAAATGTACGGGTTATCGAAGACCGAACAGGGTCGTGGCCCGCCGAATATTATGGCACGATTGAGGGCGTTTTTCCATACTTGGGGAGCAGCATAGCTGTTCAGAGTTGCGGTGCATCCCCTAAACTCTCAATAAACTCACCAACATTTCGGGTATTGACAACATTCCTGCCCTGCGATTTGCCCTCGTTCAGTTTTCAATGTACTGTCACTAAATGAGTCTCGTAACTGCCTCATGCAGCGGTTTTAGGCAGGTGTGAACCTTACCCACACCGTTCCATAGTTCACTCGAAAATACTCGTGGGTCAGCCGGTTTCTCATCCCCACAATCGCTGGTCAGGGAACCTCGGAGCAGGCGTTCCGGATGCCTCCTGGGAGCTTTCCCGCCGCTTCCCCGATAATTTCCAGATCTTTCACGACGGCCAGTTGTGTCTTCCGATCCCGGCTAAACTCTTCGAATGTCATATCGTTGACGAAGAGGAGACATTGTTGGGCAATCCCTATCACAAAGCGGCGAGGATTTCTTTGATACATTTTGGGCTGGCAGTCGTCTGCCGACATGACCTGCTCCTAACTATTTGCTCCATGGCTACCGCTTGTGTTCAGCATCAGACCCTTTGCATTCAGCAATCCAGCGAATCCAAATGACATTGTAAGAGAGAACGGAGGCTTTCCCTAGTAGGCACTTACTAAACCGATGCCAACGCGGGATGTCCATTTCCGCCTGGTGGGGCATTTCAACTGCCAGGAGCGCCCGAGCACCCCAACTGTCACCCTGAGTGCAGCGAAGAATCTCCAATTCACCCGGAAAATCAATGCTCCTGTTCGCATCCGCCTGCGCCGGTTGAGGAATGACCGTTTCATTCTTTGACGGTACATCCCACCCTGGCTTTAGTTTAAGAAAGGGCAAAGACGTCCGGAGTTACAACTATATTTTCAGGGACCAGCCCGCAGTGCGCGCCATGGCAACGGCTTCCACCGACAGGGATTAGAAAAAAAGAAGCCGGGCCTGCAATGCAGGCCCGGCTTTGTTATTCACACCTTAACATCTGAACAGTAGAAGGAAATTAAGTTCTAAGTGAGTTGTGTTTTGTCCGCCGAAGCGGACCAGATGTTCGATGAGCTTTCTCAGGGAACCGTTACCTGTCGCCGGGGAGCTTGCGCTCTACCTATCTGGCTTGGGGAACGGAACACTCACCGACCGACCTGGGAGATGGCCCCTGCGCCGTCCGGTCAGCCCGGAAAACCGTAGGGGTTAGTTACTCCCTAGAAAGGAGGTGATCCAGCCGCACCTTCCGGTACAGCTACCTTGTTACGACTTCGTCCCAGTTACCGAACCCGACCTCGGCGCCTGCCTCCCTTGCGGGTTAGCTCAGCGACTTCAATCGTTCTCGGCTTCCATGACGTGACGGGCGGTGTGTACAAGGCCCGGGAACGTATTCACCGCAGTGTGCTGACCTGCGGTTACTAGCGATTCCACGTTCATGCAGGCGGGTTGCAGCCTGCAATCCCAACTGGGGCCGGCTTTGGTGGGATTGGCTCCGGCTCGCGCCATCGCAGCCCATTGTACCGGCCATTGTAGCGTGTGTGTAGCCCAGGGCATAAGGGCCATGCTGACTTGACGTCATCCTCACCTTCCTCCTCCTTGTGGGAGGCTGTCTCGCTAGAGAGTGTAACTAGCGACGAGGGTTGCGCTCGTTGCGGGACTTAAC
>CAZPMU010000004.1:0-149227 GCA_964587795.1 uncultured Dehalococcoidia bacterium | reverse complement strand
CCGGCCCAGTATAACAGCCGGGGAAAAACAAGGGGGTATGACCGTCTTACCAGGCCAGGGCTATCGCATGAAGCGCTTTATTTGAGGATATGTGCCGGCATCATGTTCGTTGTGGTAGCTGATACAGGTTTGCCCAGCTCCGAGGTTCCCGCCTTCGCGGGAACGACGGTTACTCCCCAAATCACTCATGCGATAGCCCTGCTTAACAGGCGGACAATCACGTTCTGATTGTGTAGCCCGGCGCACTTGCTTCAGCGCCTGCCTGTTTCTCGACACAGAGACGCCGGGTTTCGCAGAGATGTTCTGTGAATCTCTGCCCAATATGCGCTGCTGTTACCGGGGAATCCTAAAGCGCAATTGTCGCGGCGATATCGGGGTTACGGGAGCGGCTTCTCTTTAATGCCACTGATGCCTAGGGCCGGGAACCTATAACACCTGGAAGTGGGCCTCGGTGGGGACGCAGGCGACGCCGTTGATGGGGACCATGTCCTGAGGACAGGCGGAAAACGCCACCACCAGGTCCATCTCAGCCCTCAATGTTACGGAGTCCCCGGGTCGCGAGACCGGAGGCTCGAAGGCCAGGCTGTTATCCGTCCCCACGGGTATATTCATGAAAAGGTTCCAGGGGCCCGGTGTTTCCGGGGGTTCCAGGCCCAGTTCCGCCAGGGCTGCCGCCAGGTTGTCAGTGCAGTTGTCGTGATACCCGGCGCATCCCAGAAGTTCGTAGCGGTACCGGTCGCAGGCCGCCAGCAAAGTGTCGTGAATTCCGCCCGAGGTATCCTCCACTAGTGTCAGAATTGGGCGGCGACGGTTGGTCACCATAGCCTGGCCCAGCGCGGGCATGGTCCGGCCAATGGCAGTGCGGGAGTGTTCCATTGACATGAACTCGGTCATGTCATCCCGCCGGAAGGCCCAGGTATCCACCACCTGCTGCCCGTGGGTGTTGATTACTCTAACGGTGTGACCCATGGCGACGAAGGCCGCCTTTCCCTTTCGCTCCGGAATGGTAACCAGGGTGTCGGATATCATCCTCTGCCTCCTGGCCGGTTGAAGTTCAGATTCGCGCCAGTTGAATCACCCGGTGAAACTGGCCCACACCCCCGGCAGGCGGGCCAGGGCTTCAGATGGCAGGGGCCCGTTGGCTGCGAACCGCACGGCCTGCTCCAGATGATCCATGCTGGAATAACCTACCAGTACGCTGCTTACCCCCGGGTTGCCCAGGGCAAACCTGAGCGAGGCCTCCACCAGACTGTCGGCGTAACCCTCCTGAACCAGGAACCGGAAGCCATCGGCCCGGGCCTGGTCCTTGCTGTAGTCTTGGCTTGAGCCAATAGGGGCAACGCTGGGGACGGCCACGGGGTGGCGCGCAATCTCTCCACTCAAGGCTCCCGCTGCCAGCACCCGGATGACCAGTACCCCCATTCCGTTGTCCGAGGCGAGCTGAATCTGGTTACCATAATCGGGCATATCAAAGCCGTCGGGCACGGCATTTCCCGCACTGGGATTTACCAGGTTGTAGACCGACTGGATAGTGTTCAATGCCCCCGCAGCGATAACCCGGTGCAGCGCTGTGGGTTCGCCAACAGCGGTCATGCCCCAGAAACGTACCTTTCCCTGTTGCCGCAGTTCCTGCAGGGCATCCACTACCTCGCCCAGCGCCTCTTCCGGGGAGACCGACCCACCTTCGCCCACTGTTTCCACGTGATTGTGCATCTGGATCAGGTCCACCTGGTCCCGTTGCAAGCGGGCCAGGCTCTCCTCTACAGACGCGATTACGTTGCCCTTTATCCGGCCCGATTCGTGAGTGGTGACCCGGAACTTGGTGCCCACATAAACGTCCGCCGCCAGTTCCTTCAATACGCGGCCCAGGTTGGTCTCGGACTGGCCGTTGCCGTAGGATGACGCGGTGTCAAAGTAGTTGATGCCCAGTTCCATGGCCCGGGCCACCGCCCGCACCTGGTCGCCGTGTTCGCCCCGGATCATCAAGCCGCCCACGTTCCCGCAGCCGAATCCGATTTCCGAGACGCTAAGCCCGGTAGTGCCCAAAGGTCTTTTGTCCATATTCCGTCCCTTCCTGCCTGCTTGACCTTATACTATTCCTGGATTGAGTGTGCGGCAATCATTGCCGCACGGTTAAATGGCCCTTTGCCCGGCATTGCCAGTCTTTCCTGTCAGCCATATAATCGCCCAAGCTACCCTTATTGAGGAGAAGCAACGCCATGCAGACTAATACTACCAAGGCCAAGCTGGCCGCCGGCGACGTGGTATTTGGCGCCATTATCACCCGCTACGCTCCGGACCTGGTGGAGATTTTCGGCGCCGTGGGCTACGACTTCGTGATGATTGACTGCGAGCACGGGCCGATGAACCTGGACCAGGTGGAACACATGGTTCGGGCAGCCGAGTCCTTCGGCATCACGCCCATCGCCCGAATCCCCAATGGCGAAGAGTCCACCATACTGCGGTTCCTGGACCGGGGGTTGCAGGGCATCATAGTGCCCCACGTCAATTCCGGTGAGCAGGCCGCCGGAGTGGCCCGCTCTGCCCGCTATTACCCGGAAGGGCGACGGGGCATGGGCGGTGGTCGCGCTCACGACTACGGTATCGGCGTTACCCGGGACGAGTCCACCAACTGGGTCAACTCCCAGTTGCTGGTAATCCCCATGGTGGAAGAGGTTGAGGCCGTTAACAACCTGGACCAGATTCTGGCGGTCCCGGGGGCGGACGTTCTCCATGTGGCGGCATCCGACCTGGGCCAGAGCATGGGCTTTCCGCCCGTGTCGGAGGTGCGCCGGGTGATGGGAGAGGTGATACCCCGGGTCCGGGCCGCTGGCAAGAACGTGGGGGTGGGCGGCAATAACCCGGCAGACGCCGGCGGCGTGGCCGAGTTCATCAAACTGGGCGCCAACTTCGTTACCGTCTCTTCCCAGGGCCTGATGCGCCTGGCTGCCGACGATTTTCGCAAGCGGGTGGACGAGGCGTTGGCAGCTTAAACCGCCGTCAATTTGTCCACGAATAAGCACGAAGAATCACGAGTAAACATCCTCTGTTTGTGGAGATTGGAGGATGAAAAGGATAAGGAGGCGAGATTATGCCGGATACCACTTTGAAAAGAGAACAGATTAAGGCGGCGATGGATGCCATGATGGCCAAGGCGCTGGAGACTCCGGATGCGCCGGTGGCCATGGCTATTGTGGACAGCACCGGGAATTTGGAAGCCTATGCCAAGATGGACAACCTGCGACTGTTCAGCCGCCGCCATGCCCTGCGCAAGGCCTATACTGCAGCCATAATGGGCACCGACACCGGCGCCAACGCCGAGCGTATGCACAGCCAGGGCCGAAGCATCAGCGAGCTGGGCGATCCCAACCTGACCCACGGCCAGGGTGGCCTGGTGGTTATCAAGGACGGCGTCATACTGGGTGGTATCGGCGTGGGCGGATACCCCAGCGGCCAGTCCGACGAGGACCTGGCCCGGGTGGGCCTGGAAGCCTTGGGCCTTTAGCAACAAGCACACGAATCCGGTAGTAAAGGCTAAGGGGGCGGACTCGTATCCGCCCCCTCAGTGTTTGTCCTGATTACCGGGTGATCTGCGGTCAGGCCGTGGGACGCTGAATGATTTCCACGCTGACGTGGTCGGGCGCTTCGATAAAGGCCACCATTGAGCCCGAGGGCATAGTCCACGGTTCACAGATGAAGTGAACGCCGTTGGCACGGAAGTTGGCTGCAGCCGCTTCCATGTCGTCCACCTCAAAACCGAAATGGTCCAGCCCATACCGGGGATCGGTGGAACCCGGCACCGGGTCTTCTCCCTCTGCCCGGCCGGAAATGGTCATCAACGGCCTGCCGCTCAACTCCAGGATGATGGACTTGGTGGTGGACAGGGGCCGCTCGGCCACGATGACTGCCCCAAAATTGTCGCAGTAGAACTTTGCGGCAGCGTCCGGGTCTTCGCTGCGAAAGTGCAGGTGGTTCTGGGTAAAGTTCATGGGGTTGCCTCCTTTAATGGTGTGGTTCAATTCGTGGCCTCTATCTGGCCGCCCTACTTCAAAAAGTCTCCAATCCACTGGTCATAGTCGCCACGCCTGGTCAACTGGCTCATCAGGGCTGGCGAGGCAAGCTGGTCCGTCAGGTCTGCGGGCGCTACTCCCTCCCGTAGAGCCTTCATGGTGTCGTAGGCTGCTTTGACCGCCGCGGCGAAGGGCAGGTGCCCCTGGAGGGCCACCCGGACGCCGGCCCCGCTCAGAAAGTCCAGGTCCGCCAGTTCGCCGCCGGCGCCGCCCAGCAGCAGGGGAATGTTCACCTCGGCGGCTACGGCCTCAACCTCGGCCCGGGTCTGCGCGCCGGCCAGGAACATGGCGTCCACACCGGCGGCTTCGTAAGCCTTGGCCCGCTTGATGGCATCCTCCAGGCCGGTGATCCGAAGGGCGCTGGAACGGCCTGCAACAACCAGTGCCGGGTCCTGGCGGCCGGATAGAGCGGCCTTCATCTTGCCAACGCCCTCTTCCACGGAAATCAGCGCTCCCTCCCCGGCGGCACCGAAGCCCAGGGGCAGCTGGGTGTCCTCAATGGTGAGGCAGGAAACGCCCGCCGTCTCCAGCTCTTCCACCGTGCGCTTCACGTTCAGGGCGTTGCCGTAACCATGGTCGGCATCCACCATAAGGCTCAGGTCACCGGCGCGGCAGATGCGGTGAATCTGCTGCGCAAACTCGGTCAGGGTCAGGACAATAAGGTCGGGCGCTCCCAGCACCGTGCCTGACGCGATGGACCCGGCGAACATGCCAACCTCAAATCCCAAATCCTCGGCGGCCCGGGCCGAAATGGGATCGAAGACCGAGGCGGGATGGACGCAGCGGTCCCCCGCCAGAATTGCGCGATAACGTTCACGTCGTGCGGTAAGGTTCATAACTCTCCTCATAGGTTGGTTAGCAGGATGGACAAGACTATACTACCCGCATCAAGGGGATTCAAACACGGATGCGCCGGATGGACTGGATTAGCTGATGAAGGTGGGGAATGGTCCAAATACTGGGAGTTGACTTCAGCGGGGCCAAGGGAGACAACAATACATGGTTGACCAGGGCTTTGCTGGAGGGCCCTTCCTTGACTCTGGAAGACGTCCGGCGGGTTGCCCGCCGGGAGTTAACGGAAATTTTGGCAGCCTGTTCCGGCCCCACTGTCGCGGCCCTTGATTTTCCCTTCGCGCCGCCCAGGAGCTTTTCCGATTTCTGGGCCCCTGGCTGCCAGGCGATGCCGGAACTGTGGTCGGCCGCCGCGGCCCTTGAGTATGAGGATTTCCTCGCCCTGCGGGATGAGTTCGTGTCGATGCACGGCGAACCAAAGCGTGCCTGCGACCCGCCCGAAAGTTACTCCTGCCTGCACATGGTAAACCCCATCATGGTGCCGATGACCTTTCGCGGCATGCAGATGCTGCACCGGCTATGGTTCGGAGAAACTTCAAACACCATTTCCGTGCCGCCGTTGCCCGAGTATTCCTATGGGAGTGCGGCGGCTACTACCGAGTTGCTGGAGGTGATGCCTGGAGCGGCGCTGCGCCGCCTGGGCCTACCCTACAAGGGGTACAAGGGAGGGACCAAAGCGTCGGAACGACGCAGGGCCGTAGTAGCCAATCTGCCGTCCCGGTCCCTGCCCGTCGAGTTCCAATTCGGGGAGTTTGAGGGCTTAGCGCTGCGGAGTCACGACGCGCTTGATTCAGTCGTGGCGGCGGTGGCTGCCGCCCTTTGGTACACGTCGCCCGACCGTTTTCCGCAGCCTCCGGCGGAAGGGGATGAGGGGTTTGATCCGGTGGTCCTGCTGGAAGGCTGGCTCTATGCACCCAACCCAACTGAAACCCAATAAACAATCAGGGCGTGTCGTCAAATGCACCGTCATTCCTTCGAAGGCAGGAATCTTAGATACTGCCGGGCGAGGTTCCCGCCTTCGCGGGAACGACGAAAAGGGACGCTCGGAATCCCCCGCTTTCAATTTGACGACACCCCCTGGCGCCCGTTCGTGAAGATTCGCAGATAAAGCGGCCCTTGATTTTCCCTTCGCGCCTAGTTTGGAAGAAGCTAGAACCCGCAGGGCGTCCAGGGCCGTTGCTGCACGGCGAACATACTGTTGGCCCGCTCCAGGGCGCCGGCCTTTTTTTCGTCAACCAGGCCCGCGTCGGCCAAGGTGGTGAAGGTAACCGTGCCCAGGTAGGTGGATGCCAGGGCCGCCACGGTAATGGCAATATCCGGCGCGGCGTCAGTGGTACTGCAGGCAGATTCCTCGGTGGAAGCATCCAGTTTGAATTTAGCAGCGTTCCACGGGCAAACATCGTCCTTGACTTCAATAACCAGGCAACCCTCGTCCGCGTACCGGCGTTGCTCCAGTGCCACCGCCACGTCCACCAGCCTCAGCCACAGGCCGTCCCGAGTGGTCCGGTGAAGGCGCCGGGGGTCGGACAGCATCCATGGTAGAGGATCGTCCACCGGCCTCCGTTCGGCTTCGGCCCGGTTGACCAGGTCAGTATCGAAACAAAAGCGCCACAGGGCGGCGACGGCCTCCCGCTTTACTGCCATCAACTCCTGGACGGTTACCGTGCCCTCGCCGGTGCGGTAGTGGGCATATCCTTCCATCCTATCGCCTTCGTAATAGCCTACGTAGAAGATGCCGCCCCTGCCGCCCTGCCGGTGCTCGGGGGCAGCAGCCTCCCGGTCCCACAGGTGTGGTGCTTTCTGAAAGACGCCGGGACGGCCCAACGTGCTGCGCAGAAAAACGTCTGGCAGCACCTTCCCGATGTCCGCCGGGTCGATGAAGGCAAAATGACCTGGGCAGTCGTAGCGGCGAGCGTACCCGCTGTGGGCGCGTTCAATGCCCCATTCTTCCCGCAATGACCCTACGCCGTAGCCGAACCTGCCATAAATAACGCTTTCAGAGGCGAACAACCCGGCCAGCGGTTCTCCCCTCTCGTAGACGTCCTTTAGCTGGTGATGCATCATCCGGGTCATGATGCCCTGGCGCCTGTGGGTGGGCTGGACCGCAATGTTGGCCACGCCGGCAATCGCCGACTCGCCGCCCGGAATGGTAACCACTTGCCGGTGGGAATGGGCTCCTCCCACGATTTGCGCCCCGTCCAGCACCGCTATTGACCGGTCCAGGTCAAAGTGGGGACGCAGGCTCTCGGGGTCGGCGTTCAGCCGGTTGCCGTAGGCGCGAGCCTCCACGCGCACCCACTCCTCAAACTCGGCTGCGGTTACCTGCCTCAATTCCAGCATCCGGCATTCCCTCCTGGGAAGTTCATCCACCTTCAGGCGTAAAACACGGTCCATTTCCGCCTGCAAGCATATTACATTATTTTGCGGCCTGCTTCATCCGGTATGGAAAGTGGCTCCGATACGCCATTGGCCGGCCAAGCACGACGCTTGCCCTTGCCCGTCCCCAACGCTGGCTGATTTCCCTGTTTCATGGAGGGTGAAAGGCTGGTGGCGGAGGATTCCCGCTTCTGGAGAAAGAAGCCGAAACGCAGTCCGCTCCCGTACGGTTGACATAGGCCAGCCTTGCGGGGATGATAGGCAACAAATTGTAGCAGGAGGCCCGCACGTGAAGGCTGCCGTTTTGTACGAGTATGGTCAACCACTGGTGATTGAGGACGTTGACCTCGATGAACCCAAAGCTGGCGAGGTGCTGGTGAAGATCGGGGCTGCCGGTGTCTGCCGCAGCGACCGCCACTTCATGCATGGCGACGCCAATATCGCCCTTCCCGCAGTTCTGGGCCACGAGGGCGCGGGCACAGTGGAGAAGGTGGGCCCAGGGGTAACCCTCACCCAGCCGGGTGACCAGGTGGTTCTGTCTTTCGTCCCTGCCTGCGGCCGCTGCAAGTCTTGCCTGGAAGGCAACTCCAACTTGTGCGACCTGCACATGGCTACCGGCCCATTCATGCTGGACGGTACTACCCGGCTGCACAAGGGAGACCAGGCTATTCACCACATGGGCAAGGTGGCCTGCTTCGCGGAGTATGCCGTTGTGCCGGAAACCGGGTGCATTCCCACCAATACCGCTATCCCGATGGACAAGGCCGCCATGATTGGTTGCTGCGTTCCTACCGGGGTGGGCGCTGCGATGTTCAGCGCCAGGGTCCAGCCCGGCAGCACCGTTGCAGTTGTCGGCTGCGGCGGTGTGGGTCTCAACGTGATTATGGGCGCGAAGCTGTTGAACGCCTCCCAGATAATTGCCGTGGACATTCGCGAGAGCCAGCTTGAGTTCGCTATGAAGTTCGGCGCCACCCATTCCGTCAACGCCGCCGACCGAGACCCGGTGGCGCAGGTCAAGGAACTTACGGGGGGCCGGGGTGCAGACTACACCTTCGAGGTTTTCGGTTCTGCGGAGACCATCAAGGCAGCGTATGATATGTGCGCCAAGAGCGGGACGGCCACGGTGGTAGGCATTGCCCCGATGGGCGCTGAGGCTCCCATCAATGGCGTGGACATTGTGCGCAATGAGAAAACCCTGCGCGGGACATACTATGGTTCCGCCCGTTGCCGCACCGACATGCCCACCATGATTGATCTCTACCTATCCGGGCGGCTCAACCTGGATGATTTGGTAGTCCGCCACTATAACCTGGACCAGATTAACGAGGCCTATGGGGACATGGACCAGGGAGAGGTGGGCCGGGGCGCTATAGTGTTTGACTAGAACTCTTCGGATTGCCCGAACGGTTGATTGTTAAGTATTGGCGCCGCTGACAGGAGGCCATTATGCCCCGACTGGAAACCCTGAGTGAAGTGCAGCGCAGGACCCTGGAGTTTTTCCCCTGCCTGGAGCATGACGACACACCCTGGGTGGCCCTGGACAAGCCCCTGTCCCAGTGCAGGGTTGCCCTGGTAACGTCCGCCGGCCTTCACCTGCGGGATGACAAGCCCTTCACTCGTGATACCCCCGGCGGCGAGTCCACCTACCGGGTAATCCCCAGCGACTGCGACCCGGCGGACGTGGTGCAGAGCCATTTCTCCATCGGTTTTGACCATACGGGCATTTACCGGGACTTGAACGTTACTTTTCCGGTGGACCGCCTGCGTGAACTCGCTGAAGGGGGTGAAATCGGGAGTCTTTCCACCGATTTCTACTCCTTTATGGGCGCCCTTCGAGACGCCAGCGGGGTAATCAGTGAGACCGGCCCCGAGGTAGCCCGTCTGCTGAAGGCTGACGGTGTGGACGTCGTACTGCTGACCCCCACTTGACCCCTCTGCACCCACACCGTGAGTGTGCTTGCCAGGGTTTTCGAGGAACACGGAATCGCCACCGTGACCATCGCCATGGTCCGGGAACACGCCGCCAGGGTCAAGCCGCCCCGGGCCCTGTTTGTCCCCTTCTTTTTCGGTTTCGCCCTGGGTCGCCCCAACGACCCCGACCACCAGCGCCAGGTTTTGAAGTCGGCCTTCGACCTGCTCAAGGTGACAGAAGGACCGGCGCTGGAGGACTTTCCCGACGATTCCGTTCCGGCCATCATGCCTCAGGCTTCGCAGGTGGAATCTGACTCCGAGCAGGCGACCCGCAGCGCCGCCGACGAAGTTACGGCCCTCCGTGCCTTTTACGAACGCTGGGTGGACAATAACGGCGGCCGAACAGCGGTGGGCCTTTGCGGCATTCCCCAGCGCCGGTTCCGGGGCGTCATCCGCTTCCTGGAGGCCTGCGCCGTGGGAGATGATGCCGCCGACATGGAAGAAAGGCCGGCGGGAATGTCGAGACCCCAGTTCATTCGTTACTGTGTGGATGACCTGAAGGCCTTCTATTACGAGGCCCGCATGGAGCAGAACCGGGATGCTGATGAGGACTCGCTGCACCGCTGGTTCTGGGGCAGCACCGCCGCCGGCAAGCTGGTTTCCGACCTGGCCGCCACATTGAATGAGTCTGAAGACCCTGTTCTGAAGGGGGCCGCCTACGGCCTGGCCCGGTAGGCTGTCCCCGTTGGCAGCGATTAAACAATTGCGCTGACAATTTTGCAGGGGCAACCCTAGTGGTTGCCCTTCTTCATTAGCTGTAAACCGAGGCTCAGGAAGACTGAAGTGGACGAAGTTGTTGCAAAGCTGGTAGAAACGGAAGCTGAACTGGAGGGGGCCATCAACGTCCGGATGCGGGTCTTTGTCGTGGAGCAGCAGATTTCCCCGGAGGAGGAGCTGGACGATGCCGATGCCACGGCCACCCACGCCATCGCCCTTCGCGGTGGTAAGGTTGTGGGCACCGGTCGAATGCTCCAGGTGGAGGGGGATGATGAACGAACCTGCCGCATCGGCCGCATGGCCGTGGATCGGGAGTGGCGCCGGCACGGCGTCGGTGGACTGATACTGGAGTTCCTGGAGGAACAGGCCAGGCGGCGGGGCCTAACCCACTGCCTGCTTCACGCCCAGGAATACGTCTGCGCCTTTTACGCGGTTCACGGCTACACGGCAAGGGGCGCGGTATTCATGGAAGCCGGTATCCCCCACGTGGAAATGGTCAAGGAACTTTAGCTAACCTGTCTTGTCCCCAAACTGGGGATCAGGGGCGAGGCCCTCAATGGTGGTAGCGGACCGTGTCGGTCAGGAACTGGCTGTAACTGCCAGCGGGGCGTGGACTGAAAATCAAGGCGAAGCCCGCCAGGCCTCGCCGAATTTTTCGCAGGGCATTCATTCCGGTTTGCCGCCTGTCAGCTAGAGGGTTGTCGCTTCTATTACGCCCGGGACACGCTCGAGGATTTGGGGCACGCTGGTCCTACCCCGCAACCTCTTCAATCACCCGCACCTCCATTTTGGCGATATGGCTGGTGGGGATGTCGCCCAGGGCAGTGCGCTCCGGCGATGCGAAGTAGGCGGCTTCCTTGTCGGGGATTTCCTCGGGGCTGTTAAACCGCCGCACCCAGATAAACTCGGTGCGGTCCGCGTTTACATAAGAACTGACCACCGGTATGCCCAGCCGGTCGTGCAGGGGCCGGATATGCTCGTTGAACACCTTGAGCCAGGAATCCATCATCCCCCGGTTGATGGTGTAGATTCGCAGTTGCGCGGTCATTTTCTGCTCCTGTGAGTAGGATTAGCGCTCGGAACGGGTCAGCCTGCGCGAGCAAGAGGTTCCAGCTTGTCAATGAAAGTCTGAACGTCAGCTACTCCCTGCCGGACGTACCTGCCGGAAAGCCAACGCTCGCAGTAATTGATGTGCAGGTCGGAAGCCGCATGAAAGGCACGTCTGAGTTCTGAGTCACCGGTCTCTTCCGCCAAATCGTCGACAATTTGGTACAAAACCCGGTGACTATTATGGTAACGGCCCCGCTCTTCCGCAATTGCCTTTACTATTTCCGCGGCAGCTCCCCACGCCTTTTCCCCGGCCTGGGGCAGGTCATTTTCCGCCAGGTACTGATAAGCCTTGCCCATATACTCGCGGCTGGCGATGAAATATTCGTTGGTTGATTCGAGCATTAAAGCTGTGCTCCGGTTAGTGGTCCCACAGTTTTCACCTATTCTTCTCCGTCAGGTCTGGATTCAGGCGCCCTAAACCGCGTATTGCCGGATAGCCTCCTCGCTGAAAGCCAGGCCGAGCCCGGGCTTGTCCGGCACCACTATCTCCCCGTCCACAATGGCCGGAGTTTCCTCGAACAGTTGCAGCGACCAGGGCATGTATTCCACCGTGAGCCCATTGGGAATGGCCGCAACATTATGCACCTGGACTTCGGGAGCGACGTGGCTGACCACCGGCATGTTGAAGGCCTCGGCCATGCCCGCCACCTTCTGGAACTGGGTGATGCCGCCCACCCGCATCAGGTCGATCATCACGATGTCGATGGACCGGTTTTCGATAAGCTGGCGGAAGGGCGCAATTCCGAACACGTACTCCCCTGCGGCTATAGGGGTGGTCAGGGCGTCGGCAATGCGGGCCAGGCCCTGGAAGTCATCGTAGGTGGTCATGTCTTCCAGCCAGAACAGGTTGTATTCCTCCACTCGCTTGCCGATGGAGATGGCCCGGTTAACGTCCCAAAGCTGGTTGATGTCGCACATCAGGTCTATGTCCGGCCCGATGGCTTCCCGCATAACGCGAATGCGCGCCACTTCATCGTCGGCCAGGGGCTCGGCGCCCATCTGGGTCTTCATCTGCCTGAAGCCCTTCTCCACCAGGCGCTGGCCCACGTCGGCCAGGAACTCCAGGTTGCGGTCTCGCGTCAGCTGGCCGCTGGCGTAGGTGGGGACTCGGTCCCGGTGGCCGCCCAGCAGCGTGGCCACCGGGAGTCCGAAGGCCTTGCCCTTGATGTCCCAGAGGGCCACGTCCACACCCGACAGGGCGAAATTGAACATGCCTGGTCCTATGGTGCCAGTCTGTCGCTTCAGCTTGGCAACAATGGCTTCAATGGCCATGGGGTCGTCGCCAATGATCATGTCGCACATACAGTCCACGGTAACCTTCAAGGCCGTGAACAGGGGATTGCCCACCATGCCCGGCATGAAAGAGTACCCAATGCCCTGTATGCCCTCGTCGGTGTTCAGTTCTATGGTAACGAAGTCCCGGGTGCCTGGCCCGATGGGAATTCCGTCCACCAGCGGGTTGTCCGCCGGGACCCGCAATATGCGGGTGTTGTAACCGGTTATCTTCATGGTAAGCCCTCAGACTTGGGTTCGACGGTATTGTCAGGACTCAATGGATGGCTTCTAACGCAGCCCGTATTCCTGCATCAGTTCCTGGATGGCCTGGGGAGTGCGCCGGTTGTTCCTGCCGCCGCCCATACGCTCTTCCGGATAGCGGATGTTGGGTACGGTCTTGACGTGGATCAGCGAGGGGCCATCCTCGCCAAGGATCTGTTCGGCCTGGGTGGCGAAGTCCTCCAGGTTGTCGAAGGAATAGCTGTGGGCATATCCAGCCGACCGTCCCATCTCCTCGTAGTCGGTGACCTGGGCGCCAGGCACTTCCTGGCCGCCGGTGGTGGCGTATACGCCGTTATCCATCACAAAATGGTACAGGTTGGCGGGAGCCTTGTTGGCGATGGTTACCAAGGCGCCCAGGTTCATCAGGAGGCTGCCGTCTCCATCGAAGATGATTACTTTCTCCTCGGGACGGGCCAGGGCCACGCCCAGGGCGAAGGAATTGGTCTTGCCCATTGCCCCGCTGGCCGGAACGTCCCGTGTCACGTTATCGGACACTTCGTTCCAGCCGATGTTGGCTCGCATGGCCGGCACAACAACGGCGTTGTCCCGGTATCGGTTTACGATGTTCATAAATTCGACCTGGTCTATCATGGCTGCACTCTCCTAACAGATTCAGTCCGAATGCCGGACGACGTACTTTTTTCTGGCAAATTTGCCTCATTCTACCATAGAAATTCGCCAGGCAAGTTGGTCGCTTCCCTGCAGGCGGCGGCGGGGGCGTTTGACCTTGGCCCAGCCTCCTCCCTATACTCAAGTCAGGAGCCAAGACCTGATTGTATTGCTCCTTCCGACTTAAAAGAAACCTGAATCAGGGAGAATCAAATGGCCACTGACCAGAACGAAATCAAGCGATTTGTGCAGGAAAGATACGGCGCCCGAGCCCGGGGTGTGATTGAACTTTCTGAAGCCGAACCGGCAGGGGAAGGGGACGAGGGCTGCTGCGGTCCCTCCGACACGGAACGAGCCCTCAGGCTTTATAACGAAGGCCAGGTGGCCGGTCTGCCTGCCGAGGCAGTGGCCGCTTCCGCCGGCTGCGGCAATCCCACGGCCCTGGCGGGACTGAAGGCGGGCGAACGGGTGCTGGACCTGGGTTCCGGCGGCGGTATTGACTGTTTCCTGGCGGCGCAGCAGGTGGGTGACACGGGCCACGTTACCGGCCTGGACATGACGCCCGATATGCTGGAACTGGCCCACAAGAACCTGGCCACCACCGGGCTCACCAACGTGGAGTTCGTTGAGGGTGAGATGGAGAACATCCCCCTGCCCGAAGCCTGTGTGGACGTGGTGATTTCCAACTGCGTGATTTGCCTGTCACCGGACAAGGATGCAGTGTTTCGGGAAGCCTTCCGGGTACTTGCTCCCGGCGGCCGGATGCACGTTTCCGACATGGTGGCCCTGACTCCCGAAGGGCCTGCGGTAACCGACGCTGAAGCCTGGGTGGCCTGCGTCGGCGGAGCAGAGGACAAGGCAGTTTACCTGGACCGACTGGCCCGGGCGGGGTTCGAGCGGGTGGAAACCACAGACGAAGACGTCCGGTTCGACAGCGAGGGAACTCCGCTGAACGTGGCCAGCGTAAAGGTGGTGGCACACAAGCCCGCCTGAGCGGCAGTTTCAGACCTGGACTACAGGATGTGCAGGACTGCCTTGGACCTGTCTCCCCTTCCTGTATATCCTGTTGTCCATCCAGGTTTGAGAGTCCCTGCTAACCCAGCACAAAGCGCTTGAAGGCTTCGGCATACTGGAATCCAACTTCTGCGCCGATTTCACTGCGCCACCCCTTAAGGTACCTATCCGCGTCCTCCGGATCTACTTGGCTGGTGTGTGCCCTCAGCGCTTCCACCGCCGTATCAATATAGTCGGAAACGTCCACGTACTGGTCGGCGTTCTGCCGGTCCATAATCCAGAGTTCCCTTACTTTGTGAGGTTCCAGTCCATCCTCAAGCAGTTCCGGGAAGGTGAGGCGGTCCCGGGCTGTGGGATAGACTGCCGCCAAGGTTGCCTCACCGGCGGCAAAGTGGTCGGGGTGGCCGATGTAGCCCCGACCCACCAGGTCTCTGACCGGATTCTGGCAAATAATCAGGTCGGGCCGGTAGCGGCGGATTTCCCTGGCAATATCCCGCCTCAGGTCGAGTGTAGGCTGGAGCATTGCGTCCTCGTAGCCCAGGAAGACCACGTCGTACAGTCCCAGCACCTTGCCGGCGTTGGTCTGCTCCGCCATCCGGATACGGACCAACTCCTCACTGCTTATTTCGGGGTCGTCTATTCCCTTGCTGCCATCGGTGCACAAAACGTACACCATTTCCCAGCCTTCTCCACACAGCTTGGCTACGGTGCCCGAGCAACCCCATTCGGCGTCGTCGGCATGGGCCACCACCACCATGCCGCGTTTGTTCGAGTCCTCAATAGTGGTCATTAACTGTTGCCTCCGGGAATAAGAGACTGCCACGGATTTAACCGTCCGGTGACGGACCAATCCAAGTTTAGCATAAGGGAAAATGGCAGGTGGGACACAAGAAGGCTACGGTGAAATGCTCTTGGCAGGCGCCGGGGAACCCATCATAATGTGTCCGCAACACTCCAGCATGGCTGGGACAGGCGTGAGAAATGGCCAGGTTATGGGCCCGAACCACAACCTACGAATCCGTAAATGCCGGAGACGAGCTTCCCATTCTGGTGAAATGGGAGACCGTCGATACAATCGGGCAATTTGCGCCCCTGGTATTTGAGGATGGCGCAGGGGAACAGGGGCAGGCCGACCCGGGGGAATCGGCGGCCGCTGCGCTGGCATCCCAGGCTCTGTTCGCCTATGTCATCGAACTGCTGGAAAAGGGTTTTCCCGT
This sequence comes from uncultured Dehalococcoidia bacterium, assembly GCA_964587795.1. Taxonomy (GTDB): domain Bacteria; phylum Chloroflexota; class Dehalococcoidia; order Lucifugimonadales; family UBA3495; genus Bin22. Next base: position 133,734 of record CAZPMU010000004.1, on the reverse strand, counting down.
GGCGGCGCTGATGGCGAAGGGCAGCAGCCTGACCCTTCGCGCCTATGGCGAGGTGAGCGCGGAAGACACCATCAGCCTTTCCGGCACGGTAACTGGCAAGCAAAGCGAAGGGGAAATCAACAGCGTGGATTGCCTGGTCACAATCGAAAACCAGGACAACGCAGTTGTCGGGGAGGCCAGGGCGAGAATTGCGCTTTGAATGCCGGCGCCTGCCCACTCCCCATTTGTCGGTTTAAGAGCTATTCACCACGTTTTCCGTAGTTAGCGGCCATCAGCGAGAAATCCTGCCCATCGACCACACCATCGTGGTTAAAATCCGCCAATGCGCCGGTCTCGGTCTCGTGGACTTGCCTGCCGAAGCTGGCAGCCAATGCGGAAAGGTCATGGTCGTCGACTACGTTGTCCCCGTTAATGTCGCCGCTAGTAAGGCGGCCCAAGCTTACCCAGATTACCTTCGGCCCGTCGCCGGGCTGACTATCAAGGAAGTCGAACCGGACGTTCCGTTGAACATGCGAGATTATTCCCTCGCCTGCGATGCGGAGGTCATAGGTCCCTTCCGGGATCAGTTCGGCGGGTACGTCCCTGACGGTGAAGAAACCTTCGTCGTCCGGTTGAATGTTGGTAAAAGTTGCCAGTGGTTGACCGGAGCCACCTCGCCAGGCCGGCAATGACTCAGTATCCCACACTTCGATCCTGAAGATTCTCGTCAGCGGCATGTAAGACTCTTGCCCGTCCGGAACGTCAGACCAGGCCTGGCCCTCCAGTCGGAGCTTTTCGGCAGATTCTCCGACATTGATCAGGGACAGGGGTCCCCGCGCGTGCAGATCCACGGCGTTGAATTCACCGGTGGGACTCAGCGTGACCAGTTTTGAAGCTCCCGGTTCCGCTAAATCAATGACAAGCCGGGCGGTACCGGCTTCGCTCCCCCTCAAGGTCAGCGTGCCCAGCAACGCTTCTTTGCCGGCGCCCGGCCTGAGCCCAGGTTGCGCCACCCCACCTGCCGCGTTTGCCACAATGGTGACTGCGTACTCCAGGCGACGGTCCAAAAGAGAGTATGAATTTTTGACCCGGTAATAGCTGCCGGTGGCAGAGCTTGTCCGGACGCCTTCATTCAGCAGATTCAGGCCAGCTAAAGCAGATTGGGGGCGGTCCCGCTCCCGGAACGGCATTCCCGTCACATCCACGTCTGGAAAGGTGATTGCCTCGTCGCCTTCCAACAGGAGCCGGAAGTGCCAGGCAATCAGTTCATGGTCTGGGGGAATGCCCGCGTACTCATTCATCCCGATTAACAGGCCCAGGGTAACTTCCTCGCCAGGAGGGAGGTTTACTTCCCGCTGGCAGGGGCTAACGTCAACGCGGCACAACCTGACCGTGGTAGAGGGCTGGCTGGACTGGGCGGCCGGCGCCGGGGCTAACGTGAGGAGTGGCAGCCAAGTCAAGGCTGCCACCAGGAGCCATAGCGTCATGGCGTGGAGGAAAAAGTTCTAGTCGTTGACCGCTGGCGCAGCCAGGGGGTCAACGGCGGTGGTCTCAGCTTCCTGGAACGTGTGGTCTTCGCAGGCGACCCAGTGTTCGCCGCCCTCATAGAACTCCTTCTTCCAGATGGGCACCGAGTGCTTCAACCGGTTTACCGCCTCGTGGCAGGCCTGAAAGGCCTCGCCCCGGTGAGGGGAGGCCACGGCCACCACCAGGCTAATCTCTCCAATGTCCACTACCCCGATGCGGTGGCCAATCGCCACGTCTTCCACCCCGAACTCCGCCCGAAGCTGCTGGCGGATTTCCTCCAGCTTGCGGTAGGCCATCTCTTCGTAGGCTTCGTACTCCAAGCGGATAACCCGTTTGCCGTCGAAGCTGTCCCTGGTGGTGCCGAGAAAGGTAACCACGGCGCCGTTGGTCTCACGCCGCACGCGGGCGGTCAAAAGGTCGGGTTCAAGCTCATCGTAGGTAATGACTATCATGTCGTTCATTGCTTTTACCTTGTGGTGTGAATACAGGTGAAGCGTTGTGGGCCTTTAATGGCCGCCGCTGACCGGCGGAATCAGGCAGATTTCGTCGCCCGCCCCAAGCGGGGTATCGGGTTCCGCGTACTCTTCGTTGACCGCCACTACAATCTGAACGTCGGGCGGAGCCAACCGGGGATACAGGTCACGCAGGGAGGTGACCAGATCTGCAACGGTGGCCCCGTCTGGCATGTCAACCGTGCATGTGCTGCAGCCGGCCCGTTCCCGATACAGGGCGAAAAACCTTATCGAAAGCTCCATGGGATCACTCCTGTCCTGGCCCCAGTATACACAAGCATGGTTTGGCTGTCTTCAATCCTAGGAACCCAGTGAGTCCAGTGGTTCGTTGGGTCCCTGACTGACTTATGGTCCTAATCGTAGAGGATGCCCCCGGTATTCCCCGAAAATAGCACTTTGCATCATTGGGTACCGTCCCGCCATCCTGAAACTGGAAAACGGGGAAAACTTACTCTGATTGTAGCCTGTTTATGAACGCCCACGCCGCAACGATGATAACCCGGTGGGGCGGTCGGAAAACTGGCAATGGGCATGAGAAAATGCGGAAATGAGCGGAACAATCAGAGCTTCTGCGCGCCGCAGAAGCAGGGTCCACCGGGATAGCGCTGCCACTATTTGCATGAGTTCGTACTTCGGGTTCAACCGGGGGCCATAAAGTCCCCTGGGCCTGCCATGAAGCATTGGCGTCGCGAATCGCGTAGCCGGGAGTTTTCTCCCCGGGGGGTAGGCTGCTTCTGCTATCGCTGGCGCCGAAGATGATTCGGGGTTGAGAGAGGGAACATTCTTGTTAATTTTGCCGCAAACGCAGAATATTTGCGGCAATTTCAGACCGAGAGTAAATTCTTGCAAGCTGTAATGTCTAAAAATATGAAAGATATCGCTGCAACGTACCGCTCATTAATTCTTAACATTTAGTATAATGATAATTGCAAGGGATTAGACAAGGCCTTGCACCGCTGCCACGAATCTTCTCCGGAGGTTGTAGAGATGGAACTTTTTGAAACTATGACCGAATTTGGCTACGAGCAACTGGCAATGGGCTCCGATCCTGCCTCGGGTCTCAAGGCCATCATTGCCATCCACGATACGACTCTGGGTCCCTCCTGTGGTGGCACCCGGATATGGCCCTACGCCACCGAAGAGGAGGCCCTGCGGGACGCCCTCCGTTTGAGCCGCGCCATGACTTACAAGTCTGCCACCGCCGGCCTGAACATGGGCGGCGGCAAGGGCGTCATAATAGCCGACCCCAATTCCCAGAAGACAGAGGCCCTGCTCCGGGCTTATGGCCGGTTCGTGGACACCCTGGGTGGTCGCTACCTGACCACCACCGACGTGGGCAGCACCGGGCGGGACCTGGAGGTCGTCAGCCAGGAAACCGAATACGTGGTCGGACTGCCGTTGTCGCTGGGCGGAAGCGGTGATACTTCCATCATGACGGGACTGGGCGTTTACATGGGGATGAAGGCCTGCGCGGTGGAAACCTGGGGAGCCGATTCCCTGCGGGGAAAGCGGGTGGCCATGCAGGGGTTTGGCAAGGTAGCCTACCACACCGCTCAACACCTGCTGGACGAGGATGCCGAGGTTGTGGTTACCGACGTGTACCCCGGCGCGCTGGACAAGGCAAGGGACATGGGACTCGAGGTGGTTGCTCCCGAGGACATATACGATGTGCAGTGCGATATTTTCTCTCCCTGCGCCCTGGGCGGGGTGATTAACGGCAATACCATACCGCGACTAACCTGCCGGATAGTGGCCGGGGGTGCCAACAACCAGTTGCTGAGCGACGCCGACGGAGAGGAACTGCACCGCCGGGGAATTCTGTATGCGCCTGACTACGTGGTAAATGCCGGCGGCATAATAAACGTTTCCGCCGAGGTGGGTATCACCTACAATCCCGACCTGGCCCGGGAAAAGACCGAGCGAATTTACGAAGTGATGGAGCGGGTGATTCATACGTCCAAGCGGGAGGAAATTCCCACCTTCATGGCGGCCGATCGCCTGGCCGAAGACCGTCTGGCGGCTGTTCGCGGAGTGCGCCAGCTGCGCCGGGCCCGTTAGAGCACCCAGGCCTGCCCTGGATTAACCACCGGCAACAACAGGAGGGACAGGGCGATAAGCCCCGTCCCTCCTGCGGCGCCCAGGGGCCCTGTGGGTTACCAGCTATTCTACGGTGAGAGCGGCCTCTCCCAGTCCTTCAATGGAAACGGTCGCCCGGTCGCCGCTGTCCAGGAACTTGGGGGAAACAATGCTGCCGGTTATTACCACGGTTCCGGCCGGCAGGCTCTCGCCTTCGGCTGCCAGCTTGTTGGCCAGCCAGGCCAGGGGTTCGAAGGGATGGCCCATCACGTCTGAGCCATATCCGGACCCCACCTCTTCTCCATTGACTGTCGCCACGCCCCGGGCCGCCACCAGATCCAGGCTGCGCCAGTCCGAACCGGGTGGCCCCAGAATGGCTCCCGCGTTGGAGATGTTGGTCGCTACCGATGTCAGCGTCCTGACCAGGCCGTGGACGCCCCCCGGCAGCCTCATGTCAATCACCTCAAAGGCAGCCATAACGTCGCCAACGGCTTCCGCTACCGAGGCCCGAGTGTATGGCGCGCGTGATGAGGGCAGGTCTGCGGCCAGTCGGACCGCCACCTCGCATTCAAACCCGAGCCTCTGGTACGCGCCCGACTTCAGCACAGCCGGAGAGTCATAAACGGTGGTCTTCATCAACGCCCCGGAGCAGGGTTCTTCCCACCCGGCCTGCTGCTGCATGGCCGCGGTGGTATATGCCAGCTTGTAACCGGCGACCTGGCCCTGGGCCTCGGCCAGCAACTTAAGGTACTCCTTCTGCACCGCATAGGCCTTGGCGATGGTATCGATGTCCCACGGACCCGGCAATGCAGTAAAAGGGTCGCCGTTCTGGTACTCAGCAAACAGGGACTGGGCTGCTTCGAGAATAGCGGCACCGGATGACATCTCAAGGCCTCCAATGTTCAGTTAACCCGGCTGTTTTCTACGGGCAGGTATATGAAGAGAGGGATTGCGCAGGAAGAAATCGGTACAAAGCAGAAGGCCGGACAGTTGCCCAGGTGGGCGCCGTCCGACCTCGTCTTGCAGTCTCTGCCGATAGCCTGGCAGACAGACCAGGCCAGGTGGTTTAGTGGGCTTCGCTGGGAGCTTCGAATCCCGCGTCCCGGTGGCCACCGTCGCAGAAAGGCTTGTTGCTGGACGCGCCGCAGCGGCACAGGGAAGCCCACTGTCCTTCGGGAATAGTGTAGTTGTTGCCAGCCTGGTCAACGATTTCAATGGGACCGGTTACCCGGTTGGGGCCGTTGGCCCGGACTTCGATCTTCACGTCTGCCATGGGTATTTCCTCCCCGTAATGTTAGTTAGGATGATGATGAACTGGCTGCTACTAAACACGATGCGCTTGCGGCAGCAGGTTCACTTGACAAGCATCGCTAGTCTGACATTTGGCCCATAGGGTGTCAAGGCATGGTCTAGTGGTGGCAACCCCCACCGCAGCAACCACCATGAATGGGCGGCGGCGGCATCGTGCTGAACTCGCTGGTGTCGGACGAACTGCCAGCGGTAATGGAGGCAAATACGGAAAGCGCGCGCTTTGCAGGCTGCTCGCACTGGGGACATTCTGCCCCGGTGGCGCTCATGGACTGAAGCTTTTCGAACTTGTAGTTGCAGGTGGGGCACATGTATTCATAAATGGGCATAACACTAATCCCTCCCGGGGTATTTGTTCTTTACCTGATGGAAATTTACCCGACTACGAGGGGATAGTCAAGGATTTTAACTTCGACACCGTTGCGAGAATGAGGAAACCCACTATGGACGGCAGCGTCTCAGGTCATTTTACGGTAGCAGGATTCGTGGGTTGCTATTCGTCGACTTCCAGGCCTTGACGCCCTTGGGAGTACCAGAGGTAGCCCCCGCTCAATACAACCAGCAGGCTGGCGCCGGCTATGGTGGTGAGCGCCACTCGTAGCGTCGCGTCGAACCAGAAGCCCAGGGGGAACATTATCAGCAGATAATCGGTGCGCGGGTCCAGTTGCCACAGGTCGTTGGTGAAGCTGACCTGGTGGAAGAGCAGGAACAGGGAGTCGAACCCCACCAGGGCGAACAATCCCACGGCCAGCACCAAACCCAGGGTCAGGAGCCCGCCGTAAAGTCCGAGCCTGGCTATTTGACGAGCGAAGGCCCACCGCCAGATGTAATAGCCTGCGCCCTTTACTGCCAGGAGGAAGACGAAGGTTATGGCCGCCAGCCAGTAAACCCCTCGTACCAGGCCCTTGACGTCTCGCATGTGGTGGACTTCCCGCTCATTGTAAAGTTCCCGCTCCATACCATAGACAGGAACGACTACCCGCAGCGGTTCCTCGGACGAGTTGAAATACTGGCGCAATTCCGCGCCCACCCTGATGAGGTCTTCGTCGGTGATACCCGAGTATGCTGAAATGTTGTACTTCTCGAATCCCCTCCGGTACAGGCCGGGATCGTTAACCGCCCAGGCAACACTGGCGGCAATCAGGAACAGGGGCGTGGAAATGACAACCAGCGTCGCCAGCCCTCGACGGAGGGTCTCGTTGATCTGCACATCTGGGGGGGTCAAAGTGGCAAGTCCTTCCAGTCTTGAAGCGAAACGCGTCAGCAGTGAAGTTTCCTCTACACTAGCACCGCGTCCCAGGTTGAGCAATCCAGGGCTGCACTCTATAATTCCCGCCATGACTGATAAGGAACCTACCCAAATGCTGCACGGAAAGGACCTGGGAGATTTTCAGACGCTGGTGGACGTGGTCGCTAAATTGCGCGCTCCCGGCGGCTGCCCCTGGGACCGGGAACAGACCCACGAGTCCCTGAAGCGCCACCTGCTTGAAGAGTGTTACGAAGCACTGGAAGCCATAGACCAGGGTACTCCGCCCCAACTGGCGGAGGAACTGGGCGATATTCTGGTGCAGGTAGCCTTTCACGCCGACATAGCCCGGGAGGCAGGGGACTTCACTCTGGCCGACGTGCTGACCGCCATCAACAGCAAGCTGGTGCGCCGGCACCCCCACGTATTCGGCGATACCAGCGTATCCGATGCGCGGGAGGTGGAGTTGAACTGGGAACAGTTGAAGGCGGCCGAACGTGCCCAGCAGGGAGTCCGCAAGTCTCCGGTGGATGGAATTCCCGGTGCGCTGCCTGCTCTAAGCTACGCCCAGCTAATGCAGGACCGGGTCTCGCGAGCGGGCTTTGAGTGGGAGAATGTGGACGGCGTTATAGACAAGCTGGTCGAAGAGGCGGAGGAGTTCAGGGCGGCGGCTTCTGATGCGGAGAAGGCGCACGAACTGGGTGACCTGTTCCTTGTGATGGTGAATCTCTGCCGTTGGATGGACGTGCAGGCTGAAGATGCCCTGCGCCAGGCTAACGGCCGGTTCCGGTCCAGGTACCTGAAAATGGAAGAACTTGCCGAACAACGTGGGCTGGACTTTGAACGGTTACCCCTGGACGATAAGGAGTCGCTCTGGCAGGAGGCCAAGAAAATCGTAGGTTGACCGGGCGGTCAGGCGGGGGCGAAATTGGCTGTCTCCAGGCGGGGAGTCAGGGAGAACAAAAGATGACGGCGCTTAAAAGGGTCATGGCAGCCTACCTCCTGGGCATTGCCCTGGTAACGGCCCTCAACTGGGTTGCCACCCCGCTCTACCACGATGGTACTGCAAACTATTGGACCTGGGAGATTCTGAACTGGTTCATGGCCGTGGCGGTGGTCATAGTCCTGGTGGTCAACTCGATTCGGAAACACCGCTTTTGCCGCATGGAGAGTGAGGGCAATACCATCACCCGGGATTACCTGGAGATTAACGTTGCTTTTGCGGCATCCGTTCTACTGACGCTGTGGTACTTCTGGAACTGGTTCGCGAGCTTGAATCCCGGTAGCGAACCCGAGGTGGTGGGCCTGATTCACCTGGAGTGGTGGGCATTTATCAATCCCTTTGGGGTGCTGGTTTACGCTTACACCGGGTCTCACCTGTGGCGGACAGCTACCTACACGAAGAGGTAGCGGGTCACCCGCTTGAATCACCCTGCGGAAAGCCGTTCGCCGGGCGCCAACAATGCCTGGCTATGCCAGACACCAAGGAAACATAACCTGCTACGGCCGTGATTTCATGCAGTTAACAGAGAGCCATGCCAAATCTATCGTTAAGGCGGCCCGGGACCTTGCGCCCCACATCCAGGTGGCGCAGGAGGAGATGGACCGGGAACGCAGGATACCGGACAGCCTTGCCCGTATGGTGGACAAGGCGGGAATTTACCGGCTGTTCCTGCCAGCCAGCATGGGCGGTCCGCAGGCGCATCCCTCGATTGCATACCAGGCCATAGAGGAGGTTTCTCGCATAGAGGCCTCGGTAGGCTGGTGCGGGTTGCTTTCCAATGGCGGCGCCCTGTTCACAGGCAACTTCACCCCTGAATCCGCACGGCGGATGTTCGGCAATCCCCCCGAGTTTCGCTGTGCCGGTTCCTTCCGTCCCCTGGGAGAATCCCGTCCCGTGGAGGGTGGATACCGGGTCAGCGGCCGGTGGGACTACGCCAGCGGAATAGCCAACGCCAATTGGCTCTTCGTGAACTCACGGGTGGTGGACAACGACGGGCCTCGGCTGAATGAAGCAGGCCGGCCCGACACGGTGATGCTCTTTACTCCGGTGGAAACGTCGACGGTACACGACACCTGGCATGTGGTTGGCCTTTGCGGGACTGGCAGCAATGACTTCGTGCTGGAGGACGTGTTTGTACCAGCCGAGCGCTCCTTCCGTCTTTACGACCCGCCCCTGGAGCCGGGGTTCCTTTACCACCCCAGGACAATGTTGACCGCCATCTGGGTGCTGGTATCCGCCGTGGCCCTGGGTGTGGCCAGGGGGGCAATGGACGCTTTCAAGGAACTGGCCTCCGAGTCGGCGACCACCATTTCTACTACCCTGCTGCGGGACCGGCCCCACGTACAGTCAAAGGTGGGGGAGGCGGAGGCCCTGATCAGCGGCGCCCGCGCCTACCTGATGGACTCCATAAACCGTGCCTGGGATGCCCACTCCGAAGACATGCCCCTGCCCAGTCCCGAAATTGCCCAGGCAAGGCTGGCTATCACTCATTCCATCCACCAGGCAGCCCGGGCAGTGGACCTGCTGTTTCATGCGGCGGGAACCAACGCAATCCACCGCCGCAACGGGCTGGAACGCCGCTGGCGGGATGTCCACGTGGTGGTGCAACACGGCGCCGGCCTGCTGTCCAACTACGAATTTGGCGGCCAGGCCCTGATGGGCCTGCGGCCTAATGACGCAGGATGGTGACCGGCTTCGCTGGAGGAAACGGCTAATCGTAGGGGTGGCCCAGCAAGGAAGAAGGGTCTAGATAGAAGAAGCCGCCTGATAACAGGCGCGGCAGGTCTGGCCCCAGGATGCCAATTGCCGGAGACTGGCCTGCCGGGCGTCCCGTCAGCTTTTCAGACAAGGTGCGCCTGGGCCGGAGCCAGCGGGGATTGGCTTTGCCGCCCGCTATGCCCGCCAGTTGGCCTGCCAACTGCAGCGACTGGTCGAAGTCCATCAGTTCGTCCACCAAGCCTAAATCCTTGCCCCGGCGCGCGGTGAACACCTCCCCGGTGGCCAGTTCCCGTACTTGTTCATCGGTCATAGACCTTCCCGCCATAACTACCGCAAGGAAGCTCTCGTATATCTCGGAAATAAGCCCCTGGACTTTCTCCGATTCCTCCTCGGTGGGGCTGCGCCAGAAGCCGCCCATGTCCTTGAGTCGTCCTCCCTTGGTCACCGCAACCTCTATACCTGCCCGGCCCAGCAACTGCTCCATAATCGGTCGGAGGTAGATGACGCCGATGGAGCCGACCAGAGCAGACGGGAGAGCGGTAACCCGGTTGGCGCCACAGGCGATGTAGTAGCCCCCGGATGCGCCCATGTTGCGAATGTAGGCTACTACCGGCTTTTGGGCGGCCACCCTGGCCACGCTGAGGTAGAGGGCCTCTGAGGCCGACGCCGAACCGCCGGGAGACTGTATATCCAGCAGCAGAGCCCGGTAGCGCCTGCTTGTTGCCACTTCAGACAGCAGTTTGGCATACATAGTTTCCCGGACCCGGGTGCCAATGCTGCCGTGAAGTTCAATTACCGCAACGGCGTTGCCGCGCCGCAGCCTGGGGAAAAGGGGCATAACGGGACCTCTGCAATAGATGAATAGTCGGAGATATGGTAGCACAGTAACCGGGGGGCGCCCGTCGGCGAGCTGCCACCTGCAGGGCAATCGCGTCTTAATTTCGCTGGCCACTCAATCAGGAGGTCAATGTCGGCCTGAACTTGCCGAAGGGCCTGGAGTCCTTCCCCCAAGATACGGTTGCGGGCGCGAATGTTGGCTTGCAGCCAGGATTCCAGATTCTTCACTCCGTTCAGGATGATAGTCTCGGCGCTTCTGGATAGCGATCCTTTAAGACGCGATTGCCATGCTGCCACCCGCAGAAAGACCGCAGCTTGATTAGAACGTCTGGTTTGCCTGGATGCGTTCCAGCCAATTTCCGGATGCCCAAATTCATTGACCGCGGAGTTACACGGGGACCCCCTGCCATCCCCTGGGTCTTGTGCGACTCTGGGATCAAGGAAATTCCCGAAGTGCGATTGCCTCTGGGCCCGGGCTATTCCCCCTGCAAATCCGAAACCCGGGGACCAACCTCTTCCATCAGAAGCTGGAGGCACTCGTGCTCCCACTCGGGCTCATCCGGGTCCTGGGTTATGGCCAGCAGGTGGCCGAAGCCCCCGGCTTGCTCATAGAGGCTGCGGATGCGGTCGGCGCACTCCTGGGGGTCGCCAACAATCCAGATGTTCTCCATCATGTAGTCCACGTCCACCGCTTCGTCGGGCATTTCCGGGTCTATCTTGGTAGCCTGCAGCTGTCCCGATCCCTGCCGGTTGGGCAACTGGTGCTGAATGTAGTTCCGGCCCAGCACTGCCCTGGCCCGTTCTCTCGCCAGTTCCGGAGTCCGGGCAACGAAAACGTCGCGTCCCACGCGCCAGTCCCGGCGGCTGCATTCTTTGCCGGCGCTGGCTGCACCTTCTTCCACAACGGTCCAGTGATCCCGCAGGTGCTGGGGAGCCAGGTTGGAACTGCTCATGGGAATCCATCCCCGTTCGCCAGCGACGCGAATGGAACCTGACGCCAGGGAGGTAGCAGCCACCCCGATGGGCGGGTGGGGCTGCTGGTAGGGTTTCATGTGCAGGCCTCGCTCCATGACCGGGTCCAGCTCCGGAGCGTCAACCTGGAAGTATTTGCCATTGTAGGTGAACTTCCCTTCCGCATCCCAGATTTTCAGGATGATGTCCAGGGCCTCGGCGGAACGTTCGCGAACGTCGATGCCCGTTTCAGGGCCCACGCCAAAGAGGGACAGGTCGGTGGGAATAGCCCGATGGCCGATGCCCCAGTAGATTCGGCCCCGGGAAAGGTGGTCGAGCATGGCGATGCGGTGGGCTACCTCCACGGGATTGTGGATGGCCAGCAGGGTAACGCCCGTAGCCAGGCGGATGTTGTCTGTCATGGCCAGGGCCTTGGCAATTAACAGGTCGGGGCAGGGGGCATTCTCCCAGCGCTCGGTGATGTGCTCGCCGATCCAGGCTTCGTGGAAGCCCAGCCGGTCTGCCTCCACAATAAGCGCCAGGTCCCGGTCGTAGGAATCGGCATAGGTCCGGTGGGGTGGATGAAGCGGCATCATGAACAGCCCGAATTCCATTGCAATTCTCCCTCTGGGTTGCGCATTTCGACGGCCCAGTTTCCCATCTGACTTGTATGACTGGCGCAATTGTAATTGGGTTGCCTGGAAGGGGCAAGCTGAAGTTGTGGCGACAGGTCGAGTGCATGTTGAGGATTTCGCATCCACTGAGACGCAGAAGAAAAAGAGGTGGGCAGAGATCCTCTCGCAGCCTCCTTGGATTCAACGCCTCCGTGGTGAAATAAGGCTGGAATTTGGACAATCAGACCGAAGAACAAAATCGAAACGCGATTGGCCTGGTTGTGCACGGATTCTTGCGGAAGTCAGGTCAACAGGGCGTTGGGAAATGAAGAAGCGCTGTGCTTCCGCAGGCTGCGGGTAATTCCACTGCTGCCCCGACGTTTCGCCGCATCTGGTACCATGTTTCGGGCGGGTTCAGCCAAAGGATACGGTTTAAGGATCCGATGGAGGTCAATTGCACATGCGGCTAAAAAACAAGGTGGCCCTGATAACCGGCGCCGGACGAGGCATTGGCCGGGCCATCGCGCTGGCCTATGCTGATGAAGGCGCAAAGCTGGCCCTGGCTGCCAGGAGCGTGGATCAGTTGCAGGAGACTGCGGAAAAGGCGCGATCACGGGGCGCCAAAACCTGCGTAATCGAAGCGGATGTAACCGAGCAGGAATCGGTGGAAAACATGGTCCGACTGGCTGAGGAACAGTTTGGCCGGATAGACATTCTGGTGAACAATGCCGGAATCGTGGGACCCATCGGCGCGCTGGAAGAAAACGACGTGGAGGCATGGGTACGCACCATTCAGGTAAACCTTGTGGGGACTTACCTCTGCTGCCGTTCGGTGATTCCGGTGATTGCTGCCGGCGGCGGGGGAAGCATCATCAACCTGTCGGGTTCGGGTTCAACCTCGGCCCCCTACCACCTGTCCGCTTACGGTTCATCCAAGGCGGCAATCATCCGGCTGACGGAGATACTTTCTCTGGAACTGGCGGACAAGAAGATCCAGGTAAATGCACTGGGGCCTGGATCCATTCATACCAGGATGTGGGAGGAGATTACCGACGGGGCCCAGGCCGTGGGTGACACGGAACTGTACGAGTTTGGACTGCAGGTAACCGGCGGTGGCGGCGCCTCCATCGAGCGGGCCGCCGAGCTTGCGGTGTGGCTGGCCAGCGACGCCGCCAACGGCTTGAGTGGCCGTTTAATCCACGCGGTTGCCGACGACTTCCCCAGCCTGACGCCTCAGATACCCGAGATAATGGCCTCGGACCGGTACACTCTGCGGAGGGACGAACCCTAGTAATCAGTTGCGTGAAAGCTGATTCGGAGTCCTCTCCCCATTTGTTGGGCTAATGGCAGGATTAGGGTCAAGACTCGTTCAATCTCCTGCTGACGGAAGCCTGGCAAACCGGCGGCTGCCTCACAAGGTAGCTTCAGGCAGGCTCCGCCTTCCTGGCGGCCAAATTCATCCCGCTTACACGGCCACCGCCACCTCAATGGAATTGATGGGCGGGAGGTACTCCACCATCAGTTCCCAGTGGTCGCCCTCGTCCCTGCTGTAGAAAATCTGGCCGCTGGTGGTGCCCACGTACACTCCCAGCGGGTCCAATGTATCCGTGGCCATACCTTCCCGGAGGACATGCAGGTAGGCGTGTTCCTGGGGCAGGCCGCTGGTCAGGGGTTCCCAGTCCTTTCCCCCATTGCGGCTGCGAAAGACTCGGAATTTCGCTCCCGAGGCATACCGGATGCCCCCGCCCACGTCTTTGCCCAGCGCCTCGTCCTCGGGGAGCACAAACAGGGTTTGGGGATCCCGGGGGTGAAGGCCGAGGACGAATCCGAAGCGGGAGGGCAGGCCCTCGGTGATGTCAGTCCACTGGTCGCCGTAATTGTCCGTCCGAAAAACGCCGCAGTGGTTTTGCTGGTACAGCAGGCCCGGCGCGCCGGAAGGGGACAGCAATTTGTGGGGGCATTGCCCCCACTCGGGCATATTGTCTCCAGGGTAGAAGTCGGCGCGAACGCCCCGGTTGGCGGGGCGCCAGTTCTCGCCGCCATCATCGGTGCGAAAGACGCCTGCCGCGGAGATGCCCACCCACATGCGGTCGGGGTTTTCCTGGTCCAGGGCAATGCTGTGCAGGCAAAGGCCACCGAATCCCGGCATCCATTGGGACCGTGTGGGGTGCCTGCCCAGGCCTTCAACTTCCTGCCAGCTATCGCCGCCGTCCGTTGACCTGAACAGGGCCGCAGGCTGGACTCCCGCGTACAGCGTGGCCGGCTCGGCCGGGCCGCCCGGTTCTATGTGCCAGATGTTGGCAACGGCCGGACCATCGTGCTCCGCGTATTCCGGCTTGTCGGCGAAACGGGGCTGTTCGCTGGACTGCTCCCAGGTGCTGCCCAGGTCGTCGCTGAACTCCACCTGGGGCCCGAACCACATGCTGTTGCTGGCGGAAAATACCCTTCCCCCGGCGCGCGGGTCATAGACCAGGTGAAATATGTCGGTGCCCGGATTATAAGGGCCCGAAAGTTGCCACGTCCTACGGGATTGGTCGCCGGTCAGGATAAAGGCGCCTTTGCGTGTGCCCACCAGCACCAGCAGGTCGCCGGAGTGAGAGGTTGCTCCGTCTGTCATTACTCCTGCTCCTCAAGGGTGGGTTGCCTTGGCGGCAGCCATTTTAGCACTTAAGGAGTGAGAATCACCTTGCCATGGGAGCCCCGGTTTGACAGGTGCTGGTGAGCCTGGGCTACTTCAGACATGGGCAGCACCCGGTCCACCACCAGGCGGACCCTGCCGTCGGCCAGCATGGGGAACAGTTCGGCCATGGCGGCGGGGTGATCCAGCCTGCCCACCGGCGACCGGCCCATGCTGAAGCCGATGATGGTCCGGTTGGCGCCGAAGATGTCCCCACCGGCCAGATTCGCCGCAGTGCCGGAGGCATTGCCGTAGGAAATGAGCCTGCCATAGGAGGCCACGCAGCGGACGCTCTTTTCCAGGACCGGCCCGCCCACGCATTCCAGCACCAGTTCCACGCCGCTGCCGCCGGTCATCTGCCGTACTTCCTCCTCGAAGTCCTGGGCCACGTAGTTGATAGTCTCGTCGGCGCCCAGGGAGCGGGCCAGGTCCAGTTTTTCGGTGGAGGAGGCGGTGGTTATGACCCGGGCTCCGAAGGCCTTGGCCAACTGGATGGCGACGGTTCCCACGCCGGAGGCGCCGGCCTGGATGAGCACCGTGTCGCCGGGCTGCACCTGCCCCCGGGTTTTAAGCAGGTGGTAGGCGGTGAGAAACACGATGGGCATTCCGCCTGCTTGTACCGGGTCCAGGGACTCCGGGTACGGGAAAACAAAGCTGGCGTTGATGGAAACGTATTCGGCGTTGCCCTGGGGGCCCATGCCCATAACCTTTTGCCCTACGCTGAGACCACTTACACCGTCGCCGACCTCCACAATGGTTCCCGCTGCCTCAAGGCCGAGGGTGGAAGGCAGGTCGGGGCCCGGATAGTTGCCCTGTCGCCGCATAATGTCAGCGTAATTCACGCCCGAAGAATCCACCTTGATTATCACCTGGCCGGGGCGGATTGTAGGTTCCGGCACCTCGGCCCATTGCAGCACATCCAGCCCGCCAAATTCCTCAATTCTTACTGCTTTCATTCCTTTTCTCCCATTAAACATGGATGGAAAGCACATACGGAATTGAACGACTCCATAGTTTTTCTGACTGCGAAGTCATCCAGTATCCCGTGTATCCTTCCCACCCATGCTTGTATAAAGTCAGCTTTGGGGACGCAGTTGTGGCGCTGAGAGGACTTCCTGGTTGATGACCCGCACCGGTTCGCCGGCGGCGTATGCCCGCACATCTTCGATGGCCCCGGCGTAGAAGGCCCGGTAGCCCTCCTCGGTAACATAGCCCAGGTGGGGGGCGATAATGGTGTTATCCAGCTTCAGGAATGGGTGGTCAGTGGGAAGCGGCTCCACGTCGAAGGTGTCGAGGGCCGCCCCGGCTATCGCCCGGCGCTCCAGGGCGTCCACCAGCGCCGCCTCATCCACAATGGGGCCGCGGGATATATTCACCAGGCAAGCGGTCGGCTTCATAAGGCCAATTTCGCGCGCTCCCACCAGGCCGCGGGTACGCTCGCTCAGGCGCAGGTGTACCGAAGCAATGTCTGACTCGCGGAACAGGGTGTTTTTGTCCACCAGGGTGGCCTGGCACTCTGCCGCCCTTTCCTGGGTGAGGTTCTGGCTCCAGGCGATGACATTCATCTGGAAGGCGTTGCCCACCCGGGCCATGAGGCCGCCAATGTGGCCCAGGCCAATCAAGCCCAGGGTCTTGTCCTTCAGGCCCACTCCGATGCTGGTCTGCCAGTGGCCCTCCCGGGTAAGGCGGTCCTCCTGGGGAATCTTCCGCAACAGGCCGATGATCAGGCCCCAAGTGAGTTCGGTAGGGCCCTCTCCCGCGCCGCCGGTGCCGCAGACCACGATGCCCAGTTCGGTGGCCGCCTCCACGTCAAAGGAGGCGTTCCGGCCTCCGGTGGTTATAAGCAGGCGCAGGTCCGGCAGGCGGGCGAGAACGGTTCGGGGGAAGGCGGTGCGCTCGCGCATGCCAATCACGGCGTCGAACCCCTGCAGTCGGTCCACCAGCGCATCTTCCTCGGCCAGGTGGTCTCTGAACACCACCGGCTCCCAGCCATCGGGCAGGGCCGTCCAGTCAGCCATCTGAAGGGCAACGTCCTGGTAGTCGTCCAATACTGCTACTTTCAAGGTTCAGTGCTCCTGTATTTCTACTTGAAGTGGGGCGCAACGTCCTTGGCCAGGATTTCCATGCTGCGCATAACGCGGTCGGGTGGAATCAGGCCGCCGGGATTCAGTTCAGCGATGACGCTATTGAGATGCAGGTCTTCCTGCAGGTTAGAAAGGCGGCCGACCAGGCCTTCGGCGGAACCAAAGGCAACCTTGGTCTCCAGCATTCTGTCGAAGGTCATTTCGGCGAGACGTTCACCCCGGCCCTGGCGCAGTTCGGTGGCTTCGGTGCCGGCCCTCCCTGCCGAGTCACGGTACAGGGAACTCATGCGGCTGAAGTAGGCGTGGATGCTCTCCGCCGGTTCATCCAGGGCGGCCTGCTCCGTCTCGCCGGCGTAAATGGGTATTCGAAGGGACACGTCTCCCGCGCCGGCGTGGCCCGCCTGCTGCCAGGCGGCCCGGTATTTCTCAAGATTGACGCGCAAGTCGTCCACGTCCATACCCCTTAGGCCCACGAAGATGGGCATGCCCTGCTGGCCCATGCGGGGAAATGTTTCCTCGGTAGTGGCGGCCACCCGCAGAGGCGGATGAGGCTGGGTATAGGGGGTGGGAGAGATGTGGGCGCTGTCTATCTGGAAGAACTCGCCGTGATAGGAGAAGGAATCGCCCTTCCACGCTTCCAGGATGATTTCCAGGGCTTCCTCGAACCGTCCCCGGCTTTCCTCGTAGGGAATTCCATAGACGTCGTAGGCTCGGGGGAAGGCGCTCCTGCCTATGCCAAAGTCGAAGCGACCCCCGGCGATCTGGTCAACGGTTGCCATTTCCTCGGCGATGCGAAGGGGGTTGCCCAGGGGCAGCACGGAAACGGCGGTGCCTACGCGCAGCCGCTCGGTTCGGGTGGCGATGGAACCGGCGATGACGGCCGGTGAAGAGAGAACGGTGCGGGTGGGGGCGAAATGCACTTCGGAAAGCCAGGCCTCGTCGATACCCCACTCCTCGGCAGAATCTACCAGGGCAAAGCCTTCCTTGAAGGCATCAACCTGGCTGCCGCCTTCGCGGCGTTCAAACTGCATGAAGATGCCAAAGTCCATGTTTCCTCCCGCTTCCCATGCCCGGATGGTTCGGGGAAGCTCACAATAAGCTAGTCTCCGAGGGAATCGCTGCCGGAAATAGCTGCGCAAATACCCGTATCTCAAGTACGGCAGTGCGCTAAAGTTAAACACACGCTCAATTAAGGGTCAAGGAGGCAGGGCAATCGCGTTTTATTCTTCGCTGCTTACTTAAGGCGGAAAGCAATGTCGCCCTGAGCTTGCCGAAAGGCCTAAAATCCTTCACCTCAGCCCGGTTTGGGGTCCGAAAGTCGGCTTGTCGGTGGGAGTTTAGATTCTTCACTCCGTTCAGAATGACAGTTTTGGCGGCTCAAGGTTACAGTTCGCTAAAACGCGATTGCCCAGGTCAAGGAGGTACCAATAAAGGCAACGGCCCGGACTTGTGCCATCGTAGAGTGTTAGAGTGTTGCATGAGCTTCTATTAGAGGCGCCACAATAGGATGAAAAGATCCTAACTGAAGGAAGGAATGGTCACACGGCAACAATCTCACCATGTGATTGATTGTCTGCCCGAATCCGTCCTGGGAACAAGCAGCCAGGCATTTCTGGACTTTCTGGAGAAAGGAAACCCGATTTTGGATGCCGTGATTACGGCGCCCGAAGATGATGAGCCGGAGACGGAAGAAGAGCGGGCAGCCATCTCAGAGGCATGGGCGGAGACAGAGAGTGGGGTTAGGCTGATTCCTGACGAAGAACTGGCAAGTGAGTCAGGGCTGTGGACTTGGGGATAGTTTGGGCCCCCTCAGTTCTGAAGGACATACGTTCGGCTAGAGCGACAACAATCTCGCAAGGTCCGTCAGCAATAAAATGCGCTCTCGGCCAGAAAATGGGCCATCCCGTTCAGAACGGGATGGCCCATAAGGTTAGCACCGGTTAGCGAAGGTTATTCGCCGCCGGGGACGCCCTGGGTCTGGCCGGAGAAGCCGGTATCGTTGTAGTGGTTCGGGTCAATCCACATGTGGGCCCACCGCAAGTGACTGAAGGTGGGGCCAGGGAAGTGGACGTAGCCGCGGACCTCAGGCCAGAAGGCAACGCCTTCCTGTTCCCAGAAGGAGGGGAAGTTCCAGTATTGCTGCATGAGCTCTATCTGAATTTCCTGCCCCAGTTTCTTCCTCTCCTCGAAGGCAGTCATCTTGCCCAGTTCCTCGAATTTGGCCTCTACCGAAGAGTTGCAACCGGTGCCGGGAGTCTGGAAGTTATACAGGCTCTCGCACCGGTGGTAGTGACCCAGCCCAAGGAAGGGGTCATCCACGCCGGCCACGCCGCCGGTGGAGGCCATGAAGTCGCCCCAGTCGCCGGCCTGCCTGGACTTCCGGTAGGCGATGGTCTCGATGACATCGAAGTCGGTCTTGATACCCAGCAGGCGCAACTGCTCCTGCATGTAGGTGGCGCGGTTAACCCGCTGGTTGTCGCTTTCCACCGTCAGCACGTAGGTTTTGTCGAAGTCGAAGCCCTCTTCATTCAGAATCTGGATGGCCTCGGCGCGCTGGGCCTCCATGTCCGCGGGCGGGCACCAGCCTGGAACGCTGCAGCCCTGCTCCTCCGTTACTGCCCAGGGGCTGCCGGGAGGCATCAGGCCCAGTCCGGTGGAACCGTAACCCTGGAGAGTTACCTTGATGCCGGTCAACTTGTCGAATCCCATGGCGACGGCCTGGCGAATCCGGACATTGTCGAAGGGGGCATTACGGGTGTTAATCCACAGGTTCTCACTGGAACGGGTGGCACGGATTACCGTCTGGATCTGGTCGTGCTTTACGTACTGGTCATATTGACCGAAGTTGCGAATCCAGTGCCAGTCGGTCTGGTGGGCCAGCATGGCAGCCTGCTGTGCCGACTCGTCCAGGATTCCGAAGATTACCAGGTCATAGATGTATGGCAGACCATCAACGTGGTAGTCGGGGTTGCGGGAGAAGTGCTGCTCGTCTATACCTACCTGCTGGCCTTCGTCCCAGGTAAACGGGCCCGTTCCCACGGAAACATCCTGGAACATGGCTTCTTCGCCGCCGGCCTGGAACCACGCTTTGTTGAAGATCATTGCGGCCGGGTTACCGAAGCTCAGCAGGGGGACGGCCGAAGGGCTGGTGAACCTGAACTTCAGGGCCGATTCGTCCACGCATTGCATTTGGCTCAGGTCCACGTCGGTCAAACGGTTCTTCATATAGGAACCGGTGATGCCCTCTTCCGTAATCATTATTTCGTAGCTGTAACGGGCGTCCTCGCAAGTCATGGGTTCGCCGTTATGCCACATAACATTGTCCTTCAGGAAGAAGGTTACACCCTGAAGGTCGTCATCCACAGTCCACCCATAGGCCAGGCCGGGAATGTAGGGAGCGCCAGGATCATACGGATCATCCTGGATCAGGGTGTCGTGTGTAGGAACCCGGTAGCGCATGGTAACGCCGCTGCGAGCGCCCCAAACATTGGCGTGTTCCAGGGGGTCTTCATAGTTGATGCGGAGGGTTCCACCGTAAACCGGTTCACCGTAGAAAGCCGTCGGTGGTGTCCAGTACGAGGCGAAGGATGGGGCCTCCCGGGGTCCCATAGCCGACTCAGATACTGGCGCCAGAGCGGCCTGGGCCACGCTGGTGGGGGTTGGCACCGGTTGGTCGGCGGGTTCCTGGGCCGGGGCTGCGGAAGAACCGCCGGCGCCCGAACCTGAACCGGACTGTTGCTGTTGCGCCGCCGGTTGGGATGGCGCTGATGCGGCCGCTGGTTGTGCGGGCGCTGAAGGCTGGGCGGGGGCCGCCTGCTGCTGGCTGGCCGCAGGGGCCGCTGCTGGCTGGGCCGGCTGATCTGCAACCTCCGTTGCGGCGCCGCAGGCCACGACAAACATCATGCTCACCAGCGCGCCGGAAAAGAAAAGGCGCCACAGTTTCCACTTCCTGTGAATGCTCATCATTATTCCTCCCTGATGGTGGTTCCCTGGGTTATGGGTCCTGGTGCCATTCGCTAGAGGTCTGGTAGATGCGAGCTTTACAAACTGTCGGATATCACGTTTTTCCCGTGGATTCCGCCGTGCCGTGGGTCAACAGGAACTTGGTATCAGTCTTTGCTATACCACGTTTTCCCTGCCCAGGGGTGGCTACCCCGGCAGGTCTACGGATACTCTGTTTTCACCTCCTGTTCAGGTTTTGGTACCTGGCGATTTCAGAAGGGCATGGCCGCTGCAAAAGGCGCTTGCACAAAGAGTCTCAAAGGTATGGTTACCCTTGGCCAGCAAGTACCAACAGGCCGCCCCTGGAATTTTCCGGCGAGTATATTGGCAGCATGATTGTAATGTCAATCTTGTGAAAGAAAGTACAAAAGCTATTCGTAACAAATGGACTAATTAATTGTACTTTACGTTAAATCGATTTTACCAAAGGAAGGGTTGGCATCATCAGGAGTTGTGAGGGTACGGGAGAGGTGGAGGAAGCAAAGGCAAAATTCTGGCTCGGGAGGTGGGAGAGTCGTTTCCAGGATATCTGTTGGATTACGCAGATTTTTAATCCAGGAAAGATGGACGGTTGCTGCCAGCCGCCCCGTTATAAGAGGTGGCGCTTAACATAACAGGAGCCGGCCTATACCCAGCCGGCGTGGTGGCGCAGGGCTGGCAGGCAGTCGTTATGAGAGGATGGTGTGGGCCGACGTCGATGATATTCGGGGCTATTCGTAGCCCGCCAGCGTTTTCTGCTCCGCGGCCAGGATGCGCCGCAGTTCGTAAATCTCGTCCCGCACCTGGGCCGCTTTTTCGAACTCCAGGTTGCGCGCCGCGTCCTTCATCTGCACTTCCAGGTCCTTGATTACCCGGAACATATCCTCGCGGGACATCTCCTGGCGCATGACCCGGTAGCTGGCCCGGTTCTCGCCAACACCCTTGATGGTCTCGGTAATGTCGTGGACCGCCTTCTGGATACTCTGGGGTTCGATGCCGTTCTCCCGATTGTGAATGTCCTGGAGATTGCGGCGGCGGTTGGTTTCGTCAATGGCGAACTTCATTGAATCGGTTACCCGGTCCGCGTACATGATGACGTGGCCGTCGGCGTGGCGGGCGGCGCGGCCGATGGTCTGAATCAGGGAGGTAGTGGAACGCAGGTACCCCTCCTTGTCAGCATCCAGGATGGCCACCAGGCTCACTTCGGGCAGGTCCAGGCCCTCCCTGAGGAGGTTGATGCCGACCACCACGTCGTACACGCCCAAGCGCAGGTCGCGCAAAATCTCCACCCGCTCCAGGGTGTGAATGTCGGAATGGAGGTAATGGTTTCTGATGCCCATTTCCGACAGGAAGTCGGCCAGTTCCTCCGCCATTCGCTTGGTCAGGGTGGTGACCAGGCACCGTTGCCGCTGTTCCACCCGCAGCTTGATCTGCTGCAGCAGGTCGTCAATCTGGCCTTCCGAAGGCTTGACCTCGATAGTGGGATCCAGCAGGCCGGTGGGACGGATTACCTGCTCAACAATGGTGGTGCTGTGCTCCATCTCGTAAGGCCCCGGGGTGGCGGAAACGAAGATGACTTGGTTAACGTGGCGTTCAAACTCACCGAAGTTAAGCGGGCGGTTGTCCAGGGCCGAAGGCAGGCGGAAGCCGTAGTCCACCAGCGTTTGTTTGCGGGAAATGTCGCCGTGGAACATGCCCCTTACCTGGGGCAGGGTCATGTGTGACTCGTCCACCAGAAGCAGGTAGTCTTCGGGAAAATAATCCAGCAAGGTATGGGGCGCCGTCCCTGCGTCGCGGCGGGACAGGTGACGCGCGTAGTTCTCCACGCCGGCGCAGAAGCCCGTCTCCTGCAGCATTTCCAGGTCGTAATGGGTGCGGCTTTCCAGGCGGGCGGCCTCCAGCACCTTTTCCTGGCGCTTCAACTCGGCTAACCGTTCCGCAAGCTCGACACGGATGTCCTCGCAGGCCAGGGCCAGCTTTTCCTTGCTGGTTACGAAGTGCTTGGCGGGGTAGATGGCCGTCTCCTGCTGCTGCCCGAGGACTTCGCCGGTCAGTGGGTCCAGCGTTACGATACGTTCCACCTCGTCCCCGAAGAACTGGATGCGCGTCGCCACCTCCTCGTATGCGGGCACCAGTTCCAACACGTCGCCCCGCACCCGGAACTTGCCACGGGACAGTTCCATGTCGTTGCGCTCGTACTGCATTTCGATTAGCTGGCGCAGCAGCCTGGTACGTTCCCGTATTTCCCCTACCCGCACCTGGGCCACCAGGTTAAAGTAGTCCTGCGGATCGCCCAGGCCATAGATGCAGGACACGGAGGCGACGATCAGGACGTCCCGTCGCGTGAGCAGGGAGGTGGTGGCAGAGAGGCGGAGCTTGTCCAGTTCCTCGTTGATGCTGGCGTCCTTCTCCACGTAGGTGTCGGTGCGGGGCACGTAGGCTTCCGGCTGGTAGTAATCGTAGTAGGAGACGAAGTATTCGACGGCGTTGTTGGGAAAGAACTCCTTGAACTCGGTGGCCAGCTGGGCGGCCAGGGTCTTGTTGTGGGCGATGACCAGGGTAGGCCGCTGCACCTCCTGGATGATATTGGCCATGGTGAAGGTCTTGCCGCTGCCGGTAACACCCAGCAGCGTCTGGTGGACCAGGCCGTCGTTAACTCCGTTGACCAGTCGCTGGACGGCCCTGGGCTGGTCCCCGGTCATCTGGAAGTCGGAAGCCAGTTGAAATTCAGGCATTAAGATTACCTTTTTCTATCCACGAATAGCCACGAATAGCAGGTTTTTTGTTGTGCTTGATTACTGATGGCCCAGACTGTTACATCCGTTCCATCTGTGCGGCGCCTACTTCAAGCAAGAATCGGTCCTAACCGACCGATCATTCAGGTGGATCGCTGTCATCATCTTCAGGTGTGCCACTCACCACCCCCCAATCAACTGCAACGCCTGCCGCAGGTAGTCCTCGACGGTCAGGTCGGGGGAGCGTTCCAGGGCGGCCAGTACCCGCCGAATTTCGGCATTGGTGTAGCCCATGGACTGCAGGACTTCGATAAGCTCGTTATCGTTGGAATGCGCCCCGGTCTCTTCCACGTCAACCTCGACGCCATCCATCTTGCTTTGGAGTTCCAGGATAATGCGGTCGGCAGTGCGCCGGCCCACGCCGGACACCCCGCTCAACTTGACGGCGTCGCCCAGGGCGATGGCCTGCTGCAGGCCGGCGGCGCCCAGTCCCGAAAGCAGGGCCAGCCCCAGGCGGGGGCCTACCCCGGACACTCCCTGGGTAACCAGGAAAAGGTCTAGAGCTGCCTGGCTGGTAAAACCATACAAGACGGGATGTTCATCCCGGATTCTCAAATGGGTGAATAACTTTACCTGGCTGCCCACCGGCCCCAGGGTCAGTATTTC
The DNA here is from genome assembly GCA_964587795.1 of uncultured Dehalococcoidia bacterium. Taxonomy (GTDB): domain Bacteria; phylum Chloroflexota; class Dehalococcoidia; order Lucifugimonadales; family UBA3495; genus Bin22. Next base: position 109,819 of record CAZPMU010000004.1, on the reverse strand, counting down.
AGAGGCGGGCACCTGGGCCTGGAAAGTTACTCCGCCGACGGAAACCTGTACCCAGTCGTCGCCGGTCGCCGCCAGAACGCCGTTAACACCTGCAATCATGGCCTGCCCGCCGGCTAGCGTTCCGATCCGGGAGCAATTTCCCTGGACAGGGCAGATTGCTGGCTGCTGTGGATCAGGTGGCAGAGGCCCACGGACAGGGCATCGGCGGCGTCGGACTCCGGCAGGCTGTCAAGGCCAAGAGTAGCGGCCAGGGCCCGCTGCATCTGGTCCTTGGTGGCTGCGCCGTAGTCGGCCACGGCCCGCTTTACCTCGGCGGGACTGTAGCGGTGGACCGGAATGCCTGCGCTGGCCGCACCAATGAGGACCACGGCCTGGGCCTGACCCACTGCGATGGCGGGCCCTATGAACTGGCGTTCCCCCCGGCCGACGAAGGGTTCTTCCACTGCAACGGCGTCGGGTTGGAATATGCTGATCATGTTCCTGACGTGGGTGAAAAGCTGGAAGAGGCGCTCACCAATGTCCGTGTACCTGGACAGGCTGACCACCCCGTAATCCACCACCTCAGTGTTGGGTTCGCAGGTGAGGAATCCGTAACCCATTTTTATGGTTCCGGGATCGATTGCCAGAATTCGCATTTCTTGGCCTCAATGGTTCAGCCTTCAAATGAAACGGGTGTCGGAACGGCGTCCGGTTGACGGGACGGCCCTCCAACACCCAGCGTGCGCTTGAGTTAGCTTATGAAGATGCCCCGTACTGATCCAGCACCTCCGGCGGAAAATCGGCGTTGGTGTAGGCTTTCTGGATGTCTGCCAGGTCTTCCAGCAGGTCCAGCAGACGCAGTGTCTGCTCTGCGGCCCTGTTATCCAGGGCGACGGTGGCCTTGGGCACCAGGGAAATATCGGAAGAAGTGAAGGCGACCTCCTCATCTTCCAGGGCCTTCTGGGTTACCTGAAGGGTTTCGGGGGCAGTGTGAATCTCGAGGATGCCATCTTCTATCTTTACGTCTTCGGCGCCGGCGTCGATGGCGACCAGTCCAAGTTCCTCGGCACGATCCTCGTCATCCATTTCGATGGTGATTACACCCTTGGTCTCGAAGTTCCAGGCGACGCAGCCCGACTCACCCAGGCTTCCGCCACCTTTGTTGAATGCGGAGCGAACTTCGGCCGCCGTCCGGTTGCGGTTGTCGGTAACTGCCTGCAGCAGAATGGCGCCACCGCCCGGCCCATAACCTTCATAGGTAATCTCGGTCAGGCTCTCCGGTCCCTCGCCACCCTCGCCGGTGCCCCGCTTGATGGCCCGGGTAATGCTGTCCAGCGGCATGTTGTTGGACTTGGCCTTGTCAATGGCAAGACGGAGACGGAAGTTCATGTCCGGATCGCCTCCGCCGCCCTGGGACGTGGCCAGAGTTATGTCGCGGGCCAGCTTGGTAAACAGGGCGCCCCGCTTGGCGTCGGCGGCCCCTTTAGCTCTCTTAATCGTTGACCATTTCGAATGTCCTGACATACCGTTCAACTCCTCCCTGCCGATTGCAGACAGAATCCTTGCTTGAGGGCATGATGATTGGCAGGAATTATCAAGGTATTCACTGGATTTTAGCACCGGCCTATGTCTCGGTCAAAGCAGGGAGAATGGCTCCGCAGTGCAAATACGTGGTTGGAGCGCTGGGAAGGGGCTTCCTTGTATTGTACTGGAGCTTGGAACTGAACCGGACCTGGCGCTCTTGATGTTCCCTCAAGCAGGCAACGCTGTGTTCGACACCCGCGATGCAGGCCGCCACGATAAAGAACCTGGCAAGTATCAGGCGGGAAGGACGCCGGTTGGCCGCCTGGCGCAACGGCATTGGCGGATGTGGTCCAGGGTGTGACGAAATGATGGCCGGAGATCCTGGGGGGCGGTCGAAATCAGCGCAGCCCTTCCATCAATCGAACGGTCATTCTTCCGCTGGAAGTATCTACCTCAAGAATAACCTGCGAAAGGGCCGGCAACAGAAGGTCCCCGCTGGGGCCGGTAACGACGTATACATCGTTGCTTCCGGTGATGATGATCTCAGCTATTGTGCCCAGGTCCTCGCCCTCTTCAGTAAATACCTGCATACCGATAAGCTGGTAGTGAAAGTACTCGCCGTCGGGAAGGTCCGGCGCATCTTCTGCCTGGGCCTGCAATTCCTGGCCGATCAGTTCACGGGCGCGGGAGGGACTGTCGATGCCCTCCAGTTTCAGGAACAGGGTGTCGCCGGAACCACGGGAACTGGCCTGGATGCGGATGGCTCGACCGTCGAGAAAAACCTGCTCTCCCGGGTCGAACCGGTAAGGAAGATCAGTCAGGGATTGGATCCTTATTTCGCCGTAAACACCGTGAGACCCCAGAACCCGGCCTATGACGGCCCTGGGGAAACTGGGGTCTGGACTATCTTCGGGTTGTTTATTCGGAATGGGCAAACGCTTCAGGAGAAGGAAGGGCAAACCTTCCTAAGAAAGATATGAGATGAATGCGCTCGCTAAGGCCGGTTGATTCTAGACAATCTCCAGCAGCGCCCTGGTGCCCTGTTTGATAGCGGCAACGCGAACCAGGACTCGCATTGCCTGGGCAACTCGGCCTTGTCTGCCAATAACCTTTCCCTTGTCCTCGGGTGCTACTTCCAAACGGAGAATAACCTGGCCTTCTTCAATAGTTTCGGTAACCTTTACCGCTTCCGGATTAGTTGCCAAAGACCGGGCAATGTACTCTACCAACTCTTTCATTCAATTTGCTCTTCAACCGTTACCGGCTCTTCCTGTGGAGAGCGCAGTTTTTCGTAAATGCCATCCCTGTCGAAAATTCGCTTAACCGCATCCGAAGGTTGAGCGCCCTGACTCAGCCAAGCTATGGCACGGTCCTCTTTTAATACCACAGCGGGAGGGTCAACCATCGGATTGTATTGGCCTATCCACTCCACGTAAGCTCCGTCTCTGGGAGCCGCAGAGTCGGCCACCACAATCCTGTAAGATGGACTCCCCTTCTTGCCTACTCTCCTTAACCGAATGCGCAGCATAAATACTCCAGATGGACGATTGGCAGCTTGCCCTTGATTTTGCCACGTCATTCTAAGAGCAGGCGAACGTGTTGTCAATTACTGGTACCTCGGCTACCGAGGTATAAAGGCCAAGTGGATTCCTGATTTAACCTGCCTGAAAATGGGAACGAAACCTGGGATGCGTACGGCTACAAAGAGAGAAGAGGCTCGCCGTAAAGCGAGATAAAACGGGTTCGGGCCCAGCCCATCTGGAGAAGACACCGCCCTATTGAACTCAAAGTCCCGGGGGCGATGGTAGACATTGGCCTGGGCCCGACTAACGGGTTGGTGGTGATATGTGCCTTTAGGTCAGGCTCACCCCGTCGTGTCCAGACTGATGCCTACCATCGCCCCCGCATACTAAACTATGTTCCATGCCATATCACCTCCTTTTTCAGATTCCCGCCAAGCGGTTCCATTATTCTTAACACATTGAAAATGCCTTGTCAACTATAAACCAGTGACTCCACCTGCCGAAAGTCAATAATCGGTTACCTGGCCCAGTTATCCTGGAGGAAATACGCCTGGAACCAGGTCTCCTGCCCGGAATGTCGTTGTCCCAGGCGCAGGGCCGGCGCCATAATTGGCCAGGTAACAGGGGGCCAGCTTGACCACATCCGGGCAACTAAGGCACCATTCAACCTGGTATATCCGGAAGCCGGCGGGAAATCTGACAAGGGATGAGTGGCTGTCCTTATGCGTATCATCTTCATGGGCACTCCCGAATTTGCCGTACCGGCATTGGAGCAACTCTGCGGCAATCCCGAATGCGAGGTGGTGGCAGTTTACACACCGCCGGACAGGCCCCGGGGACGTGGCAGGGAGGTGGAGTTCACACCTGTCAAGGCTGCTGCCGCTGAACTGGGCCTGCCAGTGTTCCAGCCCAATTCCTTCCGGTCAAAGGACGCGCAGGAAGGGCTGGCCCGCTTTCAACCGGATGTGATTGTAGTAGCTGCTTATGGCAAGCTTCTGCCACCGGAGGTCTTGAATCTGCCGGCTCATGGCTGCCTGAACATTCACCCATCCTTGCTTCCCAGGTACAGGGGGCCTTCCCCAGTTGTTGCTTCAATTCTCGACGGAGTCTCGGTTACGGGCGTGTCCCTGATGCTGCTGGACGAGGGAATGGATACTGGTCCCGTAATTGCCCAGCGTCAACACGTTCTAAATGGGACTGAAACTGCCAGCGACCTGACCAGGGAACTGTTCAAATTGGGCGCCGATCTGCTGGTTGGGTCCCTGTCCACTTGGGTGTCCGGCAACATCCACGCCACCGAACAGGATGAATCCCAGGCGACTGTAACCCGCAAAGTGGAGCGGGATCATGGCAGGGCAGACTGGGGGTTGTCCGCATCCGAGCTGGAACGGCGCCGGCGGGCCTTTACTCCCTGGCCGGGCCTGTTCACCCGGTGGCAGGACAAGTCCTTGCGGCTGATTGATGTGTGTGTTGGGGAGAAAATCTCGTTCAGTGATGAAGGGAAGGCGCCTGCACCGGGGGAAGTAATAACCCTGACGCTGGATGATGTTCCCATAGGTATCGGCACCGCCGATGGAATTCTTGGCCTGAAGGCGGTGCAGTTGGAAGGCCGAAGGGCAGTGTCTTCTGCCGAGTTTGCAAGGGGGTATCCCGGCTTCGTTGGCAGCCTGCTGTAGGTGGCCGGGCCTCCGCCCATCCCTGGTGCAGTTTCCCCTATTTAGACCTGGACCGCTCCCAACCCATCAGCGCCGCCAGGAGCAGGCCGCCGGCAACCAGGGGAAGTGCCGCCGGCCAAATCAATGTCGCCAGCAGGTTATTCAACGCTTGTCCTGCCACGTCGGCTGACAGGAGGGCGAGACCCGGGGACAGGGGCAGAGCTTCAACCAGCCACTGGTCCACCGCGCGATGCGCCATGCCGGGGCCTTGCCACAGGGCCAGGAATGTTGTTGCCAGCAGGAATGCCCCGCTAATCGCTAAGGTCCAGCCCGTCCACAAGACCAGATTCCTGGTCCTTCGCCAGTGGACCAGGACCAGCAGGACTATTGAAGTCAACAGTACGGTGACTGCGGCGATCCTCCCGCGGAATATGGTCTCCTGAAAGCCGTCGCGCCACCGGGCGGCCGTCTTTTCAAACCTGGCATCATTGAACCCTGGAATTTGATGCTCCAGCCATGTCCGCAGGTGCAGTCTGTTCCGGGAGTCCAGTTCTAAACCCTGCCTGGCCAGGGCTTCATTAATGCCAAGGCCGGCTACAGCCTTGAAAGCCTCCCCCAGAAATTCCCTGGTGGAACCGTGAGCAAAGGCGTCTCGCAAGGGGGTTCGAGCTTCGTTCAAGGAGACCCGGAATTCCTGGGGGACAAGGGGGTCTGCCAACGCCTTGTCCACGGCCTCATCCACGATGGCCAGCAATTCCTCCCTGGTAAGCCCTGTGTACTCGGCGGCGGCCTGGGAAGGGTTTTCGCCGTCCAGCATGGATTCCAGGGTGTCCGCCAGATTCATGGGCTTTCCTTCCCCCTCAACGCCGGCCGCGATGGCCTCAGCGTGGATGTTCAGGGCAGACAGGACCGCCGGCGAATGGGCATCAGTTAGTTTTTCCATCGCTAACTCATCAATGGCCAGCGGAAGCCGCTCCAGGGGGCCGGAAAGTTCCAGGTATAGGTCCAGTTGCCCGCTGTCGCCGGCAGCGAATTCCGAAAGACGACTCAGATTGCCTTCAGCCTGTTCCTGGAGGTAAGCGGGTGGCGCCAGTTCCCGAATGAGGTTCAAAGTGTCGTCCGGAGGCAGCATGGCCAGACCCGGGACGTTCCCGATTCCAGACTCGAGCGTCAAAGAGGGAACCAGGACTTCGGAATGCAGCCGGTCGTAGGCCCTTTGCCCAGTGAGGGCATCGGCGTAAATGGCGGGTTCGGCTATGGAGGCTATGGCCAGCGTGGCAAAAAATGACGTTATGGCACAGACTATCAGGAAACTGCATAATAAAGATGCCAAGGTTCGCAGAATCCATATCGGCATGGGCGGCTCCGCGTTGGGGCAGGTAATGTAACCCTGGGCCGGTATCGTGCCTGGCTTCTGCACATTTATTTACAGGTTTCCGGAAGTTGTCGCAACCCCCCCGGCATTCAAGCCTCAATTGACACTTGGAGGCCGTGAGTGATACATTTCACAAGGTTTTTATAGCTAAAATTCCCGCGAGGACACTGAAATGTCAGCGAAAATTGCCGTTCTGGCAAAGCAGGTCATAGACCCGGAAATGCCTATGGCCGCCTTCCAAATCGATGCCAATGTCAAGCGTGTTGTGACGCCGCCCAACATACCGCCGGTAGTCAACGGTTTTGACGAAAACGCGGTTGAGGCGGCCCTCCAGATAAAGGATGCGCAAGACGTAAGCGTTACCGTAATCTCTTCCGGCTCCTCCTTCGCCCTGGACGTGATGAAAAAGCCCCTGTCCATGGGCGCGGACGAACTGGTGCTGCTGCAGGATGATGCCTTTGATAATTCCGTGGACAGTTTCCAGACTGCCCAGTTGCTGGCTTCTGCCATTCGCAAGCTGGGCGGGTTTGACCTGATTATTTGTGGCCGGCAGGCCTCGGACTGGGATAACGCCCAGGTACCCCTGGGTGTTGCCGAACTGTTGGGGATTTCCTGTGTGGCCCTGGGCAAGAAGGTTGAACTCAAGGACGACCGGGTAGTAGTGGAGCGACTTATTCCCGATGGCTACGAAGTGGTGGAGGCGAGCTTGCCAGCATTGGTAACGGTTAGCAACGAACTTGGCCAGCCCCGTTATCCCACCCTCCGGGGGATAATGGCAGCCACCCGCAAGCGGCCCACCATCTGGAGCGCAGCGGACCTGGAACTTGACGGCGGCGAAATGGAGCCAAGGCTCACCCTGCACGACCTGTTCGTTCCGGTGAGCAGTACGGAATGCGAAATCATAGAAGGTGACGACGAGGCGGACGCGGGCCGCAAGCTGGCTCTCCGCCTGAGGGAAGAGAGCTTCATCTAGCCCCACAGGTTGTGTTGGTAGGTACGCTGGCAAGGGCAGAATGGGACCCTTGCCAATTAATTGTGATTGGAGGTCCTCATGGCAGAGGGCAACGGGGTTCTGATAATTGGAGAAAGGGCGGGCGATGAACTGAGCCTGGCGTCCCAGGAGATTCTGGCCGCCGGAAGGAAGGCGGCCGATGACCTGGGACAGGAGCTGTCCATCGCCGTATTCGGGGACTCGGTGGATGCGGTGGCACAGACTGCAATCGCCCAAGGGGCGGACCGGGTTTACGCGGTAACCAGTCCCTTGCTGGCGGAATTTCAGGTAGAGCTTAACCTGGCCGCGGCCGAAACCCTGTGCCGGGAGACCAATCCGGCTATTGTCCTGGTGGCCCGCACCAATCAGGGCCGGGAGGTTGCTCCCAGGCTGGCCTTCCGGCTGGGCGTCGGCCTGGCCCAGGATTGCCTGGAAATATCGGTGGACGCCTCCAGTGGCAAGTTGCTGGCCAACCGGCCAGTCTATGGCGGGAACGCGGTGGCCGTAGTCAGCTGCAACCAGACTCCCCAGGTGGCGGCGGTGCGGCCCAAGGTGTATGCGCCGCTGGAACCCGACACGGGAAGGCAGGGCGAGGTCGTCTCCTTCCCGGTGGATTTGGATGATTCGATGGTGCGCAGCCGTGTCATAGAAGTGGTCAAGGAAGAGGCCGAAGGCGTCAAGCTCGAGGACGCCACCATCGTTGTTTCGGGTGGCCGTGGCCTGGGCGGGCCGGAACCCTTTGCCCAGCTGGAAGAACTGGCCAAGCTGCTGGGCGGGGCGGTGGGCGCTTCCCGGGCCGCCGTGGACTCGGGCTGGGTGCCATCCAGCTACCAGGTGGGCCTGACGGGCAAGACCATTACCCCAGACCTGTACATCACTATCGCCATTTCCGGCGCCAGCCAGCACATGGCCGGCTGCTCGGGATCCAAGGCCATCGTCGCCATTAACAAGGACGCCGAGGCCAACATATTCAAGGAAGCCCGCTACGGCGTGGTGGGCGACTGGGAAACGGTACTTGCATCCATGACCGAAACGGTCCGGGAGTTGGTGCAGGAGTAGGCCTTACCCCGTTCAGCAGACCCGCCCGCGCACAATAGTTCTGGCCGGAAAACGCGAGGATGGTGCAACATGGACAGAACAACGGTCCTGATTGTTGGCGCCATTGGCGGGGCCGTCGCTCTTGCGGTGGCCATGATAGTGGTCTCCGCGTTTCGCCCTCTCTCCACCCTGGAAACGGCTTTGTGGCAGCTTATTTCCCTGGCGGCCGGGCTTTACGGGTCTTACCTGCTGGGGAGACGAGCGGCCCGGGAGGCTGCCATGGACCTGTTGCGTCTCCATGCCCGCTCCGCCGTCCGTCGGCTCCTGGCGATACGCGGCAGTTGGCACCGGCTTTCCCACAGGATTGAAGAGTTCCAGGTGGAAAAAAGAGACCCGCGGCTGGACGTGATCCAGGCCATTGTTGTGGAACGCTCGACAATTGCCGATTCGGCCATCGAAGACTGGAGGGATGTGGCTGCGGAAGAGGTCGCCGAGGTAGTTGCCCTGTGGGAAAGGAACAACCCTTCCCATCCGGAAGAAGGCAACGAATAAGTCCGGGCCGCCCGAATGCTACGGAAACTCAGACCGCAGAATCTGGTAACTGCCTAAAGCCGCCAACCACCACATTGTCAATCAATCGGGTCCTCCCCAGCCTTACCGCAGTGGAAACCAGGGCGGGCGTGTCCACCTCTGCCAGTTCAACCAGGGTAGTGGCATCGGCAACGCTTACGTAGTCGATTTCTTCTATCAGGGGTTCGTCCCCCAGGATTTTCCGGGCGGCCAGGCGCAGCGTTTCCGCGTTGGTCTCTCCCCTGGACCACAAGTCCCTAGCTTCCGAAAGCGCCCGGTAAATAACCGGCGCCGCCTCCCGCTGCTCCCGCGTCAGGTAAGCGTTGCGGCTGCTCAGGGCCAGGCCGTCGGCGTCCCGCACCGTGGGCACTGCCACTATTTCCAGGCCCAGGTTCAGGTCCCGCGCCAGTTGCCGGATCACCGCCAGTTGCTGCCCGTCCTTCTGCCCGAAGTAACCCCGGTCCGGATTGACCACATTGAACAGCTTGGTAACCACGGTAGCCACACCCCGGAAATGGCCGGGGCGCGCGGCGCCCTCCAGCCTTTCCGCCAAAGCCCCCGGCTCAACCCAGGTATCAAATCCGGGCGGGTACACCTCTTCCGGCGCCGGAGCATAAACCAGGTCCACGCCTTCCGCCTCCAGGAGCGCCAGGTCCCGCTCCATGTCTCTAGGGTAGGTGGCCAGGTCTTCATTCGCCCCGAACTGGGTCGGATTCACGAAAATGGATGCCGCCACGGTGGCGTTCTCCTCCCTCGCCCGCCGCACCAGCGTCAAATGCCCCTCATGCAGCGCGCCCATGGTCGGTACAAGACCCAATGGGCGGGGGCAGGAACGGACGAACCGGGAGGTAGACGCGTTGGTTGTCAGGGTTCGCATAGGGAGGCCCTTGGAAGGTCAAGGTTTGTAGCTAAAGCCGATTCAGTTGAACAGTTCATCAATCTCCCGCTCCACCCGTTCCTCCCTCGTCTCCCCCGGCCGCCCCTGGTCCAACACGCCAGGGCCCACTCTTTCAGTCAACTGGGAGTAGGATTCCGGGGTGCCGTATTCGCGGGTGTGGACCACCACCGGCATTGGGACGGCGTGGCCGAAGATAAGGGCCTGCTGCTTCTCCTCCAGGCGGGCCAGTACGCCCCGCAGTTGTCGGCTGCCTGCTGTGCCCGACAGCACTGCTTCAATGTCCCGCTCGTTGTCCAGGGCGCAGGTAAATCGGGTGCCCAGCTGACTCATCACTTCCGAGTCGATGCTGCCGGGTCGCTGGTCAATTACCATCAGGGTTACGTTGTATTTCCGTAGTTCCCGCGCAATATTTGCGAAGGTGGTCTGGGACGCTATGGACGGATTGAGGAACCGGTGGGCTTCCTCTATAACGATGACCAGCGGCGTGGGGTCGCTGCCCTGACCGCCCTCCGCCGCTTCTTTCAACTCCACGTAACGCTCGTGGATGCGGCGGGACAGCAGGTTGCTCACCAGAATGTAGGCGCTCAAGTCTCGCCCGTAGCGCCCAAACTCCAGGACCACGTGCTTGCCCCGTTCCAGGTGTTGGATGATGGTGGCGGCGGCATTGCGGCCCTTGCCGTCCACCAAAAAGGGAAATCGCTGGAAACGGGTCAGCCGGTTGTGCAAGGCCCCCAGCGCCGCGCGGTTTACGCCGAGGTCCTCGGCCAATTCGCCCAGGTCAGCCCCTTGCCGCCGCAGGAATTCGCTCAGCCAGTTGGCCCCAAAGCGCTGCTTCAGGTTGAAGGTGGCGGAGGCGGCCACATCCGACAGGTTCAGGTTGTCCTTGAGCAGTTCAATATCCTCCGGCTCGATTTCGCCGTAACCGATCTCCACAACCACATCTGGAGTTGAACCACGCCGCCTGGAACTCTCCTCGTCCAGGGTGAAGGTGGAAACCCGGGAGGGGAAAAGTTGTTTCAGGCCCTTGACCTGCCGGTCCCGATCCGAGTCCTGGCCACTCCAACCGTATTCGCTGTGCATGTCGAAGATCAGAGATGAGGCTTCCCCTCCCTGCAGGATACCCACCAGCAGCAGGCGGGTCAGGAAAGTCTTGCCGGTGCCACTCTTGCCGAAGACGCCAAAGGAGCGGCGGACCAGGTTGTCCAGGTCCAGACAGACCCGGGCGTCCATGTCAAGAGGAGCGCCTATCCAGAAGTGGCGGTCGTCTTCCTGCCCGAAAACGGCCGCCACGTCTCCCGCAGTGGCTGGGAAGGCGGGCGAGAAGTGGGAGGGGACCGTTTTGGCGGCTACCGGCCGTTCATTACTGCCGCTGATCAGTGGCAGGGCCATGTTGGGCAGCACCGACACCACACCGTAGGCCATGGTGCCCGATACGGCTTCCAGGAGGACTGGATCATCCGAGTCCGGCGGGGAATGGCGGAGTCGGGGGTCGGAACTGGTCAGTTCCAGGTCGGTAACAACTCCGAAGAAACGGTAGCGCTGTCCCCGTATGGTAACAAAGGTGCCAACCTTGACGTCTTCTATCAGGATGCCGCCCGCCGGATTGATCCGAATGTCCACGCCGTCGGTCAGCGATCCCCCCACCACGGCGCCCAGGGAATGAGAAGAGGGAAACCCATTGTCGCCATTCCATCCGTTGGACGGGAAACCGTTGGTCATAGCCTCGCCCTCCGCAGTATCGCAGTGACCCGGGCGGCATCGCCAACGGCTTCCCTGGCTATGACCTGCCCTGCCCGCTTCAGAAAGTCATCTCCGTCCGAGCGGCAGGTAGCAGCGTAACGCAAACAGGCCACAACCACCTCATCGGCCATAGGGGCGCCCGAACTCAGCAGAAACCGGCAAAAGTCCAGGTTTTCCGTAAAGCTGGCCACTTCGCCGGGTGTGCAGGCGCACACGAAGGAGTGAATGGGCGGGGGGAGCGGCGGCAGCAGTTGGACCGGGCCTCTGTCCAACTCGTGCCCAACAATTAACGCGTCGAAGCGGGTGGTCAACAGCCGCTCAATCTGTGGGTTGGTACGATAGATTTCCTCGAGGCTGGCTGAATCCCTGCCCCGGGCCAGCACCGGCCTGCCGGGGTCTAGGGGTTCCGTGCGAACACCCTGCACCACCGCGTACACCCTTGGCTCTGCCACGGCGACCAGCGCTCCCAATTGAGGGGAGCAATAGAGGTCATAACATTGGGCAGTCAGGGATCGGGAGTCAGACCCGACTATTTCCGCTACCGGTTGGGTCATGTCTGGATTTGCTCACAATGCAAACTGGTCGGGGAGGGCGTCAAACACCAATTATAACTGCCCTGCGCCGCCGTCCGTCAGGGGTCGGTGTCAGCGCCACATGGTTATTCTGCCCGTGCTATACTTTTCAGGTTGCAATTTTAACCACGGAGACGTCGTGAATGGAATTCAGTACCGTAGCTATTTTGAGTCCCGGAGATATGGGCCACGCCGTGGGTCAGCGCCTTCGGGAGAATGAGCTAGACGTGATTACCTGCCTCGCCGGCAGAAGCGAACGGACCCGGGCCCTGGCGGAAAGAGCCGGTATCAGGGACGTATCCACCATGGAGGAACTGGTCCAGCAGTCAGACCTGATAATGTCGATGACCGTTTCTGCCGCAGTGCCAGCCCTGTGCCGGGAGGTTGCCGCGGCCATCAAGTCCACAGGAACGGATACCCTGTTTGCCGAATGTAACGCTATCGCGCCCCAGCTTACCTGCGAGATGGAACCGATCATAACAGATGCCGGCGGACGCTTTGTTGATGTTTCCATCATCGGCGGCCCGCCCCGGCCCGGCTACAGCCCTCACTTCTATACTTCCGGTGAACAAGCTACTGAGTTTGAGCAGTTGAAGGACTTTGGTTTGACCGTTATTAAACTGGATGGTGAGGTTGGCAAGGCTTCGGGCATCAAGATGTGCTATGCCGCTATGACCAAGGGGACTTCAGCCCTTTATTCGGAGTTGCTTATTGCCGCTGAGCTTATGGGGCTGACTGAACCGCTGCTGGCGGAGTTTCAGTCGGGCCAGTCGGCAGTCCTTAAACGAATGGAGAGCAACCTGCCCACGGTGCCGCCCCGTTCCCGCCGCTGGGTCAGCGAGATGGAGGAGATACGCGACACCTTCGCCGGCCTGGGTATGACGCCCCACCTGTTCGAGGGTGTGGCCGAAATGTACCGCTTCATCGGCAGCACTCCCCTGGGCGAAGAATTTCCTGAGTCCCGTGACCGTGAAAGGACCTTTACCGAGACCATCAGCCAGTTGGCCCAGCATTTGAGGGACCGGCAGGCCCTTAAGGAATAGACCGGTCTCAATGTCCCGTCCCAACTACGGGAGATGATGGGAAAGGGCCCCGGCGCATTCCGGCGCCGGGGCCTTTACTTCCGGTGATTGTCTCGAACTGGCGCCTCCCACGCTGGGGCAGGGTAAGCAGGGCTGCAAGAGCCACGCTGTCACTCACCCTCCTGGAGAGCATGGCGGCACGAGAGAACTTACGGTTCGGTCTGCTCCGTCTGGCTGCCCTTGACGGTGACGGTGATGTGGGCCATGGCAGTGTCGCCGGGGGCGCCATGCCAGTGGTTCTCCCCGGCCGGGATGATTACCACATCGCCCACGGTAATTTCTACTTCCTCGTCATCCGTGGCCACGGTGCCCGTGCCTTCGGTTACGATGAGAATCTGGTCGCCGCTGTGCTTGTGGAACTTGTTACGGGAACCCGCGCTGAAGCTGACCACGCCAAAGTTAAAGTTGTTGCTGTCTCCGCCTTCAAAGGGGGCCTGGCGGGTAACTACGTTGCCGGTGAACAGAGCGCTGGTTGCCTCTTCGGTGGGAACGGAACTTAGCCTGACGACCTTCATTGGTTTCCTCCTGATTGCTTTACGAAATTCGTTTGATTCACGGCTTCTTCGGTAACTGTGGGCAATTGCCCTGCCCGTTTTCGAGCCAACCATAATATACCTGCTGCCAATGGCGAAGTCCATACCGATAGGGATAACTGTTCCGGGGCAAGGGGAACAGGTTGGCTTCTTGTGCCCGCTTTCCCGCGAAAACCTGAATTCAGGAATGTAAGTGAACCTGCCACGAACTGAAAGGCAAGATTACCCGATACCGGCGTGGACCGGTATGCCGGTTTCAGGCAGGAGTTACCCCCGGAAATGGACGGTTGCCGACGGGGATGTTGTATGATGGCTGACCTGTTGGCGCCGGCGTCCGCCGTGTCAGAATTTCTGGTGGGAAACGCCGCCAACGTTGTCCGCCGTGTTATTTCCCTTCGCCACATTCCTTCCCAATGGAGCAAATGTTAGAATTGAGGGAGACGATCTGATCTTATAGGGAGACTCTCCATGGCATTAAATGAGGTAGTTCAGGAAGCCTTGAATCAACACATAAATGAAGAGTTTTACGCGTCGTACCTTTACCTTTCCATGTCGGCCCACTGTGACTCTCTGGATTTGCCCGGCTTCGCCCACTGGATGCGTATTCAGAGTCAGGAAGAGTATACCCATGCCATGAATCTCTTTGACTTTGTCCAGGACCGGCAGGGTAAGGTGACCCTGCTTCCCATAGAGCAACCCACCATAGAATTCGGGTCGGTGCTGGACGTTATGGAGGCAACCCTGGCTCACGAAAAGCAGGTAAGCCTGTTAATCAACGAACTCTACGAACTGGCGTGCCAGGCCACGGATTATCCCACCCAGGTCCACCTACAGACTTTCATTACCGAGCAGATCGAGGAGGAAAAGACGGCGGCGGATATCATCGCCAAGCTTAAGTTGATCGGGGAGAACGGCAGCAACCTGCTTCTGCTGGACAATGAAATGGGCACAAGGCAGTTATCAACCGGCCTGTAATGCCGCCACCACCGGATACGACCCAGCCGCCGCTACCCGAATCCTGGACGCGCAGGGCCGGTTTTTCGACGTTTTTGTCGAATAACGTTCAATGCTGATATACAGGGTGTGCCAATTGTCGACATAGTAATCCGTTGTGGCATTCCATACTGCCATTCAATCTGTTATAATCGGGTATGGAATGCGTTAAGGTTCTTTCCCGTGGGTAGTTGCCTCAGATGCGCTGACGCCGGATGACCTCGACCAGGCCAAATTTCTTTTATGGAGGTCGGCAGTTGGCCCTGTCAGATAAGACCTTGGTATGCGTCGAGTGCGCAGCCGAATTTACCTTCACTGTAGGTGAGCAGGAGTTTTTTGCCTCTCGAGGGTTTACCAATGAACCCCGACGTTGCTCACAGTGCCGTCAGACCCGAAAGACCCAGCGCTCTTTTGACGGGGGCCCCCGCGAAATGCATCCGGCAGTTTGTGCCCAGTGCGGAGTGGAAACCATGGTCCCGTTCCGTCCCAGGGGCGACCGCCCGGTATATTGCAGCGAGTGCTTCAGTTCCATGCGCGAGAGAAACTACCGCTAGACGCCGCCGGAGTAGGCGTGGGTATGCGGATACCCAGTTCGACCCCCGGGCTTGGACCGGGGGTTGTTGATTTCGGGGGCCAAAGGTATCCCATTTCCCGATATTGGTAGAACATTTATCTCTCGGTACCGGAATACGGGCAAACGGAGATGAGGTGATGATGAGAAATACGGCCGACGCTGTGGTTGTCGGCGGCGGCGTCATGGGGTGCAGCCTGCTCTACTATCTTGCACGGCGGGGGGCCGGCCGGACGTTGCTTCTGGAAAGAAATGTGCTGGGCGCCGGTTCCACGGGCCGTTCCCAGGCCATTTGCCGCATGCACTATTCCAACCCCATAACCGCCTCCATGGCATGGAACAGCCTCCAGGTCTATTCCGATTTCAGCGAGCAGGTGGGCGGCGACAGCGGCTTCGTCAAGACCGGCTACCTGGTGGTAGTGGAGGACATTGACCGTCCCAGCCTGGAACTGAACATCTCCATGCAGCGGGAACTGGGTATAAACGTGGGGCTTATTTCTCCCGACGAGCTAAGGGAACTGGCTCCCATGATCGAGACTTTCCCCGGCGAGGGCCTGGCCTGGGAGCCCGATTCCGGATATGCGAATCCCTACCTGGTTACCACTTCCTTCGCCGCCAGGGCCCGGGAATTGGGGGCGGAAGTAGTTACCCGGGCCGCCGGCACCGGAATCGAAATCAACGGCGGCAGGGTGAGTGCAGTGCTGACGGACCAGGGCAGAGTGGAGACGCCTATTGCAGTGGTGGCCGCCGGGCCATGGGCCAATGGCCTTATGGCCGGCACGGGCGTCGAATTCCCCCTTATTCCGGTGCGGCACCAGGTGGCCCTGGCTACCAGGCCCCCGGGCAGCCTGCCCGAACACCCCATAGTGGGCGACATAGCCCAGTCTTTCTCCTTCCGCCCTGAGAGTCCCACCCTGACCATGGTTGGGTTTGGCGAGGATGAGGTGGAACTGGACAACTACGATGAGGGCATTGACCAGGCCGATGCCGCCGATGCCATGACTCGGCTGGTCAGGCGAATGCCGGCAATGGACCAGTCCTATTATCGGGGCGGCTGGTCCGGCCTGTTTACCACTACACCGGACTGGCATCCCATTTTGGATCGGGTACCGGGGATTGAGGGCCTGTTCTGCATGGTGGGTTTCAGCGGGCACGGGTTCAAGCTGGCCCCCGCCATCGGCCAGGCCATGTCGGAACTCATACTGGACGGGCAGGCAACGTCTATTGACCTGTCTCCCCTGCGATTTTCCAGGTTTGAAGAGGACGACCTGGTCCTGTCCCGCTACCGTTATCGTGTCCTGGCGTGACAGCGAGCCCAGCGGTCGAGACGCCGACATAGCCGTTGGCGGCACAGGTTTCAGGCTTTACGTTTCTTCACGGTTTCTGGGTTGGCGGTTGACCCAACCCGAGTCGCCAAGATGTTATGATGTAAATGAAGGGCCATCGAATGGCCGGTTAAAAAGTTAGATATTCACAGGAGAAGTGCTAATGTTCATCAGGATGGTTTGGGGCAAGCTGCGCCCCGGAAGCTGGGAGGAATACGAAAGGCACTACCACGAACGACTGGCTGGTTCAACAGGCAACCTTCAGGGCCTGAAGGAAAGGCAGTTGCTGCGGAGCACCGAGGACCCGGACGAGGGCATCAGCGTAAGTATCTGGGAAACCCTGGATGACTTGCGGGCCTACGAGACAGGTGAATTCCGACAGGGCGTCGCCCGGGAAATGGAGCATCTCTATCGGGGAGAATACTGGGTAAAGCACTTTGAAATAAGTTCCACTGACAACTGATTTTCTCCAGGCCGAGGCAGGCCCGCTTTTGTTGTGCAAGCCCCGACTTGTTGTGGAAGAGCAGCCCGGTTTCCTTCCCGGGCTGCTCTTGTTTTTCCGTTGCCAGCACACAGATTCCTGCTATTGGACACCCTTACCCCAGGGGATTATAGTTAGGTTACAGCTATAACCGGAGGCAGGAATGCGATTCGGATTTTACTTGCCCAACAGCGGCCCCACGGCCAGGCCGGATCCCCTGGCAGCCATTGCCAGGAAGGGCGACGAGCTTGGCTTCTATTGCATGGTGGCCGGCGACCACATTCTGGTCCCCAGGGAGGTTAACTCCCCCTACCCGTATACTGCCGACGGGAGATTTCACGGAGGGGACGCCGCAGAATACCTGGAGCAACTTACCCTCCTTGCCTACCTGGCCGGTATTACCGACCGCATCCGTCTTGTCCCCAGCGTCATGATTGTGCCTTATCGCAACCCTCTGCTGGCGGCCAAGATTCTCGCAACGCTGGACGTGTTGTCCGGCGGTCGCTTGACCCTGGGCGTCGGCGTAGGCTGGATGGAGGAGGAATTTGAAGCCCTGGATGCGCCGCCGTTTGCTGAAAGGGGGGCGGTAACTGACGAGTACCTGCGGGCCTTCAAGGAATTGTGGACCAGCGACGAACCTGCCTTCGACGGCAAATATTGCCAATTCTCCGATATTCACTTTTTGCCCAAGCCGGTGCAAAAGCCCCATCCCCCCATTTGGGTTGGGGGCCAGAGCAGGCCCGCCATGCGCAGAGCTGCAGCCCTCGGTGACGGCTGGCACCCGGTGGGAGCCATTCCCGCCGCGCCCCTGGAGCCCGAGGAACTGGCCGGGAACATCTCTTTGCTGCACAAATATGCCGTAGACAACGGCCGGGACACCTCCGAGTTGGAAGTGTCGATGAAGGCGCCCCTCTACGACGCCAACACAACCCCCACGGGAGCAGCCCGCCGCCGCTTTGCCGGTGAACCCGAACAAATGCTCCAGGACATTCAGGCCTACGAGGATGTGGGAGTCAGTTGCATTATCTTCGATGTTCGGGGCAGCGACCTTAACCGTTCCCTGGAGCGGCTCGAGTGGTTCGCCGAGGAGTTGATGTCCCGCTCGTAAATTTTCGGTAATGCGCCTTCATGTGGAATAAAGCGGGAAGCGTATCTTTCAATGTGTCGCCACAGGTCGGCCTTATGATGTCAAGTGGGCCCAAGGCGGAAGGACTGAGCCGCCTGTCGGTAGAAAGAGTCAGGCGGGCGGGTTCCGCAGGTTCATGTTCATTCCGGGAAGGGACAAGTTTTGGCCCCGGTTCCGGCCGTTCTTGGGGAAATACCTTCCCATAGCATTACATTGCGATATAATGCAGGGGTAACTTTATTGGTGGTTAATGGTGTAGCCGCCAGCCATCTGAATTTAAGGAGTACCTATGTCCTCTCTGGAAGAACGGTTCAATCGAGGCCTGGAAATGCGCGAAACCATGGCCGCCGGTGACTTTCGTCACTTTACTCTTCCCGGCATAGACCAGCTTGCGCCAGACCTCAAGCGCATCGTCGATGAAGCTCTCTTTGGTTCCATCTGGCCCAGGGATGGGCTGACCATTCAGCAGCGTTGCATGTGTACCCTGTCAGCCCTTCTCACCCTGGGGCACCTGCAACTGCTTCGCCGGCACATTGAGCGTGCATTGAACGTGGGTATGGCTCCCGAGGCGGTGGTAGAGGTTTTTATCCAGATGACCTTCTACGCCGGTGTGCCGGCCGTTGAATCTGCCATGTCCATTGCCAAGGATATCTTTGAAGAGAGGGGTCTCAAGTTCACTTCCAGCGATGTCTATGACACTTCCCTGGACCCTGATGAGCTTCACCGGAAGGGCATTGCGGTCCACGAGGAGCACATGGGCGACATAACCATGTACTACACCGAGGACCCGAATTCTCCGGAGATGGAACTGGAACGCCTGATCAACGAGTACAACTGGGGCGCAATTTATTCCAGGCCCCACCTGGACACCAAGGACCGTTCCATGTGCGCCCTGGTTTCCATGACCGTGAGGGGCCACTATGACCGGCAGTTGCGGCGCAGGATTTCCGGCGCCCTCCGTGTGGGGATGACACCCAGAGAGATCATGGAAGTCTTCATCCAGCTGACTTTGTACGGTGGATATTTCAATACCCGTACCGCAATGCGCATTGCCCGTTCCGTCTTCAACGAAGAAGGCATTTCGTTTGAAGTCGAATGAGGGACGGCCGCAGATACGGCGAGTTGAGAGGGCCTGATGTACGCTACCCTGGAAGACGGCTGCCAGCTTTTTTACCAAGTGGACGACTTCACCGACCCGTGGACGGAACCCGAAACGGTCGTTCTGCACCATGGTATGGCGAAGAACCACAAACTATGGTACGCCTGGATCCCCGTCATAGCCCGGCATTTTCGGGTGGTGCGGTTTGACATGCGGGGAATGGGCCAGTCATCGGTTCCGGAACCGGGCTATCCCTGGTCGGTGGACAATTTCGCCAGGGACCTGGAGCAGTTCCTGAACAGGCTGGAATTGGAAAGGGTCCACCTTATTGGCGAAACAGTGGGCGGGTCCATTGCCATGCGATTTGCCACCCTGCACCAGGACAGGCTGCATACGCTCACTGCCTGTACATCACCCACCAGTTTCGATGACCCCCACCACGGCGAGAGCGCCGACCTGATTGAGCGGGAAGGCGTTGCGGCCTGGGTGGAGAATACCATTGGCCGGCGCCTTGACCCCCAGATTGTTCCTCCCGAATACACCCGCTGGTACGCGGCCCAGATGTCGGCAACTCCTGCCCATGTAGTGGGAGGCTTCCAGCGGAATGCCGGGGGCGACCTTCGGCCCCTGCTTTCCGGAGTGCTGACGCCGACACTTATCCTGGCCGCCGCCAGCCTGCGGGAAGAGGTCCTGGGCGATTTTCGGGACGCCGCCGAACTGCTGCCCAATGGCAGAAGGGTAGTGTTCCCCGGTGTTTATGGCTTCGTCCAGCACGTATTGCCGGTCCCCTGCGCCCGTGTTTGGCTGGATTTCGCTCAACAACAATGAAAGCGCTTTAGTAGAGGGCACTGAACTATGGCAGACTCTTTGAGCCGAACCCTGGCTCGCTTTGTGGACAACCTTCAATTCGAAAACCTTCCCCCGGAAGTTCCCGACAAGGTCAAGACCTCTCTCCTGCATGGCCTGCTTGGCGCTTTCCTTGGCGCGGAAACCGAGCACGCCAAGTCATCCATGGAACTGGTCAAACTTGAAGAAGGCCGGCCCGACGGCGCCACCATCCTGGTGGACGGCGCCAAGGCAACCCGGTGCGGCGCAGCCTTCGCCAACAGCAAGATGATGCACGCCACCAACCAGTCGGATTCCTACCGGATGTTGATTCATCCCGGTCCTTGCATCTTGCCCGCGGCCTTGGCCACCGCCCAGATCGAGCGGCGGACGGGCAGGGAGCTGGTAACCGCCCTCGCTGCCGGTTATGAGGTTGAAGCAAGAATAGCCGGCGATTTCATTCCATCTACCCAAGCCCGCGGATTCCGATCCAGCCCTGTGTACGGTACGCTGGGGGCGGCCGTAGCGACTGCCAAGCTACTGCGGCTCAACGTGGACCAGTTGGTGACGGCAATGGCGCTGGCATGCACCTTCACCGGCGGCACCACCGAGGGACCACGTTCCGGCGGAAGGGAAATGCTGTTCCACGAACCCAACGCCACCCGCAACGGCATAATGGCCGCACTGTTGGCCCGCGAGCACATGAGGGGTTCGGAGACTGCGCTGGAGGGGGCTGCCGGTTTCTACAATGCCTTTACTGGCAACAACCGGGGCCAACTGTCTTATGCCTTTAACGGCCTGGACCAGGTATCGCTTGATTCGGTGGTGGCGGACCTGGGAGAGCGCTGGGAGTTGCTGCACGTTACGCCCAAGCTTTACCCCACGGCCGGCTACAACTGCCCCGTGATAGAGTTGATGTCCGAGATCAGGGCGTCCCACAACCTGCCCATCGACGAGATAGAGAAAATCACGGTGGACATGAACTGGTTGGAGACCACCTACCCCTCGCCGGCATTCCCCAACCCGGAGCGCAGCGCCGACGCCCCGGCCGTGGGCAGCACCCATTATTTCGCCGCCTACACTTGCGTTCACGGCAGCTATCCGCCCTTGCGCCAGCGGATAGACCCCGGAGACGGCGGCAGTGATGACGACGCGGCGGTAATGGGCCTGATGAAGAAGGTTGAGGTGCTGGGCCACCAGGACCGCCAGGCCTTTGCTCCCAGGATTACCGTGTCCCTGGAGGGCGGTACCGAGTACATGGGCGAATTCCGGGGTAACGAACTGGAATGGAACCTGGCCACCGAGTTGCGCCGGGTGAGGCCCCTTTTCGATGACATGCCCTGGCCGCGGGAGAAGCTGGAAAGCGTTGCCCAGATAGTTTCCGGGCTGGAAATTGAGCAGCGAATGGATCACCTGATCGCCCAGTGTGTAAGAATAGACATCATTTAGAGCTTGACTGCCTTGCCGCTGCCTGCACTGGCAAGCGTATTCTGCGGGGTTCAAGGCAGTCTGCCTGGCGTGACCGTGCTATGCGGTCCCCGTGAATTGTTTTTGCGCTTCGTTCACTTTGCCATAAGCGACTTGTTTCCGTATCGTCCATCCGGCGCTTTGTTCCTTGCCGTCGCCTTCCTGGCTGGCGTTGCAGGTTCCGGATGCCTGGCGCCCAGGTCGGGCGGCGACCCCCCCGAGCTGGGTGGGCCGGAATTCAGCGTGCTGATGGTTAGCTCCGACCTTGCGCAAGGGCCCAACCGGGTCGCGTTTGTGCTGGTTGACCGGAATAACAACCCGGTGGGGGCCAGCGAAGCCACTGTGATTCCCAGGCATACCCCGCCGGGAACTCAAGAATCCCGGGAACTGGAGGCGTTGAAAGCCACCTTTCTGCCCTGGCCGCCGGAAGGAAGCGGCCGCGGGGTGTTCATTGCAGGAATCAATTTTGATGTGCCCGGGGAGGCCACCGCAGCCAACCCAGGGCTGTGGGAGTTGCAGGTTTCCGCGAAAACGCCCGACGGCCGTGCGGTGGGGGCGGTCTCGGCCGTGCGAGTTGCTGCCCAGTCCACGACGCCGGCCATTGGCGACCCCGCTCCCCGCAGTGTTACACCCACGGCGGACCAGGTACCCGACCTGGCCCAGATCACCAGTGCCTTCGACCCCGATCCTGACTTTTACCAACTGTCGGTCCACGAAGCCCTGGATCAAGCCAAGCCCCTGGTGGTCCTTTTTTCCACTCCGGCCTTCTGCGTCAGCGCCACCTGCGGCCCTCAACTGGATACCCTGGCTCAAATGAAGGAACAGCACGGGGATAGTGTCAATTTCATCCACGTGGAAGTGTTCGAGGATCCCCACTTGATAAAAGGGGACCGGCTTACCGCCAGGCAGGTTTCGGCGGTGGACGAGTGGGGCCTGCCCACGGAGCCCTGGACCTTTATCGTGGACGGCGACGGCGTGGTCCGCGCCAAGTTTGAGCAGTTCACGCCCCGTGAAATCCTTGAGGCCGCGCTGCAGGAAGTGATGCCGGGCTAGCGGGCTGCCATTCAGTCTTCCAGCCTGAGCGCCACCAGAACACCTTCCCTTGTTTCGTAGATCACCAGCAGCGACTGGCCCAGAAACTGGTGCTCCCTGACGTGAGAGGGAGTGAACCCCACGAAGCCTTCCGTTTCAAAGGTATATAGACGGCCCTCTTCATCGCGAATCGTCAGCGATTCCAGTTCCGAGAAAGTCCTTGGCACAACCTCCACAACCTGCCCCCGGACCTCCGAAGTACCGCTACTTTCGCAGGCCGCTGCCAGGACCATTGAGGCTGCCAGGAGCGCCATGACGGCTATCGGAAGTGCGCGAATCATGCCGCACCGCTGTCCTGTCAATTGAACGGTCCGCCGAAAAGCGCCGCTCGGGCTGGATGGCCTTCAACTGAACCGGAATACCCGTACCGCAACCATAGCCGTGGCGGCCGTCCAGCCCGCCAGCCATGCCAACTGCGGCCATACCTCCCAGGCAGTGGCGCCCTGCAGTCCAACCTCCCGCAACGCGGTAATCATAGGGGCCAGCGGCAGGGCGTCGGCGGCGTAGGGAAGAAGCCAGGGCAGAGCCGAGGTCGAAAAGAAGGTTCCGGCAAAGAACATCATGGGCAAGGTTATCACGTTGCCCATGCCCGATGCCGCCGCCGGCGTATTGGCCCAGGCGGAGATTATGAACCCAAAGTTCAGGAATACCGCACTTCCCAGGATTATTGCCGGCAGCATGTGCAGGACATTTCCGTCAATCTGCGCGCCAAAAACAAAGACGCCCACTGACAGGATGACGGCAGCCTGGACTATTGCCAGCAGCAATTGCGCTGTAACTTCGGCGGCAAAGAACTTCCAGATAGGCAGCGGAGCCACCAGCATCCGCTTTAGGATAGAAAGGTTGCGATAATTGCTGATGCGTACCGCAATGGAGATGGTGGCGTGGGTCATGATTCCCATGGCCACCAGTCCCAGGAGCACCGTTTCAAAATAGCTGGTCTGCCTGGTAGCTACCCACTCCGACCGTACAATCTCACCTGTGGTTACCTCGGGGGCAGGAGAGGGTCCCCGATTTTCTACGCTCGTTTTTTCCCCACCCGGTAGCGCCACCGGCATTGCAATAAGACTCTGCAAAGCCTGCCGGATAGAGCCCATGACGAACTGGTTTCGCTCCTCGCTTACGTCCCCGGCAAACAACGTGGCCGAAACTGGCTGGCCTGGAGGGCGGCCGGGGCGGCCGGCGGACCCGTAGGACTCGAGCTCAACGCCTTCTGTACCTGTATCAAACCCGGCGGGGATTGCCAGCAGGAAATGCAGGTCTCCTTTTTCAACCAGGCCCAGGCCTTCTTCCAGGCTTGCCGGCGCTTCCCGCAGTTGGAGCAGTCCCCTGTTTTCCAATTCCACCAGAGAGTCGGCCAGAAGCTGCGAGGCAGGAGTAGTCGCCTCGTCCAGGACGGCTATTCGCGACGCTGTGGTTGAGGTGAAATCGAAGAGGCCAAATACCACGACCAGAATCAAGGGGAAAAACAGGGCCCAGAAGGTGGTCTGCCGGTTCCTGACCATAATTTTAAGATTGGCTATGGTGAGAGCCAGCACCGTTAATCCCTCAACTCGTTTCCCGTCAGCTCAAGAAAGACATCCTCCAGGGTAGCCGGCCGGACTTCCAGGTGCTTCAGCGAAATGCCGCTCCCCACAATGCAGTTGATGGCGCGGTTCAGGGCTTCCGGGTTCTTGTCCAGCCGCAGCAGGTAGGATTTGTCCGCCTGGTTTTCCTCTTGCAGGCTGGCGTCGAGCCGTTCCAGGTTACCGCTCTCCTGTAAGGCGAGCACCTGGCTTTCACGCAGGACCTGGGACGATTCCAGCTTGATGGTGTAGGTGGTCTCAATTCGGCTGATAAGCTCGGCGGGAGACTCGATGGCCACGATTTTGCCGTGGTCCATAATGGCCAGGCGCTGGCAGAGCAGTTCTGCTTCTTCCATGTAGTGAGTGGTCAGTACCACGGTAACATTTCGGGCATGGATTGCCTGGATGAGGTCCCAAAGATTGTGGCGGGCCTGAGGATCGAGGCCGGTGGTCGGTTCATCCAGAATCACCAGTTCCGGATCATTGACCAGGCTGGCGGCGACCGTAAAGCGCTGGGATTGCCCAATGGAAAGCTGGTTGACGCGGCTACCGGACCGGTCGCCCAGGCCTACCATTTCCAGGAGCTCGTCCGGGGCTACCCTCTTGGGGTAGAAGCTGCCCAGCAAGCTGAGGATCTCGCGGAGGGTCAGGAATCCGAAGTAAGCGGAAGACTGCAACTGGACGCCAATTCGCGCCTTGATCCAGTTGGCGTTCTTTAATATGTCCTTGCCCAGGACACTGACCTGGCCTTGATCCGGTTTTTGAAGGCCCTCGATAATCTCAAGGGTGGTGGTTTTTCCCGCCCCGTTGGGGCCCAGGATGCCGAAGATCTCTCCGGTCCTGACTTCAAAGGAAACGTCGTCTACTGCGGTGAAATTGCCATACCGCTTCGCCAGGCCTTCTACCCGAATTGCCTTAGACATGATAACATGGTGAATTATATCACAATCTCTTTCCGCGAGGCTTGAGTGATGCCCTCGTCCGATGCCGAGGACTCGACCGGACACGGCGATGGTCCCGGCGACAGAATCATCTACACGAACGAGTATCTTGTTTTGAGTTATGGCGAAAGAAGGCCCGGGACGTGGTTGCGCCGCTTTGCCCTGGCATCGGTTTTCGCTACATTTGCCCTGATAGTATTGGGCGGCATCGTTCGGGTTACCGGTTCCGGCCTGGGCTGTGGCGGCGAATGGCCGCTGTGCGATGGCAGCCTCATTCCCCCCCTGACCAAGGAAGACATAATAGAATACAGCCACCGGCTCGTGGCGTCGGGTATCGTGGGGCCCCTGGTTGCCGGTACCTTTCTCATCGCCCTCTTCCGGTATCGTCACCTTCGTTCAGTTCTGATCCCATCGGGTATTTCCCTGGTGCTGCTGCTTGCCCAGGCGGGACTGGGAGGCGTGACAGTCTTAACGGAACTTCCGGGTCACGTGGTAGCTGCTCACATGGCTCTGGCGCAGGCGCTTCTGGCTTGTCTGATCCTGGTTGCCGTGGCGTCATTCAAGATCAGGTCAGTTGATACAGAAGGCGCCGGGGACGAAGAATCTCCACTGACGGCTCCATCGGCGTCTATGGCAGGCAATGAGGCTGATGCAGCTGAAAGTCCGGTGCGCCCGGACCGATTTCCATTGCTGGCAGGCGCAGCCGCGGCAGCAACCTACGTCCTTCTGTTGTCCGGGTCCTATGTTACGGCAACCCCGGGAGCGCTGGCCGCCTGCCCTCAGTGGCCCATGTGCGAAGGGTCCTTCTGGCCATCGGACACTTTGCAGGCCATTCATATGCTGCACCGCCTGGTAGCTGCCGTGGTCGGCGTACTGCTGATTTATACGCTCTTTCGCGGTAGTCGCCGGGGCAAGGAACGGCTGCTATCGGGCGGTATTATGTTGATGATTTTCTCTTACCTGGGAATAGTGGTCCTCCTTACCCAGTTGTTCATCGGAGCGGTGGCAGTTTGGACTCACTTCCCGGTTGCCATACGCGCCTATCACATCGGGCTGGCGACGGCCGTTTGGGCTATCATGGTGGCTGTCACCTTGATAAGTCCTCTAAGGGAACCGGATAACCGCGTCGTATTGCGCAAGGCCTACGTGGCCCCGGGTTCGGGTCCCGATCCGGCCTCGCAGGAAACAGATTAACGGCGCCCCCTGGAGTGTCAGGTTAAATGACCATGACGGATCGGCAGACGGCGGCAGATGCCAGCCCTTTGGGGTCTGAGGAGCATACCCTTGAACGGCGGACTCCCATGACTGTTATCAACGATTACATTACGCTGACCAAGCCCCCCATCATCCTCCTGTTGCTGGTTACGGCGGCCGGCGGGATGTTCCTGGCCCAGGCCCACACCGCCGTAGCCGGCCTGCCTTCCCTGTCGTTGATGGCGCTGGTGTGGGCGGGCGGCGCCCTGGCTTCGGGCGGCGCCAATGCCCTGAATCACCACTACGACCGCGACATAGACGGTATCATGCAGCGCACCCGTCAGCGGCCGGTGGCCAACAATCGCATTTCTCCAGTCAATGCCCTTATCTTCGGTGTATCGTTGAACGTGGTGGCCTTTGTGGTACTGGCCCTGTGGGTGAACTGGCTGGCTGCCGGTCTAACCCTTGCCGCCACCTTGTTCTACGTCCTGGTTTACACCCGCTGGTTGAAACGGAGCACACCCCATAACATCGTTATTGGGGGGGCCGCAGGGGCCATACCCCCAATGGTTGGCTGGGCTGCGGTAACAGGGACGGTGGAGCTGCCGGCAGTGTACTTGTTTGCCATAGTGTTCTTCTGGACCCCACCCCACTTCTGGGCCCTTTCACTCCTGATTCACAAGGACTACGAGCGGGCCAACGTGCCAATGCTGCCGGTGGTGTCGTCACGGGACTTTACCGTGTCCACCATTTTCCTATACAGCCTGGTTCTGGTGGGAGTAACCCTGATGTTCGCCGTTACCGACGCGGTTGGCTGGATCTATGGCGGGTCCGCCCTGGTCCTGGGAGGCATTTTTGTCTGGATGGCGTGGCGTTTGCGGCGGGAAGAGACTTCGGCCAATGCCCGGAAGCTCTACCTGTATTCCTTGCTGTACCTGGGCCTGCTGTTTGTCGCGGTAATGGTGGGGGCTGCCACAGGCTATTGAAATCAGGTCCAATCGTCGCCTGCGCGGGTCCGGACTCAGCGTCGAGTTGGCCGTAGCAACTCCCCGGGTGGCGGTAAGGGTTATCGGCTACAAATTCCGTTGACACTGCCTGGAGCCTGTGGTAATGTCTTGCATTAGTGAAATTTTGCACATACTCCGCGGTTGAGTGCACGGCGAAGTAAGAAAGGGAGTTGGCAAATGGGGCTTTTGCCCTTCCGAGGCGCAGATTCCCAGACCCTTCGGGCCGGGGATAAAAAAGGCAAGACCACACTTATGTCCAAGCGGTTTACCATCACACGGAAACACCTTCTTCTACTGGGTATCTCGGCCATCTTGCTCCTGGTGATGGCCTGCGCGCCGGACGCCAAACAGTCCACCTTTGGGACCGCTGGCCCGGTTGCTGAGCAGCAACTTCTCCTTTTCAATGTCCTGCTCTGGGTAATGGTCGTCGTTTTTGTCCTGGTAGAGGGCGTCCTTCTATATGCCATCATCAAGTTCCGACGTCGTCCAGGTCAGAATGAGCTTCCCCCCCAGACCCACGGGCACACGGCCCTGGAAATTACCTGGACGGTTATTCCCACCATCCTGATTCTGGGCCTGGGCATCTGGTCCGCCATTACCCTGTTTGACCTGGACCAGCCCCCCGCCGGAGGCGATGCGCTGGAAATTACCGCCGTGGGCCACCAGTGGTGGTGGGAGTTTGAGTACCCCGACGCTGACGGCAACGGCAAGTACATAACCACGGCCAATGAACTCAGGGTGCCGGTGGACCGGGCCGTTCGCGTGAACCTGCGCAGCGACGATGTGATCCACAGCTTCTGGATTCCCAAGCTGGCCGGCAAGATTGACATGGTTCCTACCCGCGAGAACTACATGTGGTTCCAGGCCGATGAGACCGGAACCTTTTACGGCCAGTGCGCCGAATTCTGTGGTAAGGCCCACGCCCAGATGAAGTTCCTGGTCCAGGTCCTGCCCCAGGAAGACTACCTTGCCTGGGCGGAAGGGTACGGGGAGCCTCCGGTCCTGTCGGCTCAGGCCCAGGCGGGCCAGATGGTGTTTAACGGCGCTGGCGGCTGCCTGGTGTGCCACACCGCTACGGGTTCTGACGATCCCGATGTAGTGGCCAGCCGTGTCCAGAGTTTCATGACCACCGACACCGGTATTGCTCCGGGTCCCAACCTGACGGACCTGGCGACCCGGGAACGGGTCGGGGCCGGCCTGATTGACCTAAACCGCCAGAATCTGCGGCAGTGGCTGAGGAATCCCGAGGACGTAAAACCCGGCAACTATATGTCCGAAAGGGCCGCAGTCTACCAGACTGCAAACGGGCACGCTAACCTGAGCGAGTCTGAGATTTCCTCGCTGCTGGAATACTTGCTGAGCTTAAAGTAAACTTGAACCAGATAGCGTCCAACTTGAAGAAATTGGTAACCAATAGGGTGGAACGGAGCCGTGGAGGCATCAAATGGCCACTTTAACCGATGTAATTGACCGGCCAACCAGTCAATCCGGACTGTGGAGCTGGATTACGACGGTTGACCACAAGAGAATTGGCGTTCTCTACGGTGTGACCGCCTTTATTTTCCTGCTCCTGGGCGGGGTTGAAGCGGGCATCATCCGGTTGCAATTGGCGGTACCGGACAACACGATGGTGAGTCCGGAGACCTTCAACCAGATGTTCACGATGCACGGCACCACCATGATCTTCCTGGTGATAATGCCGCTGAGCGCCAGCTTCTTCAATTTCGTTATTCCCCTGGCCATTGGCGCCAGGGATGTAGCCTTCCCACGGCTTAATGCCTTCAGCTACTGGGTGTTCCTGTTTGGGGGGCTGTTGCTCAATGCCAGCTTCCTCACCAATCAGGCTCCCGACGCGGGCTGGTTCTCTTACGCCAACCTTACTGAAAAGCCCTTCAGCGCCAACCAGGGGCTGGATTACTGGGCCCTGGGTCTGCAAGTCCTGGGAGTTTCGTCCCTGGCAGCGGCCTTTAATTTCATAGTTACCATTGTAAATATGCGGGCTCCCGGTATGAGCCTGATGCGGATGCCCCTGTTTGTCTGGATGACTTTGGTCACCTCAATCCTCTTGGTGCTCGCCTTCCCGGTGATAACCGTTGGGTTGATTGAGCTGACTTTCGACCGTAATTTCGGCACCAACTTTTTCGTCCCCGAAGGCGGCGGAGACCCCATTCTTTGGCAGCACCTGTTCTGGGTGTTTGGCCATCCCGAAGTGTACATCTTGATTCTGCCTGCCATGGGTATCGTTTCCGAGGTGCTGCCTACCTTCTCCCGTAAGCCGCTGTTCGGCTACCCGGTAGTGGTGTTCTCCGGTGTAGTTATTGGCATCATGGGTTGGGCCGTGTGGAGCCACCACATGTTCACGGTGGGCCTGGGTCCGGTGGCGGTTACGGTGTTCATGATTACCACCATGCTGATTGCGGTCCCCACAGGCGTGAAGATCTTTAACTGGATCGGCACGCTCTGGGGCGGTCAGATTGACCTCAAGACTGCGATGCTGTTTGCCCTTGGCTTCGTTGCCCTGTTCATTGTGGGCGGGTTGAGCGGCGTTTCCCACGCCGTAGCGCCTTCGGATAACCAGCAGCAGGATACGTACTATATCGTCGCCCACATTCACTACGTTCTCTTTGGCGGCGCGCTGTTCGGCATTTTCTCTGGTGTGTATTACTGGTTCCCCAAGCTTACCGGGAAGCTGTTCCATGAAGGTTTGGGCAAGCTGCATTTCTGGTTGTACTTCATCGGGATGAACGTTACTTTCTTCCCCATGCACTACCTGGGCCTTAACGGAATGCCCCGCCGGATTTATACCTATGCCAGCGAGTTTGGCTGGGACGGGTTGAATCTGTTGGCCTCCATGGGGTACCTGGTAATGTTTGTAGGCACCTTGCTGTTCATTGTGAACGTGCTGATCAGCCTGCGTAAAGAGCCTGACGCCGGCCACGACCCGTGGGACGCGCCCGGTCTGGAGTGGAGTATCGCTTCACCTCCACCGTCCTATAATTTCGCCAAAATTCCCGAGGTGGAGGGCCTGGACCATTACTGGATAGTAAAACGCCGAGCCGCCGCGGAAGGTCGTCCCCTTACTGAACCCGAAGCTTACGTCGATCCCAGTACGATTCATATGCCGGATCCCTCATACTGGCCCCTGGTCACCGCCATCGGGGTGCTGGTGCTGGCAGCGGGTATGCTGTTCGATACCGGGTGGGACTACATACGGTTCCCCATACCATTTATCGGTGGCATCATCTGCTTTATTGGAATTATTGCCTGGGCGAATGAACCCGCAACCAAGGAACATGCCGGTGGGGACCACCATGCAGATGGCGGTCACGGCGTAGAACATCATGCCGCAGCTGTTGCTACAACAACTGCCGTGATGGCGCGGCCTGCCGGTGTGGCTGGGCTGACGGTCCGGATGGTGTGCTCCAATTGCGGTAACCAATTGTCATCGTCTTTCCGGTTCTGCCCCTATTGCGGCGGAGCGGTAGAAAGTGCCGCTGAACCGGACCACCAGGAGGGGTAGAGTTGGCCCAGCACACGGAAATGAGCCATCACGCTCCCGAGGAGGAACACCCGACTACTACGGGTATCAACAACCGCAAGTTGTTGATGTGGGTGTTCCTGTCGTCGGACTGCCTGTTTTTCGGCTCTCTTATCGCGACGTACATGGTGTACCGGGGCCAGAGCCTTGTTGGACCCTACCCGGTTGACATAATTGACGTTCCTATTACTACTATCAGCACCTTCGTGCTGCTGTGCAGCAGTTTCGCCATGGTGCGGGCCCTGGCGGCTACCAACGAGGACCGGCAGGGGGCCATAATCTTCTGGCTTCTTGCTACGGCCATCCTTGGCGCCATTTTCATCGGCTTCCAGGTTTACGAGTTCAACCTGTTCAAGAGTGAAGGTCTGCGCATAGACACCAACCTGTTTGGTACGACTTTCTTCACCCTGACCGGATTCCACGGCGCCCACGTGACTCTGGGCATTGTTTGGCTGTTGGGTCTGGCCTGGATTGCCAAAAAAGGCAGGTTGGGTCCGAAGACTGCGCTCGACGTTGAGCTGGCCGGCCTGTATTGGCACTTTGTCGATATCGTGTGGATCGTGATTTTCACCTTGCTGTACCTGATTGGTGGGTTCGATACCGGTCCGGCCGGTGACCCGTCCCTGGTTCCTCATTCGATCACTGGTTTTCTGGGACTGAACTAAGGAGATACGGCGCATGAGCAGCGACCCCGGGGTTCACGAATCCCGCCACCCTACGCTCAAACAGTATGTGTGGATTGCCATATTCCTGTTTGTCGTAACTATTGTTGAGTTCGTGATAATCCTGCCTGTGGACTTCCGCGGAGCGGGCTGGACGATTGCTCCGCTGGCTATTCTGTCGGCGATCAAGTTTGCCGCCGTTATTTTCTTCTACATGCACCTGAAGTTTGATAACCGGCTGCTGACCTGGGTGTTCCTTGGCGGATTGGCTCTCGGCTTCGCTGTAGTGTTTGCACTGGTGGCGCTGTTCCTCTCCTGGACCCCGTCGCCTAGATCTTATGCCGCTGAGAATGCCATACCCTGCACGTTCGACCACGACTATGTGTGTTTGGAGTACAAGCCAACACCGACACCCCTCCCGACGCCAACGCCGGAAGGCGGAGCCCCTCCGACCCCCGCACCGGCTACGGATGCGGCCCCTGCGGTAGCGGCTGGCGCGCTGGTGGATATTGGACAACAGATTTTCCTCACCGGACAGGGTGAAGGTACCGCAACTGGATGCTACACTTGCCACACTATAGCCGGCTTGGAAGGCGCCACTGGTTTGCTGGGTCCCGACCTGTCTAACATTGGCGCCGATGCGGCCAATCGGCAGCCAGGAGTGTCCGCTGAGGAATATTTGAGACTCTCAATTACTGAGCCGGAGGGCTTTGTGGCGGAGGGTGTCGAAAGGGCGGTGCCGGGTTTGATGTTGACCGCTTTGACTTCGGGGCTGACCGACGGAGACGTGGACGCGCTGGTTGCCTTCCTCTTGGAGCAAAAATAGTAATATTACCCTGTCCCTTCTTGGGACGCTGGCCCATGCCAAGTACGGATCCTTGACCGCCCGATTTTGTCGGGCGGTTTTTCTGTGGCCCGTCCTGTGCTAATCTATTTTCCTACTCGGAAACAATACCCACCGGATCGCTTTCTTGCAGGGGGCGCATTATGTCACGGATATTTCACCTGATGGCTGAGCGAGACTGGGAGAAGACGCGCGGCGCCCTTCACTGGCGCCCGGACAGCCTCGACGAGGAGGGGTTTATCCACTGTTCCAGGGATGAGGAGCAGGCGTTGAGGGTGGTGGCGCGTCTTTACTCGGATCGCACTGATATGCTCGCCCTGGAAGTGGACACAGAGAAGTTGGACTATCCGGTCGTTCCCGATCCCAGCCGGTCGGGCGAAATTTATCCCCACATTTACGGACCGCTTAATATGAGCGCCGTTGTGATGGTGTGGCGTGTCAGTCCTGACGGCAAGGGTGGCTACGGTCTCTCCGATCACTGATGCTGTTGACAGCCGTTCGGATGGCTGGATCGGTCTCGACCCCTTTCCGCTCCCCGCCTCTATGGGATATTGAAGCAAGGCTGCAATGCCGGACTATAATCACAATGAGCTGACCCGCCTTCGGTCCATAATCGAAGGACTCCGGTCCCTGCCCGAAGACGTAATGCGGGAGACGGCCCGGGCCGTTGAATCTGGTCAATGTCCTGAGAGCCTGGCTCCTTTCTGGACTCTGGTGTCATCGGGCGACGGCAACGACTTTGATGCCCACCTGTTCGGCAAACTAGAGGCCGATCCCATAGTATTGGATTACTCTTGGTATTCCTTCTTCCCTCCAATTTACTCCCGCCTGTACCAGCAGGGTGAACTGCCCCTGGTCTGGTTTGATGGCCGAACCCGAGGCCGCGTGGCCCTGTTCCGGTTTTCTGATGGCGAAGGCCTGGCGGTCAAACCGCTGCAGAACCGGCGAGAGGCGGAGATTGCCCAACTGGCAGCGGAAGCTGGGGTAGGCCCCAGGCAATTGGCATCGGTAGATGGATTCCTGGTTGAAGAGCTGGTGGATGGCCGGTTTTTCACGGACTTTGCTCCCGGCGAGGTCGATGATGATTTGGTCTGGCGCATAGGCCGTAATTTGGGGTCCATGTTGGCGGCCCTGCACCGCGCGGGCATCTGCTATAACGATGCGACCCTTTCCGACCCCGAGGGGCGTTCCCATTTGCTGGTGCAGTTGCCGGATTCGACCCAGCCTGGTCTGTCGCCTAACTGCAGGCTAATTGACTTTGGTGTGTCCGTGCTGTTGGACAGGTTTCCCGACCTGGAAATGGAAGAAGTTTTCAATCTGGCGCGAACCACGCCCGAATACCGGTTGGTTGCCCGCATGGGTCTTCGGGGAAGTGAGTTAGGCCGCTTCCTGGCCATGTATCGACAGTGTCTGGCGGGAGGTTCCACGGAGAATATTGTGGCTCGCGACCTGCGCTTTACGGAAGAGGGACTGCAGCAGGCTGCCGGCAAGCTGGGTGCGGGAGCCATTGACTCGTTCCGGCAGGGTTTTGCCCAGGGATACGTCCGGTAAGGGTTGGTATTGCTGCAACCGGGTGTTAGGATGTTGCAGGTTTCCACCTGCTTGAGGAGATATTGGCATGAAGACGGAAAGACACGATGGCCGGAGCCTGCCATTCCTGACGGTGCTCCCGGACGACTACGATCCTGCCGTGAGTTATCCCCTGGTGATAATGCTCCACGGTTTCGGCGCCCACATGGGAGACTTGGCCGGCCTTGCTCCCGCCATTGAGGACAAGGGTTACGTATATGCCTGCCCCAACGCTCCCCTGTCTTTCGATTTTGGCGGCGGCTACACCGGCTACGGCTGGATGCCCCGCCAGAACGTGGCGACACCCGAAGAGGTCCAGGCCGCGCGGGAAAGTTCTGAGTCCCTGCTGGAAGATTGCTTCGAGGAGATTTTCGAGAAACTGAACGCAACTCGGGGTCGGGTTGTTCTACTCGGCTTCTCCCAGGGCGGCACCATGACCTACCGATGCGGACTGGGACAGCCTGAACTCTTTGCCGGGCTGGTACCCCTCAGCGCGGCGGTTTTCGATCCGGAAGTTCTGCGGCCCAAGCTCCCCGAGGCCAGGACCCAGCCCATTTTCGTGGCCCACGGCACCCGGGATATGCAGATTGACGTCGAAGCCGCCCGATCAACCCGCGCCTTTCTGGAGGCTGAGGGCTATCAGCCCGACTACCGGGAATACAACATGGGGCACGAAATTCCCTTTGAGGTGTTGCGCGACCTCATTCCGTGGATCACTGCAGTGCTGCCGCCCCTTCGGGACTAGGCCAGGTCCAATATAGGAAGCCCTAAAGAAAGACCTGCATCAGCAAGACTGTCACCCTGAACGGAATGGAGAGTTCGAAATCCTGAAGGCCTGGAAGGTTACTTTAAGCAAGGATTTTGGATTCTTCGCTTCACTCAGCATAGCAACTTGGGAGTTTGGCGCTCTCGGTCCGGCCACAGCAACCGGGCTCGCATTGCAAATTCTGCCCGGTTATTGGTTTAGTAAATTACCTGTTCAGCCTGCAACCGCTCAATCTCTTTGGCAGGCAGCCCCAGCAGTTCACCCAGAATAAAGTCGTTATGCTGTCCCAGCAGGGGCGCGGGTCTTCTGATGCCTCCGGGGGTTGAGCCCAGCAGCCAGGGCATACCGTAAAGCCACTCAATCCCCACGTGGGGGTGCTCCACCTCCAGGTAGGCCTGCCGTTCCTGAAGGTGGGGGTCCAGAAACTGGTCCTCGATGTTCATTACCGGCATGGCTGCAACGCCATGGGCCTGCAGCAGTTCCGTAATGTCGCTGGCGGAGTGCTGCCGGGTCCAGTCCGATACCAGGGCGTCCAGTTCCTCCACCCTTTCCAGCCGGGCGTCCAGGGTGGCAAACCTGCCCTCTGTTGCCCAGGAAGGATTGCCCAGGGCTTCCCGGAAAGCCCGCCATTCCGCGTCGTCGCCCACTGCTATGGCCACCCACCGGTTTGGTTCGGCGCAGGGGTAGTTGTTGTGCGGGGCGTAAGCCGGGTCAAAATTGCCCCTGGGCCTGGGAGTGGTTCCGGCCATCTGGTAATCCAGGAACGCCTCTCCCAGCATGGACGTGGTGGCTTCCAGCTGGGCAATCTCGATGAACTGGCCCCGGCCTGTCAGATTGCGGTGTCGCAGTGCGGCCACCGTAGCCAGCGCGGCGTGAATGGCGGCCATCACGTCGCTCCAGGGCGCCTGCAACTCGCCCACCAGCGGTTCATCCTCCGAGTAGCCCACCACGCTCATCAGCCCTGACAGGGCCTGAATGATGGGCGCGTAGGCCAGCACGCCGCGCAGCGGGCCCACTTCCCCCATGGCAGGCATGGACACCAGGATGATGTCCGGGCGCAGTTGCTGCACATCGCCATAGCCCAGGCCCAGCCTTTCCAGCACCCCGGGCGAATAGTTGTTGACGGCCACGTCGCTGCGGGCCAGCAATTCCCGCACCAGCGCCAGGCCCTCGTCGGTCTTCAGGTTCAGGGTAACACTCATTTTGTTGCGGTTTATCCCGTGGAAGACGGGCTGCAATTCCGGCCAGAGGCCCCGGTCGCCACCGGCTAAATCATCGCCCACTATGGGCCGGCCCAGGCGCAGCCCATCCATTCTCTCGCGGCTCTCCACCTTGATCACCTCGGCTCCCAGGTCTGCCAGAAGCTGGGCAGCCATGGGTCCGGCCCACGCGGTTCCAAAGTCCACCACCCGGTAGCGGGACAGCGGCAGCATTGCCTGGTCCGTTCCACCCGGAAAATTGCTTGCGTTCATGGCTTCAAGCTCAATCTCTTGATTGTGATGTAGGCGGGACTGGCGTCAGATAATTCCTTCTCTGGACAGTCTTTCCAGGTCCGCCAGGCTTATTCCCAGTTCACCCGCCAGCACTTCCTCGTTGTGTTGACCCAATTGCGGGGCCGGCCTCACCAGGCGGGGCGTCGTCGCCGAAAACCGGTAGGGCGGGCCAGGATACCGGAAATGCCCTGCCGCCGGGTGTTCCACGGCGTCAAAGAACTTCCGGTAAGTCAACTGCGGATCTTCCAAGGCTGCGTCGAAGGTCTGCACCGGCACGCAGGGTATGCGGTGGGCCAGGCAGGCCTCCAGGATTTCCTGCTGGGTGCGTTCCATGAACCAGGGTGCGATCAGCGCCTCTGCTTCTTCCGGATACTGGTCGCTCATTGCCCGCCGGTCCCGGTAGCGGGGATTTTCCATCCAGTCCTGCTCTCCAAGCAGGTCAAGGAAGCGCCGGTATTGCTCCATCTGCGGCGCGTCAATGCAGACGTAGCCATCTTTACAGGGCAGGACGCAGTTGGGGAACAGGCCCAGGCGCATCCGGTTGCCCGATCGGAAGCCGGCCACGCCCCGGTAAATATAGGTGGGGAGGTGATAACCGGTCAAAAGTGTCCCAATCACCTGCGCCTCCGCCACGTCCACCGATTGCCCCTGGCCGTTAAGGTCCCGTCCCAGCAACGCGACGATGCTGGCAAAGGCTGCCCCCACCCCCGCCAGGTAGCTGGCCTGGTGCAGGGGAGTGGTCAAGGGTTCCCGATGGGTGTGGCCGGTACCGAAGCTCAGGCCGCTCATGGCGTTGGCCGTCAGGTCGCTGCCCTTGTAGTTCTTGTATGGCCCACTGCGGCCATAGGGGGATACGGAAGTGACTATCAGCCCAGGATGAGTGGCCTTTAATGATTCAAAGCCCAGTCCCACATCCTCAATTCGGGACAAGGCCTGGTTTTCGACGAAAATGTCGGCTGTTGCCAGCAGGTCTGCCAGGATGCGCCGTCCCCCAGGGGATTCGACGTCCAGGGTGATGCCCCGTTTGTTCAGGTTGGCAAAGAGAAACAGCCCGCTCCGCTCGGGATGGGGAACGCCTCCGGGAAAGGGTCCGCGCCTGCGACCTTCGTCTCCAATCCCCGGAGGCTCAATCTTGATTACATCGGCGCCCAGCTCGCCCAGAACCTTGCCGCAGAAGGGCGCGGACACCAGGCTGCCCCATTCGATTACGCGCACTCCGGCCAGGGGGCCCGTCCCTTTTTCAGGGTGAAGGTCAGTCGGCTGAGTAGCCTTCGATGCCAAGTTCCGACCTCTCGCCGTTAGTTCGCCGCATCGTCCGGCAGCAACTCCCGTCTCTGCCGGTACATACCCACGCCCACAATGAACAGGCAGAGCGCGCCAATCGACAGCAGTGAATTGTTGACGCCCAGCAGCAGGTCGAGAGCGATGGCAGGATAATGCTGGGCAACCACGAAGTTGATGAATCCTGCGGCCCCGACCACGAACAGGCCGATGGAAGCAATCTTGTATATGTTCATCGAGTTGAACCGGGGAGCCAGCCCCACTCCCACCATCATGGAAGCAAAGGGGTAGATGGAAAGAAAAGCGAGTATAAGGCCTGCCATGTCGGCATAACCGTTCAGAGCCGCATTGAAGAGCACGTCTTGCAGTTCGGGATTTCCGGCAGCTTCCGTGCTGCGTTGAATCAGGTGTACCGTCATGTGGCGCTTTCCCATGGCAATGAGAAAAATGCCCCAACCAAACAGGCTGGTGATGATGCCATAGTGCAGCAGGGAAGAGAGTTTGCTGCCCGGTACGGTACGCAGGCCCCAAAGTCCCAATAGCCCGTAGCCGTACAGCAGCATGGATATGGCTGCCGCCATGGCGGCCACGTGGGCGAGACTGGGGTGCCTGGACAGCACTTCCAGGGTTTCCGCGTAATTGGTCTGGTCCACGGGGCTGATCAGCCAGCCACCGGGTGTTAACAGAGACGGAAAGAAGGCCACGACCACGCCCGCCATCAGGGATATGCCAGCGACCCGGGTGCCGGGCATCAACTGAGAACCTGTCGAAGCCATATCAACCTCCACCACTTCAACAAACTTTTCAACGCTTATGATATTTAGGACCGCGCAATCGGCAAATTGATGCTGGGGCCATTAACCTGCCCCTTGCTGTCCCACATATCTGTTAAACCACTCCAGAGTCCGGGCGAGATACTCTTCTCTCAGTTTAGGGTGGCCCTGGCGGGGGAAGGAGTGGGAGCAGCCGGGAAAGCGGACCATTTCCACCACCTTTCCCAGCCGCTTCAGCCGCACAAAATAGGCCTCGCTCTGGGAAATCGGGCAACGAACGTCCGCCTCTCCGTGCAGGAGCAGGACGGGGGCTGCCACGTTAGAAACGTAGGTAATGGGCGAATGGTCCACCAGCTTCTGGCAGGCTTCTTCAAAGGTGCCTCCCCACTGAACCTCGCCGAAGCTGACCCCGATATCCGAGGTGCCGTACATACTCACCAAATCGGTACAGGGCGCTCCCACCACCGCGGCGCGAAATCTGCGATTGTGCCCCACGATCCAGCTGGACATAAAGCCGCCGTAACTGTAGCCGTGTACGCCCATTCGAGTCTCATCCACGTATGGCCGGGAGGCCGCCTCGTCCACCGCTGCCATCAGGTCCAGGTAGTCCTCTCCACCCCAGTCGTCCAGCACCGCCGTCATAAAGTCGTCGCCGTAGGTGGAAGAACCCCGCGGGTTCACCGCCAGGGTAATGTAACCGTTGGTCGCCAGCAGTTGCTGCAGGGGCACAAAGGAGTCGTAAAAGGCGCCGTTGGGTCCGCCGTGTATTTCCAGGGCCAGTGGGTAACGCCGTGAATCGTCGAAGTCGGGGGGGAAGTAGAGCCGGCACTCGATCTCCACGTCGTCCCGGTGAATGCTGAACTTTTCCTGCCGGGCCGGCGGGTGGGCGGCCAGGTAGGAGTCATTGTAGTCGGTGAGACGGGTGCCCAGGCCATCCCGCAGGTCCACCCATTGAAGGTCAGCCGGCGATGTGGGAGAGTTGGAGACCAAAACCGCGTTTCGGCCCATGCCATCAAAAGAGACCATCGGAGACTGCATTCCACCGCCGGCCAGCCTCTGAACCCCATTGCCTTCGATTGATGCCCCCATCAAGTAAGACTGCCCCCGGGTCTCCCCAAGGAAAACTATGCGGTGATCAGGGAGCCAGACCATTTCCGGGGTGGGGCTTATGCCGGGAATTCCCAGGCAGGGCCGGATGCTGTCGTCGGTCAACCTCCGGGGCATCTCTCCCCGCTCCAGCAGGTACAGCCAGCTTTGCCAGAGGCCCAGGCCATGGCTGGCCGGAGAACCGGCTGCAACCAGCCGCTGGCCGTCGGGCGACCACGCCAGGGAACCCACCGTCTCCAGTCCGTCGGACCAGCGTTCCAGCTCGCCGGCGTCCCCATTTACCGATACGACGTAGGCCTCGGCGCTGCTGGTAATGTCCCGATTCTCCCGCCGGCTTGAAACGAAGGCAATGCGGCTACCGTCCGGCGACCAAGCGGGAAGATGGTCATCCCAATCGCCTTCGGTCAACTGGCTCACCCCGCTGTTTTCCGCTTCGACGACAAAGAGGTGAAAGTGGGCGTCGCCGCGCCAGCCCAGCCCGTCATAACGGTACTTGATGCGCCGGGCCACGCTTACCCGGGGCAGAGGGCTGTCGCCATCCTGCAAGCCATCTTCCCCAGGGACCACGTCTCCCGAGTAAACCAGCCGGCGGGAATCCGGCGACCACGCCATTTCGATGATGTTCCCGGTAGCATGGGTCAACTGCCTTGCTTCCCCGCCATCCGCCGCAATCAACCAGATCTGGCGCCTGCCGGCCTCGTCAGGCCTGAGGAAAGCAATGGTGCGACCGTCGGGAGCAAATTTGGGGGAACTGTCTCGCAACCCCTGGGTGAACTCTACAGTCCGTCCAGCTCCACCCTCGTCAAGGTGTAGCAAGCGCAGACGCGACCGGCTCTCCATGGACTCCTGGTCAACCCAGCCGTAAGTGAAGACGACCCGGGACCCGTCGGGCGCCAGCGCTGGGTCGGCCACGGAAATCAGGTAACGCACCATGTCCGAAGCTAACGCGCTGCTCATACTCTTGCCCTCGTTGTCCAGTTGGGGGGCCAATGCCGCATAAAAGAAGAGAGGGTCCTTGGACCCTCTTTTGGGATATCAAGCTCGGTATGTGAGTTGGAAGAAGTTGGCAGGAGCGGGAGGATTCGAACCCCCGACCACTGGTTTTGGAGACCAGCGCTCTGACCAGACTGAGCTACGCTCCTGCGGTTAAAGTTGTTGAAAATGGTACCCCTGGAGGGACTCGAACCCCCGACGCGCGACTTAGGACGCCGCCGCTCTATCCTCTGAGCTACAGGGGCAGGTTGGTGGAGATAGGGGGGCTCGAACCCCCAACCTCGGCATTGCGAACGCCGCGCTCTCCCAGTTGAGCTATATCCCCGGGCTTTTGCCCTCAGCCGGAAACTTCAAAAGCCTCCGCGACCGAGCCGCCACCGGTAAGGGAAACACTCCCCGGTACCTGTATGAATGTTAAAACTCCCGCCTTGGGCATGTCAAGTGCGCCCGTAACCACTTCAGGCGCTCCGACTCCCTTCTGTTCCAATCCATTATCCGCCCCGGGCGGGCCCAAAATCTTGCCCCCTTGAGTTTCCCAGGTTCGCCATCTGCTGCAGATTCGGGCTTTTGCCGGAAGGGCGGTTAATTTCCAACCCATCACTTCAAGTGCGGCGCGCCGCCCGGGCCTGCTGACAAATTGCCGCTCAGTAACTTCCAGCGTACTGTTTCGCGCCTGCTGAGACTACAAGAACACCGCCAGTCCAGCGCAGGATTCTTGCCAAGGCAGCAGGTACCCCGTCACTTGATGACCCGACCTAGACCGGAAGAGGAGGCTCGTCCGATTCGTGGGACAGTTGCAGGTCAATGGTGTTAGCATTGAAGGCCAGCATGGCGTAATACCCCATCAACGTCACCAGTTCCACCATTGCCTGGGTCCCAAACTGCTGATGCACCGCCCGGAAAGTTCCCTCACTCACCTTGCTGCCAGTAAAGAACTCATTGGCAAGGTTTATTATGGCGGCTTCGGACGGGGACAGTGCCGGCAGTGGTTTCCTGTCCCGCAGGGCGTCGATAAGCTCGTTGCTCAGCCCAGACTGCCGGGCAATGGGCACGTGGCGGTCCCAGATGTACACACAGTCCTTGGCCCGCGCCGTGACCAGCATGGCCAGTTCTCGCATTTGATGGGGCACGGTGGATTCGTTGCGCACGTATTCCCAGAAGGGTATGGCGCGCCGTGCCATCTCCGGGCTGTGCTTCAGAATGGACATGGGGCCGGTGCCCACGCCGTCGGGCCCGCCGTTAATCTCTTCAAAAACGTCTCGCAGGTTTTCCGGTATGCTATCCGATGTAGGCAGGGGTATTCGCGACATTACGCTCTCCTTGATTCATCTCAGCGAAGTTGGTGCCAGGTGGCCCCAGTTTACCTTTACGTCCACCGTCAATCAAACTGCCGGCCGACCCAGGTTGCCTTGACTGTCATAACCGGCCAACCTAAAATCGGTATGGCCTGGAGCAAATTCGGAACGTGGGTCCGGTTTACACAAGCAACTGATAACAGGTGACTAGGAGCGGCTTACCGA
Source organism: uncultured Dehalococcoidia bacterium (assembly GCA_964587795.1). Classification (GTDB taxonomy): domain Bacteria; phylum Chloroflexota; class Dehalococcoidia; order Lucifugimonadales; family UBA3495; genus Bin22. Next base: position 68,107 of record CAZPMU010000004.1, on the reverse strand, counting down.
TATGTCATTGAAAGTGGGCAGAATTCCCTACATGATCTGCGAACCCTTCTACTTCGATACTGAGCGGAGGGGTATGCAACTGGTGGATACTATGCCCAACCGCGCTGTTGAAGACATTGAACAGGGCGTAATCGACGCTTCGCTGGTGCCCGTGGTGGACACCTACGAAAAAGAGGACCTGCTGCAGCCCGTCGGTGGCTTTTGCATTGCCAGCACCGACCGGTCCGGCAGTGTATTTCTTTACTCCAAGACGCCCGTGGAGGAACTGGGTGGCGCCCGCGTTGCCCTGATTGATGACTCGAAGACCTCGGTCAAGCTGCTCCAGGTCCTGCTTGAGCAGAAATACCAGGTAAAGCCGGCCGAATACGTGGGCTTGCGCGATGAGCACGACGCTTTCATGGTAATGGGCGACCGGGGCTTGCGCCAGCGCCGCGGGGCTCGTGGCTTTCCCCACCGTTACGACTTGGGCGAAGAGTGGTTTGCCTGGACTCGCCTTCCCTTCGTTTATGCCCGCTGGATGGCCAGGCACGGCATAGATTCCCAGCAGTTGGCGGTGCTGGAAGACACCCTGTACGTGGGGCTGGAAGACGGCGTGGACAACCTCTACCACATTGCTGAACCCAGGGAAAACCTGCTCATGCTCCCCCGGGACGTGGTCGAATACGTCCAGGGCATCCGCTTCTACCTGGGGATGACTGAGCAGAAGTCCATGCGCATATTCCGGGAGTATGTCGAACAACTGGACTCTTAACTGCCGCTATCCGGGTCGGCGCCCTTACTCATCAGCCAGGCACTTCCGCGTGGGCAAAAAAGGCGGCAGCCAATGACCAGGGTAACCGACGCCGGATTCGAGGTCACTGGAAAGACCACCTTCATCTGCGATTTCTCTCCTCCTCGCTCCGGTAACCCCGAGGATATTCCCTGCCCTATTCCCGAAGCCGACTTTCTCCTGGTGAACCGCAACCCCGGGCGGGCCGTTCGCGCCGATTCAGCCATGCTGGCGGCGATGCTGCGGCAGCGTACCGGCAGGGAGGTTGTCTTCGCCCTGCTTACCCGAGACATGAACCGGCTGGCGCTGCAGTCCTACCTGCTGGGAGCCCAAATGCAGGGGCTGGAAAATGTGGCAGTGGCCCAGGGCGATCCCTTCTCCGCATCCGACGCAGCCCGAGTTGCCGCCGTGGCCGACTACCGCCCTACGGAGCTGATCTCGCACATCTCCCGGATGAACGTGGGAATTGATTTTCGAGGCCGCAGGCTGCTCTCGCCCACGGAATTCTGTATCGGGGCTACCGTGGATTTGGGGCGGGACGTCTGCGCCCAGGCTGCGCTGGCAATCAGCAAGGTTAATGCCGGAGCGGGATTCCTGATTACCCAGCCAGTGTACGACCCGGAAGATGCCGCCCGCTTCCTGGCCGCGTATGAGGAGCTTTCGGGCGTCCCTTGTCCGTCGCCCGTCTATTGGGGACTGCAAATGCTGGAGGGAGACAGCGTAGCTTTTGGGGCGGTCCCTGCCTGGCTTCAGCAGGGACTGGCCGCAGGACGGTCGGGAGTTGACCTGGCGCTCGAGGTTTACTCCCAGTTTCTGGAGTCCTCAATGCGCAACGTCTACCTCCTTCCCTCAATCCGCCCCGGCGGCGAAAGGGGCTACATGGAAGCCCAGGAGTTTTTGTCGGCGGCGCGGGCCATGTCCTGAACCTGTTGCTCGTGGCAAGCAAACCTAAAAGAACCAGGGGCAGGCCCGGGAGCCTGCCCCTTCACGCCGAGTTCTCCGGATCTCAGCGCCTTATTGGCGTGAGTCGAACACTTCCTTGGCCACCCGCACGGCGTTGGCTGCGGTGGGCCACCCGGCGTAGAACGCCATGTGAGTGATAATCTCTCCAATTTCTTCCCGGGTCACTCCGTTGTCCAGGGCCCGGTTAATGTGGCCGCGCAGTTGGTGGGTGCGGTAAAGGGCCACCAGGGTTGCCACGGTAATCATGCTGCGGTCCCGCTTTGAAAGCTCGGGCCGTTCCCAAACGTCGCCAAACAGTACGTTGGCGCTGAGTTCCGCCATCTTGGGCGCTACTTCACTGGCCGGGTTGGGCGTGGTCATCGGGTCGCCTCCTCGTGTCGTATTTTTGCCATGTCATTCGGCGCCTAAAGCCGCTAACAAGCGGCGGCTTTGGACTTCCTGCTTTATCCAGCCACCGCTCCCGCGCCCCACGTTACTCCGAAGTCGGCCCGTTCCACCACCTGCCCCGTGAAAGTCCCTGCTGTTTGTCCGGCCAGCCAAACCGCGGCGTCGATTACCTCGTCGGGCTGGACCATGGGTATGTGGCCGGTTCCGGGCCAGTCGCCACGCCGGTTCATCCAGGTATCCACCCGTCCGGGACTGAACAGGTTGACGGCGATGTTGTGGGGCCTTAGCTCTTCCGCCATGCTCAGGAACATACGCTCCAGGGCTGCCTTGCTCATGGAATAGGCCACGCGGCCTTCCCGGTAACCCCTGGCCGAACCGGAGGTTACTCCGATTATGGACCCGGAACTCCGCGCCAGCATCGTGGGAAGCGCGAACTTGCACAGCAGCAGGGGCGCTCGCACGTTCACCGCCAGCGCCCGGTCCAGCAAATCCGGGTCCAGGTCAACCACGGGAGACTCGCAGTCAATACCCGCGTTGGAGAACAGGATGTCAATGCCCCCATAGTGGGAAACGGTCGTCCGCACCAGGTTCTGCAGGTCCGAGGGATTGGTAACGTCGCACCTTACGGCCACGGCTTCCCCACCATCTCCAATAATGCTCTGCACCGTATCGTGGATGTTGCCGGCAGCGTACCGTTCAAACTCGGCGCCATGTCCAACTTCTTCCTCGGTGCGCGAGGCTACCACCACTTTGGCGCCGGCAAATGCCAGCCCGCGGCTTACGGCCCGGCCAATGCCCCGGCTTCCCCCGGTTACAATGGCTACCTTTCCTGTTAAATCCATATCCCTGCTCGTCAACTGGCGGGACGGAACTTGGGCAGGCTTATGGTGTCGGTCAGGTCATCGAAGATAACCTCCACCTCCATGCCGCACTTGATTACATCCGGGTCCGGTTCAATATCCACCAGGTGCGATATGATCCGCGCCCCGCCCTCCAGTTCAACAATAACGGGAACGTAGGGCACCATGTCCCGGAAGGCCGGCGTGGGCGCCCGGTGCACAATGCAGAAAGTGTGAACGGTGCCCCGCCCGCTGCTCTTGATCCAGTCAGTGTTCCGTGAAAAACACGCCGGGCAAATGTCCCGGGGATAGAAGTAAATGTTGCCGCAGGCAACACAGCGGCGAAGCCATAGCTCGCGTTCCTTGCACTTTTCCCAGTAAAAGTCCGATTCCGGCTGCGGGACGGGCGGTGTTATGGGCGGGGCTGGCTGCTGCTGAGTCATCCGCTGCTCCTTTCCGGGGCCGGCTTACGGCATTGGCCCCCGAATGCTCTTCCAGATTGGCTTTCCGTGCAATTGCCGAAAGCAAACCCAGCATAAGTAGAAAAAAGTGGGTAGTCAAGGCAATTCGCAAGGGTCTCGGGGGTACACTCCCAGGTTAGCTCTTCGCGACTGTTCAAGACGGGAGGGAAGGAACGGCCCCGGGCCCATGAATTTCGTGATGTAGAGAACATCGAACTCGAAGCACGAATATCTCCGCTTTCGCGGGGATGCCGGCTTTTGAGTAATCTGTTACCCGGACTCTCTACCGGCACATTCACTACAGGGCGGTTGTAATCTGCGACAACCCGGTTTATCGTTCATTGGAAGTCGGCGGTAAATCACTTGCATTTCTGGAGTGAGCAATGCGCATTGCGGTAATGGGAACTGGCAGTATTGGCAGCTATTTCGGCGGAATGTTGGCCCATTCCGGACACCAGGTATCCCTGATTGCGCGGGGCGAAAACCTGGCGGCTATTCAGAACCAGGGCCTCCGGATTCAGACCGACGATGCCTTGCTGACCATTCCCTGCGGCGACGAGTTGTCGGCTACCGATGACACCGCCACCGTGGGCCCGGTAGACCTGGCTCTCCTGACGGTCAAGACTTACCAGAACGCCGCTGCGGTGCCGGCCATGCTGCCCCTGGTAGGTCGGGAAACGACAGTGCTGTGCCTTCAGAACGGTATCGACAGCTACCAGTCCGCGGCCGAGTCTCTCGGTGGGGAGCGGGTTCTTCCTGGCGCGGCCTACATCGAGGCAGCGCGCCTGGGACCGGGCATGGTCAGGCAGAGTGGCAGCGTGGTCCGTATCGCCTTCGGAGAACAGGACGGCAGCGACAGCCAGCGTGGGCGCTCCATTCAGCAAGCCTTTTCGGAAGCGGGCATCAATGCCCAGTTCAGCCAGGATATACGCCAGGTCCTCTGGACCAAGTTTCTCTTCATAGCCACAATGGCCGGTGTTACCAGCCTGTCCCGGGAAACCATGGCCGAAATAATGCCCCGCGCCGAGTGGCGTCGGGTTATCCTCAATTGCATGAAGGAGATCGAGGCGGTGGCTCGCGCCAGCCAGGTAGCTCTTGCCCCTGACATAGTGGACACTACCGTTGCTTACATCGAGGGCGACCTGGACGAAATGCACGCCTCAATGCACGCCGACATTATGGCCGGCCGCCCCCTGGAACTGGAGGCCCTGACCGGGGCTGTAGTCCGTGCCGGCCTGGCCGCCGGCATTCCAACCCCCATAAACGATGTAATATACGCGGCCCTCAAACCCCTTGCTGCGGGAAGCTGACCATGGTGTTAGTCTCCAACTGCTGGCGTCTGGCAAGGTTTGCTCCGCTCACCCTGCTGCTGGTCGTCCTGGCAGGTTGCGCTGCCGAGGCGACGCCTTTGCCGCCGGATGCCACCCAAACGGCGCGGTCAACTGTCGCCGCAATTCCCACCCCATTGGCAATGCCGGCTTCCACTTCCACCCCAACTTTGACGCGGGAAATCCTGCTGACGCCGGAACCGCCGGCGGTTGAGAATGAACCTGTTTCCCCGCCGGAGGCTGCAGTGATGGCTGATGTCAAGAAAGAAAACGCCGCCACGCCGCCGGCGATTGAAAAACCTCGCTCCGTTTATGACGCCACCAAGCCCTTTTCGGAACTGGTGCGGCCACACTTCTATGCTGCCACTGCGGAAGGGGAACTGACCGAAGTGCGGGGCGAACCCGACCTGGTGGTTGAGGTGGATGGCAAGGTCAAGGTTCATCTCCTGGACGATAGCGGTACCCACAGTTTCCTTGACCCGCTGGCCCTGGAGTCGGAACTGGTGGGCGAACACCCGGTCCACAAGATTTACCGGCTGATGGAAATGGGCGTGCCCGTTGATGACGACCTGCTGACGACGCTGGAAAGCGGGGAAGGCGGCGGGTTATTCACCACCGTAGAGTTCGAATACCAGCGGCGCCGGTTCTCCACGGGTGTGATTGCCGAAATTTTCGTGGATGGCACCTTCCTCGTGATACCCGATGAAGTTCCCCCGGAGTGGCAGAGCAACGACGACCGGATCGCCTCCCCTACCCACCTGCACCTGAACGCACGGTCCCTCAGCGGCGGTTCTACCGACCTGGCCCGCGAATACGAGCTTGAAATCCTGTCCCTGCCCTTCGAGGACCAGCGCTATCCCCCGGCGCCCCTGGCCCTGAAGCAGTGCCGGGTGTACGAGGAAAGCCTGGCCGCTTCCGATTACCTGGGTGTTTTGGAGTCGGTCGGCTTTCGCTACACTCCAGAGCACATCACCAGGGCGGCGGCAGATAGCGCCGGGCTGCCGGACCGGACTCAGGCCCTCCTGTATAACGGTTCAGGCGCAGGCGTCCAGTACTTCGGCTTTGAGGGATGGTGGATTGCCGCCATTCTCAAAGGGGAACAGGTGCCGTGGCTGGGTGACTGCGACACAGCCGGCGGGTTTCGCGCTTACCCTGGCGGAGAGGATAGCGAGTCCCGGCACTACTTGATAGTGCGCCGGTCGCTGGAACCCGACAGGAAGCAGCGTTACAAGGTCCTTGAGGTCAACGGGGCCGGCGAGGCCACGGAGCTCTACACTGCCCCCGGTATCATCCTGATGGCCCTGCCCCTGCCCTACGATGCCCGTTCCTGGCTGTTCAGCACCGAGGGCTGGACGCCGGCGGAAGCAGACCGGCCCGCCGACCCTCGTTGGCAAGCCGTCTACATGGTCAACCTCGACCGTCCCGACGAGTATGCAAAAGTCCGCTACCCCATTGACGAGTTTCCCAGGGCGCCCGACGCAGGCCTGTACGGCGCTTCAGCCCGCATGAGTGATGAGGGCCACCATCTCTTCAATACCCTGTACGGTTTCAAGGACGAGGGCGGCGGTATCTGGGTGGTGGATGTGCGGGACGAAGGGTTTCTTTCCAGCGACAGCGGCTACGCCCGCCTGGTGTCCTGGGACCACACCCTTAGCTGGATGCCGCTGGGCCGCTTGGAGGATGATCCTACGGCGCTGCACCTGTTTATGACCGGCAAGGAAGTCGCCGACGACTTTGCCATGACGGCTAACGTACTGCGCGTCCGGGAGGATGGCCTGAACTCCACCGTTGAAAAGTCGGAGCGGCTCCTGCAGATGGTGGGCTGGAATCCGGTACCCTTCGGCTGGCAGAAACTGTCCGAAACCCAATACCGGATGCTGGTGGAAACCCACTACAACTACGAAAGCTCCCTGATGCCCCGGGCCAAAGGGGTTTACATAATTCCGGTAAGCCTGACCGGAGAGTAGAGGAATACCTTGAACGAAAAGCCGATTGAAAATTGCTACTGGGTGGTGCCCGGTAAATTGCTGGCGGGAGAATATCCCCGGAACACGGACGAGCCTTCGTCCATCGAGAAACTGGCCTCCTTTAAGGAAGGCGGCGTCGAAGTCTTTATCGACCTGACCGAGGAGGGCCACATGCTCCCTTATTCCCAATGGCTGGACCCGGATTCACAAACCTACCGGCGATTCCCCATCAGAGATGTGACGACTCCGTCGTCCCCGGAGTTGACGACCGCCATACTGGACACCATCGATGAGCAAATGGCCGAGGGAAGGATCGTCTACGTGCACTGCATGGGCGGCATTGGCCGCACCGGCACCATCATTGGCTGCTGGTTGTCCCGCCAGGGGCACCAGGGACACGCGGCGCTGGATCGCCTGGCGGAACTCTGGGCCCATTGCCCCAAGTCTGACTGGATCCGTTCTCCCGAGACGGAGGCGCAGCGCCGCTACGTCAGGGACTGGAGCGAAGCCGCATAGCCGCCTGTGTACGGAATTTTAGTGGATAGCAGCAGAGTGCCGCTGTCGCCACAGGGGCAGCCCTCGTGGCTACCCTGTCCACCGATGTGCCAGTCGGGTTTTCACGCAAAGGTGGCAAAATACTCCCGCGCTGCCAGCTTGCCTTCCATGCTGCCGAATGCCATTGCATAAAACCCGGTACAGCCCGAGGACTCCAGGCGGGTGAATGCCGCAGGAGAGACTGTATTGCTCTCGTCGGGGACCGGGTGTACTCTCTTGGTCCTCTCCGGTCTCTGGCAGTTGCGTCCCGTCTACAAATTGACCGGCCCTGCTGACAGCGTGGCGGGAATCCATTCCCGCAGCAGGTCCGCCAGTTCTTCTCTGCACTCCTCCAGGCGATGTTCCGCCCCGTCATAAAGAACCAATTGCTTGGGTTCGTTGGCCCACTCGTAAACCTGCATACCGCAAGAATAAGGCAGGCGTGTATCCGCCTTCCCGTGGACAATCAGCATCGGGCGAGGCGATACTAGCCCGGCCATGTTGGCCCCGTATGTCTGGGGCGACAGGGACACCACGCCGGCCACGTGCCGGCTCACCGCCCCTGCGGCAACTACTACGGCGCCACCGAAGGAGTGGCCTACCACTACCACCGGCTCGTGCCCCAGTTCTTCCAGGCAGGTAACACCGGCCAGCAGGTCCATGGCGCACTCGGGAAGCACGTTAGGCAGGCGGTAGTCGAGCCGCAGGGAGGTTATGCCCTGGGAATTAAACTCCTGGGCCAGTTGGCTGTAGAGGCCCGGCCCCGGCCCGCCGAACCCGCCCCGGGCGCCGCAGACCCAGATCACGCCCTTGGTGGAACCCGGCGACCGGTGCAGGATGGCCGGAATGTCGCCTCGCTCGGTGGTCAGCGACAGTCCCTCGCCCACGTCTCCGTCCGGCAGGGGAATGGAACGCACTTCATCCACTCTTATCCTCAAGTAGGTGTCGGGACGTTCCGGTTGACCCGGTGTCCGGTTTTCTGCCATCCTGCACCCCCTGGCGCCGTTGAGTTCCCTAATCCTAGTGTAGCCCGGCGGGCGTGTCCATAGAATGCCTGGAATTGCGGCGCGGCGGTTGTCATTCCAATAACGCCGGGGTAACATCCCATTGTCTTTCGGAATTTTCCGGTTCAAGTTTCCTTGCCCGGCAATTACAACTCAGGAGGCAGCATGGTCCAGGCTGCGATAGACGGATACTTTGCCACCAACGGAATCAACCTGCACTACCGGGACTGGGGCGGAACCGGCAGGCCTGTGGTGCTGCTCCACGGCCTGGCCTCCTCATGCCACATCTGGGACCTGGTGGCCCCGGACCTGGCCGGAGAGTTTTCCGTAATCGCGGTGGACCAGCGTGGGCACGGCCTTAGCGACAAACCCGAGTACGGGTACGATTTTGCCTCCGTGGGCCGCGACCTGCTGGGGATAATCCAGGCCCGGGGCCTGGAGCGTCCCGTTATAGTGGGTCACTCCTGGGGCGCCGACGTGGCCCTGGAATTCGCGGTGGCCTATCCCGATGTTCCCGCCGGGATCTGTTTCGTGGACGGCGGGATGATTGAACCCTCCGCCCGGCCGGGTATGACCCGGGAAAAGGCCAGGGAGGACATGGCCCCGCCCCTGTTCGCGGGGATGACTTCCCAGGCCCTGAGGGAGCGGTTCCGAAATCGGGTCCGTCCCTTCCCCCTTCCCCCAGAATTTGACCAGATTCTCATGGCCAACTTCGAAATGCTGGAGAATGGCACTGTCCGCACCCGCCTCAGCCGCGAAAACCACCTTCGCATAATCGACACCCTGTGGGAACATTACCCGACTCAACTCTATCCCCAGGTCCCCTGCCCAGTGCTGATGATGCCGGCACGCATGGCCAACGACGACTCCGTGACCGAGCGTACCTTTCGCAGGGAGGAATCGGTGGCCAAGGCCCAGGATTTGCTGCCCCGGGTCAGGGTGGTCTGGCTGGAAGACAGCATCCACGACGTTCCGGTACAGCGTCCTGAACTGGTGGCAAAGACCATCAGGGAGGGCATAAATTCGGGGTTCTTTGGCTGAGGTCCTGTCTTCATAACTTTTCAAAAATTAAGGAACGTTTCAAGTACTGGTCCTTCAAACCTGCGAAGGCAGGTATCCAGAATTCTTGAGTTTCAATATGCCTCAGGTTCAGTAACCTTCTAGGATTCGGTCTTCCGCAGGCAAGAAGGCGCTTGGCGGCAGCATGTTTCCACTGACTCCAAACAGTTCCATAGTGGCAACCGGTTGGTACCCTATGTTAGAGTTGCCGCAAGGGAAAAAGAAGCTCTGAATAAATGATGGGATGAAGACTTACGTGTTTCGGGTGATGGTAGAACCGGATGAAGACCGCTGGGTGTCCTATTGTCCGGCGCTGGAGCAATTTGGAGCAGCTATCTGGGGCTACACTGAAGAAGAGGCCTTAAAGAACATCCGTGAGGTGGTCGAGATGATCGTCGCCGAAATGGTGGAGGACGACTTACCCATTCCGGATGGGCCCGAAGATGAGGTTGTTATATATCCTACCCAGCATCGTGTTGCTGTCCCAGTTTAGTGTGTCTATCGGCTGGAGTCGACTTCGCACCATTACTGCCCGCTAGATCATCAGCGCATTGTTGAGTGATGGTTTTGCGGTCCGTAGGCAGAGCGGAAGCCGTAGACGTTACCAACACCCTGACGGGCGCCGGGTAACGGTATCTTTTCGTAGCCAGGGACAGGTATTTCGCCAAGACATCCTTCGCCGCATGATTCAGGATCAAGCCCGTTGGACCGTGGCGGACTTGACACCCTTGGGACTTTTGTGAAAGGCGATAGCTTTAACGTGGAGTAACACTCACTCTCACTTAATTGCAGTGTCCCCAAACCCACAAGGAGGCTTAGTATGACTACTGCCGGCACCGGCAAATATACCTACGAACTCATCCAGGACTGGCCCAAACTGCCCGAGGGCGAATCCCTGGGCATCGTCAGCGCCGTGGCTACCGACTCCCAGGACCGGGTCTACGTTTTCCAACGGCAGGACCCGCCGGTCATGGTCTTCGATTCCGAAGGCAATTACCTGAACTGCTGGGGCATCGGCGCCATTGCCGACCCCCACGGCATCACCATAGTTGACGACATTGTTTACATAACCGACCGCTCCGACCAGGTGGCGGTCAAGTTCACCCTGGACGGCAAGCCCCTGCAGGTCATCGGCCAGCGGGGCGTCCACTCCGACACGGGCTGCGAGCGGCCGGGCGACTTTGTGCCACGGGCTGCCGGGCCCTTCAACTACCCCACGGAAATGGTGCCCAGCCCCTCCGGCGACATTTACATATCCGACGGCTACCGTAATGCCCGTATGCACCGCTTCACCGCCGACGGCCAGTTGATTGCCTCATGGGGCCAGCCTGGCAAGACTGAACCGGGCCACTTCCACCTGCCCCATAGCTGCCTGGTGGACCCCGACGGCAAGGTCTATGTCTGCGACCGCGCCAACCGCCGCGTGCAGATCTTCACCCCCGACGGCGAATACATCACCGAGTGGACCAATGGCATGGGCGGCCCCGACGACATTTCCAGGGACAGCGACGGCATTATCTACATTGTTGAGCAGGAAGTTGATGGCGTTCCCCATGTGAGCATCTGGGAGCCCGACGGCACTATGATCACCCGCTGGGCCATCCGCCACGCCCACGGCATGTGGGTGGACTCCCAGGGCGACATTTACCTCGGCCTGACCCTGGACCACAGCGTAGACAAGTGGGTCCGCCAGCGCTAAATCAACCCTGGCAAACGCAGGGGCGGGTTTCAAACCCGCCCTTCGTCATTCACATTCAAGGAGGCAGCGCAATGACCCTGGTTCAGACCGACAAGCACGACTACGACCTGGTACAGGACTGGGCGCGCCTGCCCGAAGGCTGGACCTTCGGCGTGGTAAGCTCCGTGGCCACCGATTCCCGGGACCGAGTTTACGTTTACCAGCGCAAGGACCCGCCCATTGTTGTCTTCGACAGCGAGGGCAACTACGTGGATTCGTGGGGCATCGGCGCCTTCAACCTGCCCCACGGCTTCTGCATCGTGGACGACGTTATCTACCTTACAGACCGGGAAGACTCCGTCTGCCTTAAGTACACGCTGGACGGCAAGCCCCTGATGGTCATCGGCGAGCGGGGCGTCCACTCCGACACCGGCTGCGAGGAGGCCGGGGCTCTTGTCCCCCGGGCGGCGGGTCCCTTCAACTTCCCCTCCGAAATGTTCCCTGCCCCTTCCGGAGACATATATGTTTCCGACGGCTATCGCAACAGCCGGGTTCACCGGTTCAGCGGCGATGGTCGCCTTATCGCTTCCTGGGGTCAGCCGGGCAAGGGCGGCCCCGGCGAGTTCCACCTGCCCCACAGCCTGCTGATCGACGAGGAAGGGCTGATTTACGTGTGCGACCGCGAAAACAGCCGGGTGCAGGTATTCACCGGCGAGGGAGAGTTCCTGCAGATGTGGACGGACATGACCCGCCCCAACGACATCTCCCAGACCACCGACGGGAGTTTCTGCATTGCCGAATCGTCCCTGGAAGGCTCCACCCCTGGAATCAGCATCCGCGACAAGGACGGCCGCACCCAGGCCAGGTGGGACTCCCGCTCCGCCCACGGCCTCTGGGTGGACAGCCAGGACAACGTCTATCTGGCCCTCACCGGCGCCATGAGCGTGGACAAGTACATCAAGCGGTAGGGAAGGTAGCATCCGCAAAGTCGTGAGGGCGCCCGATAAGGGGCGCCCTCTTGTTAGCACAATGTTAGTCTATTGGGAAGGGCAACCAAATGAGCTGCCTTTACGAATCCGGCGAAACTCCCTACCTGGGAAACGCCTCCCTCACCCCGCCGTCCACCGGAATCATGGCCCCGGTGGTCTTGGCCGACCGGCTGGAGGTCAGGAACAGCACCGTTTCCGCCACGTCTTCCGCGAACACTCGCGCCTTTAGCAGGTTGCGCTGGCGGTAGAAGTCCTCCAGGCCCTCCACCGTAACTCCGTGAGCCGAGGCCCGCTCCTCCCGCAACTCCTGCGACCAAAGCTGGGAACCCTGGAAGATAGCGTCCGGGTTTACCACGTTCACCCGTATGCCGTGCTGGCCGTTCTCCAGCGCCAGCACCCGGGCCAGCTGGACCTCCGCAGCCTTGGCTACGCTGTATGCCCCAAACTCCGCCCCCGGCGCCGGCACGTTCTTGGTGCCGATAAAAACCAGGCTGCCTCCCATTCCCTGCTCCTTCATCAGCTTGACCGCCTCGGCGGAAACCAGGAAATGGCCCGTGGCGTTGATGTCCAGGGAACGCTGCCAGTCCGCCAGCGAAAGGTCGTCAATGGCACCCACCGGGGCAATGCCTGCGTTGGAAACCAGGATGTCCAGCCCGCCGTAAGTCCGGCGCAGGGACTGGAAAGCGTCAGTAACCTGCGCCGGGTCTGCCACGTTCATGGGGAAGGCGGCTGCCCGTTCCGGACCGGCGCTGCGGTTGATGCCGGCGGCCACGTCCTGCGCCCCCTCGGCATCCAGGTCCGTAACAATTACGTGGGCGCCCTCGTTGGCCAGGCGTTCCGCAATAACCTTGCCGATGCCGCTGGCCGCGCCGGTAACCAGGGCCACCTGCCGCGCCAGTTCCTTTTCAGGCGGGGCAAGTGTGAGCTTGTACAGCTCCAGCGGCCAGTACTCGGCGTCGTAGGCATCCCTGGGTGTCAGGGACGTGTAGTCGCTGACCGACTGGGCGGTCCGCAGCACTTTGATTGTGTGATGGTAGATGTCGTTGGTTATCAGCGATGCCCTCGCGTCCCTGCCGGTGGTCCACATTCCCACGCCGGGCAGCAGGATGACCCGGGGATAGGGGTCCAGCATGGAATCGTCGCCCGTGGTGTGCTGCTGGTACCATGCGGCGTACTCGTCGGCGTAGGCTGCCATGCCCCGGCGCAGTTCTTCCTTGACCGTTTCCACGTCCTCAGGGTCTGCCACGTCCAGCCACAGGGGTTTGCGCTTGGTGTGAATCAGGTGGTCGGGCGTGGCCGGGCCAATGGCGCTCAAGCCCTGTCCCGCTTCGGAACCGGTGAACTCCAGCACGTCCTCCGCGTCGTCAAACCGCAGTACCGACCGGCGTTGCTGGCTGATCAGCCCCCTGATGGTGGGAGCCACCGCCGAGGCAATCTCCCGCCGCCGGTCCGGGGCCAGGGGATTGCGCTGCCAGCCGCCGAAGACCTTTCCGTCGCCCGAGGCCGCGAACTCCTCCGCCCTGGTAACCAGGTCTATATGACGGTCGTAGGCCTCTTTGGCGTCGTTCCCCCAGGTGAACAGGCCGTGATTGACCAGCACCACCCCGTCCAGGTTGGGCGCTTCCTTAACCGCCAGCCCCACCAGCTTGGACAGCTGGAACCCGGGGCGCAGGTATTCAACGATGCCGATGTTGTCGCCGTAAACCTTTTTCAGGATGTCGGACGCGTCCCGGTTGTTGGTCAGGCCTACCACCGCGTCCGCATGGGAATGGGCCACGCTGTGGAAGGGCAGGAAGGCATGCAACAGGGTTTCAATGGATGGTCGCGGCGAGCCGGGGTCCAGAACGCACCGATCCAGATAGTCCACCATGTCCTCGTCGGACATCTGCTCCCGCTCAAATACCGGCAGCACCTTCTCCAGTTCCAGCCGGGGAAACTGCCACCTTTCCATGGACTTCAGGTCCGACCCGGAACCCTTGATGCGCATGACCTGCACGTCCCGCCCCAGGAAGTCCTGCTCCGTAATCTTTATGGAGGTATTGCCGCCGCCCCATACCACCAGGGAAGGGTCCGCGCCGATCAGGCGGCTCATGTACACCAGCGTGTCCAGTTCGTCCAGGGAGTGGGCTTCGCTTTCCGACCAAAGGTTTTTCATAGCTTCTATCCTGAGATTTTTTTAAAAACGGGGATGGACAGGATGTGCAGCGTTACCTGTGCATTGGAGCAAGTCCGAACATCCTGTCCATCCATGTGAGTCTATTCCGTCGTTTCAATCCCCAGCAGCTTCTCCAGGTTCTTCCACAGGATCATGTCCTTTTCTTCCTGGGTGATGCTCTCCAGGCTTTGCAGCCACCCTGTGGGCGACGGATCCCAGGCCACGAAGGGGTAGTCGCTGCCCAGCACAACCCGCTCGATGCCCACCTGGTCAATCAGAAACCGCAGGGACCGCTCGCTCATCACCACGATGTCGTAGTAAAGGCGGCTCTGGTAGTAGCTGGGCGGGCGGGTGATGTTGACACGGGCCTCTGACCGGACCTGCCAGCCCCGGTCCATACGTCCCATGCCGAAGCAGGCGGGGCCGCCGCCGTGGGCCACGCAGACCTTCAGGTCGGGGCAGTTCTCCATCACCCCGCCGTAGATCAGGGCCGCCACCAGTAGCGTGTCCTCCACCGGCACTCCTACCGAGTTGTTCAGGCCGTACTTGTTGGTGCGCTCCAGCATCAGGTTGTGCTGGGGCTGCGGATGGTAGAACAGCGTCGCCCCCATGGACTCGGCGGCCTTGAAGAAGGGCAAAAACTCCGGCTCGTCCCAGGTCTTCCCGTTGACCACCGTGTCCAGCTCCGCGCCCTTTAGACCCAGGGTGTTGACCGCCCGGTCCAATTCCGCGATGGCGGCGTCCACGTCCTGCATGGGCAGGGTAGCCATCCCGGCGAACCGCGTCGGCGCTTCCTTTGCGAAGGAGGCAATGTCGTCGTTCACCTCCCTGGCCTGGGCGACGCCATCGGCCGGGGAAAGGTGGTACCCGAAGACGGGCGTATGAATGGCTATGACCTGGACTTCGGTGCCCAACTGGTCCATGTCGGCAACCCGTTCCTCGGGAGTGAACCTGCACTTGGGGTGCACGTTTACGATCTTTCCTTCCCGAACGAAGATGTTGCGCTGGTCAGCGTCGGTGTATTTCATGCCGTACCATTCCTGGCCGGCAGCCATGGTCTTCAGCATCGTTGGCGTAAAGGTGTGGGCGTGGATGTCTATGCTGCGCATCCGGTAACCTCCAGCGGCCTCTTGTTGGCCAATAGTTGGTGGGAAATTAGCCCGTTTGGGACGGCGTGCATCGCCCCCTCACAGCCCCAGCAGGTTCTCCAGGTTCTTCCACAGGATCAGTTCCTTCTCTTCCTGGGTAATGTTCTCCAGGCTCAGAATCCAGGATACCGGCCAGTCAAACTCCATGTCGTAGGGCCAGTCCGTTCCGAACAAAACCCGGTCCGCGCCCACCGTGTCAATCAGGAATCTCAACGAATCTTCCGTGTACACAATGCAGTCGTAGTGGAAGCGGCGCAGGTAATCGCTGGGTGGCGCGGACGGCTTGGTGGGAGAGTCCGGCGCGCCCTGCCAGCCCCGGTCAATGCGCCCAATGTTGTAACAGGTGTACCCGCCGCCGTGGGAAAGGCACACTTTCAGGTCGGGACAGGCGTCCATCACCCCGCCCATAACCAGGGAGCAGAAGGTGATGGTACGGTCGGCCAGGTTGCCGATGGAGTTGGGCAGGTGAAACTTGTCGGTACGAAAGTCCACCAGCGTTCCGTCCCCCTGGTGGAACAGGATCAGCGCCCCCATCTGCTCCGCGGCCTTCCAGAAGGGCAGGAACTCCGGCTCGTCCAGCAGCTTGCCGTTCACCTTGTCGTCAATCATTGCCCCTTTGAAGCTCATGGTGGTCATAATGCGCTCCAGTTCGGCAACGGCGGCACCCACGTCCTGCATGGGCAGGGTGCCCAGGCCGGCAAACCGGTCGGGCCAGGCTTTCGTCATTTCGGCAATTTCGTCGTTGGAATCCCTGGAACTGGCAATGGCCAGCGAGGGTTCCAGGTCATAGTTATAGAAGCCCGAATAGGGTGATAGGACGTGAATATCAACGCCCAGCGAGTCCATGTCCGCCAGGCGTTCTTCCGGAGTCCATCGCGCCTTGGGGGGCAGCCCGCCCCGCCGGTCGCCGACGATTGCTATTTGCCGGCCCCTGGCATCCTGTTCGCGGCGCAGACTGTGCCAGTCGCCGCCATTTTCCGTAGCATGCCAAAACCGCTGGGGTGTCAGGTGGGCGTGAATATCGATGCTTCGCATAGTTCGCTCCTCCCACAAAGTGCGGATTGCGGTGGTGGGAAACGGGGGCCAAAATGCCTCTCCTCCCCTTGGTCGTGAACGGGCCAAACGTAGCACAAGGGTAAGGGCCTGTCAATTTGGCTGCTCATACATGGCTGAACCTCTCTATAGGTCCCTTCTCCATTGACGGAGGCAGGTCAGGATGGGGCGACGGCGTTTCTTTGGTGGCCTCACGGGTTGCCAATCTGCGGCCCGATTAAGCCGCCTTATCCTGTACCTCCATGATTGAGCTCTAATTGCCCTATCCACCGCTTTAACGTATATTTACCCTGGAGCCACCCAGGCAAGGAGGACCCGGGATGCGTATTCTGATGATTGCCACCAACCGGCATAACCGCCTGGTAAGCCGGATGAACGCCCAGCCCCTGCCCATCGGCATGGCCTACGTGGCCGGCCACCTGGATCCCGACCGGCACCAGCTTAAAGTGCTGGACATAATGTTCTCTGACGACTACCTGGCCGACGTGGAGGAGGCGGTGCATGAGTTTCAGCCCGAACTGGTGGGCCTTTCTCTGCGCAACCTCAGCAACCACAGCTACCTGGACCCCCAGTGGGCGCTGCCCATCACGAAGAACGTAATAGACAAGATTCGCGAGTTTTCCCCAGCCCCCATCGTCTGCGGCGGCCCTGCCTTCAGCCTGCTGCCCGAAGAGTGCTTTGCCTACCTGGAACCTGACCTGGGCCTTGCCGGCGACGCCGGCGAGACCTTCGCAGAACTGGCCGGCCGCATCGAAATCGGAGAGCCTTCTTACCTGGACCTGCCCGGCCTGGTATACCGCGATGACTCCGGCATCCGGTTTAACGGCATGCGCTGCCGCTCGGAATTCTCGATGCCGCCCAGGTTCGACGAACTGGACATGGAGAAGTACCGACTGGCCGGCTTCGGCGTTGGCATTGTCACCAAGCTGGGCGACTTCAACTACCCCACGTCACCCGATTCCGAACCGGCGCAGCGCAGCGCCTGGCGGGTCATACGTCCCATCGAAGAGGTCGTGGCGGAAGTGAAGGATATGGAGGCCAGGTTCAACCTGCGCAAGGTCCACTTCATCGACAACGGCTTCAACATCCCGCTGCCCCACGCCAAGGACCTGTGCCGGGCCCTGATCGAAGCGCAGATAGGCGTTCACTGGACCACCGGCCTGGCCCCCTACAGTTGCGACGCGGAACTGGTTGACCTGATGAGACGCGCCGGCTGCGTACTGGTGATGATGGGCAATATGCGCGGCGACAGCCACGACGGCACAACCCTGGGCGAACGCATGGAACCAATGGTGGAGACCTGCCGCATTTGCGAAGATGGTGGCCTGAACTACACCATCGCCCAGCGCTTCGGCGACCCGGGGGAAACTCCCGAGTCGGTGGACGAAAAGCTGGAATTCCTGCGCAGCATCAGGCCGTCCATGGCCAACCTGCGCGTCGGCGTCAGCATCATGCCCGGTACCCGCGAGGCCCAATTGGCCGTCGAAGAAGGGCTGGTCGCCAGCGAAGGCGAACTTATCAAGCCGACCTTCTACCTGGACCCCCAGGTCAAGGACTGGGTCGTGGACTACCTGAAAGCCGCTGCCGCCGAACAGCCTCGCTGGAATCTGCTTTAGAGAATCGCTTGAATCCATGAAGGGCCAGGTATAATCACCCACTGGTTCATCAGCATATCCGTGACAGTCAGTGCCCATTAGTGGATTAATGAAAACGGAGGAAACCTTGGAACCAACCAGCAAGTACGTCCAGGCCAACGGCATTACCCTTCACGGCTTGACCTGGGGCAGCCCGGAAAACCCGCTCCTGATAATGACCCACGGTATCGGCCTGTGCGCCATGGTATGGCGTCCCCTGGCCGAAGACCTGGCCCGGGACTATTACGTTTTTTCCCTTGACCTGCGCGGCCACGGCGACACCGACAAACCGGGCGGCTACACCTTCGACAACATGGCCGAGGACGTCATTGGCCTGGTGCAGGCCCTCAATCCACCCCGGCCCCCATACGGCATCGGCCACTCCGCCGGCGGTATGACCATCATGATCGCCAATTCCAAGGCCCCCGGGACCGTCGGACCCACCGTACTCGTGGACACCCGGGTAGGCCCCGCCCTGGAAGTCTATGCCCCGGAGGAACGGGAGGAGCGGATGAACCGCACACGCAACAAGCGGGCCATCTGGGAGTCCAGGAAGATAATGTACGATGCCTACCGCAACCGGCGGGTGTTCAGCACCTGGACCGATGACGCGGTCAGGGACTATATCTACGGCGGCACCCGGTTGCTGGACGACGGGCGGGCAGAACTGAAGTGCCCCACCGACGTGGAGGCCTTCTACTACGAGGCCCGCCACGCCCTGAATCCCACGCCCTACCTGGAGGAACTGTCCGGCGATTACCTGCTCCTCCTGGGCAACACCGGCAACTACCCGGACGAGGCCGCCCGCAGCAGCGATGAGGTCAAGTATTTCCTGAACGAGGTCAAGGGCGCGCGCATGGAAACCCTTCCCAGGGGCTCCCACTTCGTGGCCATGGAAGACCCCGACCTGGTCCTGGCATCGGCTCGCAGGTACCTCGACGGCCACCGCCTGGGAGGCGATTAGATAATTGCGCAGGGGCAGCCCTTGTGGCTGCCCTCTCCTGCCACCACAACCCCTGAATTGCCTTCCAAGCCGCCCGGCCCGCGCCATCGAGTTGATTGGCTGCGCTTAATCGTCACTCCCCAGAACGCCGGAATCCGGCACACCCTACCGTTGGTCAATCTATAGTCGGTGAACCCATGGATTCCGGCTCAAGGTTGGAATGACGACCCAGGTTCACCTCCTCAACCCATCGGGAACCCATCGGGCGGGTTGTTCTCCTACCCCGACCGCGCCACTTCCACCGACACCACGTCCACCCCGTGGTACTTCTGGTGGCGCACCGACGACGCGTAGTGCCGCAGCAGCCGGAACGATATTTCCCGGTCGTCGGCTATGTCTGGAGTCTCGCCCAGGTAAGAAAGTTCGTCCTCCAGATTTTCGCCTTCCACGGCCGAAACGAACTCCAGCTCCACCCCGGAACCGGCGGCCCGCGCTTTCACCATCAGTCGCCGCGGTCTGCCATTGCCCTCCTCCGTTTCCTCCGACGCCAGGCTGTTAAACGTCTCTTCTCCCACCAGCACCAGCCGGTCGGTTGCGGGACGGTCCCAGCCAATGCGACCCGCGAACTGGGTCAGGAATTCCGTCAGCCTGGGCAGTGCTTCGTCGTCCATCGCCATATCCAACTTTCTACGGCGTGGAGCGGTCAGTTCCAGGAAGACCATCATAATTACCGCCGCTATCGCGCCCGAGGTCATCCCGTTGCCCAGCAGGACGGAAAGGAACCCGTCGCCCAGCAGTTCCGGGAAAATCCACTGGTTCTGAAATCCGGTTCCCACCCAAAAAGCCACGCCCGCCACTGTTGCCTTCCGGTGGTCCACCCCGTCCTGGATCACAATCTTCATCCCCTGGATGAACAGCAGCCCCAGCAGCACGGTGATGTAGGCGGCGGCGATGGGCGTGGGAATGGCGATGACCACCGCGGCAATCTTCGGGAAGAAGGCCACCGCGGTCAGGATGACGCCGATGACAATGCCCACCCGGCGGGCCCCGATGCCGGTAACTTCGGCCAGCGATATGCTGGTGGAGTAGGTAGTGTTGGGCAGGGTCGCGGTCAGGCCCGAAAGCAGGTTGCCCACTCCGTCGGTGTTCAGCGCTCCCTGAACCACCCGGAAGTCCGTGGCCCGAGGCGTTCGCCGCGACACCCGCTGGATGGCCACACCGTCCCCGATGGTCTCAATGGCCCCAACCAACGTAACTATGATGAATGCCGGCAACAGCCCCCAGAAGTGCTTATCCGGCGTTAAGTCCAGGCCCGGCCAGGAACTGAAGGGTACACCAATCCACGGCGCTTCGATTATGGGCTCCACATCATATATGCCGAAGGGCGCAGAAACCACGCAGCCCAGCGCTATGCCCACAATCGGCGCCCACAGCCGCAGCCGGGGCGGCCCCCGCAACACCAGTCCCGCTACCACCGCCAGCGTAATTCCCGCTGCCAGCGGCGCCGCTGCGGCGTGAGTGCCTTCCGGCACATCGGTGAGAGAGCCAAACACGAAGGGAAACACGGTGGCCGCGATTAACATAATCACAGTCCCCGTGACTACTGGAGTGAATATTCGCCTCAGCAGGGAAAGGCGCGCCGCCATCAGGAACTGGAACAGGGATGACACGACTATTAAACTGGCCATGGTGGCCGGTCCGCCGGTAGTCAACGCGGCAACGCAGATGGCGATGAAGGCACCGGAAGTCCCCATCAGCAGTACGTGTCCCGAACCAATGCGTCCCCACTTCGCGGCCTGCAAAATGGTGGTCAAACCACTCACCAGCAGGGCGGCGAAAGCGCCCCACACAATGAGCCCTTCGGACTGGTCCGCGATGCGCATCACGATTACCACCGTCAACACCACGGGAGTGATGATCAGAATGGCGGCCTGTGCCCCGGCGCCGGCTGCGATAAGCGGCGGCGGTTTGTCGTCTGGCTCGTAGCGGACGTGTTCGTTAATGTTAGTCTGAGACAACAGCTGACTCCTGGGGGGCCTTTGGGAAGGAGGGGTGTAAAAGCCCGAAATTGAAGCAGGTAGCGTTTAGGTTGAAGTAGTTTGAGCGCGAGAGTGGTAGGGGCAGACTTGTGTGTCTGCCATCATTCCATGGCAAGACTACCCGGATGAGAACGCCCTCATTGAAGCATTATAACGAATAACAATGTCCAGGTCTCCCAGTATTTCCAGGGGTAACTGCTCTCGATCAGCGGGAACAGGCTGTCCCTTCATATCGACATACCGGCTACGTGGCAACGCCGGGCAACTCTGCGTCCTCTGCGGTCTGTGGTGAAAATCGTCTTTAACTGCTTTAGGACCGGATTTTTGGTATATTGCCCCTAACTTCACTTGAGAGAGAAAAAGATGGTAGAAGCTAAAGAACAGACCGCCATCGGCAGTTACGGTTTGGGTGACGACGTAGAGCAGTTCGACGCCATAGTCATCGGCGCCGGCGTTACGGGTCTTTACCAGACCTATTGCCTCCGCAATATCGGACTGTCCGTACGTGTGTTTGAAGATGGCGACGGTGTGGGGGGCACCTGGTACTGGAACCGCTACCCTGGCGCCCGCTTCGACTCCGAAAGCTACACCTACGGCTACTCCTTTTCCCAGGAACTGCTGCAGGAGTGGGACTGGAAGGAGCTTTACTCCGGCCAGCCCGAGAATGAACGATATCTGAATTACGTGGCGGACAAATTCGACCTGAAGCGCCACATCCGTTTCAACTCCCGGGTTGTGGACTGCACCTTTGAGGAAGACTGCAATTCCTGGCTGGTTACCATTGCCGACGGCCACCAGGCCCGCGCTCCTTTCCTGGTCACTGCCGTAGGTCTCTTGTCCGCCCACTACATCCCCGACTTCGAGGGCCTGGAAACTTACCAGGGCCGGTGGTGCCACACCGGGCGCTGGCCGAAGGAAGGTATGGACCTGGCCGGCAAGCGAGTGGGTGTCATTGGAACCGGCGCCACTGCGGTCCAGCTGATTACCGAGATAGCCAAAGAGGTAGGCCATCTTACCGTCTTTCAGCGCACGCCCAACTTCTGCGCTCCCCTGCGCAACCGTCCCATTACCGACGAGATGATGCAGGAAATCAGGGACAATTATCCCGAAATTTTCCGCCGCTGCAACGAGACTGCCGGGTCTTTCATGCACCTCTTTGACCCCCGTTCCGCCATGGACGTTTCGGACGAAGAACGCCAGGAACAGTACGAGCGTCTCTGGCAGGAGCCGGGATTTGCCAAGTGGCTGTCAAATTTCTACGACGTGATGCTTCCGGGAGAGGCCAATGAGGACTACGCCGAATTCGTCCGCAACAAGATCAGGGAGCGTGTCCACGACCCCGAAGTGGCCGAAATGCTGGTGCCCAGGGACCACATGTTCGGCTCAAAGCGCCTTCCCTGCGAGAGTGGCTACTACGAAGTTTACAACCGGGACAATGTTCTGCTGGTGGACGTGCGAAAAGCGCCCATCCAGCGTATCACCCCCACCGGCCTTCAAACCGCAGGCGGGCATTACGACCTGGACGTAATCATCTTCGCCACAGGCTACGACGCCGTAACCGGCTCCCTGAACCGCATCAACGTCCGGGGAATCGGCGGACAACTGTTGACTGAAAAGCATGCCAACGGCCCCCGCACTTATCTTGGTATCCAGAGCAACGGTTTCCCCAATCTGTTCACCATTAACTCTGCTTCCGTGGGAAACTTTGTTCGGGCCGCCGAACCCCTGGTTGAATGGGTAACCGAGTGTATCCGTTACGTCCGTGAGAACGAATTCGTCCGCATCTCGCCAACCCTTGAGGCCGAGGACGAATGGGTCAACCACGTCAACGAGGAAGGCTCCAGGATTCTCCGCTCCCAGGCCAACTCCTGGTACGTGGGGGCCAACATCCCCGGCAAGGCCCGCGCCCTGCTCACCAGCCCCGACACGGCCCCTGTAATGCGGGCCAAGCGCGCCGATGTCGCCGCCAACGGCTACGAGGGTTTCCTGCTGGAATGAGGGACGCGCTGGAGGATGGCCTGAAAGGGGGGAGTCCGGTATCGGCGGTTACGCTTTTGGCCTTGGGCTTGGTCCTGATGGTTGCCCTGTTGTTCTTTGCCGGCTGCGGAAGCGAATCTGCCGCCCCGGTGAGGGCTCCCTCAGCGGCGGGCGTGGAACAACCACCCGCGGCAGTCCTGGATGTAGCTGAAACGGCTCGACAGGGCGAAGACCTGTTCAACGACAACTGTTCCGCGTGCCATGGCGCCGGCGCCGTTGGCACCAGCCTTGGCCCGCCCTTGATACATCGCGTTTATCACCCCGGGCACCACCCCGACTTCAGCTTCCGCAGCGCCGTAGCCCAGGGCGTTCCCCAGCACCACTGGCCCTTTGGAGACATGGCGCCCGTACCCAGCGTGGAGGAGCAGGAGGTGGAGAAAATCATCTGCTATATCCGCCAGACCCAGCGCGCCGAAGGCTTGTTCGAAGGGGACGACTTCGGGACAGTTTGCTGATGCCGGTTAATGCGCCGGCTCTCTGTGGACCACCAGTGGGTCCAGATGGACCAAAGGTACGGGTTTGTCAAAAAAGCTCCGGCTCGCGCACCGGGGAGTAGCGGGAGAAGCCCAAAGGAAGGGCATGGCAGCGGTGGGACCTGATTTCCCAAGACAGGCCCGGGCCCGTTTCATGTCGTTCCAGCGGGTGGCGAATGTGCAATATGGCGCTCCCATCGGGAAGGGGTTCCGTCAACCGCAACCCGGCAAAGCGCCGTGCCGACTCCGCTTCATATAAGAGAGCCTGCCCCGCTAAGGCGGGGATCCCCCATGGCTGGGACGCTCAGGTTGAAGCACAGTAGGACAATGTGAACCCTGAACATCGCCGACAGGGAAAAAGGACGGATGCCCCGCTCGGCACGGTAATCTTGAGACCAAGTCCGGTCTTCCGACCCTTGCCAGGGAATCAGAAAATCCATCGGCTCAAGAAGTTCCTTTACCTTGGGGGCCGCCGCCGCTTCTGTTGCTAGTCCCTAAGGGCAACGCTGGGCTGCTGGTTCAGCTTCTTCCAGGTTTCATCTCTTACCTTTTGCCAAGTATCCTGATCCCATGTGCCGACCCTTCCGTTGGGAAATTCCCTCAAGGAAAAGAGCCTCAGCCGCGAGCCAAAGAAATACTCGGGGACTGGGAAGCCCTTGCGCTCTTCTCGACAGGTGACACAGGGGCCCGCCCAGGTCCTTGGGCCCGAGGGACCATTGCCCAATACTCGCTTGGCAGAACGTGCTAACGAACCTTACGCAATCACGCCCGGCAATTCCGTCGCCGCACCCAGAACGACCGGCGTTGAAAAGGATAATTGGGAATCGAAATGCGGCGCCTCTCTTCCCCTGCAAAGATCCCCTGGAAGGCGACCGTAGAACCCGACTCGTAGGCCGCTGCAACCGCCTCCAGGAATCCTTTGGCATCTCCTTTAGAATCCCCTTCGGGACGGAGCAACCCGTATATGATTGACAGGTTCGCATCCGTGGCCGCGCATTCGTTGAATGCACTTACCGACGGCGCAGTCTTCCTACCTCTCGATCCCAGTGTCAGCAGCACGTTGACTGAGCTCGCCGCCAGTGTTTGCAGGCAGGTCTGAAGGTCCGGCTGGTCTCCCGTCAAGCGCCGCCAGTAACCGTTGTCCAGAGTGTCCGAGGGCTGCACGGCGCGACCCATGACGCTGCTGACCATGGTTAGCGAGGGAGACCTGGTCTCCACTATAGGGAGCGCCGCTTCCGGACCAGACAATGCCATTGCCAGCCGCAACCCGTCTTCCAGGCTTACGATACCGGCGGTATGGGCCGCAGCGACCTCTCCAATTCCTTGGCCCAGGACCGCCATCGGGCGGATGCCCGCGCTCTCCCACAGGCTAGTAAGTGCGGTTTCCAGCGCGTAGCCTGCGGCATTTGCCCACGTCGGATGCGACAGACTCTCCGAAGTTCTCGCCTTGCCGAACATGACCTCCAGCAGGGACTGCCCCCTCTCTGCCCTTACCCACTCGTCGCAACGTTCCAGGACAGCCCGGAAAACCGGCTCGGTACGGTAAAGTTCCTCTCCCACCCCTTCCCAAAGGCCGCCCGAGGAGGCGTACACAACGGCGATTCCTGGTGTAGTTCCAAATGCCCGTTCACCAGATGCCATAGCCGACTGCGCCACATTTTCCAGCGAGGCCTGCAGGTCAGCGGCATCGGTGAATACTACGCCCGCTCGACACGAGAAATGGCTGCGCCCCGAACCTGCCGTCCACGCCATATCGGCAAGGAAGTTCCCTGCGTCGTTTTCCAGCGCGTATTGAACGTCTTCCTTGGTCAGCCAGGACAGGTATGCCTCTGCCAGATATCGCAGCGCCTCGGGAGACTTGCCGGACAGGGGCAAAACCCTGGCGGTCCGAGCCTGCTGAGTCTCGTCCAATTGCTGCACGTCGTCACTATTTTGGTGCAAGGCAATCTGCATAGCCTGCGGCCCGCCCGACGGCCACGACGTGTCGCGGTCGGAAGCGGGGCCATCACCGGGATGCCGGTATCCCTCCATTACTATATGCGCATTTGTCCCAGACATGCCGAATGAGTTAACCGCCGAACGGGGAGGCCGTTCGGCTGCCAAAGGCCAGGCAATCTGCTCCGAAGTAATCTGGACCGGCAATTGTCGCCAATCGAAGTTGGGGTTGGGTGCGTTGAAGTGCAGGTGTGCGGGGATCACACCCTTTTGCATTGCCATTACGGCCTTGATGATGCTGGCCATTCCCGATGACCACTCGGTATGACCGATGTTGGTCTTGACCGAACCCAGCAGCAGGGGACGTTCCGCTTCTCTCCCCTTGCCGTAAACCGAAGCCAGGGCCCGAAGTTCAATGGAGTCACCCAGTTCAGTACCGGTGCCGTGGGCCTCTACGTAGTCCACTTCAGCGGGAGCCACACCGGCCTTGGCGAGGGCTTCTTCCATTGCTCGCTCCTGGGCTGGCCCGTTGGGCACCGGCATGGCTGCGCTGGTCCCGCTTTGATTGATTGCCGTGCCCTTCACCAGGCCCCAGATTCGGTCGCCGTCGGCTTCCGCCTGGCTCAGCCGCTTCAGGACCAGCACCCCGCAGCCCTCGCTGCGAACGAACCCGTCGGCAGTGGCGTCGAAGGCATTGCAGCGCCCCGAGGCGGACAGCAATCCCATTTCGCGGTGGAAGCGGGCAATGGGCAACGACAGGGTGGTGTTGACCGCTCCGGTCAGAGCCAAATCCACCTCTCCCCCTCGTAGGGCGGCAACCGCCTGGTGAACCGCCGCCAGGGAGGAGGCGCAGGCCATGTCCACCGGCATGGCCGGTCCTTCAAGCCCCAGCACAAAGGCAATTTTTCCCGCGGTCAGGCTGGCGCTGGTCCCGAAATACAGGTCCTCCTGCCCGCTCGCGGAGATTACTTCCCGGTACTCGCTGGTGCCAATGCCGGCATAGACGCCAGTGCGGCTTCCCCTGAGCCTTTCGGGGTCAAGTCCGGCGTCTTCCAGCGCGTGCCAGGTTGTTTCCAGTAGCAGCCGCTGCTGGGGGTCCATCAGCCGCGCCTCTATAGGAGAAACGCGGAAAAATCGGTTGTCGAACCGGTCCAGGTCTTCAATGAACCCACCCCGCCGGAAAATGTCTTCCTGTGCTGCCGGGTCGCCGGCCACACCCTCCCAGGGTCCCCCGGCGGGGCGGCCGTCAGTAATGGCGTCTTTTCCTCTTTCAAGCAGGTCCCAGAAAGACTCCAGGTTCGACGCACCGGGGAATCGGCAAGCCATCCCCACTATGGCTATGGCATCTTCATCGGTAGAGACGTGGGTTACCGGCCTACGCAGACTCGGAATGTCCGCCACGACGTTGGCAGACCCCAGGACCGGCCCGAGTTCAGCGCCCAGGTGACCGGCCAGGGCAGAGATGTTGGGATAGTCGAACACGGCGGTGTTGGAGACCGTGTACTCGCCCGCCAGGGTACGGTTCAGCCGGTTGCGGAGTTCCACCGACATCAAAGAGTCCATACCCAATTCGAAAAAGCCCACATTGGGCGCTGGGGCCGTCGGCATCCGAAGCACTGCCTGCAATTCTCTTTGCAGGAAGGGAACCAGTACCTGCTCCCAGGCTTCCTGCGGCGCGGACTTTAGCTGGGACAAGAAGTCTGCCGTGTCGCCGGCAAGGGTTTGGTCGCCATTTTCCTCGCCGGGCAGCAACTCGACCAGGAAAGTGGGAGGCTCCTCAAAGTTTTCCGCCAGGGTCGGCCAGTCCACCGACGCCACCATCCCGAAGGTCATGTCCTGGTGTACCAGTTCCTCGA
Organism: uncultured Dehalococcoidia bacterium; assembly: GCA_964587795.1. Classification (GTDB taxonomy): domain Bacteria; phylum Chloroflexota; class Dehalococcoidia; order Lucifugimonadales; family UBA3495; genus Bin22. The sequence goes on along the minus strand of CAZPMU010000004.1, from coordinate 40,856 downwards.
GGGCCTTCAGCCCCTGTTGCGGGCTGAGCCATCCGGTGCCCGCCGCCTCGAGCTGACGTTCGATTCGCTGCCGCTGTTCTTCGGCCTCGCCCAGCCCGGACCAGGCTCCCCAGGCGATGCTCTGGCCCGGCAGGCCCAGGGAGCGGCGGTAAGCGGCCAACTGGTCCAGGAAAGTATTGGCCGCCGCGTGGTTGCCCTGTCCCGAATTGCCCACCACGCCGGTAATGCTGGAGAACAGGACAAACAAGTCCAGGTCGCGGTCTAACGTGGCCCGGTGCAGATGCCACGCTCCCAGTACCTTGGGCCACAGGACCCGCTCGAAACGCTCCCAGGTCTGGTTTCCCAGGGAGCCGTCGGACAGCACCCCCACGCTGTGAATGACTCCGGCCAGGGGCGGCATGTTGGCGTCGATCCTGGCAAGCATGCTATCTATGGCCGCCAAGTCGGTCATGTCGGCCAGTTCCACCCGGACATCTGTCCCCTGCGCCCGAAGGGAATCAATCACTTCCTGCGCTTCCGGGTCCGGGGGCCGACGTCCGTTCAAGACAATTACCCCGGCGCCTCGCTCGGCCAGCCAGCGGGCAACCACCGTGCCTATGCCGCCGAGACCGCCGGTTACCAGGTAGGAGCGGTCGTGGCGTAACTGACCACCAGCCATCCGCGGCATTACCATGACATTCTTGCCTATGTGACGGGCCGACCGCATGAACTCCATGGCGGCCCCGGCCTCGGCGATGGGCCAGCGGGTGTGGGCCAGCGGCTCCAGAGTGCCCCCCGAAATTCCTTCCATGACGGAGCGGAGCATTCGGCCCGGACGGGACGGTTCGTTCTTCTTCAGGTAGTCCAACTCGAGAATGGAATAGGCGACATCGGGCCGCGATGCTGCCATTTCTTCGCTGCTCCAGATGTCCCGGCGTCCCATCTCAACAAAACTGCCGCCGTCCGCCAGGCAGGAAAGGCTGGCCTCGATGAACCCGGGGCCCGTTAGGCTGTTCAATACCATGTTTATGCCGGCGCCGCCTATTGCTTCCCGGACCTGCTGGCCAAAGTCGATTGTCCGGCTGTCGAAAACATGCTCTACGCCCAGGGCCCGGAGGTAGGCTTGCTTGGGCTGGCTAGCGGTGGCGAAAACTTCGGCTCCCACGCTTTGTGCCAACTGCACGGCCGCCAGTCCCACGCCGCCCGATGCGGTGTGGATAAGTACCCGGTCGCCAGCCTTTAACCCGGCCATCTCGAAGCTCAGCCCGGCGCTGACGAAGGCTGATGGTATGGTTGTTAGCGCCGCCGCATGCATTCCTTCGGGTGCGGGCGCGACCAGTTCCGCCGTAGTTACAATCTCGGGTCCAAAGGTGCCGAAGCCCAGCCCCACCACTCTATCGCCCACTGCTACCTTCGTCACATCCGGCGCAGTTTCCGTAATTCGTCCGCAAAATTCCTCGCCCAGCAGCGGTTCGGCGGACGTCACGACTCCCATGCTGAGGAGCACGTCAAGGAAGTTCACGCCCACTGCTTCCACTGCCACCCGGACCTGCCCCGGTTCCAGGGGACGGCTGGGAGCGGGTTCGGCGTGCAGGCTTTCCAGGCCTCCTCCGGCGCCGGGCATCAGGCGCCAGCCCGAGTCGTCCGGCAAATCTATCCGTGCTCGACCCGACCCTGCCCTGACCAGGCGCGCCGCCAGACGCCTTCCGTCCCGGAACGCCACCTGGGTTTCCGGGTCGGGAAACATCATTTCGTTGACGAGACTTTCCAAATTGTCCGGCCCTGCTGGGTCCAAATCCAGCATTCGCGGGCGGAGATGTGCCGCTTCCCGCGCCACAACCTTGCCGAAACCCCACAAGGAGGACCCTGCCAGTTGCCCAGCCCACTCGCGCATGTAGTCCCGCTCCAGAGCCTGCGCCCCGCGCGTTACGAACCATAGTCCCCTATCCAGCGAGATATCCGCATCCTGCAGAGCCTGGGCAAGAGTCAAAGCGGACTGTCCGATCCGGCGCACGTCATCCGCCATTTCTTCGGTGGAGGCTTGAAGCCCGTGCCCTTCAGTGGCGAAGCAATGCACCACGCCCCTCAAGGGCAGCGCCGTCGGCAACTGGTTCAGCAAGCAGAGCCAGGAGTTCCTGTCGTCCGGTTCCACCGTTTCACGCCGAATGCCCTTCGACGCTTCGGAATTTGCAATTTCCGACAAGGGAGAAGCCAGAACCACGGTCTGGTTTTGCTGCGCCAGGGCTGACGCCAGATCTTGCGAGAATGCGCGCTCGCCGCCGGCCACTACCCAGACCCCGGCCTCCCACCCAACTTCACGGGGCCCTTCGGCCAGTACGACGCCCGAACCCAGGGGCCGCTCATCAGTCCCCGGTTCTCCGCCCAAGACGGCGGATTCCACGTATCCGGCATCGGCCAGGGCCCGCCGCCATACTTCAGGTGAGGCGAGTGCGTGGTCGGGACGATACTGGTCAGAGAACCTCCACCAGCCGTCCAGTTGCCCAAATACCATGTCCTGCCAGCCGCGGCCTCGCAGGTTTTCCACCGCTATCAGCTTCCCGGAAGGCGCCAGCAACTCTCGGCAATTGGTCAGCGTCTCGCCCAGGTCGCGGGTGGCATGCAACACGTTCACGGCAATGACCAGGTCATAAGCATGCAGGTCGAAGCCCTGGTCGCCAGGATTCCGCTCTATGTCCAGGGAGCGGTATTCCAGCGGGGCGCCCGAATCGGCGAATCTGTTCTCGGCCTCGGCAAAGAACCCCGCCGAAATGTCGGTGAACATATACGTGAAATTCCCAGGCCGCAGTTGGGGCAAAACCACCGAAGTGCCGGAGCCGGTTCCCGCGCCCACCTCCAGAATCCGCAGAGGACGCTCTTCCGGCCAGTTGGCCACGGCAGCCGCTACGGCTTCTCCCAACAACTGGTTCGTTGCGCGGGATGCCGGAGCGGTGAAGTAATAATCGGCTATCCCTGGCCCCTCTCTGGGGAACAGAATGGAGAGGGGGTTCACGTCTCCTTGCAGCACCTGGGCCAGCGCTCCTCCGCTTCTCCGCAGCAGACCCAGTTCGACGGCGCCATGGGGGTGGAGGGCAGTCAGTCGGTCGTTAAGGTCATCAGGGTAGGCCAAATCTTCGTCGGGCAAGGGTTCTCCAGTCCCGATTCTGACCCTGTATCTTCCGCCATCCCGCTCCAGCACTCCGGCGTCAACCAGCAGACGCAGCATTCTGTCGAAAAGGACTGTATGCTCGGGGAGTATGCCCAGATGTTCCTGCAACAACTCCGGGTCGACTACCGTACCCGATCGTCGTTCCCAACCCAGCTGGTCCAGGGATGCATACGCATAAGCGCGGGACAAAAGCTTCAGGTCGTCCAGCAGGGCAGACCTCTCCTCCAGGTTCACTCCCTCGCGGGCCAGGTATTCACCGAAAGTGCCGGTGGATGCCGCCACCGTGGACGGCGATGCCAGAGCGTCGGCGGGCTGCAACCGGTCGAGCAACGGCCTCTCACGCCAGACCACCTCGTAGAGCAGGTCCTCCAGTTCTTCCGTGGCAGACAGCAGGGAGGAACGGGAGGATCGCTTCACGGCGAAGCCGGTCAAGCCGCCTAGCGCCAGGCCGTCAGGAGAGTAAAAACAAAGGTCACCTTTCAGGGTTTCCGGAATCTGTGAAATTTGCCCTTCAGCGTCCTGGTCGTTCACGGAATCCCGCAGGCGGGCGTGGCAGACAAAGTTGCCAGGCAGGGGGCCGTTTAGCCAGAGCCGTTCCCAGGCGAAGGGAAGGTAGGTAGCGTCGCCCCCCACAACGGTCTGGTAACGGGCTGCGGAGAAGACCTGGAGACACCCGTCCAACAAGAGGGGATGGAGGGCGGAATCGTTCCCGTCGCCGCGGAACTGCAGCGCCAATTCAGCCACGGCCTCGCCATCTCCGCCCCACAGGGCTTCCAGGGTGCGGAAGGCCGGGCCCAGGTCTATGCCCGCGGCCGCCTTGCTGCGGTAATAGGAAGGCAGGTCCTGGGGGGAAAGTCCATCCTTCAAGGCATCGATGTCAACCCATTCAATGGATGCAGCCCGCGTGTCGCGTCGGGAAAACTGACCCTCGGCATGCTGGACCCAGTCTTCTTCCCCTTCGCCTTTGCTGAAAATTTCAAAATGGCGTATCTGATTACCACTGGCGTCGTCAACGATCAACTGGACCCGTTTCCCCGGTTCTCGCGAGTCGTCCGTCTCATCGTACTCGGGGTACACCAAGGGGTTAAGTAGTTGAAACTCCTCAATTACCAGACCACCGGACCCATCAATCTCCGATGCTGCGGCGGCCATGGCGCCGAACAGGGCGCCGGGCATTACCACCCGGCCGTAAACCCGGTGGTCGGCCAGCCAGACTGGGTCGGAGGGAAGCATCTCGGTCTCGAACATCACCTCGCCCCGGGGTGACTCGTGCTTCACGCCCAGCAAGGGGTGCGAGTCTTCCGAGGCCCGACGCTGCGGAGTCGGAGTCCAGAAACGCCGCCGCTGGAATGGGTAGCCGGGAATTTTAATCCGCCGCCGGACTTCCCCGGCGAACAGGCCCCTGAAGTCCACGGGCAGAGCCGCCCGGTACGCTCCGGCCACGGCACCGACGAAGGCGTCCGCCCTTTCGGGCTCTGAGCCGTCGAAAGAGGGCCGCAGCAGACTCTGCAGTATCAGCGGGGTATCGGCAACACCGGCGCCGGTGGGCCAATTCAAAGACACCAGGGGACCGAGGATGGCGTGGGGGCCCAGTTCAATGACTGCATCAACACCCAGGTCGGTGGCCAAAGTCTCCACGCATTGCCGGAATTGCACCGGTTGGCGGGCGTGCCGGCGCCAGTAAGCGCCGTCCATCGCAAAGTCGGTTCCTACCGGCTTACCCGTCACGTTGCTGACCAGCGTAACGGAAGGAGTGGAGACTCCCATGTCTTCGAGTACGGCCTGCAAGTCGTCCAGCGCCGGTTCCACTAACGGGCTGTGGTAGGCAGGACTGGGCCGTAACCGTCTCAGGTTGACGCCCTCGTACTCCAGCCGGTCGGCCAGGGCATGCACCTCTTCCTGCGGCCCGCTGATAACCTGGTGCGCGCCGTTGTCCACGCCGATGCAAAGGTCAGATCCGGGGTGTTCCTTCTTCCAGTTTTCTACCGCCTCGGTCACCCGGGCCACCGGAGCAAAGACGGCAGCCATGGCCCCGGCTCCGGGCAGGTCTCCCATCAGTCGGCCGCGGGCAGAGGCAAACTTCATTCCATCTTCCAGGGTGAACACGCCGGCGGCTTGGGCCGCGGCAATCTCCCCCAGGCTGTGGCCCAGCACCGCGACGGGCTCAATGCCCAAACTGCGCCACAACGCTGTCAGGGCGCACTCCAGGGCATAAATGGAAGGCTGCGTCCACCGGGGCTCGTCCAGGTCGCCGGTAGCGCCTGTACGTCCGAACATCACGTCAAGCAGCGATACTCCCCGCTCTTGTCGAATGAAACTGTCGCAGCGGTCCATTATTTCTCGAAAAACGGGTTCCTGCCGGTAAAGCGCCTCGCCCATGCCCACCCACTGGTTTCCCTGGCCGGTATAGACAAAGGCAACTCGGGCTGCCCTGGGGAGGAAAGCAGGGTCCAAGTTCCCCGCCATTGCTTCCAGCCCCTTTCGAAGAGTGACGCCGTCGCGAAATACAACGCCGTCCCTAAAGTCGAAATGGCTTCGAGCAACGCTGGCTGACCAGACCAGGTCGGCAAGCTCCGCGTCAGCCTCATGCTCGTCGAGCCAGGTCAAGTAGGCATTGGCCGTGTCCCGCAGGGCGTCGGCCGACTTGCCCGAGACGGGCAAAAAGCGGGCCGGCCGCCCTTCGAAAGTCCTCTCGCTCTCAGATGGGGGCTCTTCGTCCTCATTAACGCTCCAGCCAATGGTTACCACGCTGCCGGTAGGCAACGAAACTTCGTCGCTTCCCGATAACGGATTGTCGGGTTGACCGTAGCCCTCGACAATGACGTGAGCGTTGGTGCCAGACCAGCCATAGGAACTGACACCGGCCCTGGGCGGTCGATTGCCGGTGGAAGGCCAATCGGTCTTTTCGCCGGTAATCACCACCGGCAAGTTCGCCCAGTCCACCCTCGGGTTTGGGTTGTCAAAGTGCAGGTGCTTGGGTATTACGCGCTGGCGCAGCGACAGTACCGCCTTCATAAATCCGGCTATACCCGCCGTCGGCTCCAGGTGGCCCATGTTGGTCTTGATCGAACCCACCAGCAGGGGTCGGTCCGGTTTTCGTCCGTTGCCGTAGGCCTCGGCGGCGGAGCTCAGCTCAATAGGGTCGCCCACCTCTGTTCCCGTGCCGTGGGCCTCCAGGTAATCCACTTCCGCCGGCGCAACCCCAGCCTGGAGCAGGGCGTCCTGGATAACCTTTACTTGGGCCGGAGCGCTCGGTACGGTAAGCCCGGCGCTGGCGCCGTCCTGGTTGATGGCGGAGCCAAGGATAACGCCCCAGATGGGGTCGCCGTCCGCTTCGGCGTCGCTCAACCGTTTCAGCACGACGATGCCGCAGCCCTCGCCCCGGACGAAGCCGTTGGCCGAGGAGTCGAAGGCCTTGCACTGGCCCTGCGGGGAAAGCATGCCCGCCTGGGCCCGCAGTTGGGTCAGGCGGCCGTTGAAAATAGCCTGGGTCCCCCCTACAAGCATCAGATCCGCCTCGCCCTCCCGCAGAGCCGAAACGGCCTGGTGCACGGCAACCAGCGAAGAGGAGCAGGCGGTATCCAGGGCAATGGTGGGACCTTCCAGGCCAAGCACGTACGCCACCCGGCCGGCAACGGTGTTGAAGGATGTGCCGCTGACGGCATAGAGGCTGGCGGCGGGCTCACTTATCTGGCTGGCGGAGGCAAGGTTCATCCCCCGATAGTCGTTGTTGGTGACGCCGATATATACGCCGCTGCGGGTGTTCCGCAGACTCTCCGGGTCTATACCCGCATCCTCAAGGGCCTGCCAGCAGATCTCAAGGGTCATCCTCTGCTGGGGGTCCAGCAACTGGGCCTCCACCGGGGAAATGCGGAAGAACTCTGCATCGAAAAGGTCAATGTCATCTACCAGTGCGGCAAACCTGCAAGCTGTGTACTGGGCAGCGGACTTGGGATAGAACTGGCCAATACGCCCAACTCCTGAACCGGGTTCGCCTTCGATGACGGCGTTCCCTCCCGCCGCCAAAAGCCGCCACAGGGCCGCAATATCCGGCGCGCCGGGGAACTTACATGCCATTCCCACTACGGCGATCGGTTCCCCGGGCCCTCTCATATTCCGACACCCACCGGCCACTTTAGAGGGCAGTCTTTCGGGAGTCGGGCCGGATGCTTCCAGGTTGGTGTCACTTTCCATCATTCCATCTTTCCTGCTAAGGGGCTGCTACTCGAGCATCAACAACTTCCGCCTGCCAGGTTGGCGTCACTTTCGCCCGGCGGGCCCCGAGAGTTTTACAAACCAGTGTAAAAGCAATTCTTCCTGGATAACAAAGGTGAACGAGCAAAACTCAGAATTCTTCACTTTCGGTTCTCTTTTGCAAGAATATCTGGATTCTGGAAGGCGTTCCGCGGGGGTTGGGCGAAGGTGCCCCCTGGCTGTGGGGATTAATCGGCTGCGTGGGGATTGGGATAGTTGGTCAGGAGCGGGCTTTGAGGCATGGTTGCCTTGGTGTTCGTTTCCGACTGCGGACGTAAATCTGTCGCCCCGGTGAGGGCTCCATTAGCGGTGGCCGTGGAACAACAACAACCTGTGGGAGTCCTGGATGTAGCTGTAACGGCCCGACAGGGAGAAGACCTGCTCAACACCAACTGTTGTGCCTGCCACGGGTTGGAGGCCGTCGGCACCAGCATTGGCCCGCCCTTGATCCATCGCGCTTATCACCCCGGCCACCACTCCGACTTCAGCATCCGCAACGCCGTTGCCCAGGGCGTTCCAGGCTCCACTGGCCCTTTGGAGACGTGGCGCCCGTACCCAGTGTGGAGGAGAAGGACGTGGAGAGAATCATCTGCTATATCCGCCAGACCCAGCGGGCCGAAGGCTTGTTCCAAGGGAACAACTTCGGGGCGGTTTGCTGATGCTGGCTAACGCGCCGGTTCTCTGTGGACCACCAGTTGGTCCAGATAAACCAAAGGTCAGGGGTATCTAAGTGGAGCGCAAGCTCTCGTACAGAGGATAAGCGGGAGGAACCCAAGGGGAGGGGATGACAAAAGTGGGCCCGGCTGGGTTCGAACCAGCGACCTACCGGTTATGAGCCGGTTGCTCTTCCACTGAGCTACAGGCCCTCCATTCATCCAGCTTAAAGAGGGCTGGTTACCGTGTCAAGGATGGGGCCGGGGCCCTTTGCCGCCCAGTCCTGGGACTGGAGCGAATCTAGACCAGCCCCAGCTTCTCCAGGTATTCCGGGTCGTACTCCGCCAGCAGACCCAGCTCCACGGCCCGAGTGGGTTCCATCTGGGGGGACGGTTCACCACTTGTAGGCGTGGTCGTGGTGATGGCGTCATCCAGCAGGGACTGGTAAGCGCCTTCGTCCAGGGCCAGCAGTTCCTTAAGCAAGTTCTCATTGTCCTGCCCGAACTTGGGGCCTGGCCCTTTGATAGACATTGGTGTGTTACTGTACTTGTAGGGCCGTCCCATCAGGAACCTGCTGCCCACTTCCCGCTCTTCCGGGAAGTCCACCCGTTCCAGGAAGCCCCGGTGCCTGTAGTGCGGGTCGTAGTGAATGTCCCGTCCCGTCAGGACTGGTCCCGACGGAATGCCCGCTCCCTGTATCAGGTGCATCAGTTCATACTTGTCCGTGGCGGCGGTCCACTCAGCGATGATCTCGTCCGCCTCGTCGTGGTTGCGGCGCCGTGACAATATATCGGCAAATCGGACGTCAGTCGCCAGTTCATCTTTGCCCATCAGCCGGCACAGCGACTGCCATTCCTCGTCGCTGCCCACCGACAGGGTTACCCACTGGTCCTTGCCCAGCGCCGGATAACAGCCCTGGGGAGCCCGGTAGGGATGCCGGTTGCCCATGCGGCCACCCTCCCTGCCGTTAATGGCGGCGTCCATCAGGTACTCGGAGAGGAACATCACCCCCGCCTGGTACATGGCAATATCAATCCATTGCCCCTTGCCCGTCCGGTTGCGGTAGCGTAGGGCCGCGCCCAGGGCAAAAATCGCGCTCCAGGTGGATAAGAAGTCCACGAAAGAGGCCCCCGCCTTGGCCGGTTCGCCGTTCAGGTAGCCCGTAACCCAGCAGTGCCCGTGGGTACCTTCCTGGGTGGTTGCCTGGGCCGGGTATCCGGAATAAGGCCCGTCACCGTGCCCGTAGCCCGTGTTGGAGACCAGGATGATGTCCGGCTTGATTTTCCGCAAGTTGGGATAGTCCAGCCCCCAGCGGCGCATCACCCGGGGCGTGAAGTTCTCCATCACCACGTCGCTGACCGCCACCAGTTCCCGGAACAGGTCCCTACCCCGTTCGTCGCCCATGTCCAGGACCAGCGACTTCTTCCCCCGGTTCAGCAGGTTGTAGGTGGACGGTTTGTTCCACCATTCCTCGCCCGCCTGGTTTTCAGGAAAGGAGCCGGCATAACCTCCGGTACGGGTAACATCCGGCCGCCCGGGTCCCTCAATCTTGATCACCTCCGCTCCCAGGTCAGCCAGGTGACCGCCGGCATAGGGCAAGGCGAAAACGTAGGTCGAGTCCAGGATTCGGATGCCTTCCAGGGGAAGTCTGGGCATTGTGGTGGTTACCTCTTGCTTGTTTTTTCAGGGCTGCTGAGCCGGCCCAGCGTTATGCGGATAGAGACTCGTCCCGTCCTCCGCCTAAATCACGTTCAACTGCCTGAGCCTCGCAAACTGTTGGTCGTCATACTCCAGGCCGTCCACGTAAATCTCCCGGTTGTGCTGGCCCAGGGTTGGCGCTGATCGCTCCGGTCTGTAGGGAGTCTCGCTCAGTTTGAACAACTCGGCAGGCACCTTCACCTTGCCCAGCACCGGATGCTCAATTTCGCGGAAGAAGTTTCTCGACTCCAGCTGAGGGCAGTCCACCAGTTCCGAAGGTGTCTGAACCAGTCCGAACAGCATGCGGTATTCCGCCGCCTTGGGAAACAGCTCCCACTTGCTCCTTTCCTTAATGGACTCGATGACAATGCGGTCCAGTTCCTCGCCGTTCACTGCCCGCTGCGCCCGGTCGGCAAAACGCTCCTCCAGCATTTCAGGACACTGGAAGAACTCGGCCAGGTCTTCCCACGACGCCCCACCGCCCGTCTGAACGATGATCCACCCGTCCTGGCACGGCATGGGATGGCCGAACATACTGCCGCTGGCCCGCCGCCGCACCTGGGTGCCACCCATGAAGGGGTACATGGTCTGGGTGGCCATCATTGTGGAGGCGATGCACTCGGTGATGGAAACGTCGATGTGCTCGCCGATGCCGGTAAACTCGCTTCCAAACAGGGCCATGGACGTGGTGGCGGCGGCAAACAGGCCCCCCTCGTACTGGGCCTGGAAGCCCCCGTGCTTCAGCGGCTCCCGTCCCTGTACCCCGCTGATGCTCATTATCATGCCCATGGCGTAGTTGACGATCTCCTCGCCCCGGTACTGGCTGTAGGGACCATCCTGCCCAAAGGGGGTGATGGAAGTCATCGTCAGCGCAGGATTCAACGCCTCCAGCTCTTCGTACCCCAGGCCTAGTGACGCCAAATGCCCTGGCCGGAAGCTCTCGACGACAACGTCCACCTGCGGAATCAGGTGCTTCAGAATGGCCTGCCCCGTAACCGTTTCCAGGTTCAGGGTCGTTCCCTTCTTGTTCAGGTTGAGCGCCAGGAAGAACAGGCTCTTCTCCGGATGCGGGTCATCGTGAAAAAAGGGCCCCATTCGCCGCAGGGCCGCGCCCCCGGGTGGTTCCACCTTCAGCACGTCGGCGCCATAGTCCGCCAGCAGGCGCGCGCAAAACGAACCGGCGATATCCTCGCTCAGGTCCAGCACTTTTACTCCATCCAGCGCGCCGGGCAACATTCTCGTTCAAGCCTCCAGATCGTAAATTGGAATGAATCGGATTTTAGCCCAACCACCGGGGTTAATCAAACGAACCTCCGGTTTAGCCCGTAAGAGCCCTGCCTTCCTGGTGGCAGACTTCTGTGGGTCTGCCCTGGTTTCTTACTGGAAACCGCCCGACCTTGAACCCTGGCCCCCACAGGTGTCAATGTTGCACCCGAGGCGGTCGTGGTGAATAATGGGCCGGTACTAATTTCGGGAAGGAGTCTTTCATGCGTGAAAACCGGGTGAAAAGGGTGATGCGCGAGGGCAAACTGGCCCTGGGTACCTATGTGACCTTCGCTGACCCCCAGATTGTTGAGATTATAGGCCTGGCAGGCTATGACGCCGCCTTTATCGACATGGAGCACACCGACTTCGACCTGCGCCTGGTGGGCGAGATGATTCGCGCCGCAGACCTGGCCGGAGTAACCTCGATTATTCGGGTGCCCGACAACGACGAAAAACTGATCCTCCGAATCCTCGACGCCGGAGCCGAGGGGATAATCATCCCCCACGTGGATGGACTGGAGGGCGCCAGGCGCGCGGTGGAAGCAGTGCGCTATCCGCCCATGGGCCGTCGGGGCGGGGCAGGCAGCACCCGGGCTGCCGGCTACGGCACCATCTCCTGGGACGACCACTGCCGCCAGTCCAACGAGCAGATTCTGCTCTCGGTGATGACCGAGGACGAACGGGGCGTAAACGATATCGAGGCCATCGCCGCCTTGGATGGCATTGACCTGGTCTCCATTGGCCCCACCGACTTCTCCGAGTTCATGGGAATCCGCGACCCACAGAGCCCTGAACTTCGGGCCAAGCTGGAGGAATTGGCTGGCCGAATAAAGGGCATCGGCAAGGCCAAAATGCAGTTCCCCATGAACCACGCCGCCATGCCCCTGGGCCCCAGGGAATTGCTGGAACTGGGCGTCGGCTACACCCACGTAGCCCCGCCGCCGCCATCGGTACTGCTGCGGTCATTGAGAGAGCGGATGCAGACCATCAGAGAGGAGATTGGGTAGGACCGGCGGCTTCAGTGGAGTGTCAGGGTCGTCCAGGATTCCTCTAAACAAGGCCCTGCACCCTCTACGGGGGAAAGTTGGGAAGGGAATGACAGCATTCCATTCATATCCGGCTGTGACGCCTGCCAGTTGTGGATTACAGCTTCCGCCGGAGTGGCGATGAATTACTCAGAGGTTCCCCGAGAGTTGAGCTGATGGGACCAGGACACTCCATTCCCATGTCTTGAACTATGCGTCTCTTAGTTATCCCGATACTGTTCGTCTTGTTCGCACTTATTGCCGCCTGCACCGAAAGCGGCCTTGCCGAACCTGTAGCCTTGCCACCCCAGTTGCCCACACTCACGCCACTTCCCGAGGCCAGCCCGTTGCCCCCCTCCACTCTGCTGCCCACTGCAACCCCGGCGGCCGCGGCAACCACTCTTCCCACCAGCAGTCCCCTGCCAGCGGCAACGGAACTGCCAACACCTGCTCCCTTGACGGCTGTGGTGGAGCCCCCGGCTGCCACCCAGCTGCCAACGGCCGTGCCAGCCCCAACGGCGCCGGTCCTGCCCACGGTTGAGGCAACGCCGGACTCCATTCAGCCCAGCGTCACCATCGGAGATACCACCTGGCCTGTGGACCTTGCCGTCACCCCTGCCCAGCGAAGCCAAGGGCTCTCCGGAAGGGAAGACCTGCCCCAGGGCACGGGTATGCTGTTCATTTTCGAGCAGGACCAGCGCCTCACCTTCTGGATGCCCGACATGAACTTCCCCCTGGACATGGTCTGGATTGACTCCGGTTGCCAGGTAGTCGATGCCACGCTCAATGCCCCGATTCCTGAACCCGGTCAGGGGCTGGCCGATCTGCCCCGCTTTTCCCCGGGATCACCCGCCAGGTTTGTTCTCGAAATTAATGCCGGGGAATTTGAAAAGGCAGGACTGGAGGCCGGTGAAACGGCGGCATTTGGTGGTGCATTGAGGGGTCAGTACGGGTGCTGACACGCCATCCTCACCCGGGACCGCCGGTAAAGTCTCTCATTCAAATACAGGGGCGGTCCGTCGTTTCCGCGCGGCGGAAACTCGGGCCTGCGGCAAACGATTCAAGAGGGTAGGTCTCCTGTAGCGAATGCCCTTGACCGCCGTTGCGCCAGCCTGCTTATTCGGTTAGAGTGAACCGGCCTTCAGGCTATTCTGAAATTCGTCCCAATCGCATCAAGAGGAATGTAACAGCATGGAAATTCTGGTATCCGGTTCCCTGGCTTACGACCGCATTATGGATTTTCCCGGGCGCTTTTCCGACCACATCATGCCCGACAAAATCCACATGATAAATGTCAGCTTTATGGTGAACGGCCTGAAGGAAAACTTCGGCGGCACCGCTGGCAATATCGCCTACAGCCTGACCCTGCTGGGCGAAAAGCCCCGTATCGTTGCTACTATCGGCCATGATTACCACCGCTACTTCCAGTGGCTGGAGGATTGCGGTCTGGACACCGGCAACATCCGCGTGGTTAACGAGGAGGCCACTGCCTCCGCCTACATCACCACCGATCTTGCCGACAACCAGATTACCGGCTTCAACCCCGGCGCCATGAAGCAGCAGGCCGGTTTCGACTTCGGCGCCGTCAATCCCCGCGAGTGTATGGCTATCGTGGCCCCCGGTAACCTCCAGGACATGGCCGAGTTCACCGAGACCCATCACAGGCTTGGCATCTACACCATTTTCGACCCCGGCCAGTCTCTTCCCGCCTGGGCCGGCGACGACCTGGCTACCTGTATAGCCCAGTCAAATATCCTTGTTTCCAACGACTACGAACTGGCCTTGATCAAGGACAAGACGGGTAAGTCCACCGAAGAACTGGTGGAAATGGCTGGCACCGTCGTTACCACCAAAGGTGAAAATGGCACGGAAATTCTCACCCGCCTGGGCGCCATACCGGTGCCCGTAGTGCCAACCCCCGATCTCGTGGATCCCACTGGGGCGGGGGACGCCTTCCGGGGCGGCCTGATCAAGGGCCTCGTTGAGGGGATTTCCCTGGAAAGGGCGGTGATGATGGGTACGGTGTGCTCCCACTACGCCATCCGGAAACTGGGCACACAGGAGTATTCCTTCACACCCGATGAATTCCAATCCAAGCTGGTGGAGCATTTCGGCGACTAAGAAAATGGACTGAAAGGCACGTTCGCGGTGAAGTCTGGTATTGGCGAAGGTGGACCTGTCCCCTTCCCCCGTAAAGGGGGAAGGTTGGGTTGGGGGGTGACGCTCCCCGTCGTCACATGCGCTTTATGGGACTGCCGGGCTACCCGTCACGAAGACAATGGCAGAAGCTACGGGGCCTGGACCGCCGGGGGATTAACCGTGTGCGGGTTGTTCACTACCTCAGGGTTCAACGTGTCCACCGAGGTATGCCCGCAATGCCCCAGCACCAGGTCCACCTCGTGGCGTAAAATCTCCAGCATCAGCCGCACTCCGTCTGCCCCGTTCCACGCCAGACCCCAAAACAGGGGCCGCCCTACCAGCACCGCCCGCGCGCCCAGCGACAGGGCCTTGATAACATCGCTCCCCCGCCGGATGCCCGAGTCCATGTAAATCTCCGCACGACCCTTGACTGCTTCTACAATTTCCGGCAGCATCTCGATGGTAGACAGGGTGCCGTCCAACTGCCGTGCTCCGTGATTGGATACCCAGATGCCCTCCACGCCGTTCTCCACCGCCTGGTAAGCATCCTCCGCTGTACGAACTCCTTTCAGCACAATGGGCAGCGACGTTTGTTGCCGCAGCCAGCCCAGTTCCGCCCAGGTCAGCGGCACATTCCACGGCCTCTGGTAATACAGCGCCTCCAGCGTGTCAGGCACCAGCCCCAGTCCCGCCTCTTCTCCAACAAAGTTGCCGGGGTTAAAGCCCCGCGGCCGCTCCGAACCGTGACGGATACTCCGCTCAATGGGACTGTTTATCGGCGTATCAATGGTCAGGGCAATGGCCTTGTACCCTGCCCGTTCCGCCCGCTTCACCAGCATGGCGCTGGTCTCTTGGTCCTGGTGGTAAAGCTGGAACCACAAGGGTCCGCCGGAAGCCTCCGCCACCTGTTCCATGCTGAAGTGGGAGCCCGTGGCCAGGGTCATCAACGTCCCGGCCGCGCCTGCTCCCCGGGCAGTGGCCAGTTCCCCTTCCGGGTGGGCCATCTGGTGCCCCCCGGCCGGCGCCACCATCACCGGAAAGCTGATCTTCTCCCCCAGCACCGTGGTGGACAGGTCCCGGTTGGAAACGTCCTGCATGAACCGCGGCCTCAGGGTAATGGCTTCCAGCGCCGCCCGGTTGCGCCTGACCGTAACTTCGTCCTGCGCCCCGCCTTCGATGAAGGCCCAGGCGTGGGGACTGATAAACCTGGAAGCATGTTCTTCCAGTTCAAACAGGTTCAAGGGTTCCAGTCGCATAGTTGCTGCCTCCCAAACAGTTGCCGGACTGCGACCCTCGCCTTCCGGTGAGCAATCCGCAGTCCGGCAATTATACACCCGCTGGCCTGGTCCGCCTGGAAAGGAGGTGGGGTGTTGGCGGACTGGCTGCTTCGATGTGGCCCGATTTTCCGTACGGCTTTACGGTTAGTCAGGCTCAGGAGACCCTGTAGTCCACCGCCACCCTGGAAGCGTCGTCGATTTCCTCGGGCGTCAGCAGGGCCGTAGTATTCCAGCTGATGACTCCCGCCGCCGCAATCTTCATACCCAGACCGGTCGCCAGCGTCCGTTCCGGTACGTCAAAAACAACGTAAAGGTCATCCTCTCCGAATGCGAAATAGAGCGCCTCCACGGTTCCCCCGACCGAATTGATTGCGGTGGCAATCGCGTTACTTCGCGCGCTGCCTCCTTCCTTGATGAGCACATTCAACCCTTCCTGGGAATACGAAGCCTTGGCCAGATACTTGGGCATCTTCCACCTCCATCTATTTTCCTTGCCCGCCCTGGTTTCGCAGGTTCTGGCAGCAAGTTCCACTCCCGCGCCTAAACCAGGTGGGAACCTGCGTCCACCATTATAGTTTCGCCGGTAACGTGTTCCGCTCCTTCCATCAGCCAAACCACCGTCTCCGCCACGATGTCCGGGTGGCCCGCGGCCTTCAACGGCGTCCTCTCCGCGTACCGCTCTATGAAGCCGGCGTAGTTCTCTTCACCCAGGCCCTCGCGCCACCACCGGGTCTGCATCACCCCCGGGCAAACCGCATTCACCCTTATCTCCGGGGCCAGCGCCCGTGCCAGCGACAGGGTCATGGTGTTTAACGCGCCCTTGGAAGCCGCGTAAGCTATTGAGCTGCCCGACCCGGTAAACCCCGAACCCGATGATATGTTGACGATGGCGCCCAGGCCCTGCTCCTTCATCGCCGGCGCCACTGCCCGCGCCATCTGGTAGGCTCCGGTTACATTGACGGCGAAGATCTGGTTAAAGTCCTCGCCGCTCAGACCCTCCAGGTCGGCGTGGGCCACAATCTTCGACCGGGCGGCGTTGTTGACCAACCCGTCTATTCTGCCCCACTGGGCGAGGGCATCCCCTGCCATCCGCCGGCAGTCTTCATCCACCGATACGTCGGCTTGTGAGAGGATAGCCTCGCCGCCTAGCAACGTGCATGCCTCCGCAGTCTCCTCCGCTTCCGCCACACTGCGGGTGTAGTTGATTACCACTCGCCCGCCCTTTCCAGCCAGCCGGCGCGCCACCGAAGCCCCCAGGCCCGTAGCTGAACCGGTCACGATGAATACCGCTCCTGTAATTTCCATTTAGGAACCCTCGTATCCTCTGCTTGCATTCGGCAGCATTGTAACTCAAACCCTGGTTGGAAACATCAGGCAGTGTGGATGGTATCTCAGGATAGTCGAGTCAACCCACTTCCCATTGACCAAACCCCAATCCCTGCGTTAGCCTAATCCCGTCAAGTCCCCCTGCATCTGGGGTAGCTTTGCGAGGAAACTGATTATGACACAGGAAACCCAGTCGGCCCTCACCCCGGAGGTCCGCGCCATGATCGGGGTCTCGGGCGACGTGGTCGAGGCCTGGGGCGTGGTGGATGCCGAATACCTGCGCCGCTTCACTCAGGCCGTCATGGACCCCGACCCCCGGTACTGGGACCAGGAATTTGCCGAATCCACCCACTATGGTGAAATCATCACCCCACCAATCATGGTCAGCTACCTGGCCTCCCGCATCCGGCCCGACCAGGATGACCCGGTTACCCGCGCCTTCGAGGAGAATCCCGAGTCCGACGGCATCGGTTCCGTGGAGCGCCCCGGCGAACTGCCGCCCGTACCTACCAACCTGATGCGGGTGCTCAACGCCGGCAACGAACTGGAGATCTACAAATACCCCAGCATCGGCGACCGGGTGCTTTTCCAGAATCGTTATTCCGACATTCGGGAACGTGTGGGCCGGGATGGCCGCTCCTTCCTGATCATCACCCGGGAGACCACCTACAAGAACCAGAACGACGAGTTGCTTTGCATAACCCGGGCTTCAACAATTCGCCGCTAGCGGTGAATGTGCCCTGGTCAATTGATTTATCGGCGAGGTGGCTGATATGAGCCTGCCATTGGAAGACCTGCTTAAGCTGGAGCCTGAAGAGATTCTGGCCCACAATGAACGCCCCAAGTCCGACGACCTGCGCAACAAGGGGCAGATCTACTACGAAGACGTGGAAGAGGGCATGGAACTGCCCAAGTACATTTACAGCCCCACTCCAACCCATCTTTTCCGCTGGAGCGCGGCCATTGAGAACTTCCACCGGATTCATTACGATCTGGACTTTGGCCTGAACCACGACAGGAACCCCAGCATCCTGGTGCACGGTTCCTGGAAGCAGAGCGTGGTTCCCCAGTACCTCAAAGACTGGACCCTGCCCAAAGGCTGGCCGTGGAAGGCGCAGTTTGAACACCGTGCCATGCTGGTGCCGGGCGACATTCTCATTATGTGGGGCAAGGTCACCAGCAAATATGAAAAGGGTCAAATGGGTTTCATTGAACTGGAAATCGGAATGATGACCCATGACGGCATCGAAAGCATGCCCGGCACGGCCACTGTGGTACTCCCCCTGCGCGACGGCCCGGACATCCCCTACCCGTTCGTGCCGCCTGCGGACTAGCGATGAACGGCATCACTGCCGGTTTGCCAGCCGGGTGAAATCCGGAATCCAGAGAGGTTAGGACAAGTTCCGTCTCCCCTTGGCCGAAGAGGCTTTGGGCAGGCCCCTTCTCCGCGGATAGGGCAAGGTCGGGGCATAACCGGAGACTGCCTGAGGAAATGGGGGTGACTACCGGGCCCCTGCCAAAGAAAATCAGAGAGGTTTGCAATCAATGGCCAGATTCATCGCTATCCACAACGTCCCTGGAATTACCGAGGCTGATTTCCGGGACAAGCTCAACGCCGTCCGCAAGTGGCGTCCCGATCGTCGTACGACCATACTCAAGGTCTATGGCGATCTGGAAAGTGGCAGGCTGGTCTCGGAGTGCGAGGCCGTGGAGCAGGCCCACTTTGAGGACTGGATTAACTTGGTCGGTTGGCCGGCGGAATCAATCCACCGGGTCGATATGGTCTGCCAGGTGGGCAACTTCTGGAAACTCTAGTGGGCCATGGCCGCATAAGCGATGGGCACTTCGGAAGTCCGATCATGTTGAGTTTGTAGAACCATAAACGGATGGCCCCGCCATTGGATCAGCGTACCGGGTGACTTGCCAGTCAGTTCAGCCGACACGCGCTGCGGGCCCGCCCGTAGGTTCCATCCGCAAATGACATAGCGCCAAGTGAACGGCAATAAGCGAAAGGGCGGGAAGCAGTTCCCGCCCTTGTTATTATCCCTGTTCGTCAGCAACCCCGCGGCATTCAGGTTAATCCCCCAGGTCCGTGGGATGGTCAATGTCGGCGGCCCAGCCCCACCCTCGCATCCGGTCAACCCGTTCATCCGGATGATACGCCTGCTGGTAGTTCGAGCATATCTCCGCCCCCAGGGTCAGAATCAGCGCCGACAGGAACACCCACAGCAGGAAGATTATAGTTGAGGCTATTGACCCATAGAGAATGTCGTACTGCCCGTAGTGATGAAGGTACTCGGTGAAGATCTCCTTGCCCACCTCGAACAGTATGGAAGCTACCAACGTGCCAACCCATACGTTGTGCCACTTCACCTCGCAGTTGGGCAGGTAGCGGTAGACCAGCAAAAAACCCACGGCCGTAACAAACCACGAACTCAGCCTGATCAGAAGGTTCAGGAAGCCCGATTCGTTTATCACTTCCTGGAACGCTGCTCCCAGTTCTATGTTGAGCAGAATTTGGGTGCCGGAAGTAACCGCCAGCCAGAACAGGAAGTAGAGGCCAAAGCTCATCAGAAACAGGATGTGTCCTACCCGGTGTACGTGGAAGGGCTGCCCCTGGTATATGCCCCATGCCCGGTTCACCAGCCTGCTGACCGCACCAAATACCGAACTGGACGACCACAGGACTCCCACTATGGCAATCAGGATTAGCTCCGTCTGGTGGGAATCAATAAAGATGATGTTGCTGGCAATCAAACGATCCGATCCGGGTAGATTGCCCATCACGAACTCCAGCAGCTTTGCCTGAACGACTTCCGCCTCAAGAAAGAGGCTGGAAATCACCATCATTCCCAGCAGGAAGGGGAAAATGCCGAAAATGCCGTAGTATGCTACACCCGCCGCCAGGTGGTTGGCGTCTCGGGTGACCATTTCGTTGGCAACGTGGACCACAATCTTGACCGGGCGGTACTGCATCAAGGGGTGATTCCACCACCACCGCTTGAATCTGGCCCTCGTGTTTTTCAGAATGACTACAGGACTTGCCATCAGCTAAGCGTTACCCTGGACGGTACACTTCCTCTTGAAGGAAATCTCTTGCCGTCCCCGATCGCCTGAGTAGCCTGGCAGTTTCTTGCACTTTTCAAAGCAGTCCGGGCGGGAAGTACCTGAACCATGCTTCCCCCAAAATAAGGTCCAGCGGCACCGGGCCGAAAACTCGGCTGTCTTCGCTGTCCCCCCGGTTGTCCCCCAGCACAAACACCTCCCCACCATCAGTAAACCATTGGCTCGCCCCCCCTGGACGGGTCTCCCCACGGCCGGACAGGTAGGCTTCATCCAGTGGACTCCCGTTAATCAGCACCCGGCCGTCAACAATGGCGATATGCTCGTTGGGCAGTCCCACCACTCGCTTCAGGTAAATGGACTCACCGCGAATCGGATGCTGCAGCGCGACTATCGAACCCCGAAACCCGGGATGGCTCGCCTTCCAGGTGGCTAAAGGACGCGTTTGCACCGTCTGGCCGCTCAGCAAAGTGGGCGACATACTGTTTCCCTTCACCCGCAGTATCTTCCAATGTCGCCACAATGGTGAGTCCCGTCTGTCCCCCGTGTCTGACCCAGCAGTTGCCCCAACGGCCGCAGCCTCGCCCTGTCTTGCATCACGTTTCAATAATGCCGCAGTTCAATCAAATGGTAACTTGGAAGATTTAACTAACGCAAGTCTGCGAACTTCCCGCCGCGGTCCTTGGGTTTTCCGGGAGTCATATTCCCCTGGCGGACTCAGGGGCGCGCCGACGTGCGCCCGTACCGGATGAGTTTAAAGCTATAGCAGTGAGGCCCCTTAGCATCGGCCCTTTCCGACTAAGGACGGGGGAAAGACGCACAACGAAAGATAATCGAAAGACCCTGGTTTGTCGCTGCCTTTCTCTCAAGCCGTCCTTGAAAGGAGTTTTGTATCCGGTTCCTGACCACGGGCGCGCCGGGTTACCCAAGATGACAATGCCGGGAGCCTGCCCTATAATCGGGTTCGATTACTGGCGCTATGTTTCTTCCATACAGGAGGTTCTTCGTGGCTAACGATTCTATTCGATTGGGACTGATTGGCGCCGGCCGCAATACCCGCGACCGGCACATTCCCGGCTTTCTCGACGTCGAGGGGGTCGAACTGGCCGCCGTGGCCAACCGCAGCCGTGAGTCCGGGCAGCGCGTCGCCGATTCCTTCAATATCCCTACCGTTTACGACAACTGGCGCGACCTGCTGGACGACCCCTCAATTGATGCCGTCTGCATTGGTACCTGGCCTTATATGCACCGCAACCTGACCATCGCGGCCCTGGAAAAAGGCAAGCACGTCCTCACAGAGGCCCGCATGGCCGCCAACGCCCAGGAGGCCCGGGAAATGCTGGAGGCTTCCAGGAACCACCCTCATTTAGTCACCCAGATTGTGCCAGGCCCATCCACGTTCAAGGTGGACAACCTGGTCCAGCAAAAGGTTTCCGAAGGGTACCTGGGAGACCTTCTGGCCGTGGAAGCCCAGGTAGTGGGGTCGGGGTTTGTTGACCAGAACGCGCCATTACACTGGCGGCACAACCGCACTTTCAGCGGTTACAACATCCTGAACATGGGTATCTGGTACGAATGTCTCAGCCGCTGGACCGGCCCCGCCACCCGCGTCATGGCCATGTCCCGCGTAAACGTTCCGGCTCGCATGGACGAGGACGGCACCATGCAGGCGGTTACCATTCCCGACCACGTAGACATCCTGATGGAGTTCTCCAACGGCGCCCAGGGTCACATGCGAGTCAGTGCCGTTACCGGCCTTGCCCGCGGTACCGAAGCCTGGCTGCACGGCAGCGAGGGCACCCTGCACATCGACCCCCAGCTCAACGTGTTCGGCGGCCAGCGCGGCGACGCTCAACTTTCGGAAATCCCCAATCCTCCCGAGATGCAGTATTCCTGGCGCGTCGAGGAGGAATTCATCAGCGCCATACGCGGCATGGAACCCGTCACCCATACTCCCTTTGATATCGGCCTCCACTACATGGAGTTCACCGAGGCGGTCACCCGCAGCGCACAGACTGGCCAGGCTATTGCCCTGCCCCTGTAGCAGGGTGTCGAGAGTTCCGGCAGCGTTTCGACCTGGCAGGCTTATACCGGCAGGGGCGGGTTTCAGACCCGCCCCCGCCGCCATTCAACAACTCTTCCTATGGGTTACTACCCAAAATAGAACCCGAACAGACTTCGCTTTCCCAATAATGTGGAAGGTTGGAATCCGACGGCTGCACGGGCCTGAAATGCCACCGTGTTAAACAGGTACAACCCCGCGCTGTGCGCCGGACCTTTTGGTAGTTTCTTTGTGGAGCATGGACAATGCACGTACCGGAACAAATCCAGCCTTGCGGCCTTTCAGACTACCTCGAAATCATGACCAAGTCGGTCTTTCAGTCCGGCATTTCCTGGCGAGTGGTGGAATCAAAGTGGCCCGGGGTCAGGGAGTCCATGCAGGGTTTCGACCCTCATGCTATCGCAGGCCTCAGCGACCCGGAACTGGACGAACTGGCCCAGGACTCCCGCATGATCCGGCACCGCCGCAAGCTCTCCGCCATCTCTGCCAATGCACGGCGCATGCTGGAACTGGAAGCCGAACACGGTGGCTTCCAGGCCTACCTCCGATCTCACGGCAGCTTCGAAGCCGCCCTGCAGGCCATCCGCAAGGACTTCAAATACATGGGAGATTCAGGAACCTACCATTTCCTGTGGACCGTGGGCGAGGAAGTCCCGCCCTACGAGGAATGGTGTGCCACCCACGAACGCAAGCGCCGGTAGGGAAATAGACACCCGGGCTGGACGGCTTGTATACCGCAGGGGCGGGTTTGGAGCCCGACCTTCCCTGCGCCGAAGTGGTAGCTCTGAACTCGACCACCTGGGTTAGAAACGCCGCCGACAGGGCGTTAGGCCAATGTGCCGGACTATCCTGGTCCCATCCCCCGCCGACGCTGGTCGCGATAGTTGGGCGCAGAAATGGGGTGCCAGTCTACGAGCGACTGGTCCACCAGCCGGGATCCTATGTTGGGCCAGTCTCTTGCCAGTTCGTCTACGCTGTCAATTGCAGTAATCACCGTGGGGAGACGCAGATCGTATCTGTTAGCCACAATCTGGTAGAGCTTTTCCTCGGCCCATGGCGTGCTGACCTGGGTACCCAGGTCATCAAGTATCAACAAGTCCGCCGACTTCACTCTTTCGAACAGTTCGTCATAGCTGATGGGACTGTCAGGGCTGAATGTGCCCCGCAAGTGGTCCATCAGATCGGGCACAAAGGCTCGGAAAACCGAATGGCCCCGCCGTGCGCATTCTCCAGCCACCGCCACCGCCAGGTGCGTTTTGCCGCTCCCCCTGGGGCCGGTCAGTAGCAGCCAGCCGTCCGGTTCGGACGCAAAGGTTTTCGCAGCTTGCCACGCCCGCACCAGGGATTCCCGTCCCACCTGGTCGGTGTCCGTCCTGCCAAATACATCGAACCCTTCGAACGTCATCCGCCGCAGCATATCCTCCGGAATAGCCCCTATCCGGTTGGCGGCACGCGAAGTATGTTCCCCCAAGCGGTGAATCTTCGAAAAGCCGCCCTGGGTCTCCATTCTTGTCCGCAACCCTTCATCCAGCCGTTCCAATGGCCCCCGCACCGTGATAATGGTGGGTAGCGACTCATTGAACCGGTGGCTGATTATCTGGAACAGCTTCTCCTGCGCCCAGGGGGTCGTGAACTGGGCCGACAGGTCGTCCAGCACCAGTATGGGCGCGTTCCTGACCTGCTCAAAAAGCTCATCGTAGGAAATGTCGCTGTCCGGCGCGTAAGTGGCCCGCAAATGGTCCAACAGGTCGGCGGCAACTATAAAGTAGGTTGGGAGGCCCCGGTCGATGCACCGGTTGGCTGCCGCCACTGCCAGGTGGGTCTTCCCGCTGCCGCTGGGTCCCGTGAACACCAGCCAGCCCTCGGGATTCTCCGCAAAGGCCACGGCGGCCGTCATGGCTTCATTGAACAACTGGCTGCCCTTGGCATCGGGCTGCAGGCCCTGGGGGTTGGTCGTGTCGAAAGTGGTCCGGCGCAGCGCTCCCAGGTTGCTGTAACGGCTCAGAGTATCGGTACGCTGTCCGGGATCTCTCTGTTGCTGGCAGCGGCAGGGAAAAGCCTCGCCAAAGTCAGGATGCCCTACCGGCACCCGTTTGCTGACCCAACCGGCGCCGTCACAGACGGGGCATCGGTCTTCATCGGGTTCTTCTATCTGGATGTTCCGCAGGCCGGGCCTATCGCCGTTGACGGCTGCGATATTGTCGCGCTCGGTTATCCTCTTCAGGATTTCGCCCAGGCTCTCCATGCTGCCTCCCTTCCGCTTCCCAGAGGGTGGCTCCGGCCTTTACACCGACCCCCGGTGTTTCGCTTGGCGATTCGTCTCTTTTTTCCTTCCGCTGGCCCCTGCCCTCGGCGCCCCATCGCCTCAGGATGCCCGATATATAGTTCCAGGACCGCTTGTTCTCGTTCACCGCCAGCTTGAAAGCATCCTCAATCCAGTTGGGAGGGTAGCGGTCTTCGGCCTCCCCCAGTTGCTGGGCAATAAGCGGCCCGAAAGTCCCGATGTTGTTTTCGTAAAGGTCATAAATGTTGACTTCCCTTGGCCCTCCCTGGCTCCTTTCCGAGGGTGGTTCAACCGCTGCATCGGGCTGGATCAGGTTGCCAGGCTGAGTAAATGACGCTCGGCCTGCCAGTTTCCGCCGGTTTTCTTCCGAGTTGAGCAAGTAGTAGTGTTCTTCCTGTGCATTGCCGGCAGAATGTTTGAGCAGCGTACCCCGGGCCACGGCCATGGCCAGCCCTTGCCTCACCTGCTCCACCGGGTCTGCGCTGGTCTTCGTCATCGACCGCGCCAGGGTCACGTCGCCCAGCAACTCCCCCTCAGAAAGGTACCTGGCCTGGCCCCGTTTCTGTCCCAGCAGCCACACCGTCCGCAACGTAACCTTCAACTCGGCCAGGTCATCTATCTCTTCCAGCAGCGAGTTGAAGAGGGGGTCGGGCACTGGCGTGGCCCGTACGTTCCTGGGGAACCCGTCAAATGGCATGGCTAATAGTCTTCTTCCCTGCCCAGCGCATCGAACCTGACCCAGTTGTTGCGGAAGCGCAGCTTGACGCCTCCGGTGGGGCCATGACGGTGCTTGGCAACGATTATCTCTGCTATACCGCGGGGATAGGGCCGGTCTGGGAAGTGCTGATCCCACTCGTCTTCAGTGTAGTACACATCCTCCCGGTAAATGAACATAACGATGTCCGCATCCTGCTCAATGCTGCCGCTGTCTCTAAGGTCGGAGAGCATGGGCCGGTGCCCGGGTCGGCCCTCCACCACCCGGCTCAACTGCGAGCACGTGATGATGGGCACACGCAGGTCCCGTGCAATTCCCTTCAGGTTGCGGGATATTTCGCTGATCTCCTGTACTCGATTCTCGCCTCCTCGCATACGGGCCTGCCCCTGGATGAGCTGCAGGTAGTCCACAATAAGCAGGTCCAGGCCGCCGGGCCCCAGCGAGAGCCGGCGGGCCTTGCTGCGCAGCTCCGGTATGCCCTGGAAAGGCGTGTCGTCAATGTACACCGGTAAGTCCGATAGGTTGCCAATGGAGTCGATAATGCGCTGTTCCTCCGCCTCCGTGTACAGGCCCAGGCGCAAGCGGTGGGCGTCCACCTCCGCGTCTCCCGACAGGATGCGCAGGGCCAGCTGTTCCCGGCTCATTTCCAGGCTGAATATGCCCACCCTCGAGCCCTGCTTCGCTGCGTAAATTGAAACATTCACGGCCAGGGCGCTCTTCCCCAGCCCCGGCCTCGCGCCAAGGATCAACATATCGGATCGCTGCATCCCGCCCAGCAACTCGTCCAGGTCGCCATAGCCGGTCAGTATGGGCGCCGTATCCGTTATGGGGTCGGTGAAGGACGCCCGCTCCTCCAGGAACTGGTCATAAATCTGCCTTAGCGGCACAAAACCCCGTTCCTGACGCCTCGTCCGGACCGAAAACAGCAGGTCTTCCGCCTCCCGCAGCGTTGTTTCCACGTCGGCCGTGTCCCGGTAGCCGATGGCGGAAATGTTGGAACCGGCCTCAATCAAGCGCCGCATGGTGGAAGTGTTGTACACCACCTGCGCGTAAAACCCCGCGTGGCCGGAAATGGGCGTCGTGGTTACCAGGTGGCTCAGGAACGCCATACCGCCCACGCTTTCCAGGTTTTCCGTCCGGCCCAACTCCCTGGCTACCGTTACCTGGTCAATGGCCTCGCCCCGGCGGAACAGTTCCGCGCAGGCCGCAAAGCACAGCCGGTTGCGGTCCCGGTAGAAGTCCTCCGGCGAAATCAGGTGGGAGATATCGAGAAAAGAGTCGCTGTCAATCAACAGCGACCCGATCACCGCCTCCTCCGCCTCAATGTTGTGGGGAAGGAGTTGCTCCGTAAGCATTTGTTACTCTTCGATTTCAGCAACTATGTTTATGGTGGCCGTAATGTCTGAAGACAACCGAAGCACCGCCTCGTATTCACCTGGCTCCCGTATCGGCTCGATGGTCGAAACCAGCCGGCGGTCAATTTCCCGGTCCAGCGTCTCCGAAAGACACTCGGCGATGCGGGTGTCGTTAATGGCGCCGTAATACCGGCCTGTGGGAGTTATCCGGGCCGCCACGTTGATGGTAGTGTTGTCCAGAATCTGGGCCAGCTCCTCCATTACCTGGGTCTCCCTGGCCCTTTGCTGGTCGCCGGCCACCTTGATCTTGTGGGCCCGCTTGAGGATTTCCGGTGTGGCCACCTCGGCCAGCCCCTTGGGTATAAGGTAGTTGCGAGCATAGCCGTCGGCTACCCGCTTTATGTCTCCGGCGTGGGCCTGGTTGGCCACGTCGTGCAGAAAAATAACTTGCATTTTGCTTCCCTTTACCTGTGATGAGAAATTTAGTCCCGCCATTATAGCGGAAAACGCCTCGCCCCAAAACCACCACTTGTCATCGGTAAACGTTCACATCCGATGGTGGGTTCCTTTTCAGAACCGTCGTCCGTGTCAGGCCGGTCCATGGATATTGTCCTTCAATATGTCACCGGCGCGCTAACCTGCCTGGATTCCGGCTTTCACCAAAAGGACTGACCTGGTGGCAAGCCTGATCACCCTGTCCCGGAACAGTTGCCCCCATACGGCGCCATGCCGTTCGAGCCGGTCCGAAGGCTTAACTCGCAGGTGCAGACCTGCGTTTCCGCCAGGGTCCGCTGGCAATTCCCTTGCATTGACCCCGGCGCACCCTCCGGCTATCCTTCCGATACCTTGGCCCGAGCCAACCATTTCGCTTACCCGTTGTTCAGGAGCAGCCTGATGTCCTTCGCTGACGACATAGAACGAAAAACTCTTCCCATTCGCCAGGCCATTCTCGATCACCCCTTTGTTACCGGTGTCGGCGACGGCACTCTGGACGTGGCCCGGTTCAGGCACTATATCCTGCAGGATTACGTGTACCTGATCGAATACAGCCGCGTACTGGCAATGGCAGCGGCGAGAGCGCAGGACCTGGAGACTATGTGCTGGTTCGCCCGGCTGCTGGATGAGACCCTGAACGTGGAGATGGACCTGCACCGCAGCTACTGCGCCGAGTTTGGCATTACCACCGTGGAACTGGAGACCACAACGCCGGCCCCGACTACCGTGTCCTATACTTCCTACCTGCTAAATGTGGCCCACCAGGGCAGTTTCCCCGAGCTGGTGGCGGCCCTTGTTCCTTGCCAGTGGGGATATTGGGAAATAGGCGATCACCTGGCCCGCCGCGGCGAACCTGCCGACGCTCCCCTTTATTCCCAGTGGATTCAGATGTACACGTCGCCTGAATTTTCGGAACTGGCCAATGCCATCCGCAACCTGGTCAACCGTCTTGGAGAGAGGTCCGGCGCCGATCAACTGGAAGCCATGGGCCGGGCCTACATGACCAGCCTCCGCTATGAGTACCTCTTCTGGGACATGGCCTACAACCTGGAGACCTGGCCTGTCTGAAAAAGGTCCCCACAGGTCCCTTCCTGTTTGACCTTGGCCGGTTTGGCCCCGCCCTGTTCTTGCCGAAGGACGTGGATGATTCCCCTGTCAGTTGAAGCAACACTCCCGTGCCCTGATCCTCTTCCGCCAGTGGCGGGGGCGATTTTCAAACGTCCTGCCCCCCCCGGCAGCGGCTGTCGCAAGAGAGGGTCGGGGCGTAACCCAAGAAAGGGTTGGGGAGTACCCGTCGTTCCCGCGAGAGAGGACCCCTCGACAGGTTGGGAAAGATTCCTGTTGACAAGGAATCGCATAGCGTACTTGAAGACACTATCCAGTTCCTTCCATTTACCGGAAAAGCTCTCTCCCTGGAAGAACTCAGGGGCCCTCGGCGGTGTGTCTGCACTGGATGGGGGGTAGCTCCTGCATTAAGCCCCTGACATCTGTCCTTTCCCGTGAGGAGCGATTGACAAGCGGAAGGCCCCCGAATGTTGCCAGGGTCGCTTGTGGATTGTTGCGCTACCTAATATACTGATTTTATGTCCCAACCACATCACATACCTCCCGATGATTTGACGGAAATCCCCCTGTTTCCGCTCAACCTGGTGCTTTTCCCAGGCATGCGGCTTCCCCTTCACATTTTCGAGGAACGCTACAAGGCCATGATCGGTGACTGCATTGAGCGGGAGGCTCCCTTCGGCGTCGTCCTGATCCGGGAAGGGCCGGAGGTGGGCGGGCCGGCGGATCCCTTCCGTGTGGGCACTACTGCCCGAATAACCCAGGTTCAGCGGCTTGAAGAGGGCAGGATGAACCTGCTGGCCCTTGGGGAGAAGCGCTTCGATCTGGTGCAGGTTGTCCAGGAAGTCCCTCATCTGGTGGGCCTGGTCGCATTCAAGGAAGAGACCCTCGGCGCGCCCGACTCCCAGGTGCTCAACGACGTGGGCGAGGAATATGGTGTGTTCCTTCGCCACATCGCCACGCTGGCCGGGTCCTGGAATGCGCCCGTAGAGGTTCCCGGAGACCCCCTTACTCTCTCCTTTGAGGCCGTCTCCACCCTTACCGGCAGCATTGAACTGCCCCAGGGCCTGCGCCAGGACCTGTTGGAAGTTGAGACTGCCGGTGAACGCCTGGACCGCCTGCTTCCCCTGCTCAAAAGGGCCAACGAACTGATTTCCGAGCAGGTGGAAAACAACAACCCCTACCGAGGCCCACGGCTCAACTGACCTTGGGTGCTGTGTCAGCAACCCCTATTCGTCACACCGGCGATAGCCCATATCCGCCAGTCATTGCGCGGAAACGTCGTTTTGGGCCCGACCCTTCTGGATTCCTGTTTAAGGCTGGAATGGCGTTCGAGGCATTGCATCCAGCTTTTTACCAGCAACAGGTTACAAGAGCAGGATTGAAAGGCCACCCTTGCAGTCCCTTCGTTTGGCAAATCAATCGGCTCGGGGCAGCTTGCTGATATGGTCCTGACCCCTTGCCTCGAACACCGTCTGGTCAGCGCCGCCGCCAATGCCGGCGTGGAAAGGCTGGTGGTGGGCGCCGTCATACAGCGTAACTGCAGGACTCTACTGCTCCGTCGGAAGCACGGTGACTTTATGGGCGGCCTCTACGAGCTGCCCAGCGGAGTAGTCGAACCCGGCGAGGCCATCGGGGAAGCTCTCCGGCGCGAAGTAATGGAGGAGACCGGCCTGCGGGTGGCTGGAGTGGAAGCCTGGCTGGGGTTCTTCAACTACGTCAGCAGGGGAGGACGAACCACGCGGCAGTTCAATTTCCGCGTATCGGTTGACGACTTTCCCTTTATATCCTTGTCGGAACACGATGCCTTCATCTGGTCCCGCGCTTCAGACCTGGAACGCCTGCGGGTCTCCGAGGCGGTCCGAAACGTCCTCCGCCATCCTTCCCTGTCTTCCGTTATTGCAGAGAATCCTCCCGGAGAAACCCTCGGTCCGGCGGAATCTCAACAATCCGGTTGACATAAACCCCAGGAACGTGAATGTCGTCCGGGTCCAGTTCACCCGCCGCTGACACCCTGTTTTCCACTTCAACAATGGTTACTCGGGCGGCCATGGCCATGATCGGATTGAAGTTGCGCTGGGCCAGGCGGAACCGCAGGTTGCCAAAGGCATCTGCCTGCCAGGCGCGGATGAATGCAAAGTCCGCCTTCAGCGGATATTCCAGTACGTAGGTGCGCCCGTCTATCACCCGGATTTCCTTGTCGTGGGCTATTTCCGTTCCCGCCCCGGTGGGTGTATAGAAGGCTCCTATGCCGGCGCCCCCAGCCCTGATCCGCTCCGCCAGGGTTCCCTGGGGCGTCAACTCGGCGTCGACCTCTCCCGCGTTGTACTTGCGGACGAAGGGTGTCACCCGGGAAGGATGGGTAGGGGCGGTAATTGAGCAGATCATCTTGCGCACTCGGCCTGCTTCTATCAGGGTTCCTGCATCAACCCGGCCGTCGGTGCCACCATGTTCATTGGAAATGATGGTCAGGTCCCTGCTTCCCAGCCGGTACAGCGCCGCAATGAGGTTCTGCGGGGCGCCGATTCCCCCGAAGTCGCCCGACATCAGGATTGCCCCGTCGGGTATGTCCGCCACGGCGGCGTCGAATGATGGGAAAACCTTCTGCTTCATTGCTGCTTGTCGTCCCCGGGTGCCTGGGTGAGGGAGTGGCAAAGCAGGAGTGCGGCGCTCAGGGCCAGCAGCGGCAGGGTCAGGAGGTGGGAAGGAACGGTCTCCGGCAGGGACATTTCAACTCCGATGGCGATGGGGGCGGCCAGGCTGCCCATGGACTCCATAAATCGCGCCGGCCATCGCCACACCAGCAGCCACTCGGGAAAGCTGGGCCTCCAGCCAATTTGCAGGCCGCAGAACCTGCAGTTCTCCGTCCCCCGATCGTTAGCGGTGCCGCAACGATGGCAAATGAACTCGCGACGCATCTCGCATACCTGCCCATTTCATTGGAAAACCCGTGCGCAGGGCGCTCTTGCGGTACGCCGTAGGCTACCACAGGCCCCCTCAAAATGGCTAGGCTGTCTCCTCTCCTGGAGGGTATCATTGCAATGCGGGGATGGCAGTCCCTACTCCCTTGATGGGGGGAATCCGTATCGGGAGAACCGCAGCGCGAAGGCCAGGATGGGAGTGAGTTCGGGAGGGCGCCAGCGGACCGATCCTGTGTGGACGTTACTCTTTCCTTGGCTCTACCCCGCCATGAGCGAGGGTATTTTGAGCCTGTCTCGCCTCACCTCTCCCCCCTGAGATTGCGTCCCCTGCCTGACAATCCTACAATGGCACGAGCCTTGTACCCATCAATACGAGAAGGTAGACAGATGATAACGGAACCAGGTTCAGAAATGCAGGTCGACGCCAGCCAAACCTCCGCCCAGCGAATGTTTGGGCCCCAGGCGGCCATGTACGCCACCAGCCAGGTACACATTCACGACAATCGGCTGACCACCCTGCAGCGCATGATCGCCGAAGCCCCTGCCGCCCGATGGACCATCGACCTGGGAACCGGCGCCGGCTTCACGGCCTTCGCCGCTTCGGAATATGCTGACCGGGTGGTGGCCAGCGATGTAACCCTGGAAATGCTCCTGGAGACCCGCCGCATCGCCGGCCACAGGCGCCTGGGCAACGTCGGCCTGTGCCAGAATCGGGCCGAAGAACTTCCCTTCGCCACCGATTCCATAGACCTGGTAACCTGCCGGGCGGCCGGACACCATTTCACCGACCTGGGCGCCGCCTTCGACGAGATTCACCGCATCCTCAAACCCGGCGGCTCCCTGGTCATGGCCGATTCCGTTTCCCCGGAAGACGATGCACTGGCTCTTTGGTATAACGACGTCGAGCTTCGCCGTGACTTCAGCCACGTCGAGAACAGAAAGGTGTCGGTACTGCTGAAAATGCTGGAAGACCGGGGCCTGAAAGTGGTCGAGCAGCACGACGAGCGTACCTATATGATGTTCAACGACTGGGTGAATCGCACCGCCACACCCGAAGCGGAGGTTGTCGCCCTTCGCCGCGATTTCCTGAACGCTTCGCCTCCCGCCAGGGATACCTTCCACATCGAACCCCAGGGGGACGACATTGCCTTCGCCTGGCCCAGCCTGGTCTTCCGCGCTATTAAACTGTAGGCCAGCGATCTGGATCAGGTGGTTTGCAGGACCTGACGGTAGGGGCAGACGCCCAAGTCTGCCCCGTCGTCACGATTGAAAGCTCCCCACTCAGGACCCTGCCAAACTTCCGGCGACGGGGTTGCCATTGCCGCTCCCAATCTCCCTGGTCCGGCGAACTCCGGCAGCCTGCGGCCGGCGGTTGTCCCTAAAACACCGCGTTTCCCGCCACACTCACCTCTATGCTGTACAACCCAGTCCGGGCCGTAACGAAAATGGTCTGGTAGTCCGGGCCGCCAAAGCAGAGGTTCGCCGGCAACTGGGGAAACTCGATGGTGCCCAGGTGCCGGCCTTCCGGCGTCGCCACCCACAAGCCGCCGGGCCCGGTAACGTACAGGTTCCCTTCGCTGTCCAGCTTCATTCCGTCCGGCCCGCCCTGGGCATCCACGTTCATGTCCAGAAGCACCGAAGGCTCGCCCGCGCCCAGTTCCTCGTTTAGGGGAAAAGCCAGCACGTGCCGGTTGCGGGAGTCATCCACATACAGGATCGACTCGTCCAGCGAAAGCGCCAGTCCGTTGGGTCGGTTCATGTCCCGGTTAAGCAGGGTTACCCTGCCGCCTTCGTCCACTCTGAAAACCCCGTTAAACCCTTGCTCTCCCGGCTCCGGGTCTATTCCGTATGGGGGGTCCGTGAAAAAGATTGCACCACTGGAATGGACCACAATGTCGTTAGGGCTGTTCAATAGCTTGCCCTCGAACCTGTCTGCCACGGTCTCCATTGCCCCGCCCGCTCCCCTGCGGGACACCCGCCGGCCGCCGTGTTCGCAGGCCAGCAGACGCCCCTGTCCATCGTATGTAAGCCCGTTGGAGTTTCCGCTGGGCGTCAGGTAAGGTTCCGGGCTGCCACCAGGGGTATAGCGGTATATGGTGTTCGCAGGTATGTCGCTGAACAGCAGGTAACCGTCAGGATGCCACACCGGGCCCTCGGTAAACTGAAACCCCTCTGCTATGACACTTACATTCTGGTCGGGAACGAGTTCCCTCAACTCTCTTGCCACGGACTCACCTCGCGCTGTTGAGTATCGGCCATGCGGGTCAGGCCGACATTTCCTCCTATGAATCTCCCCGTCGCCCGGAGTTACGCAGCCTGCCCAGGGGATTCTGACTGCATTGTCTGCCAACGCTTTTCGCCCCTGGCCTGAATATTAGCAGAAACCGCAATGTACCGACGGAAAACTTAATGAACCTTTCTTTATGTTCTTCCCCTTGCCCCTCGTGGCATCCCGTATATAATTGGGGACACTTGAGAACCGGAAACCCGGACGGAACCAATGAACTTCGGAAACCGATCCTACCTTTGCAACAGGAGGTATGCCTGATGGGTGCAACAGAAACAATTGCCAGCTGGATAGTCAATACTGGCTACGAAGATATTCCCCCTGAAGCTATTCGCGTCGCCAACGAGTCGTGCTTCGACCTGCTCGGTGTAATACTGGCAGGTTCAGCCCAGCCCGTCGGCGAGATAATCCAGCAGTACGTAGATGACAGCGGCGGCTCCAACCAGGCCACCGTGCTGGCATCCGGCCTTCAAACCTCCCTGGCCAACGCTGCCCTGGCCAACGGTACCATGGGCCACGCCCTGGACTACGACGACTTCGGCGGCTTCGGTCACCCTACCGTTGCCATCTTCCCGGCGCTCCTGGCCCTGGGTGAAAGCCTGAATTCCACCGGCCGTGACCTCCTGGAGGCCTACGTTATCGGCTGCGAACTGGGTCTCGCCCTGCAGCACACCACCAAGTACTCCCAGATGGAGCGGGGCTTTCACAGCACCGCCGTCATTGGCCGGATGGCCGCCACCGCCGCCTGCGCCAAGCTTCTGGGCCTGGACCACCAGCAGACCGTCATTGCTCTCGGCATTGCCGGCTCCATGGCCAGCGGAGTAATCCACAACTTCGGCACCATGGTCAAGCCCCTGCACGCTGGCCTTACCTGCCGCGACGCCGTGATGGCCGTCCAGTTCGCCCAGCGTGGCTTCACCGCCGGCCACCAGATTTTCGAGCACCCCCTGGGCTTCACCACGCCGGTTCTAGGCGAAGGCATCTACGACCTTAACCAGATGGCTGAAAACCTGGGTAACCCCTTCCGGGTGCAGGACGCTCTCATCATCAAGAAGTATCCCTGCTGCGGCGGCAACCACGCCATGCTGGACAGCCTCTTCAGCCTGATGCGCGAGCACAATTTCACCTGGGAAGACGTGGAGAGCGCCGAGGTGGACCAGTCCTACCTTTCCATCGTAATGCTCTACCCCGAACCCGATGATCCTCTCAAGGGAAAGTTCAGCGCCAAGTACAACGTGGCCGCCGCCCTGGTTGACGGCGAGGTGAGCATCGACACCTTCAGCGACGGCAAGATTGCCGACCCCGTGATTGGCGAGGCGATGGACAAGGTTACAACCCGCGTGATGTCCAAGTGGGAAGAGAGCGGTGGCGAAGTTTTCAAGGGCCTGCCCGTGCGGATAACCTTGAAGGATGGCCGCACCTTTGAGCACGTAACTGACAGGGACATGATCCTGGGGGGCGCTAAGAACCCCTGGGGCTTCGACAACATCAAGGGCAAGTTCGAAGTCAACGCCGGCCTGGTCCTCCCGGAAGACCGGGTCGCCGAAACGGTGCAGACGTGGTCCGACATCGGGGAGGTAACCGACCTCACAGCCACCATCCGCACCACCCTGGTGGGCGCCCAATAGCAGTCCCTAAAAGGTACCTTCCCCCGGCAACGGGGGAAGGTCAGGATGGGGATAAGAAAGGGTTCCTTTCCCCTTGATGGGGAAAGGTCAAGATGGGGGTGGCAGAGGCAATACTGCAATTTCCCCCATCTGCTCACAACACAAAACGACATTTAGATAGTCGGCCAGTCCAATCCCAGGGTGAATACTGCATCAATGCATCTAAATCGGCATTCTGAAAGGTGTGAAGACTCCAGAATCCTGAGGGTTTGGAACATTGCATCCAGCCAGGATTCCGGGTTCCTCCCGACAATCATGATGACGGTTCGGTGGTCGGACGCTCTGGACGGTGAAAGTCAGCCCGGTGGGAAATACCCATCCCACCTTGGCCTTGATTTGAGGGTCCCACGCCGCTATATGGATAGCTTAGGGGTTAACCGTCAATCCTGCGAAAGGCGGAATCCGGGAACAGTTTTGG
The DNA here is from genome assembly GCA_964587795.1 of uncultured Dehalococcoidia bacterium. GTDB lineage: Bacteria > Chloroflexota > Dehalococcoidia > Lucifugimonadales > UBA3495 > Bin22. The sequence goes on along the minus strand of CAZPMU010000004.1, from coordinate 5,743 downwards.
GGTGGAACCCCTTCTTGTCCAATTCGGGACACCGGTACTCGTTAGTACGACGGGATAGCCGGAGCAGCCACCATAACTGTGGCGATGACCCATTGGTCACAACCACGCACTTCGTTCACGAAATTGTAATCCTGCTCTGAATTCCGGCCCATCCCAAGCCACCAGGAGCATCAAGGAAAAGGTGCTGCCATCAGGTTTAACTACAGCCTTAACCAGTTAAGAGGGGACTTGTTCGGAGGCGTCACGGCGACGATCGTGGCGCTTCCCGTAGCGTTAGCCTTCGGCGTTGCTTCCGGTTTGGGTCCCGAGGCCGGAATCTATGGCGCCATAGCCGTAGGTTTCTTCGCCGCCGTCTTCGGCGGTACTCCGTCCCAGATCTCCGGGCCCACGGGCCCTATGACCGTTGCCATGGCGGTGGTGGTTACACAGTACACCCAGGGCGACCCGGTGGAGGCCTTCACCGTGGTAATTCTGGGTGGCCTGTTCCAGATCGCCCTCGGCCTGCTCCGTATTGGCCGGTTCGTGTCCTATACTCCCTATTCCGTTATTTCCGGGTTTATGACGGGCATCGGGATGATTATCATCATCATCCAGGTGCTGCCCTTCCTCGGCATCGAACCGGTTCCCGGCGGGCCCGTATCCGTAATTTCGGCCTGGCCCGAACTCCTGGGCAGTTTCAACACCGACGCGGTCATAGTTGCAGCCATAGCTCTTGTAATCGGGTTCGCCTGGCGCGGTCCCCCCGCCAGGTACGTCCCGGGCCCGTTGGTGGCCCTGACTGTAGGCAGCATAGCAGGTCTCCTCTGGTTCAGCGGCGCCCCCACCATCGGCGACATTCCCCGGGGCCTGCCGGCTTTCCAGATTCCGGTTGTTTCTCCCGACTTCCTGATCCGGGTAATTCAGCCTGCCCTAATCCTGGCCCTGCTTGGTTCCATTGACAGCTTGCTGACTTCCCTGATTGCCGACTCCATTACCCGCACCCGGCATCGTCCCAACAAGGAACTGGTGGGACAGGGACTCGGCAACATGGCCTCCGGGTTTATCGGCGGCCTTCCCGGCGCCGGCGCCACCCTGGGTACCGTCGTCAGCATCCGGGCCGGTGGCCGCACTCCCGTAGCCGGCGTACTGCGATCCCTGGTACTGGTAGCTCTGATAATGGGCCTGGGCTGGGTGGTGGAGCCCATTCCCCTGGCTGTCCTTGCCGCCGTATTGATGAAGGTCGGTTACGACATAATTGACTGGAAGTTTGTAACCCGCATTCACCACGTCAGAAGAGACCACCTGCTGGTTATGCTGCTGACCTTTGCCCTGACCGTGTTCCTGGACCTGGTAACTGCCGTAGCCATCGGCCTCATCGCCGCCGGCTTTGCCCACGCCCGACGCCTTGAATTGCTCGAAGTCGATAACGTAGTTTCTGCCCCCCTGCTGGACATGGATTTTCTGGAGGTGACTCCGTCGGCGGATGGCGACGACGACGAGTTCGACCCCTTCAGCGCCCGCGTGGGCCTGGTCTCCTTCCGAGGCGCCTTCTCGGTTGCATCGTCCAATCGCCTGGTCCAGGCCATTGGCCCCGACGTCCGGGACCACGAAATTGTCATCCTGGACTTTACTCCCACCACCTACGTGGACGACAGCGCCGCCTTGCTGATGGAACAGGTAATTTCGACGGCGGAAGAAGAGGGCACCACCTGCATTGTTCTGGGTCTGGCGGAACCGGTCTCCAGCACTCTCAATTCGCTTAACGTTTTCCGCCGCGTCCCAGAATCTCATTTCGTGAATAACATGGCTGAAGCCCGCGACTTGTCCAAAGAGCTGCTGGGCCTGGCAACATCCGAGCCTGCGGACTAAAACAGAAAACAGAAAGGCCGCTCCCGGTTAGGGAGCGGCTCATGTTTCATCAACCCCGGGCAGCCTGATATCCAGACAACCATGCCCTGGGGACCCCAACTTAAGGCTCAATACGGATCGAGTCCCCCACCTTTATCGGCCCACCGCTAATCACCATCGCCAGCATCCCCCTGCGGTGATTGAGTTCCTCCCTCAGTCCCATCCGAATGGCATCCATCTTGCCGCAGGGCTCGCACTCCCCCACAATTTCCATCGTAACTTCGTCGCCCACGAAGAATACCTGCCCTGCCTTCGCCTGGGAAAGGTCCAGCCCCTCGGTGGTAATGTTCTCCTTGATCTGGCCGGGGACCAGTTCAAAATGGTCCAGGGTTTCCTTGTCCATCACCAGCACCTGGCGGGCATTCCTCACGTTGCAGCTGCGGTCGCCTTCCAGCCCGTGGGCGGAAATCGCGGTGGCCTCTTCCACGGGATCCGACGCCGTGCCCTTAACCCTTGCGATGTGCAGATTCACGATTGTTCCTTGCTGCATGGCCGCTCCTCCAAGTTTCCGGCCCGGTCCTGCTGCCGCTTAAACCGGGTCGATGGCATCCTTCTGCCGCCGATTATAGAGTTCACGCCGTTAAATTACCAACACCTGCCATTGAAGCCACCCCACGTCGGCCCGTACCAGCCGCCTCGTCGTTACCATAAATGCGCGACTCCCCATTGTGGCGAGTAGCAGGAAAGCTCCGTGAACCAGAGTACCCGGAGCTTCTCTGTGCATCTCTGCGTACTTTGTGTCCCTGTGTTGAAGCAAGTCTGGCGTTGAATCAAGCGAACAGGGTGTCACCCAAAATGGAATCGCCCCGGGCGTGGACGCCATGGGACTGAAGGCCTCCTCTCACTGTGATAAGGTATTTAATAGTCCCTGGGCGGCCGAGTGTACGCCCCGCACGACTAATTCCCGTTGAACCATGGAGTAGAAATGTCTGAAGAGTTTGTGAAAATTAACAACGATGAGGGTGTGCTGGTACTCACCCTGCACGATCCTGACACCCGCAATGCCATCAATCCCGACATGGCGGGGGAGTTCTTTGAGGCCCTTGACCGCTTCGAGGACGACCCGGACTTGCGGGTGCTGCTTCTTACCGGCTCCCCGCCCTCCTTCTGTTCCGGCGCCAACGTGCGCGGTTTCAGCAGCAGTATCCAGGCCCGTGAAGAGAGGGGAGATACTGCCCCCGTCAGACCCTGGGGAAGCATGGAAGCCCGCTACGCCCGGAAATTTGAGCCGGAGTCTTCCCACGCCCCGGAAATGGTGCTTCGTCTTCAGGAACTGCAAAAGCCCACTATCGCCGCCGTCAACGGCCACGCCATCGGCGCCGGCATGGGCCTGGCCCTGGCCTGTGATGTCAGGCTGGCCTCCGAGAAGGCGATATTCTCCGAGGCCTTCGTGCGCATGGGCCTCATCCCCGCCGACGGTAGCTGCTGGAACCTGCCCCGACTCATCGGCGTCAGCAACACCCTGCTGCTCCAGTACACCGGCGACCGGGTTGACGGAGCGGAAGCTCTCCGCCTGGGCCTGGTCAGCCGCCTGCTATCCGACGACGACCTGATGGAATCGGCCCTGGAACTTGCCCACCGCATTGCCCAGGGAGCCACCCGTTCCCAGTCCCTCATCAAGTACCTGGTGCGCCGGGCAGCCGACCAGAGCTTCCGGGAACACCTGGACCTGGCCCACGTGGCCCAGGACCAGGCCCGTACCACCGAAGACCACCGGGAAGCTGTGCAGGCCTTCCTGGAAAAGCGTCCACCCCGCTTCATGGGCAAGTAGGTATTTGGCCATGCTGATTCGATGGCGGGAGTTCAGCGGCCGCCCCGGCGATGCCCTCTTTGCAAGACTGCACCGCAGCCTGGGGCAGCATCACGAAGGCAGCCGCTGTATGAAGATAGGCATGACCACTGACCCCATGCGTACCTGGAGCGAACGCAGGTGGGAAGGCTGGAGCGAGATGGTAGTTATCTACAGCTCCTCCTCCCGGAACTTCACCGAGGCCGTTGAAAGGAGCCTGGCAGCCCTTGGCTGGAAGGGACAATTCACCACGTGGAACTACAGTCCCCTGGAAAAAGGGCTGCCCGGCAGCTACACCAGGTACTATGTATACGTTCTGCTGGAACAGCAGGGGCCTGATTCTGCGAATCCTTGACCCAATTCTGCAAATTCCCCCCTTCACCCCTTGACGCCCCCAGAAACCCTCTCTATAATCCTTGCTTACAGAAAAGGCGGTGAACGCGGGAAGGTATGAAAACTACCTGAAAGCATAACGAGAGTTGGGAGAACCCGAACGGCGGTTTGGGGTAACCCAACCGCCCTTTTCTTTGCACCTTAAAAACCGAATAAGGAACCTTGAAAAATTGTCCTGAAAACTCAAACTGTAAAAAGTTTGGAGTTCTTAGCGTGGGTCAAATTATTAAGGGCTTACGGTGGATGCCTTGGGACCAAGGGCCGATGAAGGGCGTGGTAAGGCTGCGATAAGCCTCGATGAGCCGTCTAACAGGCATAGTCGGGGATTCCCGAATGGGGTAACCTGTTCCGGTGTTGAGCCGGTTCATCCCGCAATTGCGGGAGGGTAAGCGGGGGAACTGAAACATCTAAGTACCCTGAGGAAAAGAAATCAACCGAGATTCCCTAAGTAGTGGCGAACGAACGGGGAATAGCCTAAACCGGTATGACCGAACGGCGTGAGGGCCTATGTCATACCGGGGTCATAGGAAATACCTAGAGTCGCCTCACCAGACTCGAGGAAGTTACCAATCTTGTTTCTAGCCGAAGGCTCCTGGGAAGGGCCGTCATAGAGGGTGATAGCCCCGTAGGCGAAAGGAATGAGACTTCCGGTGTTAACCTGAGTACCACGGGGCACGGGAAACCTTGTGGGAAGTTGGGGGGACCACCCTCCAAGGCTAAATACCCTTGGTCACCGATAGCGCACCAGTACCGTGAGGGAAAGGTGAAAAGAACCCCTAGCGGGGAGTGAAATAGACCTGAAACCGTAAGCCTACAGAAGGTCGCAGCCTCGATTCAGTTCGGGGTGACGGCGTGCCTATTGAAGAATGATCCGGGGACTTACTGTATGGAGCAAGGTTAAGGAACTGGAGTTCCGGAGCCGTAGCGAAAGCGAGTCTGAATAGGGCGTGCAGTTCCATGTAGTAGACTCGAAACCGGGTGAGCTACCCATGGCCAGATTGAAGGTTCGTTAACGCGGACTGAAGGATCGAACTCGTGGCTAGTACAAAAGCTTGGGATGAGCTGTGGGTAGAGGTGAAATGCCAATCGAACTCGGAAATAGCTAGTTCTCCCCGAAATGCATTTAGGTGCAGCCTCGGGAATTAGGAGGACGGAGGTAGGGCACTGAATGGGCTAGGGGGCGTGAGCTTACCAAACTCAATCAAACCACCAATGCCGTTCTGCCGATGCCCGGGAGTGAGACAGTCACAGATAAGTGCGATTGTCAAAAGGGAAACAGCCCAGACCACCGGCTAAGGCCCCCAAGCGCAGGCTAAGTGGGAAAGGAGGTGGGGTTCCCAAAACAACCAGGAGGTTGGCTTAGAAGCAGCCATTCCTTTAAAGAGTGCGTAATAGCTCACTGGTCGAGGGGTCCTGCGCCGAAAATGTAACGGGGCTTAAGCCTGCCGCCGAAGCCGTGGATGTTCAGGTTCAATAACTATACTATGCGCGACCAATGGTTGCCGCCCATAGGCGTGTTCCCTGGGTGGGATGCGACTGGCGGAGTTCAGCTAGAGGAAGCCCCTAGTGGAGTTATTGGTTGATTCCTGGGCGTGGTAGGGGAGCGTTCCTCGGGCGATGAAGGTGAGTCGTGAGGCTTGCTGGAGCGCGGGGAAGTGAGAATCCCGGAATGAG